>MESI01000086.1 GCA_001770935.1 Burkholderiales bacterium RIFCSPLOWO2_12_FULL_61_40 | reverse complement strand
TGAGCACCCCGGCAAAGAAGGGGTTGATGTCCACCGTGGCCTCGCTGCCCAGCCATTCGAGCAGGTTGTTCAGGCCGATGGTGCCGCCGTAGAAGATCAGGAGCATGAGCACCAGCTCGGGGATGCCGCGGATGATGGTGGTGTAGGCGGTGGCCAGGACCACCAGGGGCGTGCGCCCCGAGAGTTTGGCGGCGGCCCCCAGCAGGCCCAAAACGATGGAGACCAGGAGCGCGCACAAGGACACGCCCACTGTCAGTACCGAGCCTTGCAGGATGGCGGTGTAGTAAGCGTTCATGGTCTGGTCTGTCCTGGATTATTTGCCGTAGACGTCGAACTTGAAGTACTTGTCGTTGACCTTCTTGTACACGCCGTTGCCACGGATGGTCTTGATGGCGGTGTTGAGCTCGCCTTTCAGGGCCGCTTCGTTCTTGCGCATGCCAATGCCGATGCCCACGCCGAAGTATTTCTCGATGTACAGCTCAGGCCCCACCAGGGTGTAGTCCTTGCCATCGGGCTTGCTCAAAAAGCCACCGGTGACTTCCACAAAGTCGGCCACGGTGCCGTCCAGACGGCCGGCCTTGATGTCCAGGTAGACCTGGTCCTGGGCTTCGTAGGGCACGACTTCCACGCCCACGGTCTTGAGTTCACCCATGGCGTATTTTTCCTGGGTGGAGCCCTTCAATACGCCGAGCTTCTTGCCCTTGATGGAGGCCGACCCGGTGAAGTTCACGCCCTTTTTGAGCACCACGCGGCTGGGGGTGTTGTAGTACTTGTCGGTGAAGTCGATCGCTTTGAGGCGGTCTTCGGTGATCGACATGGAGCTGATGATGACGTCGTATTTCTTGGCCTGCAGGCCCGGAATCATGCTGTCCCAGACCTGTTCGACAAATACGCATTTGCGTTTGATTTGTTCGCACAGGGCGCTGGCGATGTCCACGTCAAAGCCGGTGGGCTTGCCGTCGGCGGTTTTGAAGGTGAAGGGCTCGTAGGTGGGGTCGATCGCCACCTTGAGGTCTTTGCCTTGTGCAAACGACACGGCACAGACCGATCCCAGGGCGATGGCCAGCAGGAGTTTCTTCATGGATAAATCCTTTGAAATACCGGGGCAGTGCCCGGCGGGTTGATGACACGGGGAGAACACAGGGAGAACCAAGGGGAAAGGGGTCACAGCGATCCGGTGGATTTGCGCATCAGCGTGCTTTTGCCAAACAGGCTCTCGATCAAATCAACGGCCAGCTCGGCGGTCTGGTTGCGCACATCCAGCGCGGGGTTGAGTTCCACCACATCCAGCGAGGCCAGGCGGCCGGTGTCGGCAATCATTTCCATGCACAGCTGCGCTTCGCGGTAGTTGGGGCCGCCGCGCACGGTGGTGCCCACGCCGGGGGCGATGGTGGGGTCCAGAAAGTCCACGTCCAGGCTCACATGCAAATGGGTGTTGGCATCGACCAGCGCCAGGGCCAGCTCCATGGTGTGGCGCATGCCCATCTCGTCGATGTAGCGCATGTCAAACACCTCGATGCCCATGTCGTGCACCAGGCGTTTTTCACCCTCGTCCACACTGCGGATGCCAATCTGGCGGATCTGCTTGGGCTTGAGTGCGGGAATATGGCCGCCGATTTCGATCAACTCCTGCGGCCCCTGGCCACACAGGCAGGCCACCGGCATGCCGTGGATGTTGCCGCTGGGCGTGAGCGTGGCGGTGTTGAAGTCGGCATGCGCGTCAAACCACAGCACGCGCAACTTCTTGCCCGCATCGCGGCAGTGGCGCGCCACGGCGCTGATGGAGCCTATCCCCAGGCAGTGGTCGCCGCCCAGCATGATGGGCAAGCGCCCGGCGTTCAATTCGGCGTACATGGCGTCGTGCAGCAACTGGTTCCATTGCACGGCTTCGGGCAGATGCCGAAAGCCGTTGACCGCGGCCTGCCAGGGGTTGGCCGGGCCGTGCAGGTTGCCACAGTCTTTCACGTCCAGGCCAAACTGGCGTATGGCCTGTGCTATGCCGGCCACCCGCAGGGCTTCGGGCCCCATGCGCGCACCCAAGGAGCCCGCGCCAATGTCGGTAGGAACGCCAATGAGGCTCACGCCGCCGGGCGCACGGCTGGAAAAAGGTGCCGGGCTCATGCTGCCAAGGCCAGTTTTTGCGCCGAGGGGCGGATCAGGCTGAACAGGTCCTTGGGGTCCGCCAGATCGGGGATGAGGGACACCCGCTGGCCCAGCCCCAACTCGGTGGCGACATCGCGCAGGTAGCGTAGAGCGGAGTAGTCTTCCAGGGCGAAACCAACCGAATCAAACAGCGTAACCTGTGCCTCCGACGTGCGGCCTGCCGCCTGGCCCACCAACACTTGCCACAGCTCGGTGACGGCAAAGTCGGCGGGCAGGTGCTGCAAATCGCCTTCGATGCGGGTTTGCGGCTCGTACTGCACAAACACGGCAGAGCCGCGCAGCACATCGGGGTGCAGCTCGGTCTTGCCGGGGCAGTCGCCGCCCACACCGTTGATGTGCATGCCGGGCTCCAGCAGGTCGGGCGTCAGGATGGTGGCGTTGGTCTTGTCGGCGGTGACGGTGGTGACGATATCGGCACCCCGCACGGCTTGGGCGATGCTGGTGCACACCGTCAGGCGTATCGCCGTGTGCTGGAGGTTGTCCACCAGCTTTTGGGTGGCCACAGGGTCGGTGTCAAACAGGCGAATGTCTTCAATGCCCAGCAGGTGGTGGAAGGCCAGCGCCTGGAATTCGCTTTGCGCGCCATTGCCGATCAAGGCCATGCTTTTGCTGTTGGGCCGGGCCAGGGTGCGGGCCGCCACGGCGGACATGGCTGCGGTGCGCAAGGCGGTGGTCAGCGTTAACTCGCTGAGCAATTCGGGGCGGCCGGTGTCCACATCGGCCAGCACGCCAAAGGCCATGACGGTGGACAAACCCGCCAGGGTGTTCTTGGGGTGGCCGTTGACGTATTTGAAAGTGTAGGTTTTGGCATCGGCAATCGGCATCAGCTCAATCACACCTTCGGGCGAGTGGGCGGCCACACGGGCGCACTTGTCAAAATCTGGCCAGCGCATGTAGTCCGCCTGGATGTAATCCGCCATGCGGCGCAATGTGTCGGCGGTGCCGACCTGGGTGACGATGGTGGCCACGTCTTGGACGCTGAGGAACTGGGTTTGGACAGGTGAGGTGCGGTTCATGGTGTGGACTCCGATAATTTAGAGTAGTCTCCCAAATAGATATGTCAATGTAAATCGCCAGTTTTGCTATCTTTTTGACAAAAATCTGCCATTTAGACAACCAGAATTGCCATAATGGAAATATGGACCTGACAGACCAACAATTGCTCTCGCTTTTGCGCAAAGACGCCCGCACCAGCGTGGCCACCCTGGCCGCCAAGCTGGGCGTGTCGCGCGGCACGGTCAGCAACCGCATCACCAAGCTGGAAGACGCGGGCATCATCGTGGGCTACACCGTGCGCCTGCGCCCGGATGCCCAGCCCACGGAAATCAGCGCCTGGATGAGTGTGGCGGTGGAGGGCAATGAAACCCGGGCCGTCATCAACAGCCTGCTGGGCGAGCCCGGTGTGGCCTGCCTGCACGACACCAATGGCCGCTGGGATTTGCTGGCCGAGTTGCGCGCGGCCAATCTGTCCGAACTCTCCAAGGTGCTGGAGCGCATCCGCCTGGTGCGCGGCATCAGCAGCACCGAAACCAGTATTCACCTCGAAACCTACCGCCTGTCATGAGCGACGCCTTTGCCGACCTGGACCGCATCGACCTCAAAATTCTGCGTTGCTTGCAGGAAGATGGCCGCATTTCCAACCTCAAGCTGGCCGAAACCGTCACACTGTCCCCCACCGCCGTGCTGGCGCGGGTGCAGCGGCTCACCAAAGACGGTTACATCCTGGGCTACGAAGCGCGCCTGGACCCGCTCAAACTGGGTGCCGGCATGATGGTGTTTGTGGAGGTGCTGCTGGACAAAACCACGCCCAATGTGTTTGATGCTTTCAAGGCAGCGGTGCAGGTGCGCTCGGAAATCATGGAGTGCCACATGGTGGCCGGCGGTTTTGACTATTTGCTCAAAACCCGCATGGCCGACATGGCGGCCTACCGCGAATTTGCGGGCACCGTGTTGTGGCAGTTGCCCGGCGTGCGCGAGACCCGCACCTACGCGGTGATGGAAGAGGTGAAAAACACCACGCATTTGCCGCTGCGTTAAATTGCGCGTTTTGATGCAAAATGATGCATCTATTGATGCAGGATGCCACCATGCGAACCACACTCACGATCGATGACCAACTTTTTGCCAAGGCCGTTGCGCTGGCACCGCCCGGAACAGACAAATCCGAACTGATCCGGGAATGCGTGAAGGCTTTTATCCAACGGCAAACGGCCCGCCGCCTGGCTGATTTGGGTGGTCTGGCGCCTGAAATGGAACTCCCCCCCCGTCGGCGCGAAGAGCCCACAACGCCATGAACGTGCTGGTTGACTCATCGGTCTGGGTGGGCCACTTCAAGCAAAGAAATGAACACCTCGTGGCACTGCTGGAAGACGGCTTGGTGGTGTGCCACCCGAATGTGGTGATGGAAGTGGCCTGCGGCACCCCGCCCAGTCGCCGCGCCATCATCGGCATGCTCGCCGAGCTTGAAAGTACGCCGGTCGCGACACAGTCAGAACTGTTGGCCATGGTCGAGGGCCAGCAACTGTATGGCCGCGGCTGCGGCCTGGTGGACATCAGCCTGATCGCCTCGGTGCTGCTGGGTGATAACACACGGCTCTGGACGCACGACAAACGGCTGGACCAGGTGGCCCGGACGTTGAACAAGGCCTACCAGCCCCCCTTGCATTCCTGACCCTAGCCGCGCCCGCCAAAAATAGCACTCCCCACCCGCACCATCGTGCTGCCCTCGTGGACTGCGGCCTCCAGGTCGGCACTCATGCCCATGGACAGCGTATCCAGCCCCAACCCATGGGCATTTAAGGCATCAAATAGGCCTCTAGCCATTGCAAACACTGCGCAAGCAGCTATGAAATCCGTAGCAGGCTCAGGGATACTCATGACACCCCGCAGGCGCAGCCCCGGCAAGGCCGCGACCTGCTGCGCCAGCACCAGCGCGTCCTGTGGCGCCACACCGGACTTGGTGGCGCCACCGTCCACATTCACCTGGATGCACACCTGCAGCGCCGGCAAATGGGGCGGGCGCTGCTCGCTCAGGCGCTGGGCAATTTTCAGGCGGTCCACCGTGTGCACCCAGTCGAAGTGCTCGGCTACCACGCGGGTCTTGTTGCTCTGGATCGGGCCTATGCAGTGCCACTGCAGGGGCAAATGGCGCAGTGCGGTGATTTTTTGCACCGCTTCCTGGATGTAGTTTTCGCCAAACCGGGTTTGCCCGGCCGCATAGGCCTCTTGCACCGCCTCGGGGCCAAAGGTCTTGGAAACGGCCAGCAAAGTCACCGCATCGCTGGGGCGCCGGGCTTTCCCACACGCGTCTGCAATACGGGCCTGGACGTGGTGGAGGTTCTGGGCAATCATGGTCATAATCTCCCAAGCGTAACAAACTGCGGCCCACCCAACGAGGACTCCATGGACATCACCCAACTACTGGCCTTCAGTGTCAAAAACAAGGCCTCGGATTTGCACCTGTCGGCAGGCCTGCCACCCATGATCCGGGTCCACGGCGATGTGCGGCGCATCAATGTGGAAGCGCTGGACCACAAACAGGTCCACGCCATGGTGTACGACATCATGAACGACGGCCAGCGCAAGCACTTTGAAGAATTCCTGGAAATCGACTTTTCGTTTGAGATCGACGGCCTGGCGCGTTTTCGGGTCAACGCCTTCAACCACAACCGGGGCGCCGGTGCGGTGTTTCGGACCATTCCCAGCAAGATCCTGTCGCTGGAGCAGCTCAATGCCCCCAAGATTTTTGGCGACCTGGCCTTGAAGCCGCGCGGCATGGTGCTGGTGACCGGACCCACCGGCTCAGGCAAGTCCACCACGCTGGCGGCCATGGTCAATTACCTGAACGAAACCGAGTTCGGCCACATCCTGACCGTGGAAGACCCGATCGAGTTTGTGCACGAGTCCAAAAAGTGCCTGGTCAACCAGCGCGAGGTCGGGCCGCACACATTGAGCTTTGCCGCTGCCCTGCGCTCGGCCCTGCGCGAAGACCCGGACTGTATTTTGGTGGGGGAAATGCGCGACCTGGAAACCATCCGCCTGGCCATGACCGCCGCGGAAACCGGCCACCTGGTGTTTGGCACCCTGCACACGTCCAGCGCTGCCAAGACCATCGACCGGATCATTGACGTATTCCCGGCCGACGAGAAAGAAATGGTGCGCGCCATGCTGTCCGAGTCGCTGCAGGCCGTCATTTCGCAGACCCTGTGCAAGACCAAGGACGGCCAGGGCCGCGTGGCGGCGCACGAGATCATGCTGGGCACCAGCGCCATCCGCAACCTGATCCGCGAGGCCAAGGTGGCGCAGATGTACTCCAGCATCCAGACCGGCAATGCGGTCGGTATGCAAACGCTGGACCAGAACCTCAACGACTTGGTCAAACGCAACATCATCAGCCCGTCCGAAGCGCGCTCCAAAGCGAAGATTCCTGAAAATTTCCCCGGGTGACTATGGCTCACCCCCCGGCTTCGCGCACTGCGTGTCGCTGCGCTTTCCCCCTTGCAGGGGGCAATACCAGCGGCCCGGCGAAGCCGGTTCCACGGTATTCCTGGGTTTTGGTGGGCTGGCAAGCCTACATTTAGTACAAAGGAGGTGTTCTTATGGAACGCGATCAGGCTACAAAATTTATCAACGACCTGCTCAGGCTGATGGTCAGCCGCAATGGCAGCGACCTGTTCATCACCGCCGACTTCCCACCCGCCATCAAGGTCGATGGCAAGGTGACCAAGGTATCGCCCCAACCGCTGAACGCGGCGCACACGCTGGCCCTGGCACGCTCCATCATGAACGACAAACAGGTGGCCGAGTTTGAGCGCACCAAGGAGGGCAACTTCGCCATTTCCCCGCCCGGCATCGGCCGCTTTCGGGTGAACTCCTTTATCCAGCAGGGCAAGGTGGGCATGGTGCTGCGGGTGATTCCGGCGGTATTGCCCACGATTGATGGCTTGGGTGTGCCCCAGGTACTCAAAGAAATCGTCCAGTCCAAGCGCGGCCTGTGCATCATGGTCGGTGCCACGGGCTCGGGCAAGTCCACCACGCTGGCGGCGATGGTGGACTGGCGCAACGAAAATTCCTATGGCCACATCATCACGGTGGAAGACCCGGTCGAATTCGTGCACGCGCACAAAAACTGCGTGGTGACCCAGCGCGAAGTGGGGCTGGACACCGACAGCTGGGAAGCCGCCCTGAAAAACACGCTGCGCCAGGCGCCCGATGTGATCCTGATGGGGGAAATCCGCGACCGGGAAACCATGGAACACGCCGTGGCCTTTGCCGAGACCGGCCACCTGTGCCTGGCCACCCTGCACGCCAACAGCGCCAACCAGGCGCTGGACCGCATCATCAACTTCTTCCCCGAAGAACGCCGCAGCCAGTTGTTGATGGACCTGTCGCTCAACCTCAAGTCCCTGGTGTCGCAGCGCCTGATTCCCAAGCAAGACGGCAAGGGCCGGGTGGCGGCGGTGGAAATCATGATCAACTCCCCCCTGATTTCCGACATGATTTTCAAAGGCGAAGTCACCGAAATCAAGGAGATCATGAAGAAGAGCCGCAACCTCGGCATGCAAAGCTTTGACCAAGCGCTGTTCGACCTGTACGAAGCCCAGGCCATCACCTACGAAGATGCGCTGCGCAACGCCGATTCGGTGAACGATTTGCGCCTGCAGATCAAACTCAACAGCCAGCGCGGCAAGTCCAATGACCTGAGCGCCGGGACCGAAAATTTTGCCATTATGTGAGACATTGGCGTCAGATCACTCGCGCAGCGATGTGCGCTGACCCCAACTGATTGGAAAGACCCCATGCCCAGCACCCATCCAAAAACCTACGAAACCTGCCCTCCGACCCGCGTCGCCTTTCTAGGCCTGGGCGTCATGGGCTATCCCATGGCGGGCCATCTGGCGGCCGCCGGGCACCAGGTCACCGTGTACAACCGAACCGCTAGCAAATCGATAGCGTGGTGCGCTGAGTTTGCGGGGGCCAGCGGCCCAAAAGGTTTGAACACCCAGGCCTCCACGCCGCGCCTGGCCGCCCAGAACGCGGACCTCGTTTTTTGCTGCGTCGGCAATGACGATGATCTGCGTAGCGTCACCCTGGGGGCCGATGGCGCGTTTGCCGGCATGCAGGAGGGGGCCGTGTTGGTGGACCACACCACGGCTTCCGCCAATGTGGCCCGCGAGCTCAGTGGGGCGGCGCGCAATCTCGGCCTGCACTTCGTGGATGCCCCCGTCTCTGGCGGGCAGGCGGGTGCCCAAAACGGCATGTTGACCGTGATGTGTGGCGGCGACCCGGCGGCGTTTGCGCGGGCCCGCCCGGTAGGCATGGCCTTTTCGAAGGCGTTCACCCTGCTGGGCGACAGTGGTGCGGGTCAGTTGGCAAAAATGGTCAACCAGATTTGTATTGCGGGCCTGGTGCAGGGCCTGAGCGAGGCCATTGCCTTTGGCCAGAAAGCCGGGCTGGACATGCATCAGGTGCTGGACGTCATCGGCAAAGGGGCGGCCCAGAGCTGGCAGCTCGACAACCGGGGCAAGACCATGGTGGCCGACCAGTTTGACTTTGGTTTTGCCGTAGACTGGATGCGCAAGGACCTGGGCCTGGTGCTGGAGGAAGCCAAGCGCAATGGTGCGCGCCTGCCGGTGACGGCCTTGGTGGATCAGTTTTATGGCGATGTGCAGCACATGGGCGGCCGCCGCTGGGATACCTCCAGCCTGATCAAGCGGCTGAAGTGATTCCATTTCTACATCATCCCTGTCGCTGTTGTCTCGCCTGGTCGTGCGTTCGCACTGCCTGCGGCCAGGCGCCTAGACAGAAATGATTGGGAAACGGAATAAGCCCCAAATTTTCTTCCCCCTCCAAGCAAAACGGCCCTTACGGGCCGTTTCTTTTTGCGTGGATGCGCTTCAGTTTTTCACAAGCGGCGCAGGCTCCGTCTTGGGTGCAGGCTGTGGCAGCATGCGCGCCAGCTCGTCTTCGCTGATGATTTCCAGCACCCGCACCACGCGCTGCACACCCGAGGTGTTGCGGATGATCTCGGTGGCCCGTTTTGCTTCGCGCTCGGTGACGCGCCCCATCATGTAGGTGGTGCCCCGCTCGGTGCTGATTTTGAACGCGTTGGCAAACAGGTCCTTGGCGTCAATCAGCGCCGCCTTCACCCGGCCGGTGACCAGGGTGTCGGACGAGCGCTGTGTCAGGGTGGAGTTGCCCAGGACGGCCAGCTCATTCACGATGTTGTGCACATTTTCCACGCGCGACACAACCTGTTCAACCAGCTGTTTGTCCTGCGCGGTCGGCACTTCGCCGGTAAGCAATACCTGGCGGTTGTAGCTGGTCACGTTGACATGCGCCCGCTCCCCCAGGTTCTCACGAACGCGGTTGCCGGCTTTGAGCTCGATGCCTTCGTCCTCCAGCACGGTGCCCGAAGTACGGCGGTCGGTGGCCACCAGGCCGCCCATGACCGCACCGCCCATCACCAAGGGCAAACAGGCGCTCAGACCGAAGACGCTGCCGGCCAACACCAGCCCCAGCGTGGCGCGGCGAAGTGAATTGCTCATAAGTTGGTTTCCTGATCGCCCAACAGCTGGGCATCGACCGCATCACAAATGCAATGCAAGGCCAAAATATGCACCTCTTGCACACGTGCCGTGCGCTCATGCGGCACACAAATGTGCACATCGGTGTCGCGCAAGACCTGCGCCATTTTGCCGCCGCCGCGTCCGGTCAGGCCCACCACCACCATTTCCCGGGCGTGTGCGGCTTCGATGGCGGCCAACACATTGGCGGAATTGCCACTGGTGGAAATGGCCAGCAGCACGTCGCCGGGTGAGCCCAGAGCGCGCACCTGGCGGGAAAAAATGACGTTGTAGTCGTAGTCGTTGGCAATGGCCGTGATGATGGAGCTGTCGGTGGTCAGCGCAATGGCGCCCAACTCGGGGCGCTCCCGCTCGAAACGGCCCACGAACTCCGCCGCAAAATGCTGGGCATCCGCAGCAGATCCGCCGTTGCCACAGGCCAGCACCTTGCCGCCGCTGGTCACACAGGCCAGCATGGCCTGTACCGCGGCAGCAATGGGCTTGCTCAAGGTTTGCGCGGCCTGGTACTTCAGGTCTGCGCTGTCAATAAAGTGTTGTTGAATTCGTTGTTCCAGCATGGGGGCAATGATACCCTTGCCCGAAGTTTCCGGTGGCGTGCCGCCCACACGGGGGTGCCTGCGCCGTTCAGTACGCATCAAATGCCGCCTGCAGCCATTCAATACCGCCCGGCTCCAGCAGCACCACGTCAAAACGGCAAGGCGGCGGTTCGCGCAAGCGCATCAGGTAGTGGCGCGCCGCAAACACGATGCGTCGCTGCTTGGCGCCGCCCACACTGGCGGCGGCACCGCCATGGTGTGTATTGGTGCGCTGCCGGACCTCCACAAACACCGTAGTTCCGTCAGGGGTTTGCATGACCAGATCGATTTCTCCACCCCCGCGCCCCGGCGTCCGATAATTGCGCTCCAATAGGCGCAACCCGGCTTTCTGCAAGTGCTGCAGCGCAGCGTCTTCGGCCGCATCCCCCATTTGCTTGGTGGTGCGGGCCCGGCTTATCGTCTTGTTTTGAGGAAACACCATTGACATCGAGTTACACCTCGGCCCTGCGTGCGGCGCACGATGCGGCCGCTGAACAGCATTATCCGCCCGCCACCTTGTACGTGGTGGCCACCCCCATCGGCAACCTGGCCGACATCACGCTGCGGGCCTTGCATGTGCTGGGTTTGGTCGACGCCATTGCCTGCGAAGACACCCGCCATACCCAGTCCTTGCTGCGCGCCTACGGCATCGACAAAACAACCGGGCAATTGATCGCCGTGCACCAGCACAACGAAGCCCAGGCGGCCCAGACGGTGGTGGACCATTTGCGCCAGGGCCAGCGTGTGGCCTATGTCAGCGACGCTGGCACACCCGGTGTAAGCGACCCTGGCGCCCGGCTGGTGGCCGCCGTACAGGCCCAGGGGCTGCGCGCGGTTCCGCTGCCCGGAGCCAGCAGCGTCACCACCGTGATGTCAGCCGCAGGGGTGGCCGAAGACGGCCACCATCCGGGCGGCTTTGTTTTTGTCGGTTTTTTGCCCAGCAAGGCGGGGGAACGGGCTGCCGCCGTGCAGGCCTTGGCCACCCAAGACCGGGCCGTGGTGCTGTTGGAGGCCCCTCACCGCATGGAGGCGGTGGCGCAAGCTCTGACACCCTTGGGGTCACGCCCGATTACCGTGGGCCGCGAACTCACCAAACAGTTTGAAGAGATTGCAACAGTCACGGCGGAAGGCTTGCCGGCGTGGCTGGCGGCCGATGCCAACCGCCTTCGCGGTGAATTTGCGCTGGTCGTGCACCCCGCGCCTGCGGCGGCGCCCACGGGCCAGGACAGCCGTGTTTTGAAACTTTTGCTGGAGCAACTGCCCCTGAAAACCGCCGTCAAACTGGCTGCGGACATTACCGGTGAGCCGCGCAACGCACTCTATGAGCTGGCCTTGTCACTGAAGGCGGGTCCGCAGGCGTCCTGAATCAGTGCCAGACAGGCTGCTTCCACTGCAGCAGTTCCGCCAGGCGGCAAATCACCCACCGGGCTTCGTTCTCCGTCACCACGGCAGCGTCCCCCAGCAGGCCCTGGTGGCATCGTGCCAGTACATCGGATTCGTCGATTCCCAATTTGAATTGCGTATCGGCAGCAGTTTGGGTCAACAAATTGGCAAGATCCTCACACAACGCGTACCGCGATGCCACGACCTCTCGGGGCGCGTTGGGTTTGGAGCGCCCTGCATCGGTGTACAGGGCCATGAACGACTGGGGAATTTCGATCTGAAATTCGTCCGACATGGGAATCACCGTTTCTGTCTATTGGGTCGCTACGCCGCAGCGCCTTGCGGCGGGGCCTATGCGCTGGCGGGGATCGAACCCATTTCTGGGTAAATCGCCCGAAAACCCGCACCAATACTCACTTTCACACATTCCAGCGGTTCAAAAAGTGGGGGTGGAGTGGATGACATTGTGTCGCCATTTTGCTGGAAAGTTGGTGGCCCGGTATCAGCAATGTACCAACGATTGACTCCGACTGAATTCGGCACTAAATTCGGCGCACCGCAAAGCCCAAGGATCGGTATGCCATCTGTCGCCAACATCAAGTCCATCTCCTACCTGAAAAGCCACGCCGCCCAGATTTCCGAGGACCTGGCGATGAATGGAAATCCGTTTTTCATCACCCAAAATGGCGAAGCCAGCATGGTGATTGAAAGTGTCAAGCAGTTTCAGGAAAAGGAAGCGCTCATTGCGGCCTTGAAAGTCATGGCCCTGGGCGAGAAAGATCGCATGCAGGGCAAAGGTATTTCTGTTGCAGAGTCACGCGCGCAATTGGCTGCAGCCCGCCAACGCCGCAAGTAATGGCCATCGTCATCCTTCCCGATGCGCAGGAAGACTTGCTCTCGCTTCAGGAGTACATGCTCAACAAGTGGAGCGAGACTGACTGGCTTAATGCCGAAAACGAAATCTTCGAAAAGCTGGCGCTGGTTGACACAGGACTTTTGACTGGAGAGCCGGTCCAGGAGCTTGCCTCCGTTGGCATCTTTGAGTACCAAAACGTCTTTACGTCACACCACAAGCTGGTCTATCGGCGTATCCATGGTGACGTTTACGTGTATGCCATGGCGGGTCATCGGCAAGACTACCCGACACTTTTGATGAAACGGTTGTTGAAGCTCTGATCAGCACACAGACTGCCTCCCGCCCCAGCGACACCCTCCATCATCTCTTTTAGCAGTCAATGGGCACCAATGAAAGTCAGGCAGCTTCAGTTGCTTGAGGTAATGCTCAACTGGATGAGTGGAGTGGATGATAGCCAAACCCGAACCGGCTGGAGAGCCGCACGGGGCTTGGGTTTCAAAAAGTGGTGCGGCTGGCGGGGATCGAACCCACGACCCTTGGCTTCGGAGGCCAATACTCTATCCACTGAGCTACAGCCGCAACGCTGAACAGGCTGCATTGTAGGTGTTTTCAGGAGGGTGGCCGCTATAATCCGACGCTGTTTTAGCAGCCCCTGATTTTTCGAGGACACCATGAGCAATACCAGCCAAGCAACTCAGCAAGATGGGGCCCATTCCGGTCCGATCAAAAGTCCCAAGCAATTGCTGGCGGCAGTTTTTTTCTCCTTCATCATTCCGATTTTTGTAATTATTGGGCTGGTGTACTACGTCACCGCTGACAACAAGCCCGCGGCAGGCGCAGTCAATGTAGAAAAAGCCACGGCAGAGCGCATCCAGAAAATCGGCACGATCGAAATCCGCGATGCCAATCGCGAGGCCAGAACCGGCGAACAGGTTTATCAAGCACAGTGCTCTGCCTGCCACGCCACCGGTGCTGCAGGCTCACCCAAATTTGGGGACACTGCGGTATGGGGCCCGCGCATCAAGAGCGGATTGGATACCCTGTTGAACTCCGCACTGAAGGGCAAAAATGCCATGGGCCCGCAAGGTGGTGGTGACTTCTCTGACTTCGAGATAGCGCGCGGCGTGGTCTACATGGCCAACGCCGGCGGCGCCAAGTTTGAAGAGCCCATAAAGCCCGCAGAGGCCGAAACCGCCAAGTAACGCGGCGCTTTCCCATCAAAAAAGGGCTGGCGATATCTGCCAGCCCTTTTTGCGTTTTGCATGGGAGTTTCTCTATAGTTTCAGCCTCCAGCCCGCACAGGACAAGCGTAGACAGCTATTGTTTTAGTAGCAAAACTATTTCATGCGGAGGCGCTGCGGGCTCTTTACGTAGCCATAACAGGCCTCCAGATCGTTTAGGCGCACGTCCTGCACGGTCCATACCCCGGCGTCCACCGCTTCTGCGGCCTGCCCGACATCCTGGGTGTGCACCAGCCCAAAGCCCCGGCTGGTTTCCAGGTACAGCCACCCGTTTTCGTCCATCAACCCCTGGTGGTATTGCACCGGCTCACCGCTGTGGCACGTCACCGCCAGGTCAGCGCCCAAGCGCCAGACCCAGGGAGTGGCTTCCAGCTCGACATATACGCGCTGGGGGCCGTTTTGAAAATACCACTGCCCCGCATCGTCACACGCATAGT
Organism: Burkholderiales bacterium RIFCSPLOWO2_12_FULL_61_40; assembly: GCA_001770935.1. Taxonomy (GTDB): domain Bacteria; phylum Pseudomonadota; class Gammaproteobacteria; order Burkholderiales; family Burkholderiaceae_C; genus Allorhodoferax. The sequence continues at coordinate 49,228 of MESI01000086.1, read as the reverse complement.
TGCGCTGAATGAAGTCGATCAGCTTTTCGTGCTTGAGCAAAGAGCCCTTGGCCCCTGCATGCCCGCTGGTGAAAGCACCGGCCGCCTGTGCCGTATCGTCCCGCATATACCAGTTGCCGCGGGCGTCCAGGCCCAGCCAGCCGTAGCAGGCGGGTACGTTGGGCCATTTGGCCATGGCCTGCTTCACGATGTCATCCATAAAACACCTCTTTAATGAACATGTTGCGCCAGCCATCCACCCACCGCGTCGGGCATGGTGCGTACGTGGCCTGGCAATGGCCCTTGCGCAAATCCCACATGGCCGCCGTGCTTGGGTTGCCATAGGGTGACACACGACCCCACTTCACTTGGCTTTGGCAGGCACGAAGCGGGCACAAAGGGGTCGTTGCGGGCATTGACCACCAGCGCGGGGATTCGGATGCGGTGGAGGTGTGGCTTGGCCGACCCGCGCGCCCAATAGTCTTCGGTGTTTTTGAAACCATGCAGTGGAGCGGTGAAAACATTGTCGAACTCGTAAAGGTCACGCGCAGCCATCAGCGCCTTGCCGTCGAACAAGCCCGGATGCTGGGCGAGCTTTTGCATGGCCTTGGGTTTCATGGTGTTCAAAAACATGCGGGTGTAGACCCAGCGGTTGAACCCTCTTCCGATGGCCCGGCCACCTGCGGCCAGATCAATGGGCGAGCACACGGCCGCCACGGCGGACACGGCCTGCGCTGCAACGGCACCCATTTCCTGCGCCCAACGCAGCAGCGCGTTGCCGCCCAGGGAAATACCCACGGCAATGATCGGTCCGGTGTGGCGTTGGCGCATGCGCTGCAGTATCCAGCCAATCTCCTCATAGTCGCCCGAGTGGTAGGCACGGGGACCCCGGTTCAGCTCACCGCTGCATCCCCGAAAATGGGGAACGGCGTAGGCCATACCCCGCTCCCGTGCAAAGTCTGCAAAAGCCTCCGCATAGTGGCTTCGCGAGGAGCCCTCCAGGCCATGGAACAGCACCAGCAAGGTCTGCGCAGCCTGGGGTGCGGTGTCCAGCCAATCGACATCGACAAAGTCCGCATCCGGGGTGGTCCAGCGTTCGCGCTGGTATGCAGGACGCAGGCCAAATACCCTGCGTGCGCACAAGGCCGGCCAGATGGTTTGCAAGTTGCCTCCCGGCAGCCACACGGGCGCTATATATTTCATAGCTGCTTACGCACGTAATACGGGGGCCAGAGGCCTGTTTCATTCAATGCAAAACCTGGGCGGCTTGCTGGATTTCCAGTGCCTCCCCATCGCTTCCGGCGCTGGCGTGGTGGGCCACCATGCGCCAGCCTTGTGCTGTCTTGTGGTAGACGTTGGTGGCCAACACATAGGCTTTGGCAGGGCCTTCCGGCGTCAAAACCTCCACTTTTTCCAGCACATGGTGAACCGCACTGGCCAATGAGTCCACCCGTCGAATGTTTTCTGGACGCGCCTGGATGGCGCCCCCATGGGCAAACATGGCATCAAAGGCGGCCCGGATGGCCCCCGCGCCGACCACTCGGGGGCCACCGGGGTGGATACACACAATATCATCCTCCTCGGCCCAGCAGGCCATGAGTTTTTCGATATCGGCGGACTGAAGCGCCTCGTAAAAGGCCGCTTCAATGTCATCAGGGGTACCGCCTAAGGCGGCGTGTTGGCGTGCTTTGGACATCGGTAGACAATCGGGATAAGAACTGCATTTTGCCGGGTTTACCCACAGCGTTTGGCGGCACTCGGGTGGCGCCTCTTGATTGTCGTTAAGCCATGCCCATGTATGCTTCGTCTCTTGGGGCTTGGTGTTCGGTTTTGGAGGTACTCACATGGTGAAAAATTGGCTCTTGGCTTTGCTGGCTGCGGTTCTGTTATCAGGCTGTGGTTATAACGATTTTCAACGTCTTGACGAACAAACCAAGTCGGCGTGGAGCGAGGTGCTCAACCAGTACCAGCGGCGTGCCGATCTGGTTCCCAATATTGTGGCCACGGTCAAAGGCGAAGCGGCTTTTGAACAGGAGACCCTGACCAAGGTGGTCGAGGCCCGCGCCAAGGCCACCTCCATACAGGTAACGCCGGAAACGTTGAACAACCCGGAGGCATTCCAGAAATTCCAGGCCGTGCAAGGCGAACTGAGCGGCGCACTGAGCCGACTGATGGCCGTCAGTGAGCGCTACCCCAGCCTGAGGGCGAACCAGGCTTTTGGCGACCTGCGGGTGCAGTTGGAAGGGACCGAAAACCGCATCACGGTGGCGCGCAACCGCTACATCCAGGCGGTGCAAGCGTACAACGTGCTGGCGCGCAGCTTTCCCAGCAACCTGACCGCCATGGCCTTCAGCTACGCGCCCAAGCCCAGCTTCACCGTGCAAAACGAGGCCGCGATCAGCGCCCCGCCCACGGTGGATTTCAACAAAAAATAAGCAAAAGCGGTGTCCGCCTTGATTGAATCTCTGCTCCTGCATGCCTACGGTGCCACCGCCTGGGCACTGACAGGACTTGGTGCTGGCGCCAGGACTTTGGTCCGGGGTGCGGTGGTCAGAACATGGACATGGGCCCTGCTCGTTTTGATTCCATGCGGTGTCTGGGCACAGGATGTTTTACCGGTACCGCCACTCAGCGCCCATGTAATGGATTCCACTGCCACGCTGAGCCGTGCCCAGCTTCAGGCCTTGGACACCAAGTTGCAGGCATTTGAGGCCAGCAGTGGAACCCAGGTGGTGGTGCTGATACTGCCGACGACCCAGCCAGAAGACATTGCCAGCTACGCCAATCGGGTGGCGAATGCCTGGAAGATCGGTCGCAAGGAGGTTGGGGACGGTTTGTTGTTGATTGTTGCAAAAAACGACCGCCAGCTTCGGATAGAAGTGGCCAAGACACTGGAAGGCGCCATTCCCGATCTGGCGGCCAAACGGGTGATCGATCAGGCGATTACCCCACAGTTCAGGCAAGGCGACTTTGCCGGCGGACTGGAGCAAGGTGTAAATCAAATCATGGCGCTCATCCAGGGTGAGGCGCTGCCCGCACCACGGACTGGCCCCGGCGGCCACCGGGGGAACAGTGGGTTTCAGTGGATGGACTTGGCAGTATTTTTGTTTTTTGCAGTGGCGGTCGGTGGGTCGATCGCGCAGCGCTTGTTTGGCACCCGGCTGGGCGCCGTGCTCACGGGCGGAGCCGCTGGTGTAGTGGTGGCGGTGCTGACCTCCAGTGTGGTGGTTGGCGCACTGGCGGCGCTGGTCGCGCTGGTGTTGGCCTTGCTGTTTCGACTCGGACGCGGACTGCCTTCGTCCGGGAGAAACGGCTGGGGCGGAGGAGGCCTTGGTGGCGGTGGATGGGGTGGCCCCTCGGGAGGCGGGGGCTTCCGGTCCGGCGGTGGCGGCGATTTTGGCGGTGGCGGTGCCTCAGGGAGATGGTGATGTGGGTGCAAATAAAACGACTTTTCAAGCACCGCTGGGCTGAGGACTCCATTCGCGCGGTGGCCCCCGATGCCGTACTCCGGTTGGCGCAACAGGTGGCGGGCAGTGAGCGCCACCACAGCGGGGAAATTCGCCTTTGCATTGAGGCCGGGCTGCCCAACCGCTACTTGCTGACCACAGAAGGCACGCATGCACTGGTTCGCCGCAGGGCGATAGACCAGTTCGGTGAGCTCCGTGTTTGGGATACCGAGCAAAACAACGGTGTCCTGATTTACCTGCTTCTGGCGGAGCACTCCATCGAAGTGGTGGCTGACCGGGGCCTCAACCCCCATGTTTCACCCGAAGCTTGGCTCGCCATGGTGCGCCGACTGAGTTCCGCATTGCACGAGGGTCAATTTGAAGCCGGTTTGACCCAGGCGATTGAAGAAGTCTCTGCGATCCTGCGGGCACATTTTGCGCTTGCCGAAGGCGCACACAACCCCAATGAATTGCCGGACACCCCCTTGCTCCGTTAGCAGATGCAGAAAGACAAAAACCGCCCGAAGGCGGTTTTTGTCTTCAGCGCAAACAGGGCGCTTATTTTTTGGCGCGGTACTTGCGCAGCGCAGCAATCTGTGCAGCCATCACGGCCAACTCGGATTGTGCACGGGCAATGTCCAATTCACCTTTGGCGTTTTTGAGTGCCTCTTCAGCGGCCAGCTTGGCGGCATTGGCCTTCTCATCGTCCAGATCCTTGCCACGAATGGCGGTGTCAGACAACACCGTCACGCAATGGGGCTGCACTTCCAGAATGCCGCCGGCCACGAAAACAAACTCTTCGCTGCCGTCCGCATTTTCAATACGCACCGACCCCGCCTTGATGCGCGTGATCAACGGTGTGTGGCGTGGATAAATGCCCAGCTCGCCCGCCTCTCCAGGCAAAGCGACGAAACGCGCTTCACCCGAGTAGATGGATTCTTCGGCACTGACCACATCAACGTGGATGGTGTTCATGATTTTCCTGATCAGTTGGAGACAGGGTAGCCGCTGAAAGGCTACCGACTGTCCCACAAAGTTTCAAATTAGACCTTCTTGGCTTTTTCGAACGCTTCGTCGATCGTGCCAACCATGTAGAACGCTTGCTCAGGCAGATGGTCGCATTCACCCGCAACAATCATCTTGAAGCCGCGAATGGTTTCAGCCAAGCTGACGTACTTACCAGGTGAACCGGTAAACACTTCTGCCACATGGAAAGGCTGCGACAGGAAACGCTGAATCTTGCGTGCACGGGCCACCGCAAGCTTGTCCTCTGGCGCCAACTCATCCATGCCCAAAATGGCAATAATGTCGCGCAATTCTTTGTAACGCTGCAAGGTACCTTGCACCGCACGGGCAGTCTCGTAGTGGTCTGCACCCACCACCAACGGATCCAGCTGGCGGCTGGTGGAATCCAGTGGGTCCACTGCGGGGTAAATACCCAGGGAAGCAATATCACGGCTCAACACGACGGTAGAGTCCAAGTGGGCGAAAGTCGTCGCAGGGCTTGGGTCGGTCAAGTCATCGGCTGGCACGTACACGGCCTGGATGGACGTGATGGAGCCGACTTTGGTCGATGTAATACGCTCTTGCAAACGGCCCATTTCTTCTGCCAAAGTAGGCTGGTAGCCCACGGCGGAAGGCATACGGCCCAACAGTGCGGACACTTCGGTACCAGCCAAGGTGTAGCGGTAGATGTTGTCCACGAAGAACAACACGTCTTTACCTTCGTCACGGAAAGATTCCGCAATGGTCAGACCGGTCAAGGCCACACGCAAACGGTTGCCCGGGGGCTCATTCATCTGGCCGTAGACCATGGCCACTTTGGAGTCTTCCAGCTTTTCCAAATTCACCACGCCAGAATCAGCCATCTCGTGGTAGAAGTCATTGCCTTCACGGGTACGCTCACCCACACCGGCAAACACGGACAAGCCGCTGTGTGCTTTGGCGATGTTGTTGATCAACTCCATCATGTTCACGGTCTTGCCCACACCGGCACCACCGAACAGACCAACCTTGCCGCCTTTGGCAAACGGGCATACCAGGTCAATCACCTTGATACCTGTTTCCAGCAGTTCCTGGGAAGGGCTGAGCTCGTCGTATGTAGGGGCCTTGCGGTGAATCGCCGCCGTGTGGGTCGAAGCGACTGGACCACGTTCGTCGATAGGCGCACCCAGCACGTCCATGATGCGACCCAGGGTGGCTTTGCCAACCGGAACCATGATGGGCAAGGACGTGTTTTGCACGATCATGCCGCGACGCAAGCCATCGGAAGAACCCAACGCAATGGTACGCACAATGCCGTCACCCAACTGCTGCTGCACTTCCAGCGTCAATGTGGAACCATCCATCTTGAGCGCGTCATAAATCTTTGGCATCTGGTCGCGTGGGAACTCCACGTCCACCACCGCACCGATACACTGAACAATCTTGCCTTGGGCTTGAGCCATTTTTTGCTCCAAAAATAAATACGTTTAAACCGCCGCTGCACCCGCGACGATTTCCGAAAGTTCTTTCGTAATCGCTGCTTGACGCGTTTTGTTGTAGACCAGCTTGAGCTCGGCAATCACACTGCCAGCGTTGTCGGTCGCCGACTTCATGGCGACCATACGGGCCGATTGCTCGGACGCCATGTTTTCAGCCACCGCCTGGTACACCAGAGCCTCCACGTAGCGGACCAACAAATCGTCAATCACAGCTTGTGCATCCGGCTCATAGATGTAGTCCCAGCCATGCTTGGCACCGGTTGTTGCTTCATTGGCCTGGGTTTCGGCTTGCATGGCACTGCTCGACAGTGGCAACAACTGCTGAACAACCGGCTCCTGCTTCATGGTGTTGATAAACCGGGTGTAGCAAAGATACACCGAGTTCACTTCACCTTTGGCATACGCATCCAACAGCACCTTGACAGGGCCGATGAGTTTTTCCAAATGCGGCGTATCGCCCAACTGCGTCGCATGCGACACAACTTTAGCGCCGACACGATTCAAGAAACCCAAGCCTTTGTTACCAATCGCAACGGCTTGCGTTGACACGCCCGCCGCTTGCAAGTCGCGCAACTTGTGGGTCACGCCACGCAATACGTTGGTATTCATGCCACCGCACAAACCTTTGTCGGTGGTCACCACAATCACGCCCGCAGACTTGGCGTCATTGGTTTTCATGAAAGCGTGCACATACTCAGGATTGGCCTGACCGAGGTTGGCTGCGATATTGCGGATTTTCTCGCTGTAAGGGCGGGCCGCACGCATGCGCTCCTGCGCCTTACGCATCTTGCTGGCGGCGACCATTTCCATGGCTTTGGTGATCTTCTTGGTGTTTTCCACCGATTTGATCTTGCCGCGAATTTCCTTACCTGCTGCCATGAATGACTCCTTGTGTCTTCAGGTGCGGATCAGGCAAATGACTTTTTGAACGCAGTGGCTGCGGCCGTCAATTCAGCCTCGGCATCCTTGTCCATTGCCTTGTCTGCTTCCAACTTTGCCACCAAGGCGGCGTGTTTGTCTTTCAGATAAGCGTGCAATCCATGCTCGAATGACAAAACCTTCTTGACGTCGATGTCGTCCATGAAGCCCTTGTTCACAGCAAACAGCGTAGCAGCCATCAAGCTGATAGGCAGTGGGCTGTATTGCGCTTGCTTGAGCAACTCGGTCACACGGGCACCACGATCCAACTGTTTGCGGGTGGATTCGTCCAGATCGGAAGCGAACTGCGCAAAGGCAGCCAATTCGCGGTACTGTGCCAAGTCAGTACGAATACCACCGGACAGGTTTTTCACCAGCTTGGTCTGAGCAGCACCACCCACGCGGGACACCGAAATACCGGCGTTGATCGCGGGACGGATACCGGCATTGAACAATGAGGTTTCCAGGAAGATCTGGCCATCGGTGATGGAAATCACGTTGGTAGGAACGAATGCAGACACGTCGCCGGCTTGCGTTTCGATGATAGGCAATGCGGTCAGAGAACCGGTCTTGCCCTTCACTGCACCCTTGGTGAAGGCTTCGACATAGTCGGCGTTCACGCGAGCGGCACGCTCCAACAGGCGGCTGTGGAGATAGAACACGTCGCCAGGATAGGCTTCACGGCCTGGAGGACGACGCAGCAGCAAGGACACTTGGCGATAGGCCACGGCTTGCTTGGACAGATCGTCATACACAATCAGGGCATCTTCACCGCGGTCGCGGAAATACTCACCCATGGTGCAACCAGAATAGGCAGACACGTACTGCATGGCAGCCGATTCGGAGGCGGTAGCAGCCACCACGATGGTGTACTCCATAGCGCCGGCTTGCTCCAATGCGCGCACCACGTTCTTGACAGAAGAGGCCTTCTGTCCGATCGCAACATACACGCAGGTCATGTTCTGACCCTTTTGGTTGATGATCGCGTCAATTGCAACGGCGGTTTTGCCAGTTTGACGGTCACCAATGATCAATTCGCGCTGGCCACGGCCGACGGGCACCATGGAGTCGATGGACTTCAGGCCAGTCTGCATGGGCTGGCTGACGGATTCGCGAGCGATCACGCCAGGCGCAACCTTCTCAATCACGTCGGTCATCTTGGCATTGATGGGGCCTTTGCCGTCAATCGGCTGACCCAATGCGTTGACCACACGGCCTTTGAGCTCAGGGCCCACAGGCACTTCCAAAATGCGTCCGGTGCACTTGACAGTGTCACCTTCAGAAATGTGTTCGTAAGCGCCCAAAATCACGGCGCCGACAGAGTCACGCTCAAGATTCAGCGCCAAGCCGTAGCTGGGTTGACCATCCACGTCCGCCGGAAATTCCAGCATCTCGCCCTGCATCACGTCCGAAAGGCCATGAATGCGGCAAATACCGTCGGTCACGGAAACAACCGTGCCCTCATTGCGAATGTTGGCGCTGGCGGACAGGCCTTCAATACGACTCTTGATCAATTCAGAAATTTCTGCGGGATTGAGTTGCATGGCTCTTTCCTTCTTTCATTAATTGGGCTGACAACCTGGGCTCAAGCCTCAGGCGGTCAAAGCCACTTTCATTTGTTCCAAACGGGCTTTGACAGAAGAGTCAAGGACCTCATCACCCACCACCACGCGAATGCCGCCAATCAATTCCGGCTGCAATTCGACAGACACATTGAGCTTGCGGCCAAAGCGTTTTTCGAGCACAACGGCTACGTCAGCCAGCTCGGCGCCGGTTACCGGGAACGCGCTGTAAACCACGGCATCGGACGACCCGCTCTGTGCATTTTTCAATGCCCGAAATTGGGATGCAATCTCTGGCAATGCGCTCAAGCGGCTGTTTTCAATGACAGTGCGCAAGAAGTTCCTGGCATGGTCACCGAGAGCAGATTTCGCAACGCCCGCAATGAGATCAAACACTTGTGTGGAAGTGACTTTGGGGCTATCGGCAAATTGCTGAAGTTGGGGATTGCTGGCAATCACTGCCAGCTCATCCACCCAAGCGGCCGCAGAGGTTAAATCCGACGCAGACGCTTTAAACAAAGCTTCGGCGTAAGGTCGGGCAATAGTGGCGAGTTCGGCCATTTCGTCCTCTTACAGCTCGGTTTTCAAACGACCAAGCAGATCAGCGTGAACTCCAGCATTTACCTCTTTACGAAGAATCTGCTCAGCACCCTTCACTGCCAGCGTCGCCACCTGCTCACGCAGTGTTTCACGCGCTCTGGTAGTTTGCTGCTCTGCTTCTACTTTGGCTGCGGCAACAATTTTTGCGCCTTCGTCGACAGCTTTGGATTTTGCCTCTTCGACAATGGCCTGCGCACGCCGCTCAGCATCTGCCATGCGGACCGCCGCCTCGTTACGCGATTTCGCCAACTCATCTTCCACCCGCTTGTTAGCGGAGGAAAGTTCGGACTTGGCTTTATCGGCAGCCGCAAGGCCATCGGCTATTTTCTGCGCCCGCTCATCCAGCGCTTTTGCAATTGGGGGCCACACGAACTTCATCGTGAACCATACCAATATCGCAAAAACAACCGCCTGCAGGAACAGGGTTGCGTTGATATTCACAGCTTATTCCCTTTCAAGCGTGGGAGCTTATCCAAAATTAGATTGCAAACGGCTTGGCAAAAGCAAACAACAAGGCAATGGCCACACCAATTAGAAACGCAGCATCAATCAGACCAGCCAAGATGAACATCTTGGTTTGCAGCTCGTTCATCAGTTCCGGCTGACGCGCAGAGGATTCCAGAAATTTTCCACCCATCAACGCGATACCGATGGACGCACCCAATGCACCCAAACCGACAATCAAACCGCAAGCCAGTGCTACGAGGCCAAGAATGTTTTCCATGATTACTCCTAAAGTACAAAAAAAAGAAAAAGAAAGAAAAACCGATTAGTGTGAATCGTGGGCCTGCCCCACATAGATCAGCGTCAACATCATGAAGATGAAGGCCTGCAGCGTAATCACCAGAATGTGGAAAATACTCCAAGCCACTCCAGCAATTACATGCCCAACACCTAGCCAAAACATCCCATCGCCGGGATTAAATTGCCAGGCCCACGTCCCACCCATCAGGGCGATCAACATGAAAATCAGCTCACCTGCAAACATATTGCCAAACAACCGCATGCCGTGCGAAACGGTTTTGGCCGCAAACTCTATCATTTGCATCAAGAAATTAACAGGATACAAGTAAACCTTGTCACCAAAGGGCGCCGCAACCAACTCATGCGTCCAGCCACCCAAACCCTTGATTTTGACGCTATAGAAAAGGCAGATCAAAAGCACACTAAAGGAAAGCCCCAGCGTCGTAGACAAATCCGCTGTTGGAACAACGCGCATGTAATCATTGAACCCAAGCCCAGGCCCAACACCATGCCAAACAGCCGGCAAGGCATCCACCGGCAACATATCCATGGCATTCATCAGAAAAATCCAGACAAACACCGTCAAGGCCAGCGGCGAAACCAACTTGCGACTATTCGCGCTTTTGATTACACCCTTAGCCTGGGAATCAACCATTTCCAGCAGTATTTCCACCGCAGCCTGGAAGCGCCCCGGAACTCCCGACGTTACTCGGCGCGCAGCACTCCAAAGCAAAAAGCAACCCAACAACCCCAAAACCACAGAGTACACAAGGGAGTCAAGATTGAAAAGGCCAAAATCCACCAGGCTATGCTGCTCGACGTTGGCAAAAGAAAAATCCTTTTGCAAATGATGCAAGTGGTGCTGAATGTACTCTCCAGCAGTCGGAGCATGCACTCCAGCAGTTTCAGCGTTAGACATATATCACCAATGTTTCATTTCTTTTTGGCAACTCTTCCGTACATTGCGCGCGGCCAAACAGCCACCCAATGCACCTTCATTGCCAAAACAAAGCCGGTCAGCAACGCCAACCAATTCAGCTGTACGATCAATTTCGGAGCGACGATCAACATCAGCACCGACACAACAATCTTCACCAACTCCCACACAAAAAAACCAAGCAGTGCAGCTCCTGCATTTTTCGCCTGACGTTGACGCGCCAATCCTCGCGCAAACAACGCACCTGGTACCACCACCGCCAGAGCACCCCAAGCCGCAGACAAAGCAACCGTCCGATTACCACTTACACCCCATGCAGCCAATGCCACAAAAACACCAACCAGCACTTGACCCGCAACCACCCGCCAGGGAGAAATTGAAGGATTTTGCTCACGCAGTGCTTGAGCCTGGGCTGCCGTTAAAGGCACAAAATCGGACGACTCGTCTTCACTCTCTGCAACGGGCGCAATTATCGACATCTCAAATTACACCCAGGTTACAGAGTCTGCTACTTATGCACAGCCCGCGATTATACGTAGAAACCCGCAGCCCAAAACCTAGCCTTGCAAAAAACTGACCCAGCACAACATGGCGTTGTCTTTGGGTACACCTGCATCTACTTCATATGTTGACGGTTATAGATCCTGTCGGTTTTGTTATGCCGTTCAGCGCACACGCCACTCGCGCCACGCTTGAAGCAGCTCTTCGTAATTCACCGTTTCACCCTTTGGCTTTTCGTTAGCAAGTTGTTTTCGCGGGGCAACGTAGTCTTCCAACCACTTTTTGGGATCTGCTTTGGGGTTGAGCTTGGGCGCGCAATGTGCCATCCCCTGCTGCTCCAGTTGCGCCATCACCTGGTCCATATCCTCGGCCAGATTGTCCATGGCCTGCTGCGCCGTCTTTTCACCGTTCACCGCTTGTGCAATGCTCTTCCACCACAGCTGGGACAGCTTGGGATAGTCTGGAACATTGTTGCCCGTGGGCGTCCACGCGACGCGGGCCGGACTGCGGTAGAACTCGATAAGGCCGCCATATTTCGCTGCATTCCGGGTGAAGTAGTCATGCCGTATATCGCTGGTGCGGATGAAAGTGAGCCCCACAATGGATTTCTTCAGGGATACCGTTTTCGCGGTTACGAACTGTGCGTACAGCCAGGCTGCTGCCACTTTGTCAGCGTCGTGGTCCTTGAAGAAGGTCCACGAGCCCACATCCTGGTAACCGTTTTGCATGCCACTTTTCCAGTACGGGCCAACCGGGGCCGGGGCCATGCGCCATTTGGGTGTGCCGTCCGCATTCACCACCGGCAAGCCCTTTTTGATCATGTCGGCGGTGAATGCGGTGTACCAGAAAATTTGTTGCGCAATCTGGCCTTGTGCGGGTACGGGGCCTGCTTCACCGAAGGTCATGCCGATGGCTTCCTTGGGCGAGTACTTTTTCATCCAGTCGATGTACTTGGTCAGTGCAAAGACTGCGGGTGGTGAGTTGGTTGCGCCTCCGCGGGACACCGACGCCCCCACGGGGATGCACTTGTTGGCGCCATTGCCCACCCGGATTCCCCACTCGTCAACGGGGCGTCCATTGGGGTATCCCTTGTCGGCAGCGCCTGCCATGGACAGCCATGCATCGGTAAAGCGCCAGCCCAGTGAAGGATCCTTTTTGCCGTAGTCCATGTGGCCGTAAATCGGCTTGCCGTCGATGTTCTTCACGTCGTTGGTGAAGAATTCGGCGATGTCTTCATAGGCGCTCCAGTTCAAGGGCACACCCAGGTCGTAGCCGAATTTGGCTTTGAACTTTTCCTTCAGTTCTGGCTTGGCAAACAGGTCGGCGCGGAACCAGTACAGGTTGGCAAACTGCTGGTCAGGCAACTGGTACAGCTTGCCGTCGGGTGCGGTGGTGAAGCTGGTGCCGATGAAGTCTTTCAGGTCGAGGCCCGGGTTGGTCCACTCCTGGCCCGCGCCGCTCATGTAGTCGGTGAGGTTCAGGACCTTGCCGTAACGGTAGTGGGTGCCGATCAGGTCGGAGTCGGTGATCCAGCCGTCGTAAATGGATTTGCCCGATTGCATGGAAGTCTGCAGCTTCTCCACCACCGCCCCCTCTTGAAGCAAGTCGTGTTTGACTTTGATGCCTGTGATCTCCTCAAAAGCCTTGGCCAAAACCTTGGACTCGTATTCGTGCGTGGTCAGTGTCTCGGACACCACCGATACCTCCTTGACGCCTTTGGCCTGCAGTTTCCGGGCCGCGTCGATGAACCACTTCATCTCTCGCAGCTGTTGGTCTTTATAGGACGAGGACGGTTGAAATTCGTGCTCCACCCATTTTTGTGCCTCCGCCTCCCCTGCCCCGGCGTTTTGGAAACCCAGGGCGCAGAGGGCGGCAAACGCCAGTGCTGTATAGCGCATCGTCATTGTTATTTTCCTAAGAGTTATTGGGCGCCTGTGGCGCATCTGGGACGCAGCAAACGCCGGGCAGCTGTGCCCCAGCTTATGCGGATGAAACTGGCGAATGTCTTAGAGCACAGTTTGTCGGACCGCGTGCTCCCAACGCTCCATGAGTTCTTTGGCGCGTTGGGTGTCCAGCGTTGGCAGAAAGCGCCGCTCAGACCGCCACAAATCTGATAACTCATCCGTGCTTTTGTAAACACCCGTGGTCAGCCCCGCCAGATAGGCGGCCCCCAGCGCAGTGGTTTCCGTCACCGCCGGACGTACCACCGGAATACCCAGCAAGTCCGCCTGAAATTGCATCAACAAATCGTTGATGCAGGCGCCCCCATCCACCCGGAGTTCAGCCACGGTGGCCCCACCGGCTTCCACTGCGTCACGGCTCATGGCTTGCAGCAAAGCCGCACTTTGGTAGGCAATGCTCTCCAAGGCCGCTCTTGCAATATGGGCCACGGTACTGCCCCGCGTGAGGCCTGTGATGGTGCCGCGTGCATCGGGTTTCCAGTAGGGTGCACCCAAGCCGGTAAAGGCGGGCACCACGATCACACCACCGGAGTCCGGCACGCTTTGGGCCAGGGCTTGCACCTCCCCGCTTCCCTGGATCGCATGCAAGCCATCGCGCAGCCATTGCACCACCGCCCCACCGACGAACACACTGCCCTCCATTGCAAACTCGGTCTGCGCCGTGGCTTGCGCGGCGCTGGTGGTGATCAGTCCGTTGTGCGAGGTTTGAAATTGGTTACCGGTGTGCATCAGCATGAAGCAGCCCGTGCCGTAGGTGTTTTTCACCATGCCCGCTTTGAAGCAGGCCTGGCCAAACAAGGCGCTTTGCTGGTCACCCGCCACACCGCCGATGGGAATGGAATGCCCCAACAAATCCGGGGTGACTTCGCCGTACAGGGCGCTGGACGGCTTCACCACGGGCATCATGTTGGCAGGAATATCCAGCGCCTGAAGCAGCTCTGCATCCCATTGGTTGGTATGCACATTGAACAGCATCGTCCGGGAGGCATTGCTGACGTCGGTGGCGTGGACTGCGCCACCGGTGAGCCGCCATATCAGCCAGCTGTCTACGGTGCCAAAGGCCAGCTCGCCGTTTTCGGCCTGTTGCCGTGCACCCGGAACGTGATCCAGCAGCCATTTGAGCTTGGTCCCTGAAAAATAGGCATCCACCAGCAGACCGGTTTTGGCCTGGATCGTGCCTGCCAAGCCACGCTCCCGCAAAGCGATACAGGTAGGCTCGGCCCGCCGGTCTTGCCACACGATGGCATGGTGAATGGGCAGGCCCGTGGCCCGGTTCCAGACCACGGTGGTTTCTCGCTGGTTGGTAATGCCAATGGCCCGCACCTGGCTGGCCTGGATGCCCGCCTTCGCCAGGGCATCGCGCGCGGTGGACAACTGGGTCCGCCAAATCTCCTGCGGATCATGTTCCACCCACCCAGGCTGCGGGTAAATTTGCGGCAGTTCCTGCTGCGACTGGGCCACCGTATGCCCTTCTGCGTCAAAAACAATGCTGCGTGAGCTGGAGGTGCCCTGGTCCAAGGCAAGCAGGTAAGTCATGGGAAATCCGTAAAAAAAATTGAAAGTGGAATCAAAAAAAGACGACTAAAAATTGCACGCCTGTCATGTGGCCGAGGCCACGGTGTAACGCACCTGCGCCTCGGAAAGCAGCGTCGGGAAAGGCTCTGGAGGCTGGGCGTCTGTGAACAAGCGGTCTATTTGCGATAGATTGGCCACCTCCACCATGGCGGGGCGGTTGAATTTGCTGCTATCGGCGGCAACCCACACTTCTCGCGCATGCGCAATGATGGTTTGTGACACCTTGACTTCTCGGTAGTCGTAGTCGCGCAGGGTGCCGTCGGCCTCGATTCCAGAGATTCCGATGAGGGCAATGTCGACTTTGAACTGGCGAATGAAATCAACCGCCGCCTCGCCGACGATACCTTGGTCACGCCCCCGCACGACGCCCCCCACCGCAATCACTTCGCTGTTGGCATTGGCACTCAGGATGGTCGCCACGTTCAAATTATTGGTGATGACCCGCAACCCCGAATGCCCCAGCAGCGCCCTTGCAATGGCCTCCGTAGTGGTGCCGATGTTCAGAATCAAAGAGCAATCGTTGGGGACCGCCGCGGCAACGTCACGGGCAATGCGGACTTTGCCTTCGGCATGGAGGTTCTCCCGTTGCTTGTGGGCGATGTTCTCGATGGTGGAGCTTGGCACGCGCACCCCCCCATGGAATCGGGCCAGCACCCCTTCATCCGCCAAACGCTGCACATCCCGGCGCACGGTTTGCAGCGTGACGCCCAGCGTGTCTGCCAGCTGTTCCACCGTCACGGTTCCGTGGGTTTGCACGAAGGCAAGCAAGTCAAGCAATCGAGGATGGCGGTTCATTTATGTTCCTTTGTCTCATTTTGGCGAGGTGCGCTACTTTAAAACGAATAAAAACGAACGAAATTAGGGTTAATACCGATAAAAAACGAAAAGAAAAGAATAACAATCGCTGAGTTCGAATTTTCGACCATAACCCCAAAGAAAAGGTGGCGTGATGCAGTTGACCCTTGAAGGCATCAACAAGAAAGTGGGACCACAAACGTGGCTGTACGACATGGACATCGCCCCACACAGCGGCGCAGTCACCGTACTGTTAGGTGCGACCCAGGCAGGCAAAACCAGCCTGATGCGCATCATGGCCGGACTGGACGTACCATCCGCCGGCCGTGTGATGGTCGATGGACAGGATGTGGTTGGCGTTGCGGTGCGGGAACGCAACGTGGCCATGGTGTACCAACAGTTCATCAACTACCCTTCTTTAAAGGTCCGCGACAACATTGCCTCGCCACTGAAATTGCGCGGTGAAAAGAACATCGACCAACGCGTACGCGAACTGGCCGAAAAACTCCATATCGACATGTTCCTGGACCGCCTCCCTGCGGAGCTCTCCGGTGGTCAGCAACAACGCGTGGCACTGGCCCGCGCGCTGGCCAAAGGCGCGCCTCTAATGCTACTGGATGAACCGCTGGTGAACCTGGATTACAAGCTGCGTGAAGAATTGCGCGACGAATTGGGCGCCCTGTTTGCGGCAGGTAACTCCACCGTCATTTATGCCACCACGGAGCCTGGCGAAGCACTGCTGCTGGGCGGTTATACCGCCGTGATGGATGCGGGTGAACTGCTGCAATACGGCCCGACCGCCGAGGTATTTCACAAGCCTGCGTCATTGCGGGTGGCGCGTGCGTTCAGCGACCCGCCCATGAATTTGTTGGCGGCCATGTCCGCACCAGACGGCGTGCACCTGGACGGCGGCCCCCTGCTGAAGCTGGACTTGCCCGCCCATGCCTCCCACAAACTGACCGTCGGCATGCGTGCCAGCGCCCTGCATATCCACGCAAAAGACGGCGATGTCGCCTTGCCCGGCAAGGTGGAGTTGGCCGAGATCTCCGGTTCGGACACCTTTGTGCATGTGCACACCCTGGTCGGCGAACTGGTGGCGCAACTCACCGGGGTGCACTACTTTGAACTCGGTGCGCTGGTGACCTTGTATTTCAATCCCGCACAGGTGTATGTGTTTGACGCCGAGGGGATGCTTGTGCTGTCCCCGGTGCGTGGCGGAGGACGCTGAAATGGCTCGCATTGAACTCGATCTGGCCCACGCCTACAAGCGGGACCCCCAACAGGACAGCGACTACGCGTTACTTCCCCTGAAGATGACCTTTGACGACGGCGGAGCCTACGCCCTGCTGGGGCCGTCCGGCTGCGGAAAAACCACCCTGCTCAACATCATGTCCGGCCTGGTGACACCCTCCCAAGGCAGCGTACTGTTTGATGGCAAGGATGTGACCACGGCATCCCCACAGCAGCGCAACATCGCCCAGGTTTTCCAATTCCCGGTGATCTACGACACCATGACGGTGGCGGAAAACCTGGCCTTTCCCCTGCGCAACCGCAAGTGGCCCCAAGCCCAAATCAACAAACGTGTTGGTGAGATTGCCGAGATGCTGGAGATGAGTGGCCAGTTGAACCAGCGCGCCGCTGGCCTTGCCGCAGACGCAAAACAAAAGATATCCCTGGGCCGTGGTTTGGTGCGTCCCGACGTATCGGCGGTTTTGTTTGATGAGCCGCTCACCGTCATTGACCCGCACCTGAAGTGGCAACTGCGCCGCAAGCTCAAGCAGATCCACCATGAGCTCAAGCTCACCTTGATTTACGTGACACACGACCAGGTTGAGGCGCTGACCTTTGCCGACCAGGTGGTGGTGATGACGCGCGGCCGCGCCGTGCAGGTTGGAACGGCTGCCGATTTGTTCGAGCGCCCCAGCCACACGTTTGTCGGACATTTCATTGGTTCCCCCGGCATGAATTTCCTGGCGGGGAATGTAGACCAAGAAGGCATGCACCTGGCGGGCATGACCTTGCCCTTGCCATCCGGGCGCCGACTACCTGCCGGAGAAATCAAGCTGGGCATTCGGCCGGAGTACGTGACGCTTGCGCCCGCCCATGCCAGTGGCGCGCTGGAGATGAAGGTGTCGCAGGTTCAGGACGTCGGAACCCACGTCATGTTGAGTGCCGTCTTTGCGGGCACCACGCTCAAAGCGCGCTTATCGTCCGACGCAGCCCAACTGGCGCCCGGCGACTCGGTCTGGCTCAAGGTCATGGGCGAGCACAGTTGTTTTTACAAGAATGAGGAGATCGTGCCATGAGCACCACCATCAAACCGGTGAACCAGAAGGCCTGGTTCCTGATTCTGCCCATGCTGATTTGCGTTGCATTCTCGGCCATCTTGCCTCTGATGGTCGTGGTCAACTATTCCGTGCAAGACATCATTTCACCCGAACGCCGGGTATTTGTAGGCACCGAATGGTTCGCCGCGATCATGCGGGACGAAGAGTTACACGGCGCCTTGTTTCGGCAACTAACCTACTCTTTCTCCGTGCTTGCGGTGGAACTTCCTTTGGGGATCTTGCTGGCTCTGGCCATGCCGGCCCAAGGCTGGCGGTCCTCGGCAGTGCTGGTGATCGTGTCGTTGTCCCTGTTGATCCCCTGGAATGTGGTGGGCACCATCTGGCAAATTTTTGGCCGCACCGATATCGGCTTGATGGGCGCAGCCCTGCTGGGCCTGGGCATTGATTACAGCTACACCGGCAACCCGGTCCATGCCTGGCTCACGGTTCTGCTGATGGACGTATGGCACTGGACCCCGTTGGTGGCATTGCTGGGTTACGCAGGCCTGCGCTCCATACCGGATGCCTATTACCAGGCCGCCAGCATCGACGGCGCCAGCAAGCTGGATGTCTTCTGGTATGTGCAACTCCCAAAAATGCGCGGCGTGCTGATGATTGCAGTGCTCTTGCGTTTCATGGACAGCTT
This sequence comes from Burkholderiales bacterium RIFCSPLOWO2_12_FULL_61_40, assembly GCA_001770935.1. Taxonomy (GTDB): domain Bacteria; phylum Pseudomonadota; class Gammaproteobacteria; order Burkholderiales; family Burkholderiaceae_C; genus Allorhodoferax. Next base: position 30,754 of record MESI01000086.1, on the reverse strand, counting down.
CATGATTTACACCGAGCCCTTTGTGCTGACCGGCGGAGGCCCAGGCAACTCCACCACCTTCTTGTCGCAATTCCTGACCCAAAAGGCCGTGGGGCAATTTGACCTTGGACCCGCAGCAGCGTTCTCCTTGATTTACTTCCTGATTATTTTGTTGATGTGTTTTATTTTGTACAACTGGATGCAACGCGTAGGCACCCAGGAAAAGGAGGGGTCACATGTCTAAGCCCAAATTCCAAAAACGCTCTCTGTTCATGATTGCGTATGTCGTCTTCGCCCTGTTGCCCATCTACTGGATGATCAACATGTCCTTCAAGACCAACAACGAAATCCTGGCGGGCTTCTCCCTGTTCCCAGAGCACTTCACCTGGGACAACTACAAGACCATTTTGACCGACCCGGCCTGGTACTCCGGCTACATCAACAGCCTGATCTATGTGGGCATCAATACCGTCATCTCTCTGACCGTGGCCCTGCCCGCAGCGTATGCGTTTTCCCGCTACAGCTTCCTGGGTGACAAGCATGTGTTCTTCTGGCTGTTGACCAACCGCATGACGCCCCCAGCGGTGTTCTTGCTGCCCTTCTTTCAGCTCTACACCTCCGTGGGCTTGATGGACACGCATATTGCGGTGGCCCTGGTGCACCTGTTGTTCAACGTGCCGCTAGCGGTCTGGATTCTGGAGGGCTTCATGAGTGGCATCCCCAGGGAAATTGACGAAACCGCCTACATCGACGGCTACTCCTTCCCCCGGTTCTTTGTCACCATTTACCTGCCCCTGATCAAGGCCGGTGTCGGTGTCGCCGCGTTCTTCTGCTTCATGTTCAGCTGGGTGGAATTGTTGCTGGCCCGCACCCTGACCAGTGTGAACGCCAAGCCGATTGCCGCCACCATGACCCGCACGGTGTCCGCATCCGGCATGGACTGGGCCACGCTGGCCGCCGCAGGGGTTCTGACCATTGTTCCCGGCGCCATCGTGATCTGGTTTGTTCGTAATTACATCGCGAAGGGTTTCGCGATGGGACGCGTTTGATAGGAGTTCAAGATGTTTGAATGGATGGCCTGGACCACCCCGGTGGCCGTATTTTTCACCTGCATCGTGCTCATGTTGTTTGGCATGACGATGTGGGAAATCAAATCCCCCACCAGCCTGCGCCGGGGCTTCCTGCCAATGGAGACGACCCGCGGGGACCGGCTCTTCATCGGCTTGTTGTCAGCCGCCTACGTCAACCTGGCGTTTGTGGGCATCAGCGGAAAACTGGCCGAATGGATGGAACTGGAAACGGAACCCTCCATCTGGATCAGCTTTGTGATTTCCATGGCCGTACTCACCCTCATCATGCGCAAGGGCTGAGGGCCACTTATCAAGGAGCGGCTTGTTTTTCCCCTGGAGCCGCAGCAGCCTTTTAAACAGGGGTTTTTTGACCTGAGGAGATTGACAATGAAATTGAGGTATTCCGTATTGGCAGTGGCTGTCGCCTGTGCCGTGGGTAGCCAGGGTTGGGCTGACGAAGCCGCTGCCAAGAAATGGATTGATAGCGAATTCCAGCCGTCAACCCTCTCCAAGACCCAGCAAGCCGCCGAGATGAAATGGTTCATCGACGCAGCCCAAAAATTGCAAGCCAAGGGCGTCAAAGAAATTTCTGTGGTGTCGGAGACCATCACCACACACGAATACGAATCCAAAACGCTGGCCAAGGCATTTGCCGAAATCACCGGCATCAAGGTCAAGCACGACCTGATCGGCGAAGGCGACGTGGTGGAGAAGCTGCAGACTTCCATGCAATCGGGCAAATCCATCTATGACGGCTGGATCACCGACTCCGACCTGATCGGCACCCACTACCGTTACGGCAAGGTCCTGAACCTCACCGACTACATGAGCGGTGCGGGCAAGGAGTGGACCAACCCCGGCATTGATATCAAGGACTACATCGGCACCAGCTTCACCACAGCGCCAGACGGCAAGCTGTACCAGTTGCCCGACCAGCAGTTTGCCAACCTGTATTGGTTCCGCGCCGACCTGTTCGACCGCAAGGATCTCAAAGACAAATTCAAGGCCAAATTCGGCTACGACCTGGGTGTGCCCTTGAACTGGAGCGCCTATGAAGACATCGCCGAGTTCTTCACCAACGACGTGAAGAACATCGACGGCAAGCCGATTTACGGCCACATGGACTACGGCAAAAAGGATCCTTCACTGGGCTGGCGCTTTACCGACGCATGGCTGTCCATGGCCGGTTCTGCCGACATCGGCATCCCCAACGGCAAACCGATCGACGAATGGGGCATCCGCGCCTCCGCAGATGGTTGTACCCCCCAGGGTGCCTCGGTGGCCCGTGGCGGCGCGACCAACTCACCCGCAGCGGTCTACGCTCTGACCAAGTACATCGACTGGATGAAAAAGTACTCGCCCAAGGAAGCCATCGGCATGACCTTTGGTGAAGCCGGCCCCGTACCCGCACAAGGCCAGATTGCGCAACAAATCTTCTGGTACACCGCCTTCACGGCCGACATGGTCAAACCCGGCCTGCCCGTGGTCAACGCGGACGGCACACCCAAATGGCGCATGGCCCCCGGCCCCAACGGCCCCTACTGGAAGCAAGGCATGCAAAACGGCTACCAGGACGTGGGCTCGTGGACCTTCTTCAAGGACCACGACGCTGACAAAGTGGCCGCAGCCTGGCTGTACGCACAGTTTGTGACCGCCAAAACCACCTCGCTGAAGAAGACCACCGTGGGCCTGACACCGATCCGCGAAAGCGACATCAAGTCCAACGCCATGACCCAGATGGCACCCAAGCTCGGCGGTCTGGTGGAGTTCTACCGCAGCCCCGCCCGTGTGGCCTGGACACCTACCGGCACCAATGTGCCTGACTATCCCAAGCTGGCCCAGCTGTGGTGGAAAAACGTGGCGGTGGCGGTGACGGGTGAGAAGACCCCCCAGGCGGCCATGGACAACCTGGCGGAAGAAATGGACAGCGTGATGGGCCGTCTGGAACGCGCTGGCATGGCCGTGTGCCCACCCAAGCTCAACCCAAAGTCAGCCCCCAGCAAATGGCTGAGCGACAAGGCAGCACCGTGGGCCAAGTTGGCCAACGAGAAGCCCAAGGGCGAAACCATTGGCTACAACACGCTGGTCAACGCATGGAAGAACGGCAAAACGCGTTAATGAGCTCGTTGAACATTTCAATGCTCTAAAGGTCGGCCGTGTGAGCACCTCTGCCACACGGCCTTTTTTTCTTATCTCTACACCTATGTCCATCAAAATGCAGCCCCAAATGACCCGGCGCGACGAACTGATCTCCCAACTGGCGGAAGGTCAAACCTATGACATCGCCATTGTGGGCGGCGGCGCAACAGGGCTGGGCGTGGCTCTGGACGCCGCTGCGCGGGGCTTCAAAGTGGTGCTGGTGGAGTCCCATGATTTTGCCAAGGGCACCTCCTCCCGGGCCACCAAGCTGGTCCACGGCGGCGTGCGCTACCTGGCACAGGGCAATATTTCGCTGGTACGGGAAGCGCTGCACGAGCGCACAACTTTGCTGAACAACGCGCCGCATCTGGCGCAACCCCTGCCCTTCATCATGCCCTCCTACAAGTGGTGGGAAACGCCTTTTTACGGCATAGGGCTCAAGATGTACGACGCACTCGCTGGCAAAGCCGGCCTGGGCAAAACCGAATTCCTCAACCGCGACGAAACCTTGGGATTGCTGCCCACGGCCTTGCCACAAGGACTGCAAGGCGGTGTCAAATATTGGGATGGCCAATTCAACGACGCGCGGCTCGCACTGGCGCTGGCCCGCACCGCCGTATCCCGGGGCGCTTTGCTGGTGAACTATTGCCGCGCCGCCGACCTGCTGTATGAAGGCGGAAAAATCGCGGGACTGGTCTGTGAAGACACCCAGACCGGCAAGCAATACCCCGTCAAGTCACGCTGCGTGGTGAACGCTGCCGGCGTATGGGTGGACGAACTCCGGCAAAAAGATGGCGCTGAGAGCCAACGCCCCACCAAACCCATGGTGGCCCCGAGCCAGGGCGTCCACATCGTCGTGGACCGGGAATTCTTGAACGGCGATGTCGCCTTGATGGTGCCCAAAACGGCCGATGGCCGGGTGTTGTTTGCCGTGCCGTGGCTGGGCAAAGTCATCCTGGGCACCACCGACACCCCCCGCAACGATTTGGCGCGCGAGCCCTTGCCGTTCAAGGAAGAGGTCGATTTCATCCTGAACGAATCGGCGCGCTATTTGCGCAAGGCACCCACCCGTGCCGATGTCAAGAGCGTCTGGGTCGGTTTGCGCCCGCTGGTCAAACCGCAGGACGACGATGGCGACAACACCAAAGGCATCAGCCGGGAACATACGGTGCTGGTCAGCCGCAGCGGCCTGGTCACGGTCACCGGAGGCAAATGGACCACCTACCGGGCCATGGCCGAAGATGTGCTGGACGCATGTGCAGAGAAATCCCTGCTGGAAAAACGCAATAAGGGGGTGACCACCCACTTGAAATTGGTTGGCGCCGACATTCCCGCCGCACAGATTCGCTCGATCTGCATGCCCCCGGGCTTGCACTCCTACGGCGACGAGCAACCCGCAGTGCTGGGCATGCCGGGCGCCCATACCGTGCTGTGCGAGGGCTTGACCGAAGGCATGGTGCGTTTTGCCGCCCGCTACGAATACGCCATCAAGGTAGAAGACGTCCTGGCACGCCGCTCGCGGCTGCTGTTTCTGGATGCCCGCCTGGCCGGTTCTTTGGCCACACAGGTAGGTGAGATCTTGCAGCAAGAAACCGGGCTGGACCCCGAAGTGGCCGCCTTTGTAAAACTGGCCCAGCACTATTTGCAGCTACCTGGGTAAACACTGCAATCACCCCGCGTTTTACCTCTTGACTGGCAGGTTTTTTTGACCCAGGATGTGCCAGACATGCAGCCCACTGCCCTCCAAGGCAGACCACTGCAAACATACGTGCTCGTGCTGGTCCATCCCCCACCGGGGGCCCAGGGTTCAAATATTTACTGGAGATAAATTTGTGAAAATTTCTACGCGTCTGATGCTGCTGGGTGGAGTCATGTCCGCCCTGCTGCTGGTCGTTGGCAGCCTGGGTCTGTATGGCATCAGCGCCACCAACGACGCCCTGCGCACGGTGTACGAAGACCGCACCGTGCCCGCCGGGCAACTGGGGGATATTGGCTCCATGTTGTTGAGCAACCAGTTGGCCCTCTCCGCCGCCTTGATCACCCCCACCCCGGAGGTCATTGCCTCCAGCACGGCCACCGTGGACGCCAACATGGCGAGCATTACCAAGGTGTGGGCGGCCTATACCGCGCTCAAACTCTCAACCGAGGAAGACAGACTCGCCAAGATTTTTGTCGAAGACCGCAAAAACTTCGAAGCCGGGCTGCAACCCGCGCTGGCCGCACTACGCGCCAACGACGTCATTGAAGGCCAGAACATCCTGGTCAACAAGATTCCACCGCTGTATGCACCGGTCAAAAAAGGCATTGATGCGCTGAGCCAGTTGCAGTTGGTGGGAGCGAAGCAGGAATTCACCGACGCGGCATCCCGCTATGCCACCATCAAATTCGTCTCTCTCTTCTCCATTCTGGGAGGGGTGTTATTTGCCGGCCTGTTTGGCTTGGTGACGGTGCGCACCATCACTGGCCAACTCGGTGCGGAGCCGGGTGAGGCCGCCAGCCTGGCGCAAAGCGTGGGGGCGGGCGACCTCAGTACCCCGGTTGTGCTCAAGCCGGGCGACAGTGCCAGCCTGATGGCCCAGCTCAAGACCATGCAGGACAGCCTGACCCAGGTGGTCACCAATGTGCGCCATGGCTCCGAAGGCGTGGCTGCCGCCAGCGCCGAAATTGCGCAAGGCAACCACGATCTGTCGGCACGCACCGAACAACAGGCCAGCGCGCTGGAACAAACCGCCGCCTCCATGGAAGAACTGAGCTCCACCGTCAAGCAAAACGCCGACAGTGCGCGCCAAGCCAACCAGCTGGCCATGAATGCCAGCACCGTGGCCATCAAGGGCGGCGAAGTGGTGGGGCAGGTGGTGGAGACCATGAAAGGCATCAACGAATCCTCCCGCAAGATTTCCGACATCATCCAGGTGATCGATGGCATTGCCTTCCAGACCAATATTCTGGCGCTCAACGCCGCCGTGGAGGCCGCCCGCGCCGGTGAACAAGGGCGTGGCTTTGCCGTGGTGGCCAGTGAAGTGCGCAGCCTGGCAGGGCGTTCCGCCGAAGCCGCCAAGGAAATCAAGAGCCTGATCAATGCCAGCGTGGAGCGGGTCGAACACGGCAGCACACTGGTGGACCAGGCCGGCGTCACCATGACCGAGGTGGTCAGCAGCATCCGCCGCGTCACCGACATCATGGGAGAAATCAGCGCCGCCAGCAACGAACAGTCCTTGGGCGTGGCCCAGGTCGGCGAGGCGGTGTCCCAGATGGACCAGACCACGCAGCAAAATGCCGCGTTGGTCGAGCAGATGGCCGCCGCCGCCAGTGGGCTGAAGTCGCAGGCGCACGACCTGGTGGGCACCGTGGCCGTGTTCAAGCTGTCGCATGGCCATGGACTGACGCACACCAGCGTGCGCGCCCAACCGGCATTGGCATCCCGCCCAGTCAGCCCCCCGCGCCTCCAGGCCTTGAAGAAACCCACCCCTGCGGCCAAGCCGCAGGCCCTGTCTGCACCGGTCAAGTCCCCCAGCCCTGCATCCAAACCCAAGGCGGCTGAAGAGGAAAGCTGGGAGAGCTTCTAGACCGGCGTACCGTCGTTCCCGGCAGTCGGGATACAAGGAGTTGAGCATGCGGACCAAGTCCGTCAGCACCACCATCGTAGACCCCTACCGGGCCGCCTTCTTCCTCGGACAGTCCTTGTCCGAAATTGGGCCCGAAGTCGTTTTCCTGTTTGCCACCGTCCACTACAAGGACTGGACCGAGTTCATGGAGGGGCTCCATGACGGCCTGGACAACCCCGCGGTGCGCGTCATAGGCGCCAGCGGCGACGGCGTGCACGAACTGGCGCGCACCAGTGAGGTCGGCGCCAGCGCGCTGGGCCTGTGCTCCGGGGGCAAGGTGCAATGGCATGTCGCCACCGGTGACCGGGTGGGCGCAGACCCGGAAGGGGCGGTACGGCGTGCACTGGCCCAACTGGCCACCCGGCTGGAGGGCCGCAAACCCGCGTTTTACTTTTTGCTCTCGGACTTCAACACCGATGCCAGCCGGATCGAGACGGTGGTGCGCGACGAAATCGACGTGCCGGTCATTGGCGGCATGGCCGCCGACGACAACGACAAAATGGAACACTGCCGCCTGTTTGCCAATCGCGCCATGGTGCAGGACTGCGTGGTCATGCTGGCCGTGGACGGGCCGCTGTCCTTTCAGGTCCATATCGGCAACTCCATTACGGCCGTCGGTGCGCCCTGCGCCGTGGACGAAGCCCAAGGCAGATTGGTCAGCCGCATCGGCGGGGTGGATGCGGCCTCGTTTATCGAACGCGAAACCGGGAAACCCTTTTTGCGCTCCGACCAGGGTTCGGTGGCGCTGACCATTCTGAATGCGGGCCAGACCGGCGAAAAAAAGTTGCGGGCGATTGCCTACAACTCGCAGTCGGATAGCGGTGGCCTGACGCTGCACGGCGGCATCCAGAACGGCGACATCGTCCAGGTCTGCCTGGCCAAACCCGAAGACCTGATCGCGGAAGTGCACTCCATCGCCACCCGCGCCGCCGCCTCGGGTTTTCTGCCCAGCGCGGCCTTGATCATCAGTTGCGCGGGACGCAAATGGCTTCTGGGCGGGGACATTGAATTCGAGGTCGGCATGGTCGAAACCGCCTTTGGCGGCGCCCTGCCCATTGCCGGTTTCCCGTCCCTGGGTGAAATCGGCCCCCTGTTCCACCAGGGCGCCTACACGCGCAACTTGTTCCACAACATGACCTATGTCCTGCTGTTGGTGGGCAAGTGCGATGGCCACTAGCGCCCAGCCCATGTGGACCACCCTGGCGCCCGCGCCGGAGGGTTTCACCCGGGTGCACCTGGGCAAGCGGCATCTGCTGTCGGGGCCGGTAGTGGTGCTGGTGCCGGACCTGGCGACCCTGGCCGCCGTGGTGCCGGACTACGCCGCACGCATGCAGGGCATCGTCCTGACACCGGGGCACGGCATGCAGCTGGCGCAAATTTCGCCGGTGCTGTGGCATGTGCAGCTGGAAAGCGCCCAGGTGGCGGTGGCCGCCGCGCTGGCGCCGGGCTGGCTGGCCGCCATCGCCATGGCAGACCTCGCCACCCAAAAACTGTTTGCAGTGGACGCCAAGGCCGAGCGGACCGAACGCCAGCTGCATCTGACCCGCCATGACTACAACGACCTGACCAAGCGGCTGCTGGCACAGGTGCACGACCTGACGGCGGCCAAAAACGAACTGTGCGAACTCAACCAGCACCTGGAGTCGCGCGTCAAAGAACGCACGGTGGACCTGGCCCAGGCCAACACCCACCTGTCCAAGACCCTGGACGACCTGCAAACCACACAAAAAGAGCTGGTGCGCACCGCACAACTCGCCGGGCTGGGCTCGCTCGTCGCGGGCATCGCCCACGAGCTCAACACCCCCATAGGCACCGCCTTGACCGCCGCCACCGCGCTGGCGCACGAGGCGTGCCTGATCCAGACACAGTTTGCCGACGGCCAGCTCGGGCGCAAGGCGCTCGACCAGTTTTTGCAAAGCTCCACCGACATCAGCGATCTGCTGGAACGCAATCTGACCCGCGCCGCCGAGCGCATCGGGCATTTCAAGCAAGTCGCCGTCGATGGCGGCAGCGAAGAACGCCACCACTTCGAACTGACGGACGTGATCTCCGGCACCCTGTCCTTCCTGGCGCCCAAGCTGCAGGGCACGCCGTACCACCTGGCCCTGGAGCTGGACCACTGCATCGAGATGGACAGCTACCCCGGCGCCATCAGCCAGGTGCTGAGCAATTTGGTGGGCAATGCCCTGCTGCACGCTTTTGCCGAACGCAATACCGGCACCATGCGCCTGCGCACCGCCCTGCGCGACGCCACCACCCTGGAACTCACCTTCAGCGACGACGGCAAGGGCGTGGCCCCCGACCAGTTGCCCCATCTTTTCGAGCCTTTTTACACCACCAAATTCGGCCAAGGCGGCTCCGGCTTGGGGCTGTACATCGTGTACACCCAGGTCCGCGACCTGATGGGCGGGCGGGTGGAGGTCAGCAGCCTGGAGGGGCAGGGAACCCATTTTTGCGTCACGGTGCCGCTGGTCGCGCCCCGGCAGCGGCTGCGATAATCCGCCCATGCACACCCTGCCCCGACTCCCCTGCTATCTCAACGGCCACTACACCGAACTGCCCGACGCCAAGATCAGCGTCATGGACCGTGGCTTCATCTTTGGCGACGGCGTGTACGAAGTGGTGCCGGTGTATGGCGGGCGCCTGTTTTGCTTCGCGCAGCACATGGCGCGGCTGGACCGCAGCCTGGCCGCCACCCGCATCCGCCAGCCCCACACGCACGACGAGTGGAAAACGATTGCTATTAAATTAGTAGCTGCTTACGCACTATCCACGGGCCAGAAGGCCGAAAACACCGACCAACTCATCTACATCCAGATCACCCGCGGCGTCGCCATGCGCGACCATGTGATGCCCACCGACATCACCCCCACCGTGTTTGCCATGGCCAACACCATGAAGCTGCCCACGCCCGCGCAGCGCGCCCAGGGCGTGGCCTGCGTCAGCGCCGACGACTTCCGCTGGGAAAAAGCCCACATCAAAAGCACCAGTCTGCTGGGTTCGGTGTTTGCCCGCCAGATCAGCTTTGACGCCGGCGCGGTGGAGACCGTGATGTTCCGCGACGGCTATTTGAGCGAGGCCTCGGCCAGCAACGTCTGGGTGGTTAAAGACGGCCGTGTGCTGGGCTCGCCCAAGGACCATCTGGCGCTGGAAGGCGTGCGCTACGGATTGATTGAAGACATCTGCCGCACCCAGGGCATTCCGTTCGAATTGCGCCGCATCGCCTTGGAAGAAGTGCGCCAGGCCGACGAATTGATCTTGTCGTCCGCGACCAAAGAGGTGCTGGCCATCACCACCCTGGACGGGCAACCGGTTGGAAACGGCGCACCCGGCCCCATCTACCAAAGCCTGTATGAAGGCTACCAGCGCGCCAAGGCGCAATAGCGCACTCTTGCGCCTAGCCTCTGCCCCACCGCCTTATTTCCATCTGCCCACCGTGTCCACACCGCCCCTGCCCCCCTCCCCCGCTGCGTCCGGCGTTCCCCGCCAGGAATCGCTGATCGAATACCCCTCTTTGTTCCCCATCAAGGTCATGGGCCTGAAAGTGGAAGGGCTGGTGCACGCCATTTCGGTCATCGCCACCGCATTTGACCCGGCCTTTGACGCCAGCACCATCGAGCTGCGCGAGAGCAAGGGCGGCAAGTACCTGGGCGTGACCATCACCATCACCGCCACCAGCCGCGAACAGCTCGACGAGCTGTACCGCACGCTGTCCACCCACCCCATGGTGAAGGTGGTGTTGTAAAAAGCCAGATACGGGTCAGTGCGCGTCGGCCAGCTTGGCGGCTTGCACGGCCTGGGCGCTGTCACCCTGGGCGCCGTTGAAAAACAGGTTCAGCAGCACCGCGCTCAGCGAGGCCAGCAAAATGCCCGACTCGATCAAGGGGTGCAGGCCGTGCGGCATCCACTGCTTGAAGTTCGGGGCAATCAGCGAAACCATGCCCATGCCGATGGTCACCGCCACAATGAAAGCGTTGTGGCGGTTGCCCTTGAAATCCACACTGGCCAGAATGCGGATGCCCGTGGCCGCCACCATGCCAAACATCACCAGGCCCGCGCCCCCCAGCACCACCGTGGGCAGCGACTCCACCAGCGCCGCCATCTTGGGCAACAGGCCCAGCACGATCAGGATGAGGCCCCCGGCCACGCAGACAAAACGGCTACGCACCCCGGTCACGCCCACCAGCCCCACGTTTTGCGAAAAGCTGGTGTAGGGGAAGGTGTTGAACATGCCGCCGATCAACGTGCCCAGCCCGTCGGTGCGCAGGCCGCGCGACAGGGCCGCCTGGTCCACCGGGTGCTCGGTCATCTCGCCCAGCGCCAAAAACATGCCGGTGGACTCGATCATGACCACCACCATCACCAAGGTCATGGTCACGATCAGGACCGGATCGAACACCGGCATGCCGAACTGGAACGGCAGCACCAGTTCAAACCAGTGGGCCTTGGCCACCTTGTCGAAATTCATCATGCCGGCAGCCGTGGCCACCACCCCGCCCAGCACAATGCCCAGCAGCACCGAGATGTTGCTGACAAAGCCCTTGGCGAATTTGGCAATCAGCAAAATCGACACCAGCACCACGGCGGCCACAGCCACACCGGCCAGCGGCGCATAGGCCGGGTTGGGCACCGTGCCCACCAGCGCCAGCCCCTTGGGGATGGCGGGCACCACAGCGGCCAGGGGCGCGCTGGCTCCGGCGGCGGGCGCCACTGCGGCATTCGCCATGGACCCCACCTCCGCCAGCCAACGTGCATTGTCCGGGCTCACGATGCTGGGCGCGGTGGGGCCAAAGGGGTTGCCAAAAATCCAGTTGATACCAATACGCATCAGGCTGATGCCAATCACCGTGATGATGGTGCCGGTGACCACCGGCGGAAAGAAACGCAGCATGCGGCTCACCACCGGCGCCAGCAGCATCGACACCACCCCCGCGCCCATGATGGCGCCAAAGATCAGCTGCGCGCCTTCCACGCCGGGCGTGGTCCCCGCCATGGCCACCATGGGCGCGACCGAAGCAAAGGTCACCCCCATCATCACCGGAAGCCGGATGCCAAACCACTGGGTCGCGCCCAGGGACTGGATCAGGGTGACGATGCCGCAGCAAAACAGGTCCGCCGAGATCAGCGCCGCCACCTGCTCGGGGCTGAGCTTGAGGGCGCGGCCCACGATCAAGGGAACGGCAATGGCGCCCGCATACATCACCAAAACATGCTGCAAACCGAGGGCGGCGAGTTGGCCGGTGGGCAGTCGTTCATCAACCGGGTGGACGGCGTGGGTCATCACTGTTCTCCAAAAATGGTGCAGAGTCGGCAAACTGTATACACTTTTGGATTTCGGGGGCTAGGGACAAACCCGCACCGGCCCTGGAACAAAAACGGTCTGTGCACTGTCCACCCACGCCAGGGTGAAGGTGGCGCGGTCGGCCTTCACTTTCCTGATTTTTACGAAAGTTTTAGTCCCATTTTTTTCATAAGAATGGGCCGCGCTACTTCTTATGAAAAAAAGACAAGCGGGTATTCTGAGCCCGTGCAATAGCAATACTTCATATAATCATCCATCTTAAGGGTGGATAACAACTTGGAAATTGACTTTCTCATTGCGAAAGACAAAGTGTTTTTTGAAGACTTTAAGCAAGTTACCAAAACCTGCGGTCCCGAAAATTCCAAAAAGCTGAAAAATCGCCTCGACGATCTGGATGCCGCGCAATCCATGGAGGACATGCGCAAATTGCCCGGTCATTGGGAAGAACTCAAAAACAAACGCGCCGGTCAGTTCTCGGCACGGCTACACGGCGGAATGCGGCTGATTGTGATGCCGCAAAAGCATCCCCCGCCTACCAAACCAGACGGCGGCCTTGACTGGTCCGCCATTGACAGCATTTATATCGTTGAGATGGTGGACTACCATGACTGAACTGAACCTGAACTACCAACCCAAAGACGTGTCGCCACCGGGCGACACACTGGCAGAGCTGATTGAAGAGCTTGGCATTACCCAAGCCGAACTTGCCCGGCGCATGGGTCGCCCCTTAAACCCGGTCAATGAAATGATTTTGGGCACCAAAGAGATCACCGAAGACACCGCCTTGGAGCTGGAACGCGTGCTGGGAACACCCGCCCACTTCTGGCTAGCCCGTGAGGCCAAATACCGTGAGTTTTTGGCCCGCCAGCGCGATGCCAATCGCATGCCCGACCGCATGGCGTGGTTTGAATCCCTGCCACTCAAACAACTTCAAGCCATCGGAAAACTGCCTTCAGGTCGCCTCACCCCCGCATTCAAAACCACCTTGGTAGACGCAGCATTGCGTTTTTTTGGTGTCGCGTCTCCCGAAGGCTGGCAAGATCAGTACGGAAAGGTACAAGCCGCTTTTCGCCGCGCCAACCCAGCCAAACAGACCAACACGGCCGCCATCACCGCGTGGCTGCGGCTAGGTGAGCTGGACGCACAAACCGTGTTGCAAACAGCTGACTTGCCAACCTACAGCGCGGAGAAGCTGCTGTCCAACATGGCCTCCATGCGCGCCTTCAGCACCCGCCCAGCGGCAGAGATTGGTATGGGCCTGAAAGCGCTTTGCGCCGAGGCAGGGGTGATCCTGCTCTTTGTGCCGCCTCTTTCCGGGACGCATGTCAGCGGCGTGGCGCGCTGGTTAGGGGATCGTCCGCTCATTCAACTCTCGCTGCTGGGCAAGTGGAGCGATGTGTTTTGGTTCAGTTTTTTCCATGAAGTGGCGCATATCCTGAAGCACCCCAAACGGGCTGTGTTTCTTGATGACGCCAGTTCGGGCGCAGCCTTGGAAAGCAAAGAAGAAAAAGAGGCCAACCAGTTCGCTGCCGATGTACTGGTAAGCCCCTCCGACCGCAAACGACTGGGGCAGATTGCACTCACCACAAGCGGTGTGCGCGCCTTTGCACGAGAAATCGACATTCACCCCGGCATTGTGGTGGGGTGCCTGCAGCATCTGGGGCTGGTGGGCTACGCAAGCCCACTCACTAGCTTGAAAGACCGCTACCAACTCACCACGAAGTAAGACTACGCATGCCCACCCTTGACTGGCTCAACCGCACATCCGCCTTTAGCACGGCCGCCCAAGTCCCTTACCGGTTGCTGGAGCAGGTATCTGCCCATGGCAAGCCGGACGCAGGTACCGACAACCTGCTGATTCAAGGCGACAACCTTGAAGCCCTCAAAGCCCTGCTGCCGTTTTACCGGGGGCAGGTCAAATGCATCTTCATCGACCCGCCCTACAACACCAAAAGCGCGTTCGAACATTACGACGACAACCTGGAGCACGCCCAGTGGCTCAGCATGATGCTGCCGCGCCTGCAACTCTTGCGCGAGCTGCTGCGCGAGGACGGTAGCATTTGGGTCACGATTGACGACAACGAGGGGCATTACCTCAAGGTGCTGATGGATGAGGTGTTTGGGCGGGGGAATTTTGTGGCCTCCTTCCAATGGCAAAAGACATTGACACGACGAAATGACGCAAAAGTTGTCTCCGAGGCCCACGACCATGTTCTTTTGTATGCCCGCAATTCGACACACATGGGATTGAACCGACAAGTCAGCGGAGACAAACAACGTGCAACCTATACAAATCGCGACAACGATCCTCGAGGAGATTGGCTAGCAATTCCATTTCACGCCCCGAATATTCGCCCGAACCTGACTTACCCCATAAACACTCCGGGTGGTCGAGTCCTGATGCCACCAGCGGGAAGATGCTGGAGCACAACGAGGGAGAAGTACGAGGAGTTGCTGGCCGATGGGCGTGTCTACTTTGGTCGGGACGGAAATGGGATGGCCCAGCGAAAGAAGTTTTGGCACGAGTCTGCTCAGACAGTTGTGCCCTGGACCTGGTGGCCTTACGAAGAAGCTGGAGATAACAGGGAGGCAACGCGCGAAGCCAAGGAACTATTAGGCGAATCCGCCGGTGGAATCTTCTCCACACCCAAGCCTGAACGCCTCATCCTGCGCGTTCTTGAACTCGCCACCAACCCCGGTGACCTCGTCCTCGACAGCTTCCTCGGTTCCGGCACCACCGCCGCAGTCGCCCACAAAATGGGCCGCCGCTGGATTGGTATCGAGATGGGCGAACACGCCGCCACCCACTGCCTGCCGCGCCTGCAAAAAGTGCTGGACGGTGAACAGGGCGGCATCAGCAAGGCCGTGGGCTGGGGGCCAGCCGCAAGCGGCGCAGATACGCTCTTTGCCGATGGTGGCGCATGGAACGGCGGCGGTTTTCGCTTCATGCGCCTGGGCGCTCCGGTGTTTGACGCCAAAGGCCGCATCCACCCCGACGTGCGCTTTGCCACGCTGGCCGCGTTTGTCTGGCAACAGGAAACTGGCACCGCGCTGGAGCCGCTGGCGGCCAAAACCGGCACGCCTTACCTTGGTACTCACTATACTTTTGATAGCTTCCTGCGCACGGAAGACGGGGGCTTGAGCCCTATTTCGCATATAAAAACACCGCAGTTCGCGACCTATCTGCTGTTCAACGGCATCCTGGGCGACAAGCGCCCGGCCAGCGGCAATGTGCTGACCCTGGCCGTACTGGACGCACTGCTGGCGCTGCACGCACAGGTGCATGGTGCAACCGCGCAAAACGGCGCAGCCATCCCACTGCTGGTTTTCGGCGAGGCCTGTCGCTTAGGCCCAGCCCGGTTGAAGCTGGCGAATGTGACCTTCAAACACATACCCTATGACGTGAAGGCGCGGTGACCATGGTTAGCAACATGACAGCCCAAGAGTTGCAAGCGTTCATCAAAACGCGGTTTCCCAAAGAAGACGCACGCCATGAGTGGAAGGAATGGGCCAGCCTGAAGTCCAATATTTCCGGCCGCAAGGGCGACGACCTGGTTTCTTATGTCTCGGCGCTGGCCAATATGGAGGGCGGCTGTATCGTCATCGGGGTAAAAGACAAAACGCTGGCAGTCACCGGCATACAGGACTTTGCGGACTACACACCGGAAAACATTCTCCACCGCATTCTGGGCAAAACACCCGGCCTGCCGTCCGTGGGACTGCGGGTTGAAGCGCTGCAGGCCAGCGACACCAAAGCCATCGTCTGGCTGGTCCATGTACCACGCCACGCGCCCCGACAGCCCGTGCAGGCCCATGACAAAGCATGGCAACGCGACGGCGACAGCCTGGTGGAGTTGCGCCCGGACCGGCTGCGCGGGATTCTGACGGAACTCATTGCGGGCCTGGACTGGAGCGCAGAACGGGTGCCCCGCGCCACCCTCGCGGATCTGGACTCCGCTGCAATTGCCAAGGCGCGTGAAAAATTTGCCGCCAAGCACCAGCAAGAGCGCTGGGCGGTGGAAATACCGTTGTGGAGCACCGAGGAATTTCTGGACAAGGCCAAGATCACTTTGCACGGGCACATCACCCGCACGGCCCTGCTCTTGCTGGGCACACCGCAAAGCGTGGGGCTGCTGCCCAACAGCACCGCCGAGATCACCTGGAAAGTGCCCGACGAGCGTATTGCCAAACACTTCGGCCCCCCTTTTGTACTGACCACGACCGAGGTGGGCCAACACATTCGCAACCCCAACATCAAACTGTTCCCCGCCACCGAGTTGCTGGCGATTGAGCTGCCCCGCTACGACATGCAGGTCATTCTGGAAGGCCTGCACAACTGCCTGGCGCACCAAGACTACGAGCAGGCCGGGCGCATTGTGGTGCTGGAGACAAAAGGGCGACTGCGCTTGAGCAATCTGGGAGGCTTTGTAGACGGAAAGCCCGAGGACTACTTCACCGGCGAACGCACGCCCAGTGTGTACCGCAACCCCTGGCTGGCCGTGGCCATGAACAACATCGGCATGATCGACAAGGGCGGCTACGGTATCCGTGACATGGTGAGCAGCCAACGCAAGCGCTACCTGCCGCTGCCTGATTACGAGGGCTCGACTCCGGCACAGACGCTGTTCAACATCTATGGTCAGCAAATTGACGAGAACTACAGTCGATTGCTCATAGAGCGTTCTGACCTGCCGCTGGAGCAGGTGATCTGGCTGGACCGGGTGCAGAAAAAGCACCCGATTGCCGATGAACAAGCGGCTGTTTTACGCAAGGCCAAGCTGATTGAAGGACGCAAACCCAACTTCTTCGTCTGTGCCTATATTGCAGACGCCACGGACACGCGCACCAACTACACCCGCAACAAAGGGCTGGACGACCACTACTACAAGACGCTTATCCTGCAGCACATCAAGCGGTTCAAATCGGTCTCGCTGGCCGAAGCCAAAGAGCTGTTGATTGACAAGCTGCCAGACTCTCTCACCACCGTGCAAAAGCAGGCCAAGGTTAAAAATCTACTGACATCTCTTCGCCTGACCGGACTGGACGGCAAAAAAATTGCCGCAACGCAGCAGGGTAAAGGCGGCCGATGGGAATTTTTGAAACCCTGATTTTTCGGTTAACTGCGAAGAAATATTTTTAATAAACTGCTTTTTTAACCGAAAAGCGCAGTGACAAATGGAAATCATCAATACAAATCAACAACTTAGGAAAAGTTAGCGCACCGCTAATTATTCGCACTTAACCACACTTAACCGCACTTTTCTACACTTCCCAGCCCCACCAATGACCACACTCGCCCTCAAGTCCTACCAACAAGCCGCCCTGGACGCGCTGCGTGAATTCGCCCGCTCAGCCCTGCTCAAAGGCCCGGTTTTGGCCTTTGGCGAACAGGTGGGGCGCCCCTACAACCCCGACCCGTTTGGCGAGGTGCCCTGCATTTGCCTGCGCATTCCCACCGGCGGGGGCAAGACGCTGATGGCGGCGCATGCCGTCAGCGTGCTGGCGCAGAACTGGCGCGCCACCGATGCACCGGTGACGGTGTGGCTGGTGCCCAGCGACACGATTCGCAGCCAGACACTCAAGGCCTTGCAAACCACCGGTCACCCCTACCGCGATGCGCTAGAGGCCAGTTATGGTGCAGAGCTGCGCGTGTGCGTGCTAGAAGACTTGGCCAACATTGCCCCACGCGACTGGGGCCAGCGCGCCGTCGTGGTGGTGGCCACCATTCAGAGCTTTCGCATTGACGACACCGACAAGCGCAATGTCTACAGCTTCTCAGAAAGCTTTGAGCGGCACTTCAAAGGCTGCGATGCGCAACGCTTGGCGGTGTTGCACGACTTGCCGGATGCCGTCGTCACAGCGGACGAAGCTGCAGCGGACAAAACCGGTGTGTTGCGTGGCTTTATCGGACAGCCGCGCTGGAGCCTGACCAACTGGCTGGCCTTGCATGAGCCGCTGGTCATCGTGGACGAGGCCCACAACACCAAGACCGACAAAAGCTTTACCGCGCTCAAGCGCCTGAACCCGAGCGCCATTCTGGAGTTGACGGCCACGCCAATACCGACCAAAACCAATGTGCTGTACCACGTCAGCGCGCAAGAGCTGGCGGCGACCAACATGATCAAGCTGCCGATTGCGCTGGCCGAGCACCCGCAGGGCTGGCAGCAGGCGGTATTTGCCGCCGTACAGACACAGCGGGCGCTGGAAGGTGAAGCACTCAAGGATGAGGCGGACGGCCACGGCTATGTGCGGCCCATTGTGCTGTTTCAGGCACAAAACGAGAATGACGAAGTGCCACCCGCCGCACTGCGCAAGCATCTGGAAGACGAGCTGCACATCCCCAAAGAGCACATCAAGGTGGCCACGGGCGACACCCGCGAGTTGGAGGGGTTGGACCTGGCCGCACGCGATTGCCCGGTGCGCTACGTCATCACGGTGCAAGCCTTGCGCGAGGGCTGGGACTGCCCCTTTGCCTATGTGCTGTGTTCCCTGCAAAAATTGTCCAGCGCCACGGCGGTGGAGCAGTTGCTGGGGCGCGTACTGCGCATGCCCTACGCCAGCCAACGTGGGCGGGCCGCACTCAACCGGGCATACGCACATGTATGTGAGGCACGGTTTTCCACTGCGGCCCATGAGTTGGCTGACCGGTTGATCAACAACATGGGCTTTGAGGCGTTGGATGTGGCGTCCATGGTGGTACAGCAGACTAGCCTGCCGCTGTTCGATGGTTTTGATTCAAATAAGCCTCCAGCTCCCGTATTACCTGCGCAGGTAGCTACCAATTTCATAGCAACATCATTGCCGCCCGCGTTGCTGGCGGCGCCCGGCGTTGAACTCATGCAAGTGGGCGGGGAGCAGACTCTGGTGGTGACCGGGCACATTAACCCAGAAGTGGAATCGCAACTCGTCGCCCAGGTGCGCGGATCCAAGAAACAGAGCGAAGTGCAGGCCAAGGTGGCACAACACAACGCGCTGGTGGCCGCCCAAAACGCCCCTGCATCACGCGGTGAGCGCTTCGCGCCCATTCCTACGCTGGGCTACCGAAGCACACACCAAGGCCAACTCTGGCCACTGGAGCGCGAAGCCGTGCTGGAAGCGGTGGAGCTGGATTTGCTGACCCCCGAAGCTGTGCAGTTGCCCGGGTTTCAGGTGGTGGAACAATCCAACACCTTTGAGATTTACCTCAAGGACTCGCATGTCAAGCTGCGCGCCGCAGATGCCAACCAGATCGCCTTTGACTATGGCTCCAGCACCATCACCGCAGACGATTTGGTGCGCTGGCTGGACCAATCGCTGTTTCAAAAGCTGCCGGAGTTCACTCTGGGACAGCGCACCAATTATTTTTCCGCCGTGGTCAACCACTTGGTCCACGAGCGAGGCATACCGTTGGTGACACTGGCCAAGGCTCGCTTCAAACTGGCGCAAGACATTGAAGCACGGGTGGGCGACTTAAAAGACAAAGCGGCCAAAACGCAGTTCCGGCAATTGGTGCTGGAGGAAGCATGGGAGATTGCTCCCGATTGGAGTCGCCCGCTGGTGTTTGAGGCCAATCGCTACCCGGTGCCCGCCGGATCGCGCTACACGGGGCGCTACGAATTTCCCAAGCATTTTTTCCCGGTGCAGGCGGATTTGAAAGACGGTGGCGAGGAATTTCTCTGCGCCCAATTGATCGACAGC
The DNA here is from genome assembly GCA_001770935.1 of Burkholderiales bacterium RIFCSPLOWO2_12_FULL_61_40. Lineage (GTDB taxonomy): Bacteria > Pseudomonadota > Gammaproteobacteria > Burkholderiales > Burkholderiaceae_C > Allorhodoferax. Next base: position 10,982 of record MESI01000086.1, on the reverse strand, counting down.
CATGCCAAGGTCAGGCACTGGGTTCGCAACCTGACCACAGCACCCTGTGGCTTTGCTTTGGCAACCTCCAGAGGTCGCTTCTTCCCAGACTTTGTGGCGGAATTGGTAGACGGGCGTGTGGCAGTGGTCGAATACAAGGGTGCCCACTTGGTGAATGATCCGTATGAGATTGAAAAGCGACAGGTGGGTGAACTATGGGCACGCAAGACCGAAGGCCGCTGCCTGTTTGGGCAGATTGTCAAAGACCGCGCCGGCGTAGGAATGTCCGGTCAACTCGACACCCTGTTCACATGACCCTAGACATCCATCACCTCGGCCGCGTGGACTACGCGCCCACCTACGCCGCCATGCAGGAATTCACGGCCCAAAGAAGCCTTCCCGGCATACCGGATGTGCGTGACCAGCTATGGATTTGTGAGCATCCACCGGTCTACACCCAAGGCCTGGCGGGCAAGGCGGAGCATATTTTCATGCCGGGCGACATCCCGGTGGTGCAGACCAACCGGGGCGGCCAGGTCACCTACCATGGCCCTGGGCAGGTGGTGGCCTACCCGCTGATCGACCTCAAGCGCGCGGGCTATTTCGTCAAGGAATACGTCTTTCGCATCGAAGAAGCGCTGATCAAAACCCTGGCCTACTTTGGCGTGACCGGCCACCGGGTGGCGAACGCGCCCGGCATTTATGTGCGGCTGGACGACCCCACGGGCCATGCGCCGCTGGAACAAAGGCCGCAAAAACTGGGGCCCGACGCCAAGCCCACCCCCGACTTCACCGGCCTGGGAAAAATCGGCGCGCTGGGCCTCAAGGTCAGCCGCAACTGCACCTACCACGGCGTGGCGCTCAACGTGGACATGGACCTGGAGCCCTACTTGCGCATCAACCCCTGCGGCTATGTCAGGCTGCAGACGGTGGACCTTTCTACAATCGGGGTATCCGTTGGCTGGGCCGAGGCCGCCGACATCCTGAGCCAAAAGCTCGCTACCTATCTAACGCCATGAGCCACACCCCCCACGACGCCAGCCCCAGCAACACGGTGCGCGAAGCCCAAACGACCGAGAACTACGACCCCAGCGCCAAGCAAAAAGCCGCCGCCAAGCTGTCGCGCATTCCGGTCAAGGTGGTGCAGGGCGAGATGCTGAAAAAACCCGACTGGATCCGCGTCAAGGCCGGTTCACCCAGCACCCGTTTTTACGAAATCAAGGACACCCTGCGCGCCAACAAGCTGGTGACGGTGTGTGAGGAGGCCAGCTGCCCCAACATCGGCGAGTGTTTTGGCAAGGGCACGGCCACCTTCATGATCATGGGCGACAAGTGCACCCGGCGCTGCCCGTTTTGCGACGTGGGCCACGGCCGCCCCGACCCGCTGGACGTGAACGAACCGCTCAAGCTGGCCCAGACCATTGCCGCGCTCAAGCTCAAATACGTGGTCATCACCAGCGTGGACCGCGACGACCTGCGCGACGGCGGCGCCCAGCACTATGTGGACTGCATCAGCCAGATTCGCACCCTCTCGCCCGGCACCCAGATCGAGGTGCTGGTGCCCGACTTCCGCGGCCGCGACGACAAGGCGCTGGCGATTTTGCAGACCGCGCCACCGGATGTGATGAACCACAACCTGGAAACCGCCCCGCGCCTGTACAAAGAAGCCCGCCCCGGCAGCGACTACCAGTTCTCCCTGAACCTGCTCAAAAAGTTCAAGGCCCAGCACCCCGGCGTGCCCACCAAGAGCGGCATCATGGTGGGCCTGGGCGAAACCGACGAAGAGGTGCTGCAGGTCATGCAGGACATGCGCGACCACCACATCGAGATGCTGACCATCGGCCAGTACCTGGCACCCAGCACCTCGCACCTGACGGTCAAACGTTATGTGCACCCCGACACCTTCAAGATGTTCGAGGCCCGCGCCTACGAAATGGGCTTCAAACACGCCGCCGTGGGCGCCATGGTGCGCTCCAGCTACCACGCCGACCAGCAGGCGGGGCATGCCTTGGGTGTCGCTGGCTAAGCATCCAAGAGATTCACAGGTGATTGACCTCTCCCCCATCCAGGCAGCAGACCGGATCACCGCGCTGCTCGCCGCAACCGAGAGTCGCTCTCTGGAGTTCAAACGCATCAGTGCCAAACAAAAAGGCATGCTTGAGGCCACCTGTGCCTTTGCCAACAGCGATGGCGGCTTACTGGTGATTGGCGTGGGCGATGCCAAAGGCCTCAAGCCGGGCACGCCGCCCGAAAGCCGCCTGTTTGGGGTGGAAGAAAACATAGAGGCATTTGACGACTTTTGCCGCAATGTCATGCAGCGCTTCGCACCACCCATTACCAGGTTGCATTGGACGCGTGCGAAGCAACGCGGCCTACCGCCGACCTTCTCAGGCAGACACACAAATGGGCGTGCTATTGGCCGTTGATGAAGAACATGGGGATGAACCTTCCGCAGGCTAGGTTCGCCGCTATTTCTTTATCCAGAGGCTGGGGATAAAGAGATTTAAAAAGCCAAAAAACCCATTTAAATCAACACTCTACCTATCATCTCTTTATCCAGCCGGTGTTTTGTGGCGCATCAGCCCATCGAACTGAAGGCCTCGCAGTTTACCCATCGTCCATTTTTTCGCTATATTTTTAATAGCTGTCTACGCAATATCCACAAGGGCCAGAGGCCAATTTGATGCAAATAAATCACCCTGGAAAAGGCCTCTGGTTCGACCCCCGTTCGCTGGAAAAACTGGCCGACGGTGGCGCCTGGTCGCGCGGCCTGATGCTCTACCGCAACCAGAAGGTGCTGTCGCTGGACATTGACCCGCTGGACGACCACTGGCTGCTGCTGGGTGAGGTGCAGGGCAGCCAGCGCCAGCCCTACGAGGTGTCGATCGAGATGGCCGTCAACCCGGATGGCACGGTGGATTTTTGGGATAGCAATTGTGGTTGCCCGGTGGGCATCGACTGCAAACACGGCGTGGCGCTGATGCTCAAGGCCGCCTACCAGGGCCTGCAATTGCTGGGTGGGGCGGCGCCGCGCAGCAGCGGCACGGCCTCCCGGCAGGCGCCCCCCACCCCGGAGCAGGTCGAGGCCAACCGCCAGGCCGCGCTGGCCCGTGCTGCCGACCTGGCCCGTATCGAAGCCGAAACCAAGCTCCTGGGCTGGCTGCAAGAGATGGACCGCGCCAATGGGCTGATCCCAATCGCGCCCACCCAGCGCACACCTTACGGCAGCTATGGCAGCAGCACCAACGAGCGCCCCGAGCAGTATCTGTACCTGCTCACGGTGCACGGCGCCAACAGCCCCAGGCCGCATCTGCAGATCGAAGCCTTCATCTCCTACCCCAAGGTCAACGGCGGCTGGGCCAAGCCCAAGGCCATCAAGACCCCGCCCTACAAAGGCCAGCCGGTGTTTGACCGGGCCACGGCGGTGGACCACGAGGTGCTGGAGCTGATCCGCGCCATGCCCAACACCCAGAATTTCCGCTACGCCTACGGCTATAGCGCCAGCGCCGCGCCGCAAGGCCAGGTGGGCCTGCTGGCGCTGCAGCAGGCGGCCAGCACCGGGCGATTGTTTCTGGACGATGGCAAGGGCTACCCCGGCGCGGTGATCCAATGGGGCCCCGCCCACACCCTGCGCTGGGAGTGGCATGAAGTTCCCCAACCCCACACCCCGGAGCCCAGTTGGACTTTGCGCGCCAAACTGGCCGACTCGGGCGCCAAACTCTGCCTGAACCAGCCCCCGCTGTACCTGGATGCCGGGCAGGGCCTGTGTGGCCCGGCGGTGGCCGAAGGCATCCCGGCAGCCCAGTTGGAGGTGCTGCTCAAAGCCCCCCCGCTCAAAGCCGAAGCCTTGAAGAAACACCAGGCCGAACTGGTGCAGCGCCTGGGCAAGATCCCCATGCCCCCGGTGCTGCAGCAGCTCGCCACGCTGCAGGACATCACCCCCACGCCCTGCCTGCACCTCTCCCCCACCCGGCCCGAGGACGCGCCCTCTATCGGCATGATCCAGGCCGTGCTGCGTTTTGACTACGCGGGCCACCGGGGCTGGTGGGCCGGCCAGGGCAACGCGGTGGTGATCGACGACGCGCAGGGCCGTTTTCTGCTGCACCGCGACCCCGAAGCCGAGTTCGACGCCATCAGCCGCCTGATGGACCTGGGCCTGCGCGCCGGTGACCGGGGCCTGTTTGCCATCCCCGGCAACCAGTCCCAGCAGCCCTGGCTGCACTGGGCCGACAACGATTACAGCGTGCTGAAAGACGGCGGTTTTGCGGTGACGCTGGACGAGGCGCTCACCGACTGGATCACCCACGCCGACGCGCTGGACGTGCAACTGCAAGCGCAGGACGAGGACGAAGCCACCTCGCCCTGGTTCGACCTGTCGCTGGGCATGGAGATCAACGGCCAGCGCCACAACATCCTGCCCTGGCTGCCCGACCTGATCGCCGCGGCGGCCAACAGCCCAGCAGACCCCGAGAGCGGCCTGCCGAATATCCCGCCCTTTATCTACCTGCCCTCCTCCGTAAGCAAGGGTTTTATCCGCCTGCCCACCGACGCCCTCAAGCCCTGGATGGCGGCCCTGCTGGAGCTGGTGGGCGACCGCGCCCACGACTTCACCGGCGACAGCCTCAAGCTCTCGCGCCTGGACGCCATGCGCACCACCGCCGCCCTGGGCGAAGGCGCGGTGTGGGAAGGCGCCCAGCATCTGCGCGAGATGGTGCAACGCCTGAGCGGCCAAACCGCGCTGCCCGAGGTGCCGGTACCGCCCAGCGTGCAGGCCAGCCTGCGCCCCTACCAGCAGCAGGGCCTGAACTGGCTGCAGTTTCTGCGCGAATACGGCCTGGGCGGCATCCTGGCCGACGACATGGGCCTGGGCAAAACCCTGCAAACCCTGGCCCACATCCAGGTCGAAAAAGACGCGGGGCGCCTGACCCAGCCCGCCCTCATCATTGCCCCGGTCAGCCTCATGGGCAACTGGCGCAAAGAGGCCGAGCGCTTTTGCCCCGAACTGCGCACCCTGGTGATCCACGGCAAAGACCGGCACGAGGTGGCCGCCAGCATGGCCGAACACGACATCGTGATCGCGCCCTACTCGCTCCTGCAGCGCGACAAGGAGCGCTGGCTGGAGGCGCAGTGGCACCTGGTGGTGCTGGACGAAGCGCAAAACATCAAAAACGCCAGCACCCACGCCGCGCAGGTGGTGGGCCAGTTGCAGACCCGCCACCGCCTGTGCCTGTCCGGCACCCCCATAGAAAACCACCTGGGCGAAATCTGGAGCCTGTTCCACTTCTTGATGCCCGGCTTTCTGGGCAGCCAGCAGCGTTTCAAGGACATCTTCCGCAACCCGATTGAAAAGCAGGGCGACCCGGAGCGCATGGACCAGCTGCGCGCCCGCATCACCCCCTTCATGCTGCGCCGCACCAAGAAGCTGGTGGCCTCTGAATTGCCGCCCAAAGTGGAAACCGTGGTGCGTGTGGAGCTGTCGGGCAAACAGGCCGACCTGTACGAAACCATCCGCCTCGGCATGGAAAAAACCGTGCGCGAGGCGCTCAACGCCAAGGGCCTGGCCAAGTCGCAAATCACCATCCTGGACGCGCTTTTGAAGCTGCGCCAGGTCTGCTGCGACCCACACCTGCTGAAACTGCCCGCCGCGCAAAAGGTCAAGACCTCGGCCAAGCTGGAGCACCTGATGGAGCTGCTGCCCGAGATGGTGAGCGAGGGGCGGCGCATTTTGCTGTTCTCGCAGTTCACCAGCATGCTCACCTTGATTGAGGCTGAGCTGAAAAAACGCGGTATCGGCTGGGTCAAGCTCACCGGTGCCAGCCAAAAGCGCGACGAGGTGATCGAGACCTTCACCAGCGGCCAGGTGCCGATTTTCCTGATCAGCCTGAAAGCCGGCGGCGTGGGCCTGAACCTGCCGCAGGCCGACACGGTGATCCACTACGACCCCTGGTGGAACCCCGCCGCCGAAAACCAGGCCACCGACCGCGCCCACCGCATCGGCCAGACGCACAGCGTGTTTGTCTACAAGCTGGTGGCCCAGGGCACCATCGAAGAACGCATCCTGGCCCTGCAGGAGCGCAAGGCGGCCCTGGCCGACAGCATGTACCAGGGGGCGACCGGGCGCAAACAGCCGCTGTTCACTGAAGGGGATCTGGCGGAGTTGCTGCGGCCGCTGTCCGAGTAAGCACTTGGGGTCACCGTGACATCGGCTCGCGCTTAATCACCCTTCAGCTTTTTCGCCTTCTTAACCGTCAACTGCTTGAAGTTTTCCTTGGAGATCACCGGCTTGCCGGTCTGCTTCTCAATGTCCTTGCGCGTGCGCCCGGCCACCGCGCCGCCGTCTTTGGCATCCTTCTTGAGCGGTGCCATGCCGACGGAATCACGGTCGCGGTGCAGCTTGGTGGTGGTCGCCTCGGCCAGCATGGTCAGGATCAACTCTATGTCGGTCATGTGGTCGCGCAGGTTTTCACGCACCAGCGCCTTCACCTGCTTGTACTCATCCACCTTCAGCGCAAAAGTGCCCTGCATGATTTCGTTGGTCAGGATGGCAAATTCCTGGCTGTTGGTCACCCCGCGCTGCTTCCACTCGTCGGTCAGGTCCTGGCGCACCGCAATGCCCCGCAGGCGCTTGTCGATCCACTCCTTGGGGTAACCCTTCTTTTCGTAGAGGTCCTGCATGCGGCCCATGGCCAGCTCGGGGTTTTCAATCTCATCGAGGCGTTCTTTGCCCACCTTGGCCAGCCAGCGCTTGAAGGGCTCAGCCTTGGGGCTAGGAATGGACTGGATCAAGCGAAAGATGCCCTGTGTGTTCCAGCACTGGAGTTTTTGCCGCCCACCCGCCGTAGCGAACTGCAATGCAAGGGGGGGGTCAATTTGTCCCCCCCCTTGGCTGTCCAAGCCCAAGTCGGGATCGCGCCTGCGCATCTTCTTCCAATAGTCCGACGGATCAGCGGCATCCGTCAGTGCGGCAACGATGTCGGTGATGACAAACCACCATTCGTCGTTGTGCAGGGTGCGGCGGATTTCGCGGCTTTGGAACAGCGCCACGCGCGCTTCAGAAGGGTCTTTTGGTTCACTCATTGCAAACACCTTATTTCGTTGGCGCTACCCCATACAGCATTTGTACTGTGAATAAATTGCACTGTACAACACAGCCCAGAGGCACCCACCGCATCTGCCAGACGCCCAGCGTGTATGTCTACAAGCTGGTGGCGCAAACAGCCGCCGTTCACCCAAGGCAGCTTGGCGGAGCTGCTCCGGCTGCTGTCGAAGTGAATACTTTTGCTATTGATTTAGTAGCTGCCTGCGCATATTCTGCGGGGGCTACAGGCACTTTTGGCATTGGATTCCGCCAACAAACCTTCAGTCAGACGCATTCGGACTCGTGTCACTGCTGGGCGCGGCCACCTGCGCCACTGTCCACAAATGTTGTGCGATATGGGTGCTGAGCTTTGTGATGGCCAGTTCGATCAGGTCGGGGTGCAGTTCGTGGCCGACGAAGGGGACGACCTCGGCCGTGATGTCGCTGCCCAGGTCTCGCAAATGGTGGGCTGCGGTCACGCTGTGGCTATAGGGAATGCGCTGGTCCTGCTTGCCATGCAAAAAGTGGATCGTGGTGACGGCCGGCGCAGCCTCCGGCAGCGTGGTGAAGCGTCCGCCCATGGCGACCACGCGGCTGGCCAGCATGGGCTGCAACTTGCACGCCTCCAGCACCATTTCCGCGCCCTGCGACAGGCCAATCAGGGCCGTGGCGGCGGCCGACACGCCGCTGCGCTCCTGCCAATCGCGCACGGCCATGTGCAGTGCGGGCAGGGCTTGCGCAACCCGCAGCGGACGGTTCTCGTCGCTCAGGCCTGTCGTGGAAAACCACTCGAAGCCCTGGGGCGTAGCGGCCGGGGTATCGGCCTGCAGAGACACGATGGTGGCCTGCGCAAAGGTCTCACACAGCCGCTCGCCCAGGGGCAGCAGCGATGCGGCATCGGCCCCGGCGGCGTGGCACAACAGAATCAGCTGTGCGGAGCCTTCCGTTGGCTCCTGAATGACGAGTGAAAGGTCGGGCATGGCGGGCTCCGCAGGTTGGTTGGCTGTGCATTGTGCCGCAAGGGCGCTTGCGGTTCACCCATCACCGAAGAGGATCTGGCGGAGCAGCTCTGGCCGCTATCGGGCCAAACACATTCGCTATTGTTTTGATAGCTACTCTCGCATATTCTGCAAGGGCTACAGGTCAATTTGACACCTGAATACTTCTCCACGAATGCACCGCCACGCCACTGCGGCTCATGTTCTCGTCTCCGCCAAACACCAGTTGGGGCGGCAATGCGGCGTCACCGGCGAATTGGGCCCAGCGCTTGAGCCCCAGCAAGAAATCCGGGGTGAAGGTCTGGCTGGACTTGATTTCCACCGGCATCAATTTTTCGCCCATCTCAATCACCACATCCACCTCCTCACCGGTGTTGTTGCGCCAAAAATAAAGGTTGGATGCCAGCCCTTGGTTGTAGCGGCGCTTGAGCAGTTCGCTGATCACAAAATTCTCAAACAAGGCCCCGCGTGCCGAATGGATGGACAGATGCTCCGGGTCCCGAATCCCCAGCAAAAACGCGGCGAGCCCCGTGTCCACAAAGTACAACTTGGGCGTTTTGACCAGGCGCTTGCCAAAGTTTTGGTGGTGCGGTTGCAATAAAAACACCACATAACCCGCCTCCAGCACGGACAACCAGGCACGGACGGTCCCGTGGGACACGCCGCAATCACTCGCCAGACTCGCCATATTGAGCAACTGGCCGCAGCGCGCCGCGCACAGCTTGATGAAGCGCTGGAACAGGCTCAGCGTGTGGACCGCAATGATTTGGCGCACATCCCGCTCCAGGTAAGTCATCACATAGTTGGCAAACCAATGCTCGGGTGCCAACTTGCGGTCATGGATGGGGGGGTACATGCCCCGCCACATCAAATCGTTCAGCCCCTCGATGGGCACATTCCCCTGCTGCAACTCTTGTAGAGAGAATGGCAGCAACTGGACCAAGCCCACCCGGCCTGCCAGCGTTTGCGTGATACCCGAAAGCAGACCCAATTGCTGTGAGCCGGTGAGCACGAACTGCCCCATGCGCCGCTCGGCATCCACGCGGGTTTGCAGGTACGAGAACAGCGCCGGGCAGCGTTGCGCCTCGTCCAGAATGGCACCATCGGGAAAGCGGTTCAAAAATCCCCGTGGATCTTCGTCGGCAAAAGCACGCTCGTCCGGGTCCTCCAGGGACACATAGCGCTTGTCTGGAAAAGTGGCCTGCGCCAAGGTCGTCTTCCCCGCCTGGCGCGGCCCGGTGATCGCCAGAATGGGATAACCTTTTGCCAATTGAAGAAGGACCGTAGTGGCTTGGCGAGGAATCATTTTTACAAATCAACAATTTAATTACCAAATTGTAAAACCAAGCCGGCCTCCACGCGCTTTTAACCCGCCCAGTCACCCCGACTGCTTGAACGCCATCACCGCCTGATTGCGCAAGGTGCGCAGCAGGCTGAGTTCCTTCTCGTTGAGTGTCAGGGCGCCCAGGGCTTTTTTGTCGGCGTAGATCAGGCCGAAGGCGGCGCCTTTGATCTGCAGCGGCAGCAGCAAAAAGGCCGGGGCGTTAATGCCTTTGCGGTACCACTCGGGCAGGCGGTGGGCGATGCGGGCCTCTCGGGCGTCGTTGATCATGGTGTCGGAACCATGGGCGCAGACCGCCGCGAACAGGTCCGTGGCGCTCGCCTTCAGCGGAAATTTGAAGGTCTTGACGTGGGGCTCCACGCCCTGGCCCAGGCCAAAGCGGCCGGTCATCATGTCGGTTTTGGCATCGCGCATGCAAAACACGATCAGGTCAAACTCCAGGGCGCGGTACATGGTTTCCAGAATCATGCGCAGCACATCGCTGAGCTTGAAATCCTCCACCATGGCGCTGGTGATGTCCTGAATGCCCGCCGTCAGCACCTCGGCCACCCGCGTGGTTTTGAGCAGCGCGGCGCTCTTGGTGTTGGGCGCCGGTTGGGTGGGCTGCAACTCGAAACTGTGCAGCTGCGCGTCGGAGGCGCTGGGGGGCGGCGCGGCCTGCGCTGCAGCGGCGTCCGGCAGGCTCAACAGCTTGGCGCCCACCGAGCCCGCCGTGACATGGATGTCCATCGCCTGGGCCATGTCGATCAGCTTTTGGCGCGCACGCGTGGTGGACGCCAGCAAGTCATTGGAGCCCGCCCCCATGGCCTGGGCGTATTTGCGCGCCACCTGGGTGATGCGTGCGTTCAGATCCTTGGGCTCGCACTGCAGCAGCAGGTCGGCAATTTCATTGGCCGCCAGCGCGGTCCAGCGGATACGCTCGTCGGGGTCTTTGGGCGTGCGGGTCGGCGGCGTGCCCTCGGGTTTGTGCATGCAGCGCAGCAGGCTGTGCGGCAGGCCCCAGGTGCGGGCCACGCCCAGCCCCAACTGCTCCAGGCTCAGGCCCAGCACGCTGACGGCGGCCGCGGTCTCGGTCAAGGCGTCGTGTTTGGCCTGCACCAGGTGGCGCACCTGGCGGGCTTCTTCGGGAAAATAAAACTCCACCAGCAGGCGCCCCAAGTTCTGGAACATGGCCCCGATAAAGGACTCCTCGCTCTCATGCGCCGCCGGGCACAGCTCCCCGGCGATGGAACCGGCCATGAGGGAGCGCAAAAATTCGTCCTTGAGCTGGGCCGCATGGGCCTTGTCCCGCATGTGCTCCAGCAGCACCAGGCTCAGGGCCATGTTGCGGATACCGTCAAAACCCACCAGGCTGACCGCCCGCGACACGGTGCTGATGTTGCCCCCGCGCCCGTAGTGCGCGCTGTTGACCAGGCGCAAGAGCTTGTGGGTCAGGGCCACGTCCTTCAAAATTTCGTTGGTGACGCTGTTGATGCTTTCGGTCTCGGAGCTGGCCATGCTCTGGATGCGCACCACGGCGTCCGACAGGGCCGGAAAGTCGCTCTTGTGGCGCATGCGGCGCAGCATGAATTCCAGCGTGCCATTG
>MESI01000085.1 GCA_001770935.1 Burkholderiales bacterium RIFCSPLOWO2_12_FULL_61_40 | reverse complement strand
TGAAACCAGCAGCTATTCGATAAGCAATGGCTAACCCATCATTCAACACGGACTGGCGCGATAAAGCCGCGCCAGCCGGTTAATTCAGACGTTAAATCGTAAGGGCTGCGATGAAAGGATTTGAAACAGAAACAACGGAGCCTGTCGGTCGCATGATCAATAAGGTGCGCGACGCGGTAAGGGAAATAACGCCCGGTACGTCTGTTGAAGTTCTGCTTGAGCGATTAGGTGCTCCCGACGAACGGAAGAGGAGTTTGCAGGGATTTATTCCTAAAGCGACTCAAGAGAGTGTTGAAGATCTTCAGTCGTTTGTTACGTTCAGGGAGCCGGAAGCTGACGAGACCTGGAGCTATGTAAATCCATATCGGCAAACAATTACCCATTTCTTCGCAATTCAAGATGGCAAGGTCAGTGGAAGCTGGGAGGTTCGCAAGTGAATTCCGGATTTAACTCAACAATCGACCCGCACGCGCATGCGCGACGGTCATCTCGGCGTTAACCCTCACGTCACATGGCGTTCGAACTTGAGGCCCACCATCGCAACGTCCCCGACGACGAGTTGCTCGCGGAGTTGCGCCGGGTGGCTACGCTGGTGAATCGCAGTTCGGTGACGATTGACCAGTTCAATGACAACGCGAAGTTCCACAGCAGCACCTTGGCCAGGCGCTTTGGCTCCTGGCTGAAATCCCTCGAAGCAGCGGGCCTTGAGAAGACCCGAAATCTCAATATTTCAGATGAAGCTCTCTTCGAAAATCTCGTGGCCGCGTGGCTCAAGCTTGGGCGCCAGCCGAAGTATCAAGACATGGTGAAGGAGCATTCCCTCTTCTCGGCCGGTACGTATGAAAACCGGTTCGGGGGATGGCGAAAGGGGCTCGAAGCTTTTGTGGCCTGGGCGAACGAGGGCGCCATTCCTGCTGTACCGACCGTCATCGTTGAAAAGCGCCGTGGCCCTCGCAACATCAACTGGAGGTTGCGGGCACTTGTTCTCATGCGAGACGGTGCGCGCTGCCAGCTTTGTGGCGCCGAAGCTCGCAACGGCGCGCTACTCCATGTGGATCACATCATTCCTTGGAGCAAAGGCGGCGAAACGACGTTGGCTAATCTCAGGGTTCTTTGCCACGTGTGCAACATCGGGAGGAGCAATGTCGCTCCGGATGATGAGGGTTAACGAATAAGGTTAGATCGTGCGAAGCCACGATCTGAACCGGTTGTTGGACAAGCCCGGTTCCGAAGCGACCCCTCTGGAAATATCTCCCTCTGCCTCACCCACGACGACGGTCTCTTGAACTGCAAAGACCGTGTGCGGCGATGGCCTGAACCCCCATTGCAAGGGTTGATTGCCAAACTGGTTTCAATCCTGTTGACCCGGCAAGCTGCTTCCTACTATTTTTGACCGAGCGCTACCACCACACCCTCTGGGCATGTTTGCGCGCAGGTGGTCTCGCTGAATTTGTACTTAAAACGCCAACTCCTGTTGCCGTGCTTCACCACCGGGGCCGTGTACCTCAACCGGCAAGATGCGCCGCCGGATGATGACCATGGGCGCGCCGCAACAAGCACACAACCATTGCGGACGCGGCGTCGGGGTGTACAAATTGGCTGGAGCCCGTTTGAACACCAACAGCTTGAGCAGCGCAATCAAACGTTTGCTGTTGGGATGCAAAAAACCATAGTTGCGCGAGCGCCGAAACCCTTTTGGAAGCACGTGCTGCAGCACCAACCACAAGAAAGTGGCCCCGCTGACGGTGCGCACCGTCACCTTCTTGGTCTTGCTGTCGCGGTATTGAAAGCTGACCTGGCCGCTCTCGCAGCGCAGGATGTCCTTCTCCTGAATCACGCCCCGGTACAGGTAGCGCCCCAGATAGACCAAGGCCTTTTCGCCATTGCCCACACTCTTGCAGTCCACCACCCACTTCTTGGGCAGGTCCGCAGGCAGCGGCAAACCCTCGTCCATCAAGGCCGCCAACAGCTTGGCGCGAAACACCTTGGCCAGCGCCTTGTGGTTGAACAAATAGCCATCCCCCTTGGCACTCTTGCGCAAAGTACGCCACAAACCCTTGTCGGTGTCCAGTGCGGCCGCGGGCATGGCCACGTGCACATGCGGGTGGAAATCGAGCTTGCGCGAATGCGTATGCAGCACCGCCACCGCGCCTGGGCTGCCAAGGAGTTGCTTGTGGTTCTGGCTGAAGGTGCTCAGCGTGTCCCAGGCACACGCCATCAACGCGGCATACACCGTGCGCTGGTGGTGCCAAGCCAAGCCCCGCAGCTCGGCGGGCAAGGTGAAGGTGACAAGGAAATAGCTGCCCGGCACCAGCAGCTTGGTTTGCCGCTCAATCCACTGCTGGCTCTCAAAATGCTGGCAATGCGGACAATTGCGGTGCCCACAGGAGTGCGGAACAAAACGCTGCTCGTCACAGCCGCTGCACTGCGCCAGCATGTGCACGCCCGAGCTGGTGCGGCAGCGCTTCATCGCGTCCAGCGCATGGCGATGGCTGGGCAAAATGGCGTTCTGGTATTGCCGCAGGTAGTCCGACTCAAAGCGTTCGATGATGGCGGCCATGGCAATCATTTGACGCCTCCCCAATCGATGCTGAAACGGCACATCAAGGCATCGATGCGAACACTGGCCTGGTCGTTGGTGTGGCTGGTGAGATGGGTATAGCGGGCGGTGGTGAGGATGGAGTAGTGGCCCAGAATCTTCTGCACTTCCAGCAGGTCGACACCGGACTCGATCAGGTGGGTTGCGTAGCTGTGGCGAAGGCTGTGCGGGGTGATCTTTTTTTTAGCCCGCAATCGATGGCCACTTGGTGCAAGGTCTTTTGCACGCCGCCGCGGTCCAGCGGTGTGCGGGCGCTGCGCGCACCGGCCAGGCCACCATGGCGGTTGGGAAACAGTAGCTCGGGGTTGTGGTGCGTCTTCCAGAATCGGCGCAAGACCGACAGGGTGGCCTCGGGCAGGGGGACAAAGCGGTCGCGGTTGCCTTTGGAGTCCCGTATATGCACACGGTGGCGCACCGCATCAATGTCGGCGACCTTCAAGGCTAGGCCCTCGCTCAGGCGCAAGCCCAGGCTGTACAAGGTGAAATAGAACACCCGGTAGCTCAGGGTGCGGGTGGCGGAAAACAGCGCTTGTGCTTCTTCGACGGTGACGATATCGGGCAGGCGTGAAACCTTGGGTGGCTTGATGAAATGGGGCATGGTCCAGGGCTTGCCCAGAACGTGCAGGGTGTAGAACTTGAAGGCGTACAGATCAAGCTTGACCGCGCTCCAGGAGTGCGAGGCGATCAAATCACTGAAGTAGTCGGTCAGTTGCGCGGCCGACAGGTTGTCGATTGGACCGCCAACGGCGGCCGGGGGCTGCCCGAACTGGCACCGGCCAAGGCAGCATGAGATCAACGAAGTTTCAAGGAACCGCCGGATACGTGACCCGTATGTCCGGTGGTGTGGGAGGGAGGGGCCGCGAGGCTTCTTCCTATCCCGATTAGCCAAATAGAAGATAAGTTGGTTACAGTAACGGGATGGCACCTACCATCGTTCGTGACGGTCAATTTCGCCTCTTCTTTTTTTCACGGGAGGAGACACGCATTCATGTGCATGTTGCGCACGTGGACGGCGAAGCGAAGTTCTGGCTTACACCTCAGGTGCTACTAGCCAACCATACTGGTCTTTCTGCTACGCAACTTCGACAAGCGCAAGCAGTTGTGAATGCACACTTGAAGGAGATCCAAGATGCCTGGAACCACCACTTTGGCGCCTGAAGTTACCCATGTTTCGAAGCACGGTTTTTGGCTTCTACTTGCTGACGAGGAACTGCTCGTGCCTTTCGATCAATTCCCATGGTTTCGAAAGGGGACGATCGAACAGATTTCTAACGTGCAGTGGCCGACCCCCGATCACCTCTATTGGCCGGAGTTGGACGTTGACTTGTCGGTACAGTCCATACGTGATCCATCTGCATTTCCGCTGGTTTCTGGCGCGGCGGGCTAACAGGTTGCTCGTCGCGGACACTCAGCATCACAATGCCGCTGTGCGGCGTATGCTGCCTGACGGACAGTGCCGACGTTAAACCTCCGAACCACCCAGTGCGATACGCCATAGCCTCAGGCCTGCTGTTCACGCACTTGGCGCTCGTCGCGTTTGCGGGTGCGCTCCCCGACAAGATCGCGGCTGCAGTCGCCGGAACTGTCTACGTCCCGCTCTGGCTTTTCAAAACTATCGGGCTTCCTGTCTTCAAGGCTGGCGCGTCCTGGGGCTGGGCGGCGCCCTCGATGCTCGGTTGGGCCTTGTTCACCGCTGTCTGGGCCCTGGTCTGGTGGGGACTTGTCGCCGCCGTAGCCAAGCTACGACGATGACCCGCTTCACCATGCCGACGTCGGCGTCATGCCGGGTCGTTGCGCAAGAGTGAACCTTCGGCGAGCAATTTGTGGAGTTCATTCACGTAGGCGATGCGCCGTTTGGTAGACCGCCATTTGGCTGCCAAGGCGCTGAAGTTCTGCATCGACGAATTGCAAGCTGGCCACTTGGGCTTGGGCGGGCGCGGATAGTTTGTCAATGGCGAAGTCCTGGTCCCGGATGCGTACCATCGCGCCCTGGTTTTTGACCTCCGCGGTGCCTGCCGGTTTGATTGGTGCGGCCTCTTGGGGGCGGTTTCTTTTGATCAGGTCGACCAATTCAGCGCGCAGGGTTTTACCCATGGCGTTACGCGGAATGGCGTCACAGTATGCAATGTTCAAGGCCGTGCCCTGCGGTGCACCAGAGTCCTTCCACAGCGCAACGAGTTGCTCTTGTACATACCCTTCGCCCTTGACCACAACGGCCCAGAGTTGTTCCATGCCATCGGCGTCCGGTACCGCGCATGCAGCCATATCCCGTACACCGGCGCACTTGAACAAGATGTCCTCAATCAAGGCGGGGGCCACTTTCCAGCCGCCGATATTCATGATTTCGTCGACGCGACCCACGATGGTCATCAGGCCGTTTTTGCCCAGTTTGCCGAGATCGCCGGGGTAGAACCAGCCGTCTTTGAAGGACGCACTGGTCGACTCCGGTTCATTCACATACGCAGAAATACAGCTGGTGCTGCGAATGCGAATCTCGCCGACGACGCTGTCACCCACCGGATGCCCTGCGTCATTGATGGCCTGGACTTCCATATTGGGAACGACGAACCCGCACACGCCCGGTTCCGCGTACTCAAGCGGGTTGGGATTGATGGCCACCGTGCCGGTTTCGGTCGAGCCATAAATAATCATGAGAGAGCCCGCCAAGCGCTGGAGCGCCTTCTCGCATATTTCCTTGGGCACGATACTGCCGCCTACCAGCACGATCAAGGACTTGTTGGGCTTCTGATCGGCCGGTAAAACATGCACCAGCTCCTTGAGTTGGGCGGTGTTCATGAACAGCAGGTTGGCCTTGAGTTCACCCAGGGTGAGCGCGTCCCGCACGGGTTGCTTGCAGAACTCGACCGTTCCACCCACCGACCAGGCGCCTACTGAAAAGAAAAATTCGACAGACGCCACACCCACCAGTGACATGAAACAAATGGAGGTGTTGAAACGGGGGTTGCGTCGCACGCGCTCCAGTCGCGCATCCACCACGCGCTTGGTGAACACGCTACGTTTCGGCGTGCCGGTGGTGCCGGATGACACCGCCAGCCGCAAGGGCTGGTCATCCAGCAGCATTTTTTCCTGGAAGTGCGGAAGTGATTCGCCATTCTCCACAAGCCAATCCCCGTCCATCCGAATACTCTGCCCGTCGAAGGGGGCGCTCAGGTCGTGGTCCATGATAAGGACCGGAGCTTCAAAATACGCCAACTGCGATGCGATGGTCACACGGTCGACTGAAACGGAAGCAAGCCCGTTGCGCCACAGGCCAATCAACACCAGCCAGTGGAGGTAGGGTTCCTGGACGGAGATAGCGACCAATCCGGTGTCGGGCAAATGCAGGCTGTACAAGCGCCTGCTCACGGCCTCAATGTCTTTGGCGAATTGGACATAGCTGATGGCGCGTGGGCCATCAATGGCCGCTATCGCAAGCGGGCGTTCTTGGGCGTGCCGCAGGATGTCAGCGTAAAGAGTAGGGCGGTTTTCGAGGTCGGTCATGGAAATATCAGAAAGGTGGGTTCTTGTGCGTACCAGCGATAAGCCGCTGCAGGGCGCCGCGCCGTACCAGTGCCAGCACGGCAAATGCAGAGAGCCACATCGTGAGTCCGTAAGCCACAGCAGGCAACAGCAAGGTCGCGTCTTGCAACAGCGTCAGGGAGACGAAGGCGGCCAAGGCAAAATTTTGCAGACCGCATTCGAACCCCACAGCGATACATTGCGCCTTTGGTAGTTGCATCAGCGTCGCCAACCCCCACGCCAAAGACACCGACAGCACATTGAGGAGCAATACCGGGCTCCCCATCTGCATGAGCGCGGCCAGAATGTCACTGTGGGCCGTCCATACCGTGCCGACGATGATCAGGGCGATCCGATGAGACCCAATTTGCCCATTTGCGCTGCGAGTGCGCGGGCGATCTGCGGGCGCTTGTGGCGTAAAAACATGCCGCACATGGCCGGGAGCGTCGACACCAGAAACAAACCCAGTGCAGCAGGCAACACCGGAAAACTGACACCGGTATGGCCGGCGGGGAAAACACGAAAGGCGGTGTTCAGAAACAGGGGAATACTGACCACACATATAAGGCTGGCACCGGCGGTCAGGGCCACCGACAGCATCGTATCCCCGCGCGCCAGGTAGGTGAATAGGTTGACCGATGGGTTGGCAGGGCAGGCGGCAATCAGAACCAGGCCGGCCGCCATGGGGGCGGAAAGGCCCAGAACGGTTACAACGCCAAACGCCAGCAAAGGAAGCACAAAGGTGTGGGCCAGCAGGCCGACGACCAAGCCGCGGGGTCTTCGCATGACACTTTTCAGGTCTGCGATGGTCAGCGTGGTTCCCAGCGCAAACATCACGAGAACGACCGCAATGGGAAGGAAAATTTGTGTGAAGGGATTGAGAGTGTGGATCAATTTGAAATAGGCCCTGGGAAAACCACATCGCTGTCGGTCCACTCATTCAAACAGCGCTTCGAACCCGCCCAGTGGTTCAAAACGCCGGTTGCGGTAAACCACCCGACTGGGGCCCGGCAGCGCGCGGGTGCTGACCGAATGCAGCGGATCGCCGGGGTAGCAGATGATCCGCGCGCCCTGGTCGTCAAAGGTTTCGGGAAGAATCAGCGGTGGTGGTGCAAGGCTTGCCGCAGCCATCACGCCGTCTACATCGGCATAGCGGGCCAAGTGGGCCAGGCTCATGATTTGCGGCGGCGCAAGTTCGATCTGGCCGTCCCAGTACTGCTCCAGTGCTTGGCGCGGTTTGAGCCAGATGCTTTCTGTGGTTTCAAAATTGTCGTGGCGCGCGTGTTGCCCGTCGGGCACGGCGGCCACAAAAAAGCGGGTGTCGAATCGCTTGTTGGTGACCGAGGGGCGGTGCGGTGTTATCCAGCGCGACCAGGGCCGCAATGCGCTGGTTTGCAGGCGCAGCCCCAAGTTTTGCAGCATTGGGTTGAATGCAATACCTTGTGCCTGCATTTGGGCGGCATGGGCCAGCTGTGCGGTGCTGGCGTCCTGCGCAAATAACACGCCGGACTCTTCAAAGGCCTCACGCAGCGCGGCCACATACAGGCCGGTGGCGGTGGTGACGTCGGTTTCAGGCTCACCCAGGGCCGCGTGCATCTGCACCGCGTCCTGGTCCAGATACAGGGGTGACGATAGCAACGCGTCACTGCTATCCAACTTGCCCCCCGGAAACACATAGGCGCCGCCCAGCACATCGGACAAACCATGGCGCTTCATCAGGAATACTTCCAGCCCATCGGCCGTGTCGCGCAACATGACAACGGTGGCGGCTTGGCGCGGGACCGAGGTGACAACTTCGGAGTTCAATTCCATGGCATAGGGCTCAGGTGGGTGGAGGGGCAGACGTGGATGCCATTGTGACGGACGCAGGCTATTGAAATTGGGGATTTGGCTGCCATCTGGCCTGGACTGGGTCAAGGGCACAGTCCTGCAAATGTGTGCAGCCTGTGTTACCTTGCGCCCCATGAAAAATTTTAAGGCTCACAGGCATGAATAAGAATACAGAGGCCCTGGCCGCGTTGACACCCGAACGTCTTCGCGGCATTCGTCGGGGGATAGAAAAAGAGAGTCTGCGTGCGCTGCCCAGCGGAATGGTCGCCATGACGCCGCACCCTGCGGCGCTGGGGTCTGCGCTGACACACCCGCACATCACCACGGACTTCAGCGAATCGCAGGTCGAACTCATCACGGGCGTGCATGCCGGTGTGCAGGCCTGCCTGGATGAGTTGACCCAGGTGCAGCAGTTCACCACCCAGGCTTTGGGGGATGAGATGTTGTGGGTGTCCAGCATGCCCAGTTGCTTGCCGGCGGACGATGCCATTCCCATTGGGCAGTACGGTTCCTCCAACGTGGGGCGCGCCAAAAGTGTGTACCGCACGGGCCTGGGCCACCGTTATGGCCGCCGTATGCAAACCATTTCGGGGATTCACTACAACTGGTCTTTGCCCGATGTGTCCAGCAAAGAGTATTTCAGACTGATCCGCAATTTCCGGCGCCACGCTTTCTTGCTGTTGTATTTGTTTGGGGCCTCTCCCGCGGTGTGTTCAAGCTTTGTGGCAGGGCGCCAGCACCAATTGAAGCCGCTCAGTCCCCAGACCCTGTATTTGCCGTACGCCACCTCACTGCGGATGGGGCGCCTGGGCTACCAAAGCGATGCGCAAACCTCGCTGGCCGTGAGCTACAACTGCCTGCAGGGCTATGGCGATTCCTTGCATGACGCATTGACCCGGCCGTATCCCGCCTATGAGGCCATTGGTGTGCGTGGGGCTGATGGGGAATACCGCCAGTTGGCCACGAGTTTGCTGCAAATCGAGAATGAGTTTTACGGAACGATCCGTCCCAAGCGGGTGATTTTTCCGGGGGAGCGCCCCTTGCACGCCTTGCGTGAGCGCGGCGTGGAGTATGTCGAAGTTCGTCTGATGGACCTGGACCCGTTCGAGGTGGTGGGCATCAACAGCCAGACCATGCGGTTTCTGGATGTGTTCCTGCTGCACTGCCTGCAGACCGAGAGCCCGCGTGATACGCCGCAAGAAATTGCCGCACTGGGACGCAACCAGCAAAACGTGGCGGAGCGGGGGCGTGAACCGGGGTTGCTGCTGGAGCGCGATGGCAGCACCGTCATGCTGACCGATTGGGGGCTGGAGCTGGTGCGTGCCATGGCACCTGTGGCGAACCAGTTGGACGCGAGCCACGGTGGCACGGACTACGTAGCTGCGATAGCGGCGGCTGAGCACGCATTGGCTAATCCAGACACGACACCCTCGGCACGGGTGCTGCGCGAGATTTCGCAGAACCACGAAGGCTCATTTATCGCCTTTGTGCGTGCCCAATCGGTCCGCATCAAGCAGGCCATGCTGGATACGCCGCTGGCACCCGGTGTTCAGCAGCGCTTTGAGCAACTGGCGCGGACTTCATGGGAGGACCAGCGCCAAGTGGAGCGGGGCGACACCATGCCTTTTGACATCTACCTTCAAGAGTACCTGTCGCCCCGGCGCCTGGGCTAGGCCGCACCAGGTTTATTCCGTTTTCAGATCAATGGGAGATTAGGCGCCCCGACGCAGGCAGTGCTTTAGCACGACAAGGAGGGGCAACGACATATCGCATTGATATGGAAATGGAATTAGGCAAAAGAAAAGCGCCCACTGCTTGCACAGGGGCGCTTGGGTCACTCCCGCACGGCCAAGGGCTGTGCGGGTGGGGTGAACGCAGTTATTCAGCTGCAGCAGGTGCCACTGGGGCGGCAGCTTTGGGCGCTGGTTTAGCCGCTGTTTTGGTCACTGTTTTTGCAACGCGGGTGGCCTTTTTTGCCACAGTGCGTTTCACCGTTGCCACTTTGACCTTGGCTTTGGAGCCGGCAATCTTGTTGGCCAAAGCGCCGGATTGGGCTTCCAGCTTGGCGGCAACCTTGGTCACGGCTTCGGCAGCGGGCACGGCGGCCACAGCCAGATTCTTGAGAGTCACCACGCCGGTGGCTTTCTCAAAGCGGCTGGCGTTGGCAGCGACTTGCTCCACGCCTTTGCCGGCCAATTCAACCGCCTTGTTCACGGCAACGTCAGCGCCGTCCGATGTCAAGGTCACGCCTTGGGCGTACACGGCAGAGATTTTCTTTTGGGCTGCAATGGCATTGCCACGTACTTCAGCGCTCAGGCGGGCACCGGTCTTTTTCACGGCAGCGGCCCAGCTTTGGTCCACATAGCTGACAGCGCGCTCGTTGCCAACGCGGTAAGCGTTGATCACGTTCTTGGCGGTGTTGCCGTAGGATTCGATCAATTCGTTGGTGACGGTGGCGAGGTTCTTGGTGGTCATGTGAATTTCCTGGGGTAAATAAGGGAATGGTTTTTGCGCTAAGTTGAATTTTCCCAATTCACCCTAGTACAGGCACCTTAATTCCGTGGAATTTCCTAGAGGCGCCTGCCTAAGCAGGCCGTATTGCACAAACTGCCTGACAATCACCGCTTCCCTGAACGGCATTTTTGTGTTTGCTGGCCGGGAAACGCACATCAATTGAATCCAAGGAGACTCTTTAAATGAAGATGGAAACACTGGCTGTTCATGGCGGCTACACGCCCGACCCCACCACCAAAGCGGTGGCTGTGCCTATTTACCAGACCGTGGCCTACGCCTTTGATGACACCCAGCACGGCGCCGATTTGTTTGACCTGAAAGTGGCTGGCAATATTTACAGCCGCATCATGAACCCGACCAACGGGGTTCTGGAAGCCCGCGTGGCGGCCATGGAAGGCGGCATTGGCGCGCTGGCGGTGGCCTCTGGCATGGCGGCGATCTCGTATGCCATCCAGACCATTGCCGAGACGGGCGACAACATCATCTCCACCTCCACCTTGTATGGCGGCACCTACAACCTGTTTGCCCACACCTTTCCGCAGATGGGCATCGAGGTGCGTTTTGCCGATGCCAAAGATCCGGCCTCGTTTGCCCAACTGATCGACGCGCGCACCAAGGCGGTGTACTGCGAATCGGTGGGCAACCCGCTGGGCAATGTGACCGATCTGGCGGCGCTGGCCGCCGTAGCCCATGCCCATGGCGTGCCCCTGATTGTGGACAACACCGTGCCCAGCCCCTACCTGTGCCGTCCTTTTGAGCATGGCGCCGACATCGTGGTGCACTCGCTGACCAAATACCTGGGCGGCCACGGCACCACCATTGGCGGCGCGATTGTGGACAGCGGCAAGTTCCCCTGGGCCGAGCACAAGGAGCGTTTCAAGCGCCTGAACGAGCCCGACGTGAGCTACCACGGCGTGGTCTACACCGAAGCGCTGGGCGCTGCAGCCTACATTGGCCGTGCCCGCGTTGTGCCCTTGCGCAATATGGGGGCGGCGCTGAGCCCCATGAACGCGTTCCAGATTTTGCAAGGCATCGAGACCCTGGCCCTGCGCATGGACCGCATCTGCGAAAACGCCCTCAAGGCGGCCCGCCATTTGCAGTCGCACCCCAAGGTGGGCTGGTTGAACTATGCCGGATTGGAAGAGCACGCCGACCACGGTTTGGTGAAGAAATACATGGGGGGTCGTGCCTCGGGCTTGATCAGTTTTGGCATCCGGGGCGAAGACAGCCTCAAGGCCGGTGCCCGCTTCCAGGACGCGCTCAAGCTGTTCACCCGCCTGGTGAACATTGGCGACGCCAAGTCCCTGGCCTGCCACCCCGCCACCACCACGCACCGCCAGTTGAACCCGGCGGAGCTGGCCAAAGCGGGCGTCAAGCCCGACATGGTGCGCCTGTCCATCGGCATCGAGCACATTGACGACCTGCTGGCGGACCTGGACCAGGCGCTGGCCGCCGTTTGACGATTTAAAGAAAAGAAGGAACGACGGCATGGCCATTCAGTGGTTTCCAGGTCATATGCACCTGACCCGAAAAGCGATTCAGGAGCGCATCAAGGAAATTGATGTGGTGATTGAACTGCTGGATGCGCGCCTGCCGGGCTCCAGCGCCAACCCCATGCTGGCCGAAATCACGGCGGGCAAACCCGCTTTGAAGGTGTTGAACAAACAAGACCTGGCCGATCCCGAGCGCACCGCGCTCTGGCTGGAACACTACAACGGCCAGCCGGGCACCCGTGCGCTGGGGCTGGACGCCAGCATGGCCACACCGGCCAAGGCGCTGGTGGCGGCCTGCCATGAGCTGGCGCCTAAACGCGGCGGCATGACCAAGCCCATGCGGGTGCTGATTTGCGGCATTCCCAATGTGGGCAAGTCCACCCTGATCAACACACTCAAAGGCAAGCGTGCGGCCAAGACCGGTGATGAGGCCGGGGTGACCAAGCTGGAGCAGCGCATCACCATTGCCGACGACTTCTATTTGTACGACACACCCGGCGTGCTGTGGCCGCGCATCATCGTGGCCAAGAGCGGTTACAACCTGGCCGCCAGCGGTGCCATTGGCCGCAATGCCTTTGATGAGCAAGAGGTTGCGCTGGAGCTGCTGGACTACCTGCGCCAGCACTACGCTGGCCGTTTGGAGGAGCGTTACAAGGTCAGCGGCGCGGCCGCCCAGACCGACGAACAATTGCTGGACCAGATTGGCCGCAAGCGTGGCGGCCTGTTGGCCGGAGGCAAGGTCAATCTGCAAAAGGCGGGCGAGGTGGCCATTTACGATTTCCGCCAGAGTGCCCTGGGGCGCATCACCCTGGAAACCCCCGAGGAGTTTGCCCAGTGGCTGGCGGTGGGGCAAAAGCTGGATGCCGAGCGTCAGATCAAAAAGGACGCCATAGAAATGGCCCGTCTGATCAAGTTCAAGAAGGTGCCCCGGCCCCCCCGTGAGCAGGATAAGGAGGTCGAAAATTCTGATTAAAATGGCCTCCAGCCCTTGTGTACCGTGCGTAAGCAGCTATTGAATCCATAGCAATCTGTTGCAGCCAATCGCCCCTCTTTAGATTTTCCCCCTTCGTATCTTGAAAACCATCCTTCCCTTAAGCCTGCTGGTAGGCCCCGAAAAAGACGATCCCCAACCTTTGGTGATTTACCACGGCCGCGATTGCCCGGACGGCTTTGCTGCCGCCTTGGCCGCCTGGCTTTTTTACGAAGGCCAAGCCGAGTTTCTGGGCCTGGACCATGGTGACATCCGATCAGTGGCTGACTTGCCAGCGCTGGAGGGGCGTGCCGTCTACATTCTTGATTTCTCGTTTTCGCCCGAGATCATGCGCGACATCGAGGCGCGTGCCGCCAAGCTGGTGATGCTGGACCACCATAAAAGTGCGGCGGACAAGCTGGAAGGTTTTGCCTGCCGCTGTGGCGTGGTGCATTTCGACATGAAGAAGTCCGGCTCGCGGCTGGCCTGGGAGTTTTTTCAGCGCGAAAAGCCCGTGCCCGACCTGGTGCGTTTTGTGGAAGACCGCGATATCTGGGTCTGGCAATACCCCGAGAGCGCTGGTTTTCTGGCCGCGCTGGACATGGAGCCCTGCGAGTTTGCACGCTGGAAGGAGATTGCCGAGTTCAGCCCCGAGCAGCTGGCCACCTTCATGGAACGCGGCCGCGCCATGGATGAAAAATTCAGCCGCTTGGCCGCTGGCATGGCCGAAGCGGCCCGGCCCATCACCTTCAATGGGGTGGCGGGCCTGGTAGTCAATGCACCCGGCGTGTTTCACAGCCTGGTGGGTGACATCCTGAGCAAGCAAAGCGGCACGTTTGCCCTGATGTGGAGTGTGGACAAAACCGGCGTCGTCAAAGCCGGTTTGCGCTCACAACCAGGCTTCAACTGCATCCCCCTGGCCGAAAGCATGCGCGGCGGCGGGCACGCGCAGGCCTGTGGCTTCAAGATGGGGGCCGACCGCTTGCCCGAGTTGTTGAGCGGGCAGTTTGAAGCTGTCCGGTAGATCAGCCAACTCTCCGCACGTATTTCTTGTTTTGCTTACGATTCCAACCCGTGATTCGGTTTCTCTCATTCCCCACGCTTCGCGGCCGACTCACATTGCTGGCTTGTCTTGCGACGCTGCCGGCGTTTTTTTTCGTGGTTTACGTGGCCTCGGACGAGCGCAATACGGCATTGCATAAAGCAGAGACCGAATCGCTCTACGTTGCCGAGCTTGCTTCGCGCGAGCATGCTCTCCAGGTTCTCGGCGCCAATCGCTTGCTTGACCGGCTGGTGGCTGCCTCCAGTGGCAATGGATTGGGCGATTTGCCGAAGCTGTTGCCGACGATCCTCGCCGGGTTCCCGCAGTTCGCCAATCTTGGTGTGCTGGGACTTGACGGAAAAATTGTGTACAGCGTGGTCCCGCCTCCGCGAGAGGTCAATATGGTCAAGATTCCTGCCTTTCAGCGGGCACTTCAGTCTCAGGAAGTCGCAGTTGGCACTTATCTCGTGGGGCTGATCGTTGAGCGTCCGATTTTGATCATGGCGAAAGCGTTGCGAAGCGCGCCGGGCCAGCCGCCACTTGTATTGTTCGCTGCCCTTGATCTTGCGTGGTTGGATCGGCTGACAAAACAGGCGGGCCTGCCGTCCGATAGCGCGCTGCTGATCGTTGACCGCGACGGCACCATTCTGGCAAGCTCTCTCGGTGGGGAACTGGACCATCGTGCCAACCAGCACCTGAAGGGATTCAAACAGCTGATCCGCAGCCCCAATACGCTAACGCGATGCGAGACGCCCGACGGTGTCTCCCGGCTCGCGGTCGCCACGCCCTTGAAAGGTATCAGCGATGTCTGGGTCGTCGTTGGCCCGCCGGAAGCCAGTGTCTATGCCCTTGCCAATCATATTTTTTACCGTGACATCGGCGTGCTGGCATTGCTTGCGATTTTTGCCATTGTCTCTTCGCTGATAGCTACCGACCTTTCGGTTTTGCGTGATATCCGTATGCTTGCCAGCGCCACCCGTCGCTTTGGCAAAGGCGAGTTGGACGCGCGCTCGCCCGTGCCGCGTCCGCGTGGGGAAATTCGCGACCTGACGATGGCGTTCAACTCCATGGCCGACACGATTGAATTGCGCGACAGACAGGCGGTGCGGGCGCAGGAAAGCTTGCGCGACCTGTCGCACCGGTTGCGGACAGCGCGCGAGGAAGAGGCAGCACGCATTGCGCAAGAGCTGCACGATGATCTTGGACAGGAATTGAGCGTGCTTCGATTGGAGCTGGAGCGATTGCGCCGCAGGGTCGCAACAGGCACAGACTTGGCGCAGACAGAGAATGTATTGACGTTGATTGACGAGATCGGTGAACGCATTGATGCGACAGTGCGTTCGGTGCGGCGGATATCGTCGGAATTGCGCCCTGGCGTGCTGGATTGTCTGGGGCTGGTGGCCGGACTCGAATGGTTGTTGCACGAGTTCGAGCGCCGCACCGGAATCTGCACCGCTCTGATTGCCGACGGTGTCGAGTTGAGGGTGGACCCGGAGATATCCACTGCGCTGTTTCGTATCACCCAGGAAGCGCTTTCCAATGTTGCCCGCCACTCGGGCGCGACTTTTGTTGCGACCCAGTTGTCGGGTCGCGGCAACGCACTGGTGCTGTGGGTCAGGGACGACGGTCGTGGCTTTGATTCCAGCATGGAGCCACAATCCCCGTCACTCGGACTGCTTGGAATGCGAGAGCGCGCATGGCGCCTTGGCGGCACGGTCAATATCACCGGCGTAGCGGGAGAGGGAACGGAACTTCAGGTCACCATTCCCCGAAGTGCTGGACAAGCTTAAGGAAGAGGGTGCGCAAATGAAGATTCTGTTGGTTGACGACCATGCGATTTTGAGAGCTGGGCTGAGACGGATTCTCATGGAAGATCTGGGCGCAGAAGTCGGCGAGGCGGCCGATGGCGATGAGGCCATGCTGGAATTGCGGCGCACGGCCTGGGATGTGGTTTTGCTCGATATTTCACTTCCCGGACGCAGCGGGCTGGATCTTCTTCCAGATATCCGCTGTGCCTATCCCACCGTGCGGGTCATTGTTCTTAGCAGCTTTGGCGACCATCAATTTGCCGTGCGGGCCTTGCGCGATGGTGCGGTTGCGTTTCTGACGAAAGAGCGGGCGGCACGGGAGTTGCTGGATGCGATCCGGACGGTCATGGGTGGGCGTCGCTTTATTACGGGAGACCTTGCCGACCGGCTGGCTTCGCTGATTGCCTGTGATGGGCCAAAGGCCCCGCATGAAACGCTGTCCAGCCGTGAGTTTGAGGTATTTCGTCTCATCGCCACGGCCAAGTCTCCTACGGAAATCTCTGTGCTGCTTCACATCAGCACCAAGACTGTGGGCACGTATCGCGCGCGCATTCTGGAAAAGATGGGAATGGACTCCAACGCCGAGCTGATGCAGTACGCCATCCGCCACGCGCTGGTGAACTGAAACCCTCCCTTTGTCAGTCATACCCCTACAGGCTGTAGGGATCAGCTGATAGCCACGTCAGCCACCGCCCGCTACCTAATTTCCAGGCACCGCAGCACACTCATCTTCAGTTTTTCAAACTCAAGATGCAGAGGTGAGCGGCGATGTCAATTGTTAGAAATGCGCGATTGGAAAGGAAAGCGGAAGGGGCGCCGGCCGTTGTGGGGACGTCGGTGCATGCGCTCTTTCATAAAACGCTGATCAATCTGTCGCCCGCCTATTTCGCCATGGTCATGGCGACGGGCATTCTCGGGCTCGCCTGTCAACTGGAAAAAATTCCGGCACTGCCTGCGGCATTGCTGGTGATCAATCTGGCCGCGTACGTCGTACTGTGGGTGCTGACACTCTTGCGCCTTGGCTATTACCCAAAGCGATTCATTGACGACTTTGGCAACCATTCGCGCGGGACTGGATTTTTTACCACTGTCGCTGCAACCTCTGTTCTAGGGGCGCAAGTTGCGGTGCAGTTGCAAATGGCGGCAGCCGCTCAAATTATGTGGTGGTTCGCCTTCGCTTTGTGGCTGGTGCTGACCTATGCCATATTTACCGCCCTCACCATACGCAAGAACAAACCGGCATTTGAAGATGGCATCAATGGCGGCTGGCTGACGGCGGTGGTTGCTCCGCAATCCCTCGTCGTACTTGCCTGCACGCTCATGCCGGGACTGGAGCACTCCGAAGCCGCCATGCTGGGCCTGACCTTGCTCTGGCTTGCCGGAGGAATGCTCTATATCTGGATCATCTCCCTGATTTTTTACCGCTACACATTTTTCCGCTTTGATCCGCAGGATCTGACGCCGCCCTACTGGATCAACATGGGCGCAATGGCGATTTCAACCCTTGCCGGAGCGCTGCTTGTAGGTATTGCCGATCAGTCGCCTTTGCTGGTTTCCTTGCGGCCATTTCTTAAGGGGCTCACCCTGCTCTTTTGGGCGACCGCCACCTGGTGGATTCCGATGCTGGTAATCCTCGGGGTGTGGCGTTATGTTTATCACAAGGTTCCGCTGATGTACGACCCGCTGTATTGGGGAGCCGTGTTTCCCTTGGCGATGTACACGATTGCAACCCACAGGCTTGCTGAGGTCTTCAACCTGCCCTTTCTGCTCAGTGTTCCCCGCTTGTTTATCGGTTTGGCGCTAACCGCCTGGCTTTTCACTTTTCTCGGACTGGTCATGGCGGTAATGACTGATCTAAAGCGGGCGGGACGCAAACGGGCGGGCACTGTAACGGTTCGCGTGTCCGTCAATTCACAAACTATTTGAGGAGATATTTCATGAGTTACAAACCATCGCTGACTTCGGACTTCAACGCCAAAGTTTCCAATCTTTCCGTTAAAAGCGGGGGCGGCAAGAAAATGTTGCGCAGAGACTTGGAGCGGGGTCGCAAGACGATACTTTCCGGTTGGATTATTTCCATGATCGGTATCGTCACGTATTGCTTTGTGATGCTAAACGGAGATCAGCAGATCGACCTGCTTGGTGAGCTGTCCGCGCGCGTCGCCATTGGGTGGGTTTCTTTGGTTGTCATTCTGATCGGCGTTGGATTCTGGTTTGTCGGTTGTGCCCGGTTTCTGGATGATGCGGATTGTTCTACTGCAGAAGGGGGTGACCAGTGACACGCAATCTGTGGCTGCGCAATACCGGAGCTTTCACCATCAAAACAAGGATAACAATGCCATGAGCCACACGTTTTATCCCTCCACAGACTCGGCGAGCAACAATTTGCGTGTTGAGAGTCTTGCCGCACTCTCGGCCACTTTGACGATCACTGACGCAGTATCGCCCGCACAAATCGGTTGGGAGATTGTTGAAGATGCGGTCAAGAAAGATAAGTTTCCCATTTCCCGCCTCTTGGTGCGAGGTTTTCTGTGCACCCCGTTCTTGGCCTACGCTGCCGCGCTATCCGCCTTGCTGGCCACCCAAGGCTGGCCCACCGCAGCTGCGGGGTTGATATTTCCGGTCGGCTACATCATGCTGGCGACCTTGGGGCTGGAGATGGCCACGGGTAGTTTTTCCGTGATGCCCATTGGGATGTATGCGGGGCGTATCAAGCCTTGGCGCGTGGTCCGAAACTGGACATGGACCCTGTTGGGCAATCTGGCGGGAGGGCTGTTCTTTGCTTGGCTATTTTGGTTCTCCCTGACCAAAGGAGGGACCACCGCCCCTTCGGGCGTGCTGATCACATTGGCCCATCTGGCCGAAAAGAAGGCTTCTTACCTGGAATACGGGCACCTTGGCTGGCTGGCCGCCGTCGGGATGGGGGTTCTGTGCAATTGGCTGGTCAGTCTGGCACCAAT
Source organism: Burkholderiales bacterium RIFCSPLOWO2_12_FULL_61_40 (assembly GCA_001770935.1). Lineage (GTDB taxonomy): Bacteria > Pseudomonadota > Gammaproteobacteria > Burkholderiales > Burkholderiaceae_C > Allorhodoferax. The sequence continues at coordinate 55,929 of MESI01000085.1, read as the reverse complement.
CATGGCCAAGGCCTCACGCAGTGTTCCGGGAAAGGTCATGCTGATATGGCTGCCTTTATCAACCTTTTTTGCGCTCGGATTTGAGCATACGGTCGTCAATATGTTCGTTTTTCCAGTCGGCATACTGTCGGGGGCAAATGTCTCTTTATATGATTGGTGGATCTGGAACCAGATCCCTGTGACCATCGGAAATATCATTGGTGCTTTGGCCTTCAACGCAGGCCTGTGGTACTACACGCACAAGGACGTGTGACGAAGTGCCTGGGGTGCTACTGCTACGGCTCCCAGTTTTTGACGCCAGCCAGGAAATAACCGGTCGGCATCACCCGGGAAGGACTCAAAGGCACGGGCAAACTCGCGGTGCTCTTTGGCAAACGCCACCGGGTCGGCGCCGGATTTCCAGCATTCGTAGGACTGGCGCAGCGAAATCGCGCCCGCCGCCGGGCTGTCCAGGTGGCCATAGGCACCGCCACCCGCAGTGTTGACCACATTGCCGTGGCCCAGGTTCTGGAAGAAGCCCGGCAGGCGCAGTGCGTTCATGCCGCCCGAGATGATGGGGGTGGTGGGCTTCATGCCGTACCACTTCTGGAAGTAAATCGGACCCTGGCATTCGTCGCGCTCGATCATGTAGGCAATCATGCGGTCGTCGCCTTCACCTTCCATCTTGCCGTAGCCCATGGTGCCCACATGGATGCCTGAGGCCCCCTGCAGGCGGCTCATCTTGGCCAGCACAAAGGCGGTGTAGCCGCGCTTGGCAGACGGCGAGGTGACCATGCCGGGGCCGCCCACAAAGCCATCCACCAAAAACGCCAGTTTGTCCGCATCGGGGCCAAAGGTTTCCAGCGCAAAGTCGGCCCGGGCCAGCATTTCGTAGTGGTAACGACGTTTGAAACAGGTCCGACTAGCAATGCAATGCATTGGATCGCCGCCGACGCACATTATTTGCAAATCACAGACTTGCGCAACGGTACCAAATTTGGTACCGTTGCGTCATGGTTAGCCCAACTCATCCAGTCCTTCTCGTTTTCTTTTTCAAATCCGAGTCGGGCAATGAGCCCGTGCGAGACTGGCTGAAAGATTTGCCAGCCATCGAGCGGAAGGCGATCGGCGAAGACATCAAAACCGTGCAATTCGGCTGGCCATTGGGAATGCCTTTGGTACGCAAAATGGGCAAGGATCTTTGGGAGGTGCGTATCCACCTTCAGACTCGAATTGCCCGTATTTTATTCACCGTCCACGGGGACGCCATGGTGCTGCTCCATGGGTTCATCAAAAAATCCAGCAGCACCCCGGCGGATGACCTCGCGCTCGCGAAAAACCGACTGAAACAAGTGAAGGAGTGAAGACTATGGAGAATAAACACATCGGCAGTAATTTCGATGATTTTCTGGCTGAGGAAGCTTTATTGGAAGACGCGACAGCGACGGCTATGAAGCGGGTCATTGCCTGGCAGATTGAGCAGGAAATGAAAGTGCAAAAGCTTTCCAAGACGGCCATGGCCACCAAGATGCATACCAGCCGTGCGGCGCTGAATCGCTTGCTCGATGCCACCGATACCAGCCTGACGTTGACAACGCTGGCCAGTGCTGCTGCCGCGTTGGGAAAACGGGTTCGGGTGGAGTTGGCTGCTTGATCCTCAACGCGTCCAACTGAGGTATAGCTTTCGGTCTCGCGCTCTTCAAAAAGCAGCACCTGTACGCGCCCGATGAAACGCTGCAATGCACAGTCGGCTGTGCCTCGCTCGTCCTACGGGCAGTGTTCAACCTGGTGCTGATTGGAGCCTGACCCTTTGCTCCGGAGTTGGACATGGAGCCCTGTGAGCTTGCGCGCTGGAAGGAGATTGCCGAATTCAGCCCCGAGCAGCTGGCTGGTTTTATGGAGCGGGGCCGTGCCATGGATGAAAAATTCGGCCGGTTGGCCGAAAGCATGCGCGGCGGCGGGCACGCGCAGGCCTGCGGCTTCAAGATAGAGGCCGACCGCTTGCCCGAACTGCTGGGCGGGCAGTTTAAATCGACTCCATGACCCTGGCTGGGCGCGCCACTTTGGGCTCCAGCCCCAGTTTTTGACGCCAGCCGGGGAACAAACGGTCGGCATCGCCCGGGAAGGACTCAAAAGCCCGGGCAAACTCGCGGTGCTCCTTGGCAAATTCCACCGGGTCGGCGCCGGATTTCCAGCACTCGTAGGACTGGCGCAGCGAAATGGCGCCCGCCGCCGGGCTGTCCAGGTGGCCATAGGCGCCGCCACCGGCGGTGTTGACCACATTGCCGTGGCCCAGGTTCTGGAAGAAGCCCGGCAGGCGCAGGGCGTTCATGCCGCCGGAGACGATGGGTGTGGTGGGTTTCATGCCGTACCACTTCTGAAAGTAGATCGGACCCTGGCATTCGTCGCGCTCGATCATGTAGGCAATCATGCGGTCGTCACCTTCGCCTTCCATCTTGCCGTAGCCCATGGTGCCGACGTGGATGCCCGACGCCCCTTGCAGGCGGCTCATCTTGGCCAGCACAAAGGCGGTGTAGCCGCGTTTGGCCGACGGCGAGGTGACCATGCCGTGGCCGGCGCGGTGGTAGTGCAGGTACTGGTTGGGGTACTGGCGTCGGGCGGTGGTGACCATGCCGGGGCCGCCCACGAAGCCGTCCACTAAAAAGGCCAGTTTGTCCGCATCGGGGCCAAAGGTTTCCAGCGCAAAGTCAGCCCGGGCCAGCATTTCGTAATGGTCGTCGGCGGTGATGTTCATGGAAAACAGCTTGGCCTGGCCGGTCTCGTCCTGGGCGCGCTTCAGGGCGTCGTAGACCAGGGGGATGGTTTTCTTGAGCGGTGCGAAGACCTGGTTGCCCTGCGGTTCGTCGTTTTTGATGAAGTCGCCACCCAGCCAGAACTGGTAGGCCGCCTGGGCAAAAGGCTCGGGGCGCAGGCCCAGCTTGGGCTTGATGATGGTGCCCACGATGAAGCCGCCGTCCTTGACCGGGCGCCCCAGAATGCGCCACAGGTCTGAAATGTCCTTGGAAGGGCCGTCAAACATCTGGATGGCACGCTCCGGCACATAGAAGTCGATCATCTTGCCGTGCGCAATGTCGCCCATGCCCTGGTTGTTGCCGATCACCAGCGTCAAGAAAGACACCAGCATGAAGCGGCCGTCGGTGACGTTGCGGTCAAACAGGTCCAGCGGGTAGGCAATGCGCATGTCCTCGGTGGCCTCGTTGATGTAGTACACCAGCGCGTCCACCCCTCGGGTGAAGTCGTCGGTGGTGCAGACATCGACATTGGTGCCGGTGGAGGATTCGGCGGCAAAGTGGGCGGCGGCCTCCAGGTAGCCGTGGCCCGGCTTGGGCCGCATGTGGTAGGCCACCAGGATGTGTTGGCCATTTTTGATGAGTTCGGCCTCGGTGAGGCTCAAATCGGCGTAACGGTTGGATTGGTCCATGGGGTGCTTTCGGATAGGGAGGTGGTGGGATGGATGGCCGGACTATAGGCAGATATATTCATCAATAAAATTCAAATAAATTATTTATTTGATCAGGTTTTAGTGATGAATTTGGCGTTGTCTGCCACGACTTGACCCGGCGCCAGGCCAGCAGCGGGTGGCCCACCCCCCCGTGCCCTTGTCAGCTCCAGGAATCCGTCAGCGGCCCCCCTTGCTCGATCAAAAAAGCCTTGAAGGCCTTGGCGGCGGGGGATAGTTTTTTGTGACTCAGGTGCGTCACATACCAGTGGCCTACCAGTGGCATGCCGTTGATGTCCACCAGCGCCAGGTGGCCGGCCGCCAGCTCGTGGCGCACGGTGCGCAGGGACAAAAAGCTCAGGCCCATGCCCGCCATCACGGCTTGCTTGATGGTCTCGTTGCTGGGCATTTCCATGGCCACCTTGGGGCTGATTTCGTGCTGGCCGAACAGGCGCTCCATGGCGGCGCGGGTGCCGGAGCCTTTTTCGCGCACCACAAAGCTGAAGTCCTTGAGCATTTCGAACTGCACCCGCTTGCGCCGCGACAGCGGGTGGTCGGGCGCACACACAATGCCCATGGGGTTGGTGGCAAAGGGAATGGCCTCGCAGTCCAGGGTGTTGGGCGCGCGGCCCATCACCACCAGATCAACCTCGTTGCGCGAGAGCATGCCCAGAATGTTCTCGCGATTGTCAATCCGCAAGCTCACATCGATGCCGGGGAGTAATTTGCCAAAGCGCACCAGCAGCATGGGTACAAAGTATTTGGCGGTGCTGACGACGGCAAGCTCAATGTGGCCTTTGCGCACCCCCACATGCTCCGCCATCAGCGCTTCCAGGTCCTTGAGCTGGGCCATGGCGGCAATGGCGTGGGTCAAAAAATCCTGGCCCGCGCCGGTGAGCTGGATATTTCGCCCGATGGGCTCAATCAGGGGGAGGCCAAAAGCGTCCTCCAGTTGGCGGATTTGCATGGACACGGCCGGCTGCGTCACAAACAGGCGCTCAGCCGCTTTGGAGACGGATTTTTCTCGCGCAACTTCGATGAAGGTCTGGATTTGCTTGAGGGTGTAGTTGCGCATGGTGTGGAAATTAAAAAATCAGTAAAAACTGATGTGTATTGTAATAAATGTGATTTGTAGTGATGTGTTTGACACGGTAAAGTGATCCTGAACCAGGCCGTTTGAGGCCGTATTCCATTTATTTCACGAGGAGTCCCCCGCATGTTGCACGCCCTGATTTTTGATGTAGACGGCACGCTGGCCGATACCGAATCGGTCCACCTGGCCGCGTTCAACCATGCTTTTGCCGAGTTCGGGCTGGACTGGCATTGGGACGAAGCGCTGTACACCGAGCTGCTGCACACCTCAGGCGGCAAAGAGCGCATCCTGCGCTACTGGAAAACCCGGCAGCCCGACGTGAAGGAACTGGAGGCCATGGCGCTGGCGGAAACGGTCAACCGCCTGCATGAACTCAAAACCGCCGCCTATGAGGGCGCAGTGAACAGCGGTGCTGTGGAGCTGCGTCCGGGCGTGCTGCCCCTGATCCACGCGGCCCTGGAGCAGGGGATACAACTTGCCATTGCCACCACCACCTCGCCGGTGAATGTGGCGGCGCTCTTGCGCCGGGCCATGGGCAGCGACTGGCGCACCCACTTTGCCGCCATTGGCGACGCCTCCACCGCGCCGCGCAAGAAGCCGCACCCGCAGGTCTACCTGCACATGCTCCAAGCCTTGGACCTGGACGCCGCGCAGTGCCTGGCTTTTGAAGACTCCAGCAACGGCCTGCGCTCCGCCGTGGCGGCGGGGCTGGCCACCGTGATCACGCCCACGCAATTCACCGCCGACCATGACTTTGCCGCCGCACTGCGGGTGCTGCCCGACCTGGGGGCGGTGGACCTGGCGCAGTTGCGCCGCTGGCACGCCCAGGGCCAGCCCAACCAGCCCAACCAGCCCAACCTGCCCAGCCGAGTCAGCCAGCCCAGGCGGGCACCCAGCCCCGCCCACTGAGGCCTGCCACAACGCCCCCACGACGCCCTCCCACGACGCCCTCCCACGACGACCACCCCACGACGACCACCCCACGAGAAATCCACCATGCCCTTAAGCCACCGCTCCACCCTGACCCAGTTCCTGATTGAGGAGCGCCGCCGCTTTCCCGGTGCCAGTGGCGACTTCAACGCCCTGATCCTGGACGTGGCCATTGCCTGCAAAGCCATCGCCCGGGCCGTCGCCCTGGGGGAATTGGGCGGCGCCATGGGCAAGCACGCAGAAGAAGAGGGCGGCAGTATCAACGTGCAGGGCGAAACCCAGCAAAAGCTCGACGTGCTGAGCAACGAGGTCTTTATCCGCCGCACCGAATGGGCCGGCAACCTGGCGGGCATGGCCTCGGAAGAGATGGAGCAGCCCTACCAGATTCCGGGCCAGTACCCGCGCGGCAAATACCTGCTGGTGTTCGACCCGCTGGACGGATCCAGCAACATCGACGTGAATGTGTCGGTGGGCAGCATTTTTTCGGTGCTGCGCGTCCAGCCCGAGGTGCAGGACAGCGGCCGCGATGTGACCGAGGCCGATTTTCTGCAGCCCGGCCACCGCCAGGTGGCTGCGGGTTATGCCCTGTACGGCCCCACCACCATGCTGGTGCTCACCGTGGGCGACGGCGTGAACGGCTTCACGCTGGACCCCAATCTGGGGGAGTTCATGCTCACCCACCCCCGCATGCGGATTCCCACCGACACCCAGGAATTCGCCATCAACGCCTCCAACAGCCGCTTCTGGGAGGCCCCGGTGAAGCGTTATGTGGACGAATGTCTGGCCGGCAGAACCGGCCCGCGCGGCAAGGACTTCAACACCCGCTGGATCGCCAGCATGGTGGCCGAGGCGCACCGCATCCTGCTGCGCGGCGGCGTGTTTTTGTACCCGCGCGACAGCAAAGACCCCTCCAAACCCGGGCGCCTGCGCCTGCTCTACGAGGCCAACCCCGTGGGCTTCATCATGGAACAGGCGGGGGGGCGCGCCTCCACCGGCCACACGCCCATGCTGGAGGTGCAGCCCAGCGCGTTGCACCAGCGCATCGGGCTGGTGTTTGGCTCCAAAAACGAGGTCGAGCGCATCGAGCGCTACCACGCCGAGCCCGTGCGGGTGGAGCTGGACAACCCCCTGTTTGCCGAGCGCAGCCTGTTTCGGGCGACGGCGGGGGCCTTGATGTGACTACTTTTGCTATGCAATTAATAGCTGCTAGCGCATGTTCTATAAGGGCTAGAGGCCTTTTTTACTTAAATATTTGTCTTGTGGAGGCCACCCGTGTCTGAACGCCACCCCATCATTGCCATCACCGGCTCCAGCGGCGCGGGCACCAGCTCGGTGACCAACACCTTCGAGAACATCTTTCGCCGCGAGGGCGTGAACGCCGCCATCATCGAAGGCGACAGCTTCCACCGCTACGACCGCGCCGAGATGAAGCTCAAGCTGGCCGAGGCCGAAAACAATGGCAACAAGAACTTCAGCCACTTCGGCCCCGAGAACAACCTGTTTGCCGAGCTGGAAGCCCTGTTTGGCGACTACGCCACCACCGGCACGGGCCGGCGCCGCAAATACCTGCACGACCCCGAAGAGGCAGCCCCCTACCAGCAGCAGCCCGGCACCTTCACCCCCTGGGAAGACGTGCCCACCGGCACCGACCTGCTGTTTTACGAAGGCCTGCACGGCGCCGTGGTCACGCCCGAGGTCAACATCGCCCGGCACCCCGACCTGCTGATCGGCGTGGTGCCGGTGATCAACCTGGAGTGGATTCAAAAGCTCTGGCGCGACAAGTCCAAACGCGGCTACAGCACCGAGGCGGTCACCGACACCATATTGCGGCGCATGCCTGACTACGTGAACTACATCTGCCCGCAGTTCATGCACACCCATGTCAACTTCCAGCGCGTGCCCATGGTGGACACCTCCAACCCCTTCATCGCGCGCGACATTCCCAGCCCGGACGAAAGCATGGTGGTCATCCGCTTTGCCAAACCCAAGGGCATCGATTTCCAGTACCTGCGCAGCATGATCGACGGCAGCTACATGAGCCGCGCCAACACCATCGTGGTGCCCGGCGGCAAGATGGAACTGGCCATGCAACTGATTTTTACGCCCTTTATATGGCGCATGGTCGAACGGAAGAAAAGGTAGCACCCCCGTTGCCGCTCACTGCGTGTAGCGGCCTCCCCCCTCAAGGGGGCAACACCAGTGGCCCGGAGGGAAAAGGTAGCACCCCCGTCCGGGCTCACTGCGTGTAGCCCGTTCCCCCCTCAAGGGGGCAACACCGGTGGCCCGGCGGAGCCGGTTCCACGGTGTTTCTGGTTAAGGCACGGCATGCGTTGCCGGTTTTATGAACACAAGGAGTTATTGCATGAATCCCCTCCCGAACACATCCAGCCCCGAACTCTCCCGAAAACACGCCGCCGACCTGCCACGGCAAATGGCCAACGCCATCCGCATGCTGGCCGTGGACGCGGTGGAAAAAGCCAAGTCCGGCCACCCCGGCGCCCCTATGGGCATGGCTGATATGGCCGAGGTGCTGTGGAACCGCCACCTCAAGCACAACCCCGCCAACCCCCATTGGGCGGACCGTGACCGCTTTGTGCTCTCCAACGGCCACGGCTCTATGCTGATCTATGCGCTCTTGCACCTGACGGGCTACAACCTGCCCCTGGCCGAGCTGCAAAACTTCCGCCAGTTGCACAGCAAAACCGCCGGCCACCCCGAAGTGGGCCTCACCCCCGGCGTGGAAACCACCACCGGCCCCCTGGGGCAGGGCCTGGCCAATGCCGTGGGCATGGCGCTGGCCGAGAAACTGCTCGCCGACGAGTTCAACCGCGATGACGAAGAAACCAGCCACACCGTGGTGGACCACTTCACCTATGTCTTCCTGGGCGACGGCTGCCTGATGGAGGGCATCAGCCACGAAGTCTGCTCGCTGGCGGGCACGCTGCGCCTGTCCAAGCTGGTGGCCTTGTACGACGACAACGGCATCTCCATCGACGGCCATGTGCAGGGCTGGTTCACCGACGACACCCCCCAACGCTTTGAAGCCTACGGCTGGAACGTCATCCCCGCCGTGAACGGGCACGACCCGCAGGCCGTGGACGCCGCCCTGCACGCCGCCAAGGCCCAGGCAGTGTTGCCCGAGGGCAAACCCACGCTGATTTGCTGCAAAACCGTGATCGGCATGGGTTCGCCCAACAAGGCGGGTACGCACGACGTGCACGGCGCCGCCCTGGGCGCGGCCGAGGTGACCGCCACCCGCGAAGCGCTGGGCTGGACCGCTGCGCCGTTTGAGGTGCCGCCAGACATTGCCAGCGCCTGGAATGCGCTGGAGCGCGGCGCGGCGGCCGAGCGGGCCTGGCGGATGCGCTTCGAGGCCTACCGCACGCAGTACCCGCTGGAGGCGGCCGAGTTCGAGCGCCGCATGGCGGGCGATTTGCTGCCGGATTTTGCCGCCGCGTTGCCCGAACTGCTGGCCGCCATTGCCGCCAAACCGGACGCCGTGGCCACCCGCAAGGCCAGCCAGAACGCGCTGGACGCGCTGAGCCGCCACATGCCCGAGTTCTTCGGCGGCAGTGCCGACCTCACCGGCTCCAACCTGACCAATTTCAAGGGCTGCGTCAAGGCGGGCCGCGACCACTGGGGCAACCACCTGAGCTACGGCGTGCGCGAATTCGGCATGGCCGCCCTCATGAACGGCATCGCCCTGCACGGCGGCTACATCCCCTACGGCGGCACGTTTTTAACCTTCAGCGACTACAGCCGCAACGCCATCCGCATGGCCGCACTGATGAAGTTGCGCGTCATCCACGTTTTCACCCACGACAGCATCGGCCTGGGCGAAGACGGCCCCACGCACCAGAGCGTGGAGCATGTTCCGTCCCTGCGCCTCATCCCCAACCTGGATGTGTGGCGCCCGGCCGATGGCCTGGAAACCGCCGTGGCCTGGGCCTGCGCCCTGGAGCGCCGCAGCGGCCCCAGCGCCCTGTGCCTGTCGCGCCAAAACCTGCCGCGCCTCACAGGCGACGCCAGCAGCGCCGCCGACATGGCGCAACGCATCCGCCGGGGTGGCTACGTGCTGTCCGACATGGAGGGTGCCCAGGCCGTGATCGTGTCCACCGGCTCGGAGCTGGAGCTGGCCATGGCGGCGCAGGCAGCCCTGCGGCAATCCGGCATCGCCACCCGCGTGGTGTCCATGCCCAGCACCTCGGTGTTTGACCGCCAGAGCGCGGACTACCAGGAGCAGGTGCTGCCGCTGGCCCTGCCCACCGTGGCAGTGGAAGCCGCCCACCCGGACTTCTGGCGCAAATACGTGGGCCGCAGCGGGCGCGTGGTGGGCATCGCCAGCTTTGGCGAATCGGCACCGGCCAAAGACCTGTATGCCCACTTCGGCATCACCAGCCAAAGCGTGGTGCAGGCCGTGCAAGCCCTGGTGGGGCCAACATGAACCCAACTTTCGACCTGGTGATGTTTGACCTGGACGGCACCCTGGTGGAGACCGCGCCCGAAATCTGCGACGCCGTCAACGACACCCTGCAGCACTTTGGCCTGCCCGCCGTCACCCAGGCGCAGGTGGCCGACTGGATCGGCCACGGCACCCGCGAGCTGCTGATCCAGGCCCTGAGCCACAGCGGCCAAGGCAGCATCGCCGAGGTGCGCGCCAGCGACAGCCTGGGCCAGATCGCAGCCGAGTTCGACACCCACTACCAGCGCCGCTGCGGCACCCGCAGCCAGCTCTACCCCCAGGTGCGCGAGGCCCTGACGGCGCTGCGCCAGCGCGGCGTCAAGCTGGCGGTGGTGACCAACAAGGAAGGGCGCTTCGCCACCACCGTGCTCAACGCCCACCAGCTCCTGCCCCTGCTGGACTGCGTGGTCAGCGGCGACACCCTGCCCACCAAAAAGCCCGACCCGGCAGGCATCCACCAGTGCCTGGCCGAGTTTGGCGTGCCCCCCACACGCGCCCTGTTTGTAGGCGACTCCCGCATCGACGTAGCCACCGCCCGCAACGCCGGTGTGCCGGTCTGGGCGCTGCCCTACGGCTACAACATGGGCCAGCCCATCGACGCCTGCGGCCCGGATCGGGTGATTTCCGATTGCTCGTTGCTACTGAATTGATAGCTGCTTGCGCAGTGGTTTAGGGGGCTGGAGGCGGATTTCATTGATTTTTTGACGAAGCCAATGGCGCGCGTATGATGGACAAAATTTTGTACATCAACCGAGCGTAATGGAGGCCCCTATGGCGTTCTCAGCCAGTGACGTGATCCCGCTTTCGCAGGCCCGTGCCAATTTCTCCGAACTGGCCGACCAGGTGAAAGCTGGCACCGAGAAGATCATCACCAAAAACGGCGAAAGCTACGTGGCCATCATCGACGCGCAGCGGCTGGACCACTACCACCAGCTGGAGCGCGAGCACATCCATCTGCAGCTCATCGACGATGCCCGCCAAGGGCTGGATGACGTGGCTGCAGGCAAGGTGAAGGATGCGCGCAGCACTTTGGCCGCCCTGAAGCGCCGCCGTGCCGCAGGTGCCCCAGGCTGAGCACCGGACGCGCAGCAGTGCTTACCCCACATATTGTCAAACTCACCGCGAACTTCGAGCGCAACCTTGCAGATGCGGAAACGTTCCTGATCCAAGCCCAGGCGCCAAAGGCATTCGACGCCCTGCTGGATGAGTTGACCGACACCGTCATCCCCAACCTCGAACGCTTTCCGGGCATGGGGCGGCTGTTCTTCGAGCGCCCCGTCCGGTCTATCGAGGCCAGCAACGGTGTCAACCAACTTCACGCCAAGTTAAAGGCCATCGGCAAAGATGGCGAGATCCGCGAATACGTCATGACGCATTACCTGCTGCTCTACGCACGGTTTGACACGACCATCTACCTGCTGTCGATCCGGCATCACCGGCAACTCTCGTTTGATTTTTTGTCGTTGTGGCAGGCGTAGGCAAACTCAGCGGCCCTTGATTGGGTGGATTTTGATTGCTTTTGCTATTGAATTAATAGCTGCTTGCGCAATGTCCTAGAGGGCTGTGGCCTGATTTCATCGCTATTACGTGCTGTGCGCTTGCCAAGAGAGCTACTTGACGTTCATCGCAGGCTCCTCCGTGCCCTCAATAGACATTCTCCCGACTGTAGGAAAGCGGAAAATAGATCATTTCTTTGAAGCTCTCCAACGACGCCTTCATGCACAGTACGCTATGTGCCATATTTAATTCAGGCTTGCGAAGCCAAATAAGCAGTCAAATTAGGATGATGACGCAATGAAGGATGAGCCGCAGGAAAAGGATAGAAAGGCGGGGTGCGAAGAGCCTCTACTTCTTTGGGCTGTCCGCGATTCGAGCAAGCGAACATTTGTACATGTCGGCATGCTCACTCCGGCAGAGAAAGGCTCGGCGTGTCGATGCCTTTGCCGCAGTTGCGGCGAGCCCCTCGTCGCCATCAACGTCGATAAATCTGCCTCTCATTTCGAAAAACCTCGCGCCCAGCGGCGACATTTCAAGCACCGTCATTCAGATTCAGGCAATAGTCGATGTCTCAGTTCTGTGGCTAGATTCTTGGCGCTGCAGTTATTTGTTGAGCAGGATGCCATTTACTTGCCTCCTCGGTGTCGCACGGTTTCTTGTATTTCGCCCACCGGGATCACTGTTTATGCCCAACAGGAAATTCCGGGCAGATTAGTACAGGTTAAGAGCCGTACATGGGTCGACGATGTGAGCGCCATTCTTCGCTTGGAAGATGGCCGTGAATTGCTCGTCACTGTTCGCGCCCACCAAACAATCGATGATGACCACCGTTCGATGTGCGTTTTATCCTTAGCCGGTGTGTGCGATCCAGCGATTGCCAGCTGGGATTCAGACAAAATATTGAAGCATCTCCGCCTACCCGGTTGTGGCATGGACTGGGATAGCCACTGGGACGACTCTGAGCTGGATGCACAGAAAGACGGTGACTTAGCCGAGCAAGAGGATCTCTTCCTTGGCGGCATACCTAAAAAGTGGTTAGACAACTTAGAAGGTAAACAGGTTAACGAGACAATCCTTCACTGGTTGATCAAGAAGACGGTGGCCGAAACAGGCGTCCTGAACGTGCCTGCTTTTTCGATTCCAGTACGCCAGGAGATGCCCGACGGCTCCATAGCCGAAGAGACGGCTATATGTATTGGGGGAGTTCTCCAATTGGACGACATTCGCCTTGAGCGCCGGTTCGACACCATGGTGCCCGATGTCATGTGCCGGGCTCACATGCGAGGCTCCAAAGGTCCGGTAGTTGATCTAATGATTGAGGCTGCTGTCACCAATTACATCAATGATGACAAGCGCAAGAAAATAGTGGCATCCGGCGTTGCATGCATCCAGATCCGTGCCGACCTTTTCTCAAGTGCTGGGATGGTGCACGTCTCCAAGATTGAAAAAATCATCTGTTCTGACGCGTCGGTCAAGGAGTGGATCGTCCACCCTTGGGTTGCCGTTGAGATTACCAAAGCAAAAAGACGCTTGGCTGAGCGGGCAAGGCGCATTCAAAATGTCATTCACGCGGAAGCCGCCGCAGAGCGCCTTCGCCTTGAGGTAGAAAAAAAACGTTTACAGGATCGTGCCAGTCTGAAAACTTGGCGCGACGAGGCCAGTGATTTCGACCTTGCCAAAGGCTATCTGAAGGTGCTCAAGGCGTTTTGGGCTGGTCAACCCGCGCCACAGCTGGGCACCGAACCCGTTGCTCTTAGTGACCTGTGGGACGAACTTAAGCATCGCAAGATTGTCGGGGCCAACCGACAGAGTATCGAGGCCACAGGAAGTCTGCTGAGTACTTTGGTACGTATCAAAGAAGAGGCGCTTGGCGCGAATGGTGGGGCTTTGGTTGACCTGTTCGCCAAGGCTTTGTCGAATGACAGGATGGCTACAGGCACCGCACTGGTAATCATGTTCGCCCTGAAACGAGATACGCTTTCGATGACTCCGTTGCAGACTGAGACATTTCAGGAGTGCTGTGCGCGCCTGCATACTGCGGTTCAAAATTGTGAGGCTCGTGTCTGTCGGCTCACTGAGCACGACCGCTTGTACGCCTTGCTTTTCCCTGAGATCGCTTCTGATCTCGAATCAGATTACGGCACTAAGCTCTACATGTCCCGACTGCGGCAAAAGCGCGAGGAGCAGGCAGTAAAGGATCAGCGTCGCCAAGAGCACAGACAGATTCGTGTCGCATTAGTTCAGCGGCTTCGCAAAGAGAAAGCGCAAAGTAAACAAGCAGAAGCTCTGGACAAAGAATTAGCTGCTTTTTGGGGGAAACTTCAGTGGGTGGAACGCCTTTCGGATGGACCAGGAGCTGGTGTTTTATATGGAAGATATTCAGGCCAAGTCCGCTTGCAGGACATCAACCCCATGGATATCTTCAAAACAGCCATTGCATACCGCGACAGCAAATGCAACGTAGATGCCGCTCTCAAGGCCATGCCCTTTAAGCATGCACCAGACATCCCCGAAGCAGTCCGTTTGCTTCAAATAGCAGGGCTCTGCACCGCACCAAAGTGAGTTGCGGGTAGTGTCGGTTGTTGTGGCCTTGATACGAGAGTTGGGTGCAATGTGAAGACCAGCACGCATTGGTTTTCTCAGAAGGGTGAATGTCGATTAACTGCTCTTGGTCAAACAGCCTGCCAGGGGGAAAAACCAAACTACTGATCCACACGCCCAGCATCCCTGCGCGGGTGATTCCTGACTACCATTGCTACTGAATTAATAGCTACCTACGCAATGTTCTAGAGGGCTAGAGCCCGATTTGACCAACATATCTCACAAAAACCCCCTCCGTTGTACGATCCACCACCTTCGTCAACCACCAGGATGCCCCCATGAAATCTGACCTGCGCCCCAGCACCCAATGGCAAGAACAGATCGCCGCCGACGAAGCCGAGCGCTTCGCTGGGTACGGCAAGGCTTTTGCCGCCATCCAGGCGCGCAAGTCCAAAAAATACGGCCAGGGCAGGGCGCTGCACCGCAAGCAGCTCACCGCCGCCAGCGGCACGCTGGAGGTCTTGGGCGGCTTGCCGGACTTTGCCCGCCAGGGCCTGTTTGCCGCGCCGGGCACCTTTGACGTGTGGGTGCGCCTGTCCAACGGCGGCATGGACAAGGCCTCGGACCGCACGCCCGACATCCGGGGCTTTTCCCTGCGGGTGCTGGGTGTGCAGGGGGATTCGGCTTTGGGCATCGGCCCGGCCAAGAGCCAGGACTTCACGCTGATCAACCAGGAGCAGTTCGCCTTTCCCAAGAGCGACGAGTTTGTCGAATTCGTGGTGGCCGCCTCCAGCGGCGGCGCTGCCTTGCTCAAGCATCTGGTTCGTCGCTACGGCCTGCTGGCGGGCCCCTTGCGGATGGTGAAGATGCTGAAAACCGTGACCAAGCCCTTTGGTGGTTTTGCCACCGAAACCGTGTTCAGCGCGGTGCCCATGGCCTGCGGCCCTTATGCGGTGCGGGTGCGTCTGGTGCCCGCCGCCGCCAACGGCGCGCCCACGCCCGGCGCCAACCAGGATTGGGGCGCCGATTTTTCCGCCCGCCTGGGCCAGCAGAGCCTGCAATGGGATTTGCAGTTGCAGCCTTTTGTCAGCGAGGCGCTTACCCCCATTGAAGATGCCTCGGTGAACTGGACCACGCCCTACACCACGGTGGCGCGGCTGACCTTGCCCCAGCAGGACACCGCCAGTGCCGAAGGCCAGGTGCTGCTGCAGCAGACAGAAGCGGCGGTGTTCGACCCCTGGCAGGCGCTGGTGGCGCACCGTCCCCTGGGCGACGTGCAGCGCGCCCGCAAGGTGGTGTACTTTGAAAGCCAGAAGGGGCGCGGGGCCGTTTAGCTCTGCAGCGCCGCAGGGGTAGGGGGCTCAGACGGCCCGGATGTGAAACACCGCATCGTCCCAGGCGTGCTCCAGCAGGATGCGCTGTACGCGGGCTTGCCAGAGCTGGCCAAATTCGGCGCGCTGGGCTGCGCTGGCGGCGCCTGTCAGGCACAGCTGCATCAGCGGGCGGGTTTGCGGGTTGCCGGGCACGCTGTGCACCTGCGCCTGAGCCAGCACGGCCTGGCCGGTGTCGGTGCGGGTGAAGCGCAGCTCCGCGTCTATGTCGGCATCAAAGCGCAGCAGGCCCCGGCGTACACATTGGCCGCCCAGGCCGGCAAATCCCCCGTCGCCCGCAGCGCCTGTGAGCAGGCCCAGCACGCTGGCCACCACGCCGGTGGTGCCCGCCGCAAAGGGCTCGCGCATATCCACCGCCATGTGGCCGCGCACCGGCATGGCGTCGCCATACAAAGCCTGGATGGCGCGCACGCCCAGCCAGTAGGCGCTGGCCACCGTGGGGCAGGAATGCCCGGCCAGCCGCACGGCGTCGGCGTAGCCGTAGTGCATCAGCCCACCTTCCACCGAACCCAGCAACTCCGCCAGAGGGTCGTGCAGGGTGATGCCCGGGACCTGGTCAAAAAATGCAGGAAAGCGCATGGTGCGGATCAAAGGCAGACGAAGTCGATCACGATGGCGCCGGGTTCGCGTTGCAGGTACTGGATGGAGACAGCCGTGCCATAGCGGGCATTGAGCTGGTGCAGCAGGGGAATGGGGTCGTGGTCGTTGCAAAAGCGCATGGTCTCGCCGGGTTGCAGGGCGTCCAGCGCGCCAAAAATGGCCGCATGGCGAAAACGCTTGGCAACGCCGCGTGCGTCGAAGGGGTAAATGGCTTCAGGGGTGACGTGGCCGGTGGCGCAAGAACTCATGGCAATCCTTTGGTTGGTTTAAAGATGCATCATAAATGAATCTTTGAAAAATCCAGCCAATGCCCTGACTTGGCCCTGGGTTATGCTGCGCCCATGCCCAATGAAAACTTTATCCCCGGCAAAGACGCCTCCCTCGAATCCACCATCAACACCCTGCAAGCCAAGCTGCAGGCGCGTGGTTTCCACATTGAAGAAAAATCCTGGCTGAATCCGGTGGAGGGCATTTGGTCGGTGCACATCCGTGACCGCGATTGCCCGCTTTTGTTCACCAACGGCAAGGGCGCCACCCGCCTGGCTTGCCTGGCCAGTGCCCTGGGCGAGTTTGTGGAGCGCCTGTCCACCAACTATTTCTGGACCCATTACTACCTGGGCCCCCGTATCGCCGACCGCCACCATGTGCACTACCCGCAAGAGCGCTGGTTTGCGCCGGGGGAAGACGGCAACTGGCCCGCCGGGCTGCTGACCCCGCAGCTGCAGGAGTTTTACAACCCCGAAGGCAGCATCGACGCCAGCAACCTGGTGGAGTTCAATTCCGGCAATGTGGAGCGCGGCATTTGCGCCATTCCTTACACGCGCCAGCGCGACGGTGTCGTGACCTACATTCCGGTCAACATCATCGGCAACCTGTACGTGAGCAACGGCATGTCGGCGGGCAACACCCAGGCCGAAGCACGCACCCAGGCCTTGTCCGAGATTTTTGAGCGCCACATCAAAGCCCGCATCATCAGCGAAGGCATTTGCCTGCCCGATGTGCCAGACGCGGTGATTGCGCGCTACCCGCGCATTGCCGCCGGCATCCAGGCCCTGCGCGCCGCCGGGTTTGGCATTTTGGTGAAAGACGCCTCCTTGGGCGGCCAGTACCCGGTGATGAATGTCACGCTGCTGCACCCCGAAGACCAGGGCTGTTTTGCCAGCTTTGGCGCGCACCCGCGTTTTGAGATTGCGCTGGAGCGCGCCTTGACCGAGCTGTTGCAGGGCCGGGCGCTGGACGCGCTGGCAGGCTTTGCGGCCCCCAGCTTCGATCTGGAAGAAACCGCCAGCTCCACCAACATCGAGATCCATTTTGTGGACAGCAGCGGCGTCATCCACTGGCGTTTTCTGAGCGAAGCACCCGACTACGTGTTTTGCGACTGGAATTTCAGCACCACCACCGCCGAAGACTACGCCTGGGCCGTGGACCGCATCCACGCGGACGGCTTCGACATCTATGTGGCCGACTTCACCCATCTGGGCGCCTATGCCTGCCGCATCCTGGTGCCCGGCATGTCCGAAATCTATCCGGTGGACGACCTGGAATATGAAAACAACAGCGTGGGCAACAGCATCCGCGAAGCGATTCTGAACCTCACCGATCTGGACGACGAAGAGTGCATGGATTTGCTCGACACGCTGAACGAATCCGCCTTGGCCGACCAGCGCCCGGTGGCAGCGGTGATTGGCATGGCCGCCGATGCGGGATCATTTTGGGCCGACCTGCGCGTGGGCGAACTCAAAACCCTGCTGGCCCTGGCCATTGGGGACGAGGAAGCCACCCTGGAAGGCTGCGAGTGGATCAAGCATTTTGACCAGATCAATCCCCAGCGCCGCAAGGTGTATGCCTGCATCGAGAGCCTGATCCATCTGGCCGATAGGGGCGATACCGGCCCCTACCTGACCGCCTTGCGCCAACTCTACGGCGCTGGCGCCGTGGAGCAGGCGCATGCGCTCGTCATGCAAACCGACCGCTTCATGGGTCTGTCAGCACCGGGCCTGATGATGCAAGGTTGCGAAATGCACCAGAAACTGCTGCAGGCCTACGACAAGGTGCACGCCCGGGTGGCCTGAGGGCGGCCCAGTACCAGCACCGACAGACCCAGGACGACCGCCATGGCTCCCAGCACTTCCAGCGGGAAGGCCACGGCGCGCAGAGGTGCCCCCATCTGGTTCAGTTGCAGCGAGGCCTGAATGGCCGAGGTGCTGGGAATCAACCACCGGAGCACTTGCAGCGCATCGGGCAGGGCTTCCACAGGCCAGGAAAAGCCGGACAAAAAAGCCATGGGCAAGGCGGTAAGCAGCAGCACCTGTAGTGAACGCTCACGGTCCTTGAACCACAGGCCGAGCAAAGCGCCCAGCGCGCTTACCGCCAGGGCGTAAATCCCCAGCATGCCAACGGCAGCCCAGGGGTTGCCCCCACGCGGGTAGTCTTGCCAGACAAACACCCAGCCGGTGTAAAACAGGCCCGACAAAAAGCCCAGGCTGGCAAACGCCAGCAAGCGGCCCAGCCAGACGCTGGCCCGCGCACGGTGCCGCCCTTGCTCCACCCAGGTGCCCACCAGCATGGCCACCCCCATCAGCAGGGTCTGCTGGATGATGAGAATCGCCACCGCAGGCACCACATAGCTGCCATAGCCTTCGGTGGGGTTGAACAAAGGCACCAGTTGCACATTCACCGGGCTGCGGCTGGCAGACGCTTGCACCGCACCCTGGCCGGCGGCACGCAGCTTTTTGATTTCTATGCCGGCCGACACCGTGCCAACGGCTTCGGCAAAGCCGTACAGCACGGCCTTGTTCAAGAGCGCAAAAGCGCCGTCGCCTTCCACCGTGACCACCGCCGGGGTGCCCCGCACCACGCTGCGCTTGAGGTTGGCGGGGAGGATGGCAAACCCTTCAATCTCGCCACGCCACAGGGCTTGCTGGGCCTCGCGTACATCGCCGCCGATCCAGCGCACGTCCATACGCGGATTGGCCATGGCAAAGCGGGTGATCTGCCGCGACAGGCTGCTGTGGTCCAGGTCCACCACGGCAACCGGCACGCGCGTGACGGCCTGTTCGGCGTAGGGCCAGGGGTAAAAAAAGGCGTAGACCACCGGCGCCAGAACCAGCAGCATCCAGACGCCGGTGTCTTGCGCAATGCTGCGCAGGGTGTCCAGCCAGGATTGGGCCAATATGCGCAGCATCAGCGTTGGCCCCAGGTGGCGGGTTGGGCGGCGGCGCGTGCCAAACCCACGGCACTGACCAGCAGCAAGGCAGCGCAAGCCAGCAACATGAAGAGAGGCGTTCGCAGGGAATATTCCAGCGGGGCGCCCATTTGCAGTTGTTCCATTTGCACGCGGATGTAGTGGGTGAAGGGCAGGGCTTGGGCCCACAGCTGCGCGCCCCAGGGCATGGCCACCAGCGGAAAGCCCACGCCGCTGAAGGCAAAGGCCGGTGCCGTGATAAAGCCGGTGGCGGAGAGGGCGGTGCGCAGGGAGCGGGTGATGGCCGCCACCGCCGCCCCCATGCTGATGGAGAGGGCCAAAAAGACCCACAGCGCCACCAAGGTCCACGCGACCGAGCCCGGCGGGTGCCAGCCGCGCCCCCAGGTCATCCAGAGCAGGGCCAGGGTGCCGATACCACCCAGGCTCAACCACGCCCACAGCAGCTTGCCGCCCAGCGCCGCCAGTGCCTGGCCGGTACGGGGCGCGCTGCCCAGCCACTGGCCCAGGGTGGCGTCGCGCAACTCACGGCCCACGCTCCAGGCCCCCGCCGTCATGGCCAAAATATGCAGCAGCGCCGGAACCAGGGCAACGGCCAAAAACTGCTCGTAGTCCAGTGAGGCATTGAACAGGGTAATCAGATTGGTGCGCACCGGCTCCATGGCCACCCGCACCGTTTGGGCGGGCTCGCCGCGCTTGTTGCGCCCGGCCATTTCAATGCCTGCCGAGAGTGTGCCCACCACGGTGCGCACGTCCCGCTGGATCAGGCCCGAGTGGGTTCCCAGCTGGGCGTTGTGCAGCAAGGTGATTTGTGCTGCACGGCCCTGCTTCACGCTGCGGGCAAAGTCCGGCGGAATGGTCACCACGCCATACACCTGCGCACCGCGCAAGGCTTGTTCCGCTTCCGCCAGATTGCTGAACTGCTGGTCGATATGCAGGCCGGGCGTGGCATTCAGCAAGCGGCTGAGTTGGCGCGACAGCGCCGTGTGGTCCGCATCGATCAGCCCAATCGGCAGCGCACGGGGTTGCCCGGCCGAAAACATCCACCACAGGAGGGCGGCCGCCAGCAGCGGCACCCAGGTCAGCAGGGCCAGGTCCCACGGGCGCTGGCGCAGCAGCGTGCGCTCGCGCCGCGCGCTGTTGGTCCACCCCATGCCTAGTGCACCAGCACGCTCATGCCGGGGCGTGCCCCCTGGATGGAGGTCAGCGGGCGCGCGCGCACCTCAAAGGTTCGTGCATCGAAACCCTGGCCGCCCCGGGTGGCGCGCCAGGTGGCGAAGTCTGGCAGTGCTGCGCTGTAAAACACCTTGAAGCGCACCGCCTTGGCGGCTTCGCCTTCGGTCTTGCCGCCAGACAAGGCGGGCAGCAGGGCATCAAACTCCGCGCCCATCGCAAACCGCTGCAATCGGTCTTCACGGACATGGAGCACCACCCATTGGTCGCTCAGGTCCACCAGGCTGACCACCGCCACCCCGCTGGGGCTGAGTTCGCCCACCTTGGCCAGCACCTTGGCCACTTCGCCGGCCACCGGGCTTTTGAGTTCGGTTTCCGCCTTGGCGGCTTCCACCTCGGCCACCACACCGGCCACTTGGCGGGCCTGGGCTTGGGCAGCCGCCTTGTCCTCCGTGCGTGCGCCGGTGCGTGCCATGTCATATTGCGCCTTTGCGGCGATGGCACCGTCGCGGGAGGCCTTGTAGTTCGCCTCGGCTTCGTCGCGTTTTTGGGTGGCCACCAGGCCGTCTTTGGCCAGGTTGTCCACGCGTTGGAACGACACCGCCGCCAGTTCGGCGGCGGCCTGGGCGCGTTGCCAGTTCATGCGGGCCATCGCCACTTCCTGCGGGCGGGCGCCATGCTCGGCCTTGCTGGCCACCGCCTGGGCGGCTTCCTGGGCGGCGCTGGCCTGGGCCAGCTTGGCATTGACCTCGGGGCTGTCCATGCGAAGGATGGGCGCACCGATGGCCACCACGTCGCCTTCTTTCACCAGAATTTCGGCAATGCGCCCCGGCACTTTGGGGGCGATGTCGGTCTCACGGGCTTCCATCTGGCCCTGGAATACCTCGGGGGCGGGCTGGGACGCACGCCATACGCCGTAGCCCAAAAAGGTTACCAGCCCTACACCGGCCAAACCACCCACGATTGCCTTGATATTCATAGTCATTGCACCCATACATCTGCACGGGCCACATAGGCCCCGTATTCTTCGGACAAACCGCACGATTCCAGCAAATGGGCCAGCGCCACTGTGTATTCGTAGGCGGCCTGCGCACGCTCGGTTTGTACTTTTGCCGAATTGGTTTCGGCGTCCATCAGTTCCAGCGTCGTGCTGGTCCCTTGCTTCAAACCTGCGGTGCGCAGGCGCAGCAGTTCTTGCGCCAGATCCACCGCCGTTTGCACGCTCAAGAACTGTCGCCGCGCCTGCTCCAGCACCTTCCAGTTGCGTTCCACCAGCAAGGCAATGTCGCTGCGGGCCTGCAAGTCCATGTGCTCTGCTTGCCGGATTTGCTGTTCGGAGGCGGCGGACAGTTTGTCGCGTCCCAGGGAGTCGAACAAGGTCCATTTCGCGCCGATGCCTGCGGCCCAGTCCGGATTTTTGTCTTTGATCTGGTGCTGGCCGAAGGCAAAAACCTGGGGCTTGCGCGCCGCCTCTTCGCCTTCATGCAGTCTCTGCGCCTGGGCCTTTTTGGCGGCCACTTTGGCCAGGCCGGGGTGGTGGTTCAAGGCCGCTTCGGTGAAATATGGCAGGCCTTGCAGCGGCTGGGTCAGTACAAACAAAGCGGTTTGCGGGGCCACGGTTCCGTCGGTATGTACGGTGCGCGCCAGGGCCACAGACGCCAGTTCGGCATCGTCACGGGCTTTCAGGGCGTTGCGGCGCGCATCTTCAAAGGCGGCACGCACCTGCAACCGTTCCACACGGGAGAGGACACCGGCGGCCAGCATTTTTTCGGCCGCCTGGTCATGCCGCTCCACGTTGCGCACGGCCGCTTCGCGCAGGCTGGCGGCCTTGGCGGCGAGTTGCGCGCCAAAGTAGCGCTGGGCCAGCTGGGTGGCCAGTTCATGGCTGGTACGCTGCACGTCGGCCAGCGCCTCGTCGGCTTGTGCGCCCACCAAACCGCGCACGGCATCGGTGGCTCCGCCCAGATAGATCGGCCATACGGTGGACACGGAGGCAGTGGCTGCGGTGTCCTCCTTTTTGTAGCTGTACATGGCTGGAAACTGCGGTACCGGCAGGGGGATAGGCAGGTTTTCCAGCGGAACCGGCAGCTGCTGCGAAATCTGTGTCAGACGTTGATTGATGGGATCCAGGCTCACGTCCAGATGGGCGCTGTAAGCGAAGGCGGCGCCACTGACGCTGACACTGGGGCCGCCCAGACCCTGGAGGCCTTCACCTTGCAAGGTTTTGTGGTCCATGGCCGCTTGGGCCGCCGCGAGCTTTTCGGAGGTGTCTTTGACGCGATTCCAGGCCGCATCAAAGCTGAGCTTTTGCGGTTCGATGTTTTGGGCCAGTGCGGACAACAAAGGGGCGCTGGCCAGGCACAGCGCCAGGGACTTGCACAAGGCCGGTAACTTTTTCATGGGGCAAATGTTTCAGAAGGACGCGATTGTCTCCCAACTTGCGTGCGCCTGATCAAACAAAAGCCAGTCAGCGGCTCGGATACGCGGCTTCCTTGAAAAATCGCACCCGATCCGCGTCCGTCGGATGGGAGGCAAAGGCAATGCCCAGCCACGCGCCAGCCTGGCTGGCCGAATCCTTGCCTTGTGTGGCCCTTTGCGCCTTCTCTGCGAGCTTGTCAAACAGGGTGACCATCACCGCTGGCGAAATGGACGCGGCCCTGAGAATGCGGACCGCCTCGGCGTCCGCCTCGCGTTCGGCCTCGCGCGAATAGCTGGCCTGGCCCAGCAATACCGGCACGCTGGCCAGCAGCGTGTTGAAGTCGCCCAGAAATACCGCGCCCAGTCCTCCCAGCACCGTGGCCTGGACCAGCATGCGTACACCGTGGCGGTGCCGCACATGGCCCATTTCATGCGCCAGTACGGCGGTGATCACCTGGGTGTCGTGTCCCACCAGTTCGACCAGCTCATCGGTCAGCACCAGGGTGCCGCCGGGTAGCGCAAAGGCGTTGGGTCCGATGCGGCTGCGGCGAAACACCAGCTGCCAGTGGGGGGTGGCGGCGGAGGGCAGAGTGCGCAAGGCCTGCGTTAAGGCTTGGCGGATGCGGTTTTGTTCCGCTGCGGGCAGTTCGCTGGGGTGCATCAGGTGCTGGTCTATGGCGGCCAAAGAGGTCTCGCCCAGCGAACGGTCCACGCGCATGGGGGTGGCTGCCACCACGGCGCGTGCGGCCCAGGGAATGCCCCATTGCTGCAACACCACCACCACGGCCAGCAAGGCCAGTGCGCTGGCCAGCACGCCGCGCCAGCTTTGTTGCAGCCGCACGACCAGGGAATCGGTGTGGCCGCCGTCCCGGCGCCAGGCATCCCATGCCGCTGCATCGTCACCGCGCACCGAGCCACCCCCGGCAAAGTGGGCGATCCGCAGCCCATGGCGTGTGCGTTCGGGCCACTGCACCTCGCGCAAGGCGATGCTGCGGTCTATGCCAACGCCTTGGATGTGCAAAGCGTCGCCCTGCAGCTGCAGGGTGACTGCGTGGGCGCGGGCGCTGGTTCCGTCAAAGTAACTGGCGGGCAGGGTGGCGAGGTGCATGGTTCCTGGACGAACTCAAAGCCCGATGTCTATACCCAACAAATCCCCAGCAGCGTCGCCCGCCGCGTCCCCCTCGCTGCCCTGGATCTGGGCGACCAGCGTGTCCGGGTGGACATGGGTTCGCACACCCACGGCTTGCAGGCGCATCCGCGCCAGAGCAATGGCCGCAAAAGGCCAGTACAAGCCCAGGGTGAGAATGATCAGCAACCAATTTTTGAGCGTCAGCCACAGCAGGGACTTGAACTGCAAATGGCTGCGAAAGCGCAAAGAGGTATTTCCGGTTTGTGTCCACACCAGGTTTTGCATGCGGGCCACCACAAAAGGCTTGAGCGCCACGAAGATCGCCAGGATGGCCAGCAGTGGGAGCAAGCCAGCCACCAGG
Source organism: Burkholderiales bacterium RIFCSPLOWO2_12_FULL_61_40 (assembly GCA_001770935.1). Lineage (GTDB taxonomy): Bacteria > Pseudomonadota > Gammaproteobacteria > Burkholderiales > Burkholderiaceae_C > Allorhodoferax. The sequence continues at coordinate 31,693 of MESI01000085.1, read as the reverse complement.
CCTAGACCCGCTCCGACCGCCCCTACAGGGCCACTGGCCTTGACGGAATAGAACATCAGGGCGGGAACTCCAACGGCAATCAGCAAGGCCAATAAGGCCAGCCCCAAGGCCTGGAGCAGGATTTTGTAAAAACTCCCCGGTGTGGCCCGAAACGTGGTTTGCAAAGACGCCAGGGCGTAGTGGCTGTGCTGGTAGCGCTTCAGGTTCCACAGCAGCCATGGCATGACCGCCAAGGTCAGCAGGCCCACCGCAGCCAAGGTGAATACATACCACATGGGCGGGGTTTGCGGGTTGGGCACCGCCGTCAAAGCACCGACCATCACCAAGCCCGGCAGCAGCAGTGGCAACACCGCCCGATAAACGTCCTTGAGCGAGCCCCTGAAGGCAAAGCGCAGGCCGCGCCAGCTGGTATTGGCCAGCCGAAACTGCATGGAGGACTTGAGCAGGGCCGGCCCAAGGGCCATCACGACCAAAAACGCCAGCAGTTTTGCGGTGGGCGAATATTCACCCACCGTCGAATACAGCACCAGCAGCACGCCAACCAGCGCATAGCCTTTCAGCATCTTTTTGGGATTGCCATGAAAGTCCAGAGGTTCGTTGCCCACCAGTGTGTTGCCATGAAAGTAGCGCAAGCGCCGCACCTTGGCCCAGGGGTAGTAAATGCCCAAGGTCACCAGCATCAAGAGCAGGTTCACGATCCAGATGCGGAAGTACTCACTCCCGGAGCCGGTGAACCGGATGTCCAGTTGGTGCGCTTTGGACGCTGCATCTTGCACCCTGATGTCGGGCGTGGCAGGCGGGCTGGTCTCTGACGCGTTCATGGCAATTCTTCCCTGGTGGTTTTGTTGAGAAAGCAGACAGTTCTGATTTTCTCATGTTTTATGAGAGAAATAGGCCTCTGGCCCGCACAGAATATGCGCAAGCAGCTATTAATTGTGTAGCAAAAGTGATGCTGGCGGTTCAGCGTAAATGGGAGCGCGCCCAGCGCACGATGTCTGCGGCACCCATGGCGCCCGGCTGGCGGGCCAGTTCACGGCCCCCCGAGAACAGCGCCAGCGTCGGGATGCTGCGGATGTTGTACCGCGCGCCCAGATGGGGCACCGCTTCGGTATCGACCTTGGCCAGCCGTACCTGCGGCTCCAGCTGTGCACAAGCCTGCTCGAAAGCGGGCGCCATCGTGCGGCAGGGACCGCACCAGGGCGCCCAGAAATCCACCAGGATCGGAATCTGGCTGCGGCCTATGTGTTTGTCAAAGGCGGCCTCATCCAGTGCCACCGGGTGCGCGTTGAACAAAGCGCGTTTGCACTGGCCGCAGTCGGGTGCACTGCCCAACTGTTCTGTACGAACCCGGTTGGTGGTGTGGCAATGCGGGCAGACAATGTGAAGTGTGTCGTTCATGGGCAAAAGCTGGGGGCACTCGGTGGCATTGCAAGTAACATCTGCGCTTGCTGTCGGCCAGTGTCTGGTGTTACCGCAGATTAATTGGCTTGCATCAAGGTTCAGATGCCGCCCACAAGGCAACATTTGGGTTTTCAAATTTCACTTGACGAGGTATTCATGTTCAAACACATCCTGCTGGCGACCGACGGTTCTGCTGCATCGGACCATGCTGTCGCATTGGCCGTGGGCCTGGCACGCACCCATGGCGCCAAACTGACCGCGCTGTACGCCGTGGACCCGTACCCCTACCTGGGCCTGGGGGAAGTCAATCCCGTGGGATTCCAATCCTATATGTCGGCTGCGCAAGAACATGCGGCGGCGGCCCATGCCAAGGTGGCAGCCATGTGCGCCGAAGGTGGCCCCGCAGTGAATTTGCAAGCCCGCATGGTGGAAGAAGTGGCCGTTGCCAGCGGCATCGTGCGCACTGCGCAAACCGAAGAGGCTGACCTCATTGTGGTGGGCTCCCATGGCCGCACCGGCATCTCCCGCTTGATGCTGGGCAGTGTTGCGGCCAAGGTGGTCGCCGAGTCTCCCGTACCCGTATTGGTCGCCCGCTAAAGGGCAGCGGCTCCCCTTGTTCGCTCTGCCTGAAATCAGGCGGAGCGAATAAAACTGGCTGGGGTGACTCGCGGCATGCGCATCACCGCCCCTACATCCGCCCCCCCGTAAACGAGCCCTGCTTGGGCGTACCGGCCACCATCCACACGCCGTTGACCTGACCGGTTTGCTGGTTGATCACGCCCGAGAATTGCGCCCCATTGGCCGTGCCCGAGGAACTCATGGACAAATTGCCCGAAGGGTCCACGCGCCCTTGCACCGTAAAGCGGCCAAATCCCACTGAATTGCCGCTGCCCGTCACCTCCCCGCCAGATGTGATGCTGACCGCAAAGGTGCCCTGGTCCGGGCCGCTAAAGACACCGGCATAACCCACGGAGGCCTGCGCCGCTGCGCCCGTGCGCTGCACCGGTGCGGGTGGTGGTGTGTGTTGAGCCGGTGCGGGCGCCATGGGGCGCACATTGGTTGCCGCAATGGAGCCCGCCGCGTTGGCCGCCGAGCTGGCGCTGTGGGTGCGGATCAGCTGCTTCTTGTCGCGGATTTGCAGCACGATGTTGTTGTAGTTGTCCAGCAAACTGGCGGAAATCATCTTGCCCTCGGGGGTGTTGGTGTAGCCACCACCGCCGACGAAGGCGCCCCCGCCAAAACCCCAGCCACCAATGCCAAAGTCGGTCTTGGAGGCCATACCCTCGGCTGCGGCCACCTGGATGCCAGAGCGCACATCAGCGATCAGCAAGCTGGTTTGCGCCTCCTTGAACTTGACGTTGCCGGCCAAGCCACCCAAGACCGCGCCAACGCCGCCAAAGAGACTGCCCAGGCCCCCCAGAGCGGCACCGGCACCCCCCGTGTTGCCGGTGACTTGCACATTGGGGGTCATGACAAAGTCCGCCGCCTGCAACTGGCCCTGGCCGATGTTGGAGCCTTGCTGCAACTCGCCGCTTCCGGCCAGTGCACGCTCCTGTTGCAAGCTGCTGAACGCAGCACCGCGCTCCACCACGTCAAAGCAGTCGGACTGCTGGATCATCAAACGCAGCACGGCAGCGGGTGAACCCAGGCCGTAGGAGGACAAGTAGCCGTAGCCGCCGGGCGCTTCAATGACCGACAGGGTGCCCAGTTTGGCCGTGCATTTCTCGACATTGCTTTGGGCAAAGGCGGTGCTACTGGTGATGGCGAAGACTGCACAGAGTGCCGCGCGGGCGGCGTGGCGGTGGATCGTTGGGAGGGGGACAAATCGCATGGGCGGGGGTTCCTGGGAGTGGGTGTGAAAGATAAATGGATGGGAAGGGTGGATGGATGTTGTTTACAGATCGATTACGCATGCGCGTTGACATCCCTTTTTGTATTTATTTTGAACCGCCTATTACGGATTGGGTTTGGCTGGCGCTTGCATTGCTGGTATGTCCAGGTCCAGGTCCAGGTCCAGGTCTAATGCATCGGATGCTGGTGCCACTCCAGGAGGGACCTGCCACCGGACCGATTTGTCTGGAGCCACTTGTCGGCGCCACACAATCGCCAGAGCGGTCACCATGGCCAACAGCATTGCTCCTAACACGTAGACCAGCCAATTGGCATACCGTTCGGATTCGGCTTTTTGAAGCCGTGCTTCCAGGTCGGCCAAGCCGCGCTGGTTTTTGACTGTCAGGGCTTTTAGCGCATCCACATCCGACCCCATCCGCTGCACGCGTGCCGCCTGCTGCAGGATCTCTTCTGGAGACGCGTTCAGGGTGCGCCACAAGGCGGCTGCCTCCGCCCGGATGTGCAGGTTGTCGGTTGGCAGGATGGTCAGTTCGAGGGAAGACTTGAGGATTGGATCCCTTTCTTCCACCAAATCCAGAAGGTCCAGTTTGAGGCGCGGTTTTCCAGAGCCACGGGCCAACTGAGTGTTCGCGGGAGGGGCAACTCTTTGGGGTGTCCGGGTCGGTGCTGGCCCCTGATCGCTGACTGGTCGTGCCTTGCGCTCGGGGCGGGGCGATGAATGGCCGGGTTGGCTTACGGCTGCGGCTGTCGGAACGCTGGGCGCGGGAATATCGGTTCGCGGCGCCAAGGGCAAGGCGGCCACTCGGCTGGGGAGCGGGACAGACGTTGGCGTAGCCACATCGCTGGGCAGTTCGGCCAGAAGCACGTAGCGTCTGGAACTCTTCTGAAGGCAGCCTGCTCGCAAATAAACCGTTACGACAGGTTCATCTACGGGTATGGAGGAGGCAATTCGCACAAGCCCGACCTGGGCTTGCGCTCCCGGTTCCACCGTGACATGGACTCGGCTGCTGTCCAACCGTGCATCGGCATGAAAAACATCCGCTTCCACACACGCCGGGGAGACTTCCTCTCCGTCTGCAAATTGCACCTGAACGGCGAGGTTCAGCGGGCTGCCGATCCACACCAATCCCTGGGCGCGCCCCAGCGTGGCTGCCGCGCAGCCAATTGCAAGGCCAATGAGGCCAATCCCTGTAAATATTTTTTTGTGCATCAACACAGCTTTTTTTGTTGGCGCGATTCTCGCACGGCTTGGAAGGGGGCTGGGAGTTGGTGAAAGTACCTATGGTCACAGCCCCAATCGCATGGGTCACAGTTTAAAACCACAGTCGGGTGCAAAGTCTCTGGGGGGAGTCATCGCTTTGATGAATAATACGCTCCAAAGGATGGAGGCATGAAAGCGCGAACCCATAGGGAGTGGACGCCAGACCTGGCCTCGTCCAATGGCTTGCTCAATGGGAATATCTTGCTTTCCACCTCTTCATTATCCGAACCGTCTGCTCAAATCGCCTCTGTTCAAGCGCAGAACATGGGTGGAGGGGCGCAGCAGTTGGACCAGTTAGAGTCGCAGATCAAGGCACTGCACCAACAAGCGCTCGGCACGCAAACCACGCTCCAGCAACTCCAGACCCAGGACGTTCATGGTTTTTCATTGAACCTTTTGTCCGATGCTTCCTGGGTTTTGGGTGCCGAGGGGTTTGTTCTGGGCCTGGGTGCCCTGGTTCTGGGGGGCGTTTTGGGGTGGTATGCCTGGCGCCGAACCGCCATTGATCCAGCACCGGTGGAGGCGGATTTTGCCGACAGCCGCCAATACCTTGAAGAGGAAGACCTGGAGCCGCAGCCTGATGTTTTGAAGGCGCCGGAAGTTCAAGTGGCCGCCAGTACGCCTGCGCCTGTGTTCGTACCGCCTGCTTTTGACGAAGTGGACTTTGCGCACTCCGCTCCGATGGCTGAATCGGAGTCGGTGCTGAATTTGTTTTGGGACGATGTGCCGCCTGCGTCGCCCGAACCGGAGGAAGACATGCTGGAGCCGATGCGCAGTACAGACACCAGCCTGTTTGCGCCGCCTGCCCCGTCACTGGAGTTTGATCCCGAGGTGGCTGCCAGTGAGGTGGAGCGGGTGCGCAAGTCCTTGGCAGACAAACGGGATGCACGGGCCCGGCAGCATATGTACGACGACTGGCCGCGCGACGCAATGCATCCAGCATACGCAACCGTAGACATGTCGGAGCAAGCCCGTGAACCGGCTGGAGCCGAGATGTTGGAAGCGCGCAAAGCCGTGCCCCCCGGTGCAGAGGTCGATCTGGCGCTCGACTTGGACCTGGACCTGGACCTTGATCTGGACCTTGGCGCTGATTCTGAGGATGAACCCGAACCCATGCCTGACTTGATCGCGCAGGCCATGAAGGATTTGGGCCAACATTCCCTGGAGCCTCCTGCAGATGTATTGCCCCCTTCGGATGTGCCCGAGCACGAACTGGCGTTGGATAGCCCAGCCGACGGGAGTGCGCCTGCGCAAGAAGACCCGCATGGCGACGAGCCCCTGGTCGAATTCGAATTCATGCCGCAGGCTGAAACGCAAGACACCGTTCCGAATCTGGCCCTGGTGGAGCCCGTTCAAGACCTTGAACCCAACCCGGCGGTGCAGTTGGAGTTGGCCCAAGAATTCCTGGCCCTGGATTTACTTCAGGGCGCCCGTGAACTTGCTTTGGAAGTGTTGGAATGCGGTGACAGCACCCTCCAAACGCAAGCACAAGCACTCATCGACCAGCTTGATACCCTGGAGACCGCGCAGCGCGTAGGCGCACTGGTCGAAACACCTGCGGCCCTATCACGTTAGTCAAGCCACGGTGCGTGGGCGCAGCACAAAATACGACAGCAAGCCCAACACAATCCCCCAGCATGCCGAGCCCAAACCCAGCAAGGTGACGTTGGAGGCGGTGACGATGAAGGTGACCAGTGCCGCTTCGCGCTCTGACGGTTCGGACATGGCGTTCACCATGCCGCCCTGAATCGCGCCCAGCAAGGCCAGGCCCGCCACCGTGGTCACCAATGCCGGTGGCAAATGGGAGAAGGTGTAGGTGATGGAGCCCGCAAAACTGCCGATCAACAGATAAAACGCACCGCAGGCCACGCCCGCGATCCAGCGCCTGTCCATGCGCTGGTGCGCCTCGGGCCCGGTGCAGATGGCGGCGGTGATGGCCGCCAGGTTGACTCCGTGCGCCCCCAAAGGCGCCAGCAACAGGCTGGCCCAGCCGGTGCCGGTCACCAGTTTGCTGGTGGGTGCCTGGTAGTTGGCCGCGCGCAGCACGGCCACGCCGGGAACCTGCTGCCCGGTCAGGCACAGCACCGCCAAAGGCAGGCCCAAACTCACAATGGCTTGCAGCGAAAACGCCGGCGTGGTCCAGACCGGAGAGGTCAGGCCAAAAACGGCGGAGCCGATGGTGGATGCATCCTGCACGGTTTCCAGCGCACCCCAGCCCAGCAATGCCCACAAGGCAATGCCCAGCAACAAGGTGAGTGCAATGGCATAACGCGCCGAATACCGTTTGAAAAACAGATACCCCACAAACATGGAGCCCACCAGCCAGGGGGCGCCGCTGATCTGGCTGCGCGCTGCGGCAAACGCGTCCACCCCAAAACGCATCAGGATGCCTGCCAGCATGGCCGCGCACAGGCTTTTGGGGATGACGGCCATCAGCCGCTCAAAGACACCGGTCATGCCGATCAGCACCAGGGCCGCCGCCGCCACGATATAGGCGCCAATGGCCTGGTTGTAGGGCAGGGTGGCAAGCCCACCCACCAGCAGGGCCGCGCCGGGGGTGTTCCAGGCGCAGACCACGGGGATTTTGTGCCGCCAGCTCATCCACACGCTGCACACGCCCGCGCCAATGGAGATGGCCCAGACCCAGGAGGCCAGTTGCCCCTGGCTCAGGTGGGCAGCCTGCGCCGCCTGCAAAACCAGCAGAAAAGGGCCGGCATAGGAGATGAGCACCGCAATGAGCCCCGCCAGCACGGCGGGAAACAGGTCGTGGGCCAGATGCAGCAGGCTGCGACCCTGGGCTGGGTGCGGCCCGGTTGCGGGAAGGGGGTGGAGTGGAGGTGTAGTCATGGCATCCATGGTGCCCGCAGATTCGCGCCATTTGCCGTCAGAAGGTGGCTGCCTTATGCTGTACAGATGTTAAAAAATTCCATCTGTCATGCAGCACAGTTACCTTGAGCTGGCCGAGCGCCTGGTGCAAGACATCCAGGCCGACCGTTATCGGATGGGGGAGCGCCTGCCCTCCGTGCGCCAGTATGCGGCGGCGCAGGGGGTGAGCGTGTCCACCACCACGCGTTGTTACCGCCACCTGGAGACCCTGGGTTTTGTGCAGGCCCGTTCCAAATCCGGCATGTTTGTGGCCGACTGGAAGGCACAGCAGGCCAGCCGGTGCGCCGCCGCGCAGACCAGCAGCGCCGCCGACAGCCAGAAGCCGGTGGAGTATGACAAGCTGGTGTCCTTGCAGCACCGTATGACCCAGCTGTATTCCCTGACTGCGCAGCCGCTGCACTTGCCCCTGCATCTGGCCAATGCGGCGCCCGAGTGGTACCCCTGTGAAGCGCTGGCGCGTATCGGTCAGCGGGTGCTGCGCAGCAACCCTGCTGCCATTGGCACCTACCCTACGGGCACTGGGTTACCGGCCTTGAAGGCGGAGTTGATCAACGGTCTGGCGCGTTGCGGGGTAGACCTGCAGCCGCAAGACCTGTTGGTGACCAACGGCAGCACCGAGGCGCTGAATGTGGCCCTGCGCGCCGTGGCACAGCCTGGAGATGCGGTCATTGTGGAGTCGCCCGTGTATTTTGGGCTGCTGCAGATGATAGAGAACCTGGGCCTCAAGGCCGTGGAGGTGCCTTGTGTGCCCGGCGCCGGTATCAGCCTGGAGGCGCTGGAGTACGCGCTGGAGCACCACAGCGGCGTGCGCGCGGTGGTGGCCATGCCCAACTTCCAGAACCCGCTGGGTTGTGCCATGACCGAGAAAAACAAGCGGCGTCTGCTGAAACTGGTGGAGCAGCACGACATTGCCTTGATCGAAGACGATGTCTTTGGCGACTTGTCCCACGCGCAAGAAAATGAACACGAGCGCCCGCAGCCCGTGAAGGCCTGGGACCGCCAGGGCCGGGTCATTTACTGCGGCTCGTGCAGCAAAAGTGTGGCCCCCGCGTTTCGCCTGGGCTGGATTGCCGGGGGGCGCTACCAGGCGCGTATTGAATCCCTGAAGCTCAGCCACTCGCTGGTGACCCCCTTGTTTGAGCAGACGGTGCTGGCCGAGTTCATGAAGGCGGGGGCGCTACCCTCGCACTTGCGCAAGCTGCGCGAGCGCCTGGGCGCCAACGTGCCCCTGGCGCTGGAGGCGGTGCGCCTGCACTTCCCGGCAGGCACCCAGGTGGTGAGCCCGGCCGGCGGCTGGTGGCTGTGGATCGAGCTGCCCAGCCACATCGACGCCCTGGCCCTGCTGCGCCAATCGGTCGGGCTGGGCATTGCGTTCACACCGGGGGTGCTGTTTTCAGCCACTCCGAAGTTTTCGAACTACATGCGGCTCAATATCGGGCGCCCTTGGGGGCGGGAAATGGAGCAGGGCATCAAAAGCCTGGGCACACTGGCAGGCCAGCAGCGGGGGTGATGCGTTCTTTCGGATATTTAGTCTATTTTTTGTCCATAACCTCGTGCAAAATCAGCGGCTGTCTTGATGGCAGGCAACTTCGGTTGCCTGCCCCTTCACCAATCACTCTGGGCACTACATGGGTATTTTTGACCGATTCTGGGGCATATCCAAGAAGACTGTGGCACCGCAAGCCAAGGCGGTCGGGGCCGCGTTGCCTGAAGGCGGCGGGGGGGGGCCGGATGCGGTGGACCGCCGAAGCCGCAAGCGCAAAAATGCGAACCGGGGTGCCAAGGCACTCATCATTGACGACTCGGCCACGGTGGTTGCGGTTTTGCGCAAGATACTGCGCTCCGCCGGATACGCCACCCGGGAAGCGCCGGACGCAGAAAAAGGCCTGGCCATGATCGCCGAAGAACAGCCTGATTTGGTATTCCTCGATATTGTGTTGCCGGGCATGAACGGTTTTGGTGCCTTGCGGGTGATCCGCAAAGACCCTACCACCCAGCATATTCCGGTCATCATGATCAGTGGCAATGAACATGCCACCGAACAGTTCTATGCCAACCGCATCGGGGCAGACGACTTTATGAAAAAGCCGTTTTCCCGTTTTGAGGTGTTTGCCCACATCGAGACCTTGCTCGATGAAAACCGGGTTCCACGCAGAAAAACCGACCCCAGAGCCGCACCCAAGCCTTCTGGCGCCACTGTTGCCACGCCAACGGGTGCTGCGGGATCGGAGTCCGAGACAGCGCCCGCGCCCGCAGCCCCGGTATTTTGGTCTTCGCTGGATGCGCGCAAGGAACTCACCGCCATGGGCTTGCAGTACTTCAGCCAGGCGCAGTTTTTTGCCGCCATTCGCCGTGGTGACCAGTTGGCGGTGGAGCTGTTCATCGCCAGCGGCGGCATTACGGTGGACCAGGCTTTTGAAAACGAAACAGCGCTGGGCGTTGCACAAGAAGCCGCTTTGCCCGCCATGGTGAAGCTGCTGCAAGGCCACGCCGACGCGCGCGGTTCTGATCGGTAATACCGTCTCCCCCCTTCTTCAACGTACAACTTCGGGTGAACCATGCGATTTTCAGAAGACAAACTGGCCACACTGCCATGCAGCGATCAGGTCCAACGCCCGATCCATATCTGGGCCCCCGAACGCCCCCGCGCCGTCATCCTGGCCATCCACGGCGGCATGGCGCATGCGGGTGACTATGTCACGCCGGCCCTGTTTTTTCGCGAACATGGCTTTGCCACGGTCAGTTTTGACATGTGCGGGCACGATGGCCAAAAGCGCGTCGATATTCCCGGTTTTGACAGCTTTCTCAATGATGCCGAGCTGTTTTTGAAGTGGGTCAAAACCACCTACCCCGGTCTGCCGATCTTTGTCATGGGGCACTCCATGGGGGCCTTGATTGCCACCCACCTGGAACTGGGGCGCTTTGCCAAAGACCGCGATATCAAAGGTTTTGTGCTGTCCTCGCCGTACTACGTCAACGCCGTCAAGGTGCCCAAAGTGCTGGTGTGGTTCTCGGATTCACTGGCCAAGGCCTTTCCGAAGATGAAAGTGCCGCTGGAGTCCTTGACCCGTTTTCTGACCCACGACCCGGCCATCACCGCACGGCACTTTGCCGACGAAAAAGACCATATCCGGGCCACCGAAGTGACGTTCCGGTTTGCCGCCGCTTTGCTGGGCGCCCAATCGGCGCTGGTGGGTAAGCTCTCCGCGTGGACCCATCCCGTGTTTGCCGTGGTGGCTGGGGACGACAAGCTGGCCGACGCACAAGCCGGGCAGGCCATGCTCAAAACCATTCCACAGAAGCTGCTGGAGATCCACGTCTACCCGCAAAACTTCCACGAAAACTTCAATGAACTCAATCGCACCCAGATTTTTAGCGACATTCTGGGCTGGTTAAACAAGCGATTGTCAAAGGCCTAAAGTACATCTAGCCCTTATGGAATAAGCGCAAGCAGCTACCAAAAGTATAGCAATAGCTTGCGCTTGCCCCATCGGGCTACCGGATCACTCAGGGCTGCTCAAGCCCTAAAAACTCGGCCAGCGCGGGCGTGCTCAAGGCGCCATTGTTGGTGACCACCTGGCCGGTGCGTGTATTGCGGGCCAGGATGTAGGGCACCGAATCGACGCCCAGGCTGTTGAACAACTGGGTGTTTTTCTGGATGGCCTGTTCCAGCTCGGCCGGTATATTGGCCGATGCGGCAATGCCACCCGTGCCCGCCAACACCGATTTTTCGTGCTCGGCCATCAGTTCCGCCGGGTTGGCCGCGGCCAGCAAGGCGGCGCCCTGGGGGGTGCTTTTTCCACCCATGATGGCGACCGGTATCCAGACGAACTTCACTTTTTTGAGCAGCGGCACCGAGGCTTCCCACAGGTGGCCGCAGTGCGGACATTGGGGGTCAAACAGCACATACACCGTGTTGGCGCTCATGACCGCCCCTACGGTAAACCCCTTGCCTTGGGCTGCCACGGCTTCATAGGGCTGGGCTGGTTTGGTGGCGGTTGTTGTGGCGGTGTCCGTAGACGATTGCTGTGAACAGCCGCCTGCCAGCAGGGTGAGTGCGGCGAAGAGGGAAAGGGCCAATTTTGGGGGTTTCAAGTGAATTCCTTCGGTGCTTCAGAAAATTGCAGACGGTGGTGGAGCTTACACGGCAGCGCAAGGCCTGCGCACTACCAGCGCAACTGAATGCAGGCAAACGTCCACCGAACTTCTCCCAGGGTGCCGGGCCCAATGGTGAGCCATTGCGAATCTGGATTGGGGTTGGCGGCGAGCTGCACCAAAGCGCCACTGCCCATATGGTCCCGGTGGAAGGAGGCGTAAAGCCACCGCGTCACCTCTTGCTCGCAGTCAAATTCCGATTGCGTTTGCATCGACAAATACGGGCTTAGGCCTGTGGTGATTTGGGTTTGCTTGTAGTCAATCAAATCGGAAAGTTTCACCCTGGCACCCACTCTGCGGGCGGAGTTGGGGTCAACGTAGTAGGTCAGTGTGGAGTCTGCATAGACCTGAAACCACGCGGCCCAAAGCTCACCACCGGTGCAGAGCAGGGCCGTGGCCAGGACGATGAGGCCCCTGATTTTTTTCACTGCGGTGGTCCCTTGTGTGCTGTGGCAGTGCATTTTGAAATCGCCGCGCCACCACGGCATTGCGAAATTTCAAGCGCGCCCGCCCTCACTGAAACTGTTTTCGGTAGGCCGAAGGCGTGGTTCCAAACGCCGCCATAAAGTGCTGGCGTAGCGAAGTGGCCGGGAGTGGATGGCCGCCTTGGTCAGCGGGCATGTGCCGCAACGCGACAACGCGGTGGACTCGAACCAACGGGCGTTTTCCCACAACACCCCTACGTAAGCGCCTGCGTTGGCCGATATGTGAAGGAACAACAAGGCCAACATGAGGAGCACGCCATGAGCAACAAAGCATTGATCTCGATTGTGTGGGTGATCGGTGTGGCCGTGGTGGTGTCGGCGGCCTACGGGATGGCGGATGTGCTGCGGTGGTTGGTACGCTGGGGCGAATTTCAGAACCGTTGAGATGAGTGTTGACACACCGGGGGCCTCTGGCACTTCGGGACTGGGGACGCAGTGGCGCTCAGCTCCGTTCGTGTCCCCCGCCCTGCGGGCTCCTCCTTAACCTCACTGCGCTGAACGCCACTGCGTCCCCAGTCCGCCAACATGGTTGGTATGCACAGGTATTCACAGGTATTCATGCAGCCACTACCAACACCGCTGGCTGCCGAAGACCCTGGGGTGGATGGTGCAGCGAAGTAAAGGAGGAGGACCGGGCGCAGCCCGGACCGGGGGACATGAGCGGAGCCATCTACCCCAGGGTCTTCGGCCCGCACAACCCTGCTCCTGCTATTGCTATATTTTTAGTAGCTGCTTGCGCATGTTCTACGCGGGCGAAAGCCATATTTCGCTTACATCTTCCGGGAAAAAGCGAAGTCGCCGTGGTCTGCATCCAATCGCACTTGCCAAACAATATTTGTAGAATAATATACAAATATGTCATGGACTCTACTAATTACATCCCTGCCCACCGAAAACACCACGGCGCGTATGCGGGCGTGGCGGGGGCTTAAGGGTTCGGGGGCGGCGGTGCTGCGGGATGGGGTGTACCTGATTCCGGCCACGCCCGACACCCAGGCGCGGCTGGCGGAGATTGCCGAGGACGTGCTGGCCCATGGCGGCAGCGCCTACCAGTTGGGGCTGGAGTCGGTGGCACCGTATGACTTTGTGCCGCTGTTTGACCGCAGCGCGGACTTTGCCCCGTTGCTGGCCGACATGGCCGCGTGCCGCGCGCAGCTGCAGCCCGACACGGCCGCCGAGTCCCTCAAGCAGGTGCGCAAGCTGCGCAAGGCTTTTTCCCAGTGGGTGGCGTTGGATTTTTTTCCTGGCGAAGCGCAAAAGCAAGCCGCCCACGCCCTGGCCGAGCTGGAGGCGCAGGTTCACCAGGCCCTGTCTCCCAACGAACCCAGTGCCATGCCTGCCAGCGCCATTGCCCGCTTGCAACGGGCCGACTACCAGGGCCGCGTGTGGGCCACGCGCAGCCGCCCCTGGGCGGACCGCCTGGCCTGCGCCTGGCTGGTGCGCCGCCACATTGACCCGCAGGCCCAGTTGTTGTGGCTGGCCGACCCGGCGGACTGCCCGCCGGACGCACTGGGCTTTGACTTTGATGGCGCGCGCTTTTCCCATGTGGGCGCCAAGGTGACCTTCGAGGTGCTGCTGGCCAGTTTTGGCCTGGAAACCCTGGCACTGCTGCGCCTGGGTGCGCTGGTGCATTTTCTGGATGTGGGCGGCATCGAGCCGCCCGAGGCCAGCGGGGTGGAGCGTGTGCTGGCGGGCATGTGTGCGGCCATTGCCGACGACGACCAACTGTTCATCGTGGCAAGTGCCGTGTTCGATGGCCTTTTGGCCGCTTTTGAGAAAGACCCCAAGCCATGAACCCCGCCACCCCTACCGACACCCTGGCGCCGCCCGCGCCCGTGGGTTTTATGCAGGCTTTCTGGTTCTGGCTCAAGCTGGGCTTTATCAGTTTTGGCGGCCCGGCGGGGCAGATTGCCATCATGCACACCGAGCTGGTGGAGCGGCGCCGCTGGATCAGCGAGAAGCGCTTTTTGCATGCGCTGAACTACTGCATGGTGCTGCCCGGCCCCGAGGCGCAGCAGCTCGCCACCTACATTGGCTGGCTGATGCACCGGTCATGGGGCGGCATTGTGGCGGGGGGCCTGTTTGTGCTGCCGTCGCTGTTCATTCTGGTGGCGCTCTCCTGGATTTACCTGGCGTTTGGTTCGCTGCCGCTGGTGGCGGGCATCTTCTTTGGGCTCAAGCCCGCCGTGACGGCGCTGGTGCTGCATGCGGCGCACCGCATTGGCAGCCGCGCCTTGAAGAATGGCTGGCTGTGGGGCATTGCGGCGGCGGCTTTTGTGGGCATTTTTGCGCTGAAGCTGCCGTTTCCGCTCATCGTGCTGGTGGCGGGGCTGCTGGGGCATTTTGGTGGGCGCCTGGCGCCCCAGGTGTTTGCGCTGGGCGGTGGCTACGGGGCGGCCCAAGGGGACTATGGCCCGGCGCTGATCGACGACCGCACGCCCACCCCGGCGCATGCGGTGTTTTCCCGCAGGAACCTGTTCGCCGTGCTTGGCGTGGGCCTGGGGCTGTGGCTGGCGGCCATGGCCGTGTTGGTGGGCACCAGTGGCCTGGACGGCGCGCTCACCCAGATGGGATGGTTCTTCACCAAGGCCGCGCTGCTGACCTTCGGTGGCGCTTATGCCGTGCTGCCCTATGTGTACCAGGGTGCGGTGGAGCAGCACCACTGGCTGACGGCCACGCAGATGATCGACGGCCTGGCCCTGGGTGAAACCACGCCGGGGCCGCTGATCATGGTGGTGGCGTTTGTCGGGTTTGTGGGCGGCTGGGTCAAGGCGGTGCTGGGGCCGGAGGCGCTGTTTCTGGGGGCCGCTCTGGCGGCGACGGTGGTGACCTTTTTTACCTTCTTGCCCTCCTTTGTTTTCATCTTGGCGGGCGGGCCGTTCATCGAGTCCACCCACGGCAATTTGAAATTCACCGCGCCGCTCACGGCCATTACCGCCGCCGTGGTGGGGGTGATTCTGAATCTGGCCCTGTTCTTCGCCTTCCATGTGCTGTGGCGCCAGGGCCTGGCCGGGCCGTTCGACTGGGTGTCGGCTCTGATGGTGGTGGGCGCCGCAGTGGCCCTGTTTCGCTTCAAGCTGGGGGTGATGCCTTTGCTGGCGGCGTGCGGGGCCGCAGGTCTGCTGGTCCGGTATCTGCCCGTGCTGCTTTCTTAAGCCACGCTTTTGGAGCGCGGGCAGGGGGCTTAAAACGACGAACCGGGCTGCTCCAAAAACACCTGCTCCTGCACGGTGGACGCCCGGCCCAAAATTGCGTTGCGGTGCGGGTAGCGCCCAAACTGCGCAATGATGGCTTTGTGGCGCAGCTCAAAGGCCAGTGTGCCTTCCATGCCCGGTTGTGAGAAAAGCTGCACCGCCTGCGCATGGATCGCCAGCGATTCGCTGTGCATATAGGGCATGTAGGCAAAGCTGCGTTGCACCAGAGGCAGGGACTGGTCCTGGCCGCTGGCCACCAACTCCTGCGCCAGCAACAGCGCTTGCGGGTCTTGTGCAAACGCGGCTGGCGTGCCCCGGTAAATATTGCGTGAAAACTGGTCCAGCACCAGGATTTCGGCCAGGCGGCCCCGCGCGGTGCTTCGCCACTCAAACAGTTCCCCCTGCGCGGCCGCCTGCACAGTGGCGCCAAAGCGCACCCGCATGGCAGCATCCAGCACCTCGTCTTTGGCAAAGCGCTGCTTGTCGGTCAGTTCTTCAAACCAGAAATGGATGATGTCTTTGGTTTGCATACGGGCCTCACGGTAGGGGTTGTTTCAATAGCCTTGGCTGAGTACGACGTCGGAGCAGGGAAAGGCCACGCAAGGCAGCACGTAGCCTTCGGCTTTTTCTTCGGCGCTCAGGCCGGGCCATTCCATCTCATAGCGCACCTGGCCGCTTTGGAGCTGGCCGATGCAGGTACGGCAGGTGCCGTTGCGGCAGGAGCTGGGCCAGTTGCTGCCGCCCATTTCCAGGGAAATTAGCAAAGGCTCGTTCGACCAGGCGTCCACTTGCAGGCCTTCGGGCTCGGTGCGGGCGGTAAAGAGGGTGGGGGTGTCTGGGGCAGTCATCGGTGGGCAGAGGAAAAACGGACCAATGGTAAGGGAAATACGGGTGGCGCGACAATGCCGCCATGTGCACCAACTACACCCCCAACGCACGCGCCAGCTTTCTGATGGATCGGATGGGTGTGGCGCAATTGCCGCAGGCGCCATGGCCCGAAGAGACTTTTCCTGGGTATCCCGCCCCCATCGTGCTGTTGGACGCGGCAGGGCTTGCTGACCATGGTGCGCCGCAATGTGTGGTGGCCCGCTTTGGCCTGGTGCCCCGCTGGTGCAAAGACGCCGCACAGGCCAAAGATTTGGGGCGGCGCACCTACAACGCACGCAGTGAGACAGCGGCCACCAAACCCAGCTTTCGCGGTCCCTGGCGCGACCGGCACTGGGCGCTGGCCCCGATGGACCATTTTTATGAGCCCTGCTGGGAGGACACGGCGCAGCACGGCGGCCACTCCGTGCGCTGGCGCATTGCCCGCTCCGATGCCCAGCCCTTTGCCGCAGCGGGCCTGTGGGAGCACTGGGTAGACCCCGGCAGCGGTGAAATCACCACCAGTTTTACCCTGCTCACGGTCAATGCCGATGGCCACCCGCTGATGGGGCGTATGCACCGCCCCGGTGATGAAAAACGCATGCCCGTCCTCATTGCGCCCGACCAGTACCAGGCCTGGCTGCACGCCACACCCGATGAAGCGCACCGCATGATGCGCGCCACCCCGGCGAGTGAGCTGGTGGGTGCGCCCGCCCCGCGCGCGGGTGCTGTACATACGCCCCCAGCAAGCCCCACGCTGTTTTGAGGCTCAGTGGTTGAGGATGATGTTGGCGATCAGGCCCGTGGCAACGGCAATCAATACATAGTCGGCGCCCACTTGCACCCACGCATGGTGGCGCGGCGGGGGTGGCAGCCGGTGCATGCGGTAATTTGCTACCACGTAATGGCGGTGACGGTATTCGTAGGGAATGTAGCGGCCCCGACTGAATCTGGGCCCACGCGCGTTGTAGTAATCCCGCCGCTCGTTCCAGCGTCCCTCGCGTTGGTCAAAACGGGGGGTGTCGTGGTGTTTGTAATATGGCTGCTCATATCGGTGGTCGTTTCGGTCATGGCGGTCATCACCCCTGTCGCGCCGGTGATCGCCTTGCGCAAACGAGACAGAGCTGAAGCCGAAGCTGGCCGCAACAATGGCGCAAACGATGGCAGTGGATTTCATGGAGGGTTCTCCTTGTGGTGAATAAGCCTTCATGGTCGACCTGCCATGTATCGCGGCGGTAAAGGGCAGAGGTATTTGTGCAACCAAAGGTAGCGCAATGGACAGGCACCCCTGGCAAACCCAGCATGGGCGCGGGTTTCGCGGCTTGTCCCCGTGCTTATCCACAAGGTGGTCCACAGGAATTGGGGGTAAGTTTTTTTTAAAAGTGAGACCGGCTATAGTTTTGGCCTACCTCAGCAGGCCCGCGACCATGAATTTCTCAGACATCATCAAAACATTGAACCAGGCCTCTGCCTTTGATCTGTACCGTATGCGTGCGGCCATTGACCGGGTGCTGGACGAGCCCCGGTGGCTGCAGGCGGTGCAAGCCCGCTTGCAAGTGGGGCAGATGGTGCAGTATTTTGATTTCCAGGCCAATGCGCTCAAGCGGGGGCAGGTGCTGGAGCTGCGCAGAAAGCAGGCGGTCATTCTGGAGCTGGACATTGGCAAGCAGTGGATCATTTCCTACGCCGCTTTCAACCTGGATGGCGCGGACGTGCAAATTCGGGAGCACAAGCCACAAGGTTTGGGGCGCAACGAGGTCGCCATCGGGGATGTGGTGGGTTTTTTGGACCGTGACCAACAGCAACGCACAGGCCAGGTGATCCGGCTGAACGACAAAACGGTGACTTTGCAATGCGGGCCGGGCCAGTGGCGCGTGGGCTACAGCTATTTGCATCGGGTGGTGGACGCCGAAGGTGCGATGCAAGGCGTGATCGAAATGGACGAGAAGCCTTTGCCAACGTTGCAACGCTAAGGGGTTCGGTACCCATGCTGTTCCTGTGGTCAATTCGCAGGCAATCTGTTCAAAACCAGTGTTGGCGCGGGTTTGGCCGCTGGCCGACAGGGTTATGAACAAAGTTATCCACAGTTTGCGGGGGTAACTCAAAGGGCCTGGGAGGGGCCATTTGGGGTGTCATTGTTTGTTCATATTTGCTAGCACAAATTTGGGCTCCATTGGCAAAGTTGAACTTGCCTTCGAACCAGGTGCAGGTTTTGATGAAATTTTGGGCACCGTGTGGAGAGCCCCTGCTGGCGCGGCTTGCGCCGCTTGTCCCTGTGCTTATCCACAAGGTGGCCCACAGTAAGTTGGGGTAAGTTTTTTTAAATGGCCAGCGCTGCCAGCACGCTTTCACGCGGGGGTGTCGTCTGGAGGCTCTGGAGGTGCTTGCGGTCCTGGCGCAGGCTCAGGCTCAGGCGACGACGCGGCGTCTATGCCCCAGGCTTGCCAGTCGTCGCCGAACAGCTCCGCCGGGTGCGGGGTGCGTTCCGATCCGTTGCCGCAGTGCATGCCGTCGGTAGGGCAGTATTTGTCGCAGCCCCAGCAGATGCGCTCGGGGTGTTTGGGGACGATGGGAAATTTTTTGGCCATGGCAGATCGCCTATTGTGCTCTGAGTCCCTGCACCAGCGCGCCCAGGGCGATACCGCCCAGCGCCCACAGCAGATCGAAGTTGCCGGTGCCCAGCGCCGCAATGGCCGGGCCGGGGCACACGCCGCACAGGCCCCAGCCCACGCCAAACAGGGCTGCACCCACGGCGGTGTCGCGGTTCCAGACGCTGGGGTGGGTGTGGAAGTGGTCGTCCAGCAGGGGGCGTTGCAGCAGCCGGGGTGCCAGTTGGTAAGCCAGCAGCACCACCAGCACCGCGCCACCCATCACCAGCATCAGGCCGAAGTCCTGAAAAAGCAGAAAACCCAAGACCACCTCGGGGCGGACCATGGTGGAGACAGACAGGCCAAAGCCAAACAGCGCACCCGCCACCAGCGTGGCCAGCGCGCGCAGCAGCGTCTTATGGGGCGCGCTCATGCCAGCCACCGTGCCATGACATTGGCGGTGAGAAAGGCCGTGGCCATGAAGGTCAGCACCGCCATGAGCGAGGGAAACTGCAGCGAACCCAGGCCGCAAATGCCGTGGCCCGAGGTGCAGCCATTGCCCAGGCGTGCGCCGTAGCCCACCCAAAAGCCGCCCACCAGCAGCTGCCACACCGGCACGGCGGTGGACTGCGGCGCGCCGCCCGCCAAACCCAGCCACCAGACCAGCGCACCCAGGATCAGCCCCGCCGCGTACACCAGCCGCCAGCCGCGTGAATCAACAAAGCGCGCCTGCTGAAAAAAGGGCCGTTGCACCCCATAGGACCAGGTGCTGGAAAACACCGTGCTCATGCCGCCTATGCGGCCCGTCAGCACAAACAGCAGCGCCGCACCCGCGCCAATGAGCAGCCCGCCCAGCGCATAGTGCTGCCAGCCCAGGGGAAAGAGGGAGTTGAAAAGGTTCATGGCGCCCGATTATCCGCAAGAGCCGCAAATACCAGCAGCAGGTTGTTGGCCGGCATGGTGTGGCGCGCCAGCAGGTGCAGCCCGGCTGCGGCGGCCTCGCGCTGCACGTCCTCCAGGGCGCGGATGCCCCAGCTGGCGTCGTGTGCGCGCAGGCTCTGGTCAAACTCCATATTGCTGGGGGCTGGCAGCACGCCGTTTTCAAAATACGGGCCGTAGGTGACGAGTTTTCCGCCCGGCGCCAGATGCCGCGCGGCGCCACGCATCAGGGCGGGGCACGCCTCCCAGGGGGCGATGTGCAGCATGTTGGCGCAAAAAATCAGGTCAAAGGCCGGGGGTGCTGCGGTCTGCGGGTCAGGGGGCAGCCAGGGCTCGGTGCGCACGTCGAGCTGCACCGCATCCAGCACATTGGACAGATCGGCCTGCGCTACGCGCACCTCGATGTTGTAGAGGGCACCACGGTGCACCTCGGTGGGCTGCCAGGTCCAGCCGGGCAGCTGCTGGGCGAACCACACCACATGCTGGCCGGTGCCCGAGGCAATCTCCAGGGCCGCGCCTTGGGCGGGTAGATATTGCAGCAACACGTCCAGAATGGGTTGCTTGTTGCGCTCGGCAGAGGGGCTGAAGTCGGGTTGGGCCATGGGGTGATTTTACCTGGGCGTGTTTGGCAAGAAAATAAGGCCTTCAGGTATATGGGGTGTGCGCAAGCAGCTATAAAAAGTATAGCAAAAGTGAGGCTTGCGGCGCCCGTGGCGGCTACGCTGGGCAGCGCCCGCGCCCTCACTCTGTCGGATTTATGCAAGACACAGGCGGCGCCTGCCGCTATCTTCGGGGGGTGATCGATTGACCCACCCAAGGAGCCCCTATGCAATTCGGATACACCATTCTCTACGTGCCAGACGTCAAAAGCAGCCTCGATTTTTATGAAAAAGCCTTTGGTTTCAAAACCAAGTTCTTGCATGACAGCGGCGATTTTGGCGAGCTGGACACCGGTGCCACTTCGCTGGCATTTTGTTCGCGCACACTCATGACCCAGTTGGGCAAAAACACCAGCGCCGCGAACGCCAAATCGCCCTGTTTTGAAATCGCCTTCACCACGCCGGATGTGCCCGCCGCCGTGGCGCGGGCGGTGGCTGCAGGCGCGCCGCTGATGCAAGCCCCCGAACATATGCCCTGGGGCCAGACCGTGGCCTATGTGGCCGATCTGGACGGGGTTTGGGTGGAAATCTGCACCCCCATGGGCGGCTGAACGGGGTGAGTGCGCAAGTGCGGAAATGGCCGTGGCTATTTGTCTTTGCGCGCCAGCTGTTGCAACTGCGCGGGTGTGCCCGACCACACCTCAAAGAACCCATCCGCCTTTTGGGTTTGCAGCCAGGTTTCCCAGCGGGTGTTGGCCAGAGCGGGTGCTGTCTCGGCCAAGGAGCCCTGCTCCACACCCACGCCCAAGTTGCCGCCGCTTTTGTAGCTCGGGTTGGCCTTGGCCTGGCGCACCGTGGCTTGTATGCGCTGCAGCTCGGTTTGGGTTGCGGCAGGCAGGCTGTAGATCAGCCAGCGCCGCCCCAAGGGAGGTGCTTCCAGGCCCAGGGTGGCGGCTGATGCCACCGCCAGTTGCAGGGGCAGCTTTTTGTTCACCGCCTGAAACGCCGCCGGGTCGCGCGGCGTGAGCTCAATGGCGAGCATGGGCACTGCGCCCGGCGGGGGCACGAAGCGCGCATCCACCTGCAATGCCACCATGAAATCTGCGGGGTTGGCATCCAGCAGCTGTCCAGGTAACTGCATCAGGCGGGGGAGTGAGCGCAAAGGCACACCGGTGCAGGCGGCCAGTGTGGTGCAAAGCAAAAAAACAAGGAATAGACGTTTCATGGTGGGTTGGTTGCTGCTGTAATGTGATAAATTATTATCATAAAACAATAAAATATTGTCAATCAACAAGCATTTTTCTGAGAGGTTCACCGATGTCCGCAAGCCCGACACCCAACGCCGCCGACCACCTGCAACGTATACGCCGCATCAGCCGCAAGATGGTGCTGGCCTGCGTGGGGCTGATGGTGGTGCTGCCGGTGGCACTGGTCCTTTTTTGGGCCACCACCGATGCGTCTGAATTGGCGCAGCAAGGCAATCTGCACAGTGACGCGATCCAGGCGCCTTTGCTGGCGTGGCAGCGCTGGGTGGGCGGGGCCGTAACGGGGGTGCCGCTGGCCATGCTGCTCATGGGCCTGTGGCAGGCCCAGCGCTGCTTTGCGCAGTTTGCGCAGGGGCAGGTGTTTACCGCCCAGGCCACCGGCCACTTGCGCCGCTTTGCGGGATGGGTGGCGGCGGCAGCCTTGGCGGCCATTGTGGCGGGTGCGCTGACCTCGGTGGTGCTCACGCTGCACAACCCGCCCGGCGCGCGCCAGCTGTCGGTAGGCATCAGTTCCAACCATGTGTTCACGCTGTTCTTTGCGGCGCTGGTGTGGTTGATGGCTGACGTCATCGGGCAGGGCCAGGCGCTGGCCGAAGAAAACGACCGCTTTGTCTAGGGCGCGGCCACCATGCCCATTGTTGTACAGCTCGACATCATGCTGGCGCGGCGCAAGGTCAAGTCCAAAGACCTGGCCGAGCATGTTGGCATCACCGAGGCCAATATGTCCTTGCTCAAGCAAGGCAAGGTCAAAGGTGTGCGCTTTGACACCCTGGAAAAAATCTGCGCTTACCTGCAGTGCCAGCCGGGGGACTTGCTGGTGTACGAACCGCAGGCGCAGCCAGACAAGCCCTAGACGGGGTGCCTTAGCACACTTCGCTCGGCTCCAAGTCGCCCTCTGCAGTGCTGCCTAAAAACAAGGCACGGTCTGCCAAGCCACGGCTGGCGCGGCTTTGGCGGCTTGTGAACATGCTTATCCACAAGCTAGCCCACAGCGGGCAGGGGTAAGTATTTTTCTCTTTTTTTCAGCGCCGGGGTATGCCGCGCCGCCAGAACACCGCCATCAGCGGTTTCACGCTGGCGCCGTGCAGCAGGATGGACAGCGTCACCACGATCAGGGTGATCTGCGTCAGCTGCAGTGCCAGGGCTTCGGGCAGGCCTTGCTGGATGGCAAACATCAGGTAATACAGCGAACCCACGCCGCGTACGCCAAACCAGGCCGCCAAACCGCGAATCCGCCAAACGCTGTCCGTGCCCGCCAAGCCGATGACCACACTGAGCGGGCGCACCACCAAAAACAGGAACAGGGCCAGACCCACTGCACCCCAGGTCCATGAATCGACAAACAGCGTGCCGCCGACCAGGATGACCAGCACCATCTCCGAGAGCCGCTCCAGATGCTCCTTGAAGACCAGGGCCCCCTCGCTGACCTTGGGGGGGTGCTCGCCATCCCCGCGGGATTGGCTTCTGAGGGCCAGCTTCTGTTCGGTCTGGCGCAGCGCCACGGCCGCAAAGAAGACGGCCAGAAAGCCCCAGGCATCCACCAGCACACACAGGCCATACACCACACCGATCAGACCCAGGCCCAGGAAATCGTCCAGCAGTTCATGCTGGTGCGGTTCGCGCCGCAGCTTCCAGCCCAGCCTGGCCAGCACCATGCCCGCCACCGCGCCGATGAGCACGGCGCTTGCGGTGGCCCACAGCACCTCCACCGCCACCCAGCGCAGGCCGAAGTCGCCCAGGCCATGCAGGCCCAGCAGCCCCAGGCCCAGCATGACAAAGGGGAAGGCGCTGCCATCGTTCATGCCCGCTTCGCAGGTCAGCGTAAAGCGCAACTGGTCGCGGTCGCCGGGGTGGCGAATCTGCACGTCGGTGGCCAGCACCGGGTCGGTAGGCGCGACGATGGCGCCCAAGAGCACGCCCATGCCCAGCGGCAGGCCCAGGACGAAGACGGCGAAGGCGGCCACCAGTGCCACGGTCAGCGCCATGGACACGGTGGCCAGCATCAGGGGGGCGCGCCACAGCGCAAAACTGAAAGGCGCCGGCATTTTGACGCCCGCAGAAAACAGCGAGATCAACACCGCCACCTCGGTCAGCGCCTCCAGCAGCGCCGATTCCTTTAGCGGATTGAAGTGGAACAGGTTGAGCGCGCTGGGCCCCACCAGCAAGCCCACCGCGAGGTAAATGATGGCGGGCGTCACCGGCAAACGCTTGAGCAGCGTGGCCGACAACCCCCGCAGCAGGAGCAGGGTGCCGATCAACAGGAACCATTGGGGGCTAGTCATTGCGGTGGTCCGGGTGTATGCATTGCAGTGTAGTAAGTGCCAAGGTGGATTTCCATGCCGCCCAAGCGCTGGTCATTTCGGTGGCACCGGCTGCAAACCCAGTGCTGGCGCGGGTTTGGCAGCTTGTGAACAGAGTTATCCACAAAGGTGTGCACAGTTTTCGGGGGCAACTTGGACCCCTGGCAGGTGGTTTTACAGTGGTAATAAACCGTTCATTGTCCTAGCACAGTTTTGCCCCTTCATTGGAGGGCTGCGCAAAAGCGGCCTGGATTGCCTGTAATTTAAGCACGGTCTGCAAAGCCACGGCTGGCGCGGGTTTGGGCACTTGTCCCGGTACTTATCCACAAAGTGGTTCACAGCAGATTGGGGTAAGTATTTTTTCAAATGCACAAAAAAAAGCCAAGCCTCCGCGCAGGGGCCTGGCTTCCGAAGGGCTTAGTGTTGGACGAAGGCGTAGGCGACGTCTTCGCTTTCGACCATGTCCAAAATGTCGTTCAGCACCTCGTCGTCCTCGGTGCTGGTCCAGGTTTCTTCGGGGTTGCTGGCGAACAGCGGCTCGATGGCGATGTCCATAAACTGGCCGTTGGGCAGCTTCAGCACTTGACCGCCTTCGGATGTCTCGACCAGCTCCCATGCATCGGGGACGGACATTTGCAGCTGGATGGTGACGTTGAGTTTTTTCATGGTGTGTACCTTGGTTGGTGAGGCGGGGAGGTTAACCGAACTCCGGTTGCCGCACCAGGGTGGGTGCCGTGCTCCAGCGGCCTCCTCCTCCCTAATTTCCCAGGGATGTCGCCGCCTTGGCGTGTAGCTTGGCGGCGATGTATTCACCATGGGTGACGTGCAGCAGGCCGGCAATTTTGCTGATCAGGTGGTTTTCGTGCGCGTCCAGATGGCCGTCGGCATAGGCGATTTGCCACATCAGCTCCACGACCTGGATTTTCTGGGCCTGCGTGCACTGCTCGTTCATTGCGCTGGTGAAACGGAAGTAGTCGTTGGCGTTTTGGGCGGTGTGTTCCGCCTGCGCCAGAAGCCGCGCCAGTTCGTCGTCGCTCAGTGCAAACCGGGTGCGCAGGGCCGCCACGGTGGCGGCGCGCTCTTCGGCGGCAACCTGGGTATCCGAGCGCATCACCTCGACCAGCAGCACGGCGGTGGCCAACTGCAGGCCGTGGGCTTCGTCGAAGGACGGCTGTGCATCGTCTGCTGTGAAAAATGGGGACAGGAGCTTTTTGAGTGGACTCAGCATGGCTTGGATGGTGTAGGGGCGTCCGCTGGACGCTTGGTAATGGCTTGAACTTCGCGGCGCCGCAGGGATTGCCGGGAAGTTTAACGTTGTCTCAGAGCGTTAAATGCAAAATTGGCCTGCAGCCCGCGTGAAATAAGCGTAGATGGCTACAAAAATGGTAGCAACAAAGTCGCCTGTATTGCTGTAAGCGGTGAAGCGCTCAGGGCAGGGCCTCGCCCCAATAGTGAAAGGTGAAGGGGCGGGGTCCGCTCAGGTAGCGTGTTTGCAGGTCGGGCAGGGTAAAACCGGCGGCGCGTAGCAATGCCGGAATATCGCGTCCCAGATGGCAGCCGCCCGCCAATGGGCCCCACAGCGGCTGCAGCCGTTCCTGCCAGCGCTGCACCGATGCGTCGGGCGCACGCCCATGCTCGCAAAATAGCAACTTGCCGGTGGGGGCCAGCACGCGCTTCATTTCCAGCAGGGCGGCCTGGGGATCGGGAATCGTGCACAGGGTGTAGGTGAGGAGCACGGTGTCAAAGCTGGCGTCGGGCAAGGGAATTTTCTCCGCCGACAGCCCCACCAAATCTACCGGCAGGCCCGCCTGTGCAATGCGCTCTTGGGCCAGCGGGTGGAGTTGCAGGGCGGGGTCCAGGCCGGTGATGTGGGTGACGCGGCACCTGTCGTAGTAGCGCAGGTTCAGCCCGGTGCCAATGCCTACCTCCAGCACGCGCCCCTGTGCCCGTGGCACCACCAGTTGGCGCATGCGCCCGATCATGGGCAGGCCGCAGGCCAGGTCCAAGGCGGTGGGCAGGATGTGGCGTTGGTACCAGTTGGCAGGCATGTTTGAGTGTTAAATAGGGTCGTAGCCCTCGTGGAATGTGCGCAAGCAGCTCCCAAAATAGTAGCATGAAGGTGGATGATTGCGTTGAGGTGCGTCCAAGGGCGCTTACCACACTCGCCCTGGTGAAAAATGCGGTGGGCAGGTGCTGCCTAATTTAAAGGCACCGCCTGCCAACCCACGGCTGGCGCGGGTTTGAAGCCTTGTGAACACGCTTATCCACAAGGCTGCCCACAGCGGGCAGGGGTAAGTTTTTTTTATCAAACGCCAAATTTGGCGTAGTACTGCGCCACAGCGGGGGTGTTGGCGATGCGTTGCAGGTGGGCGTTGAGCGCGGGGGCGATTTTTTCACCAGATCGGTCGGCACATGGTCCAGGCGGCCGGAGTTGAGGCCGCGCACGTCCACAAACACCTTCAGGTCGGCCATGGTGAGGCGGTTGTCGGCAAAGTATTCGCCGCCATGGGCCAGCAGCTGGCTTTGCAGCCAGCCCAGGTACACCGGCATGGAGCCGTTGACCAGGGCCAGGCGCGCCTCCTTCTGGGCGTCGCCCGTCATGCGGAAAGTGGGGCCCATTTTGACGCCAGCCTCTTCCACCACATACATCACCTCGTCGCACAGCAGGGCCTGGTAGGCATCAAGGGGGTACAGGCCCGCGAGCTTGCCCACGTAGCGGTTGATGGCATCGCACTGGGTCACCTGCACGCCGTCCACATGCAACACCGGCACCTGGCCAAAGGGCGTGGACTTGCGCACCTCGGCAAACTCCGGGTAGGCAAAGCGGTGGTCTTCAAAAGCAATGCCGCCAATGGCCAGGGCCAGGCGTGCGGGCTCGGCGCGGCCGCCGTGAAAATCGAAATAGCTGAGTTTGAGTTGGCTCATGGTGGATACCTGAAGTGGACACGCGGCAGACCCCCGCGCGGGAAGTGTTGCGGATTCTATGCGGGCGGCGGATTTTGCGCGGGGCATGGTCGCTTGACCCGCTGCAGGCCGGGCCATTGGCCTAAGATCCTGATGCCAAATGGGTCACCGTGCCCCGTGGAATATGCGTAAGCAGCTACTAAAAACGTAGCAAAAGTTGGCTCTTCCCCCCCAATTGCTGCACTACATCCGATTCAGGCGTTGCCCAACTCATCCAAAAGAGTCTGCACAGCACGAACCAATGGCGGTAATGCGTTCTGCGCCACATTCCAAACCGTGCTGACATTCACGGTGGCATAACCATGAATGAGCTGATTGCGAAACGCGACGATTTGCGGTAGGTCTGGAATGCGCGTCGCCAAAGCGGCGTCCAGCTTAGCCAACTGATTGAGCGCTTCGCCAATGATTTCAAATTTACGTTCGACCGCCGACTGTGCCATTTCGTTGGCCGCATAGGCTGCAGCGTCCATGCCAACGGTGAAAGTCTGAATCGCCAAAGCCGACTCACGTACGTCCCACAAAAAGGCGCGCGGATCACGCTGCATAGATGGCTTCGCGATTGCGGTTGATGCTGGCTAGAACGTAGGGGTTGCGCACTGCGCCGGGCTCTACCAAATCAACACCACGGCCCAACAACTGCTCCAGATCGGCTTTGGCGCCGAAAAAGGCTTCCAGTCCTGGCTGCACGTCAGGCGCGAACTCCACCAAAAAATCGGCATCGCTGCTGGCAGGGTTGAAATCGTCTGCCCGCGCAGCCGAGCCAAACACTTCCAAGCGGCTGATGCGGTAGCGCTGGCAGATGGCGGATATGCCTAAACGGTGTTGGGCGATGGCGGGGTGCATGGCCGAATTTTAGGGGAGATTCGGCGGTACAGGTATGTTGCATATGTGAAATATGGCGCTATCGCCCGTGGAATATACGCAAGCAGCTACTAAAAATGTAGCAAATACGCTAGCCAGAGCCGCGGATACTTGCTTGCAAATTAAACTATCTGGAACTTCCAGGAGGAGAACATGAACAAGTCGGATGCGAGCCCAGGCCCGTCGGCATCGGAGCTCATCTCGGAAAAAATTGCCGCGCTGGGGGGCTGGCGCGGGGACACCTTGGGCAGAATGCGCAAACTCATTCAAGAAGCCGACCCGGACGTCGTCGAGGAGTGGAAGTGGATGGGCACGCCGGTGTGGTCGCACGACGGCATTCTCTGCACCGGCGAATCCTACAAAGACAAAGTGAAGCTCACCTTCCTGAAAGGCGCGGCCCTGCAAGACCCAGCCCAGCTCTTCAATGCGAGCCTGGACGGCAACGCCCGCCGCGCCATCGACATCCACGAAGGAGAAGCAGTGGACGAAGCCGCCTTCAAGGCGCTCATTGCCCAAGCGGTGGCCGTTAACAGAGCTGGCAAGTCGAAACCTGCGAAGAAAGCGGTGGGCGGCCTGCCGAATGTCAGACCATCTGAATAACCAACTTCTTGCCGCAAGCTTGTGCGTATTTGCGCAAGGTGGCAAAAGACGGCGAATGCTTCTCGCTGCGCAAAGATGCCTCTAGCCTCGACACCGCCGACACAGTGGTGCCCATGCGGCTGGCCACTTCAGCCTGCGTGAGGCCGGCAGTTTGACGGGCATCGAGCATGGCATGCAGGGCCGTGTATTCCTCTTCCAGCGCGTCAAACGCCTGGGACACGCCGGGCTTGGTCAGCAGCGCCTTTCGGAACGCCGCGTCATGCGGCACAGGTTTGTAGCCAGTTTCAGCCATGTTGCACATCCTTTAATCGTTTGCGGGCCAGACGCAATTCAGCGTCTGGAGTTTCTTGGGTCTTCTTCACGAACGAGTGCAACACCACAATAGACCGACCCACTTGGGTGCAATAGAAAACCCGTCCAATGCCTTCTGGTGAACCTTATCGTTGTAATAGGTGATGGACCAAGTCATTGGAGTTGAATATTAGCATATTTGCTAATAAAAATGCGGTGCAAATCATTCACTTATACGCTGCTTTTCCAAGGAAAAACCCAATTTGGGCATGAATGAACCCAAAATGGGTTTGTGTGAAAATTGATGACGAAAATAAGCCTCCAGCCCTCGTGCAATAAGCGCAAGAAGCTACCAAAATAGTAGCAATTCAAAGCCCCGAACACACCCCAAACCCAGCCGAGCGCAGATCGATGCCGACCTTGTGCGTGTTTATGCGTCGGGTCCAAACAGGTCATTGAGCGTTTTGGCGCCCTCGGGCACGGCGGCGGAAGTCATGGGCACGCCCTTGGGGTATTCCTCGGCAATGCGGTCTTCCCAGTAGGTGGCCGGGTTGGGCGCGCTGCACAGCCGACGAAACACCTCTTGCGGCACCTGCTTGTAGGCCAGAGTGCTCTTGTTGTCCCAATGCAAGTCCAGCTGCTGCGACTCGGGGTTGTAGTCGGCCCGGCGGATGCGCCCGCTGGTGAAGGTTTTGCTGAGCATGGTCGTTTCTCCCTCAGGAAGTAAGTGTCAAATCGGACTCTAACCCGCGTGAAGTATGCGCAGGAAGCTACTAAAAACGTAGCAAAAAACAATCCAGAACCACTCGTTTTCCGGGGAAATCAGGGTTCGGCAATCAATGCCTGAACTGCAGCCAAAAACTTTTCGGATTGCTCCAACGCCCATGCCGCATTTTCCAAAGTCACCGGATCGCCTTTGTAATCCGCAATTAGACGTAAGTCTTCAACCTTGTTCAGTGAACGCCCATGCTCGACTGCGACGAGTCCGGGTTTGACCAGATGCAAGCTGAACGCGGTGATCAGTCCGCTGTGGGTTCGTGCAATCTCGGCGGGCACCGGAGCACTGATGGACAAAAGTGCGGCCCGAGCGGCGTCAAACATGGCGTAGTAGGAACGGTTGCATGCGCCATCCACGTCACCGCTGTCCAGTAACAGCTTTGCCGATGCAAGTGCGCGGTTTGCTTTGGTCATGAGTTCTTGCGGGGTCAAAGCGCAAGACCTTCACGGGCAATGTTTTCTAACAGTCGCGGGTTGCTGTATCGCTCCGGGTGCGCCCATTCAGGTTCCCAGATCGGCAGAGGCTGAATGCGAATGCCCGAGTCCAGCAGTACGTCATAGGCCACATCGTCCAGCGCAAGTTTGGTGGCCACAAAGTCGCCTGGCGCCCCATTGAGCAGC
Organism: Burkholderiales bacterium RIFCSPLOWO2_12_FULL_61_40; assembly: GCA_001770935.1. GTDB lineage: Bacteria > Pseudomonadota > Gammaproteobacteria > Burkholderiales > Burkholderiaceae_C > Allorhodoferax. Next base: position 1,791 of record MESI01000085.1, on the reverse strand, counting down.
ACGGCCACGTCGGTATCGCTCCCGGCATGGGCATTACCCCGCGCCTGGCTGCCAAACATCAAGGCACCACGCATGGGCCACGCGGCAGCCACCCGTTGCGCGAAGTCGCGGGCGGCGCTGAGGACGGCAGGGGATTGGCTGGTTTGGGAGGGCATAGGCTCCAGTTTAACTGTCAGAGACTGTTTGGTGTCAAATCGGCTATAGCCCGCGTGAAATATGCGCAGGCAGCTACCAAAAACGTAGCAATTTCTACCGCAACGCCGCCACCATAGGCAACCTTGACTTGCACCTGGGGTAGTTGCTACAGCCCCAAAACTGAGCGCCGCCTTTGGTTGGCGTGCGTTCTACCAGTTTGACACCGCAACTGGCGCAGGTTGGTCGCCAGTATTCCCCCTCGTACGCCACATCCAGCAACTTCTGCTGTTGCTCGGGCGTGCGTTTGGCAATGAGTGCCAGCAGGCCCTTGCCGTCCAGTGCGTTGATGCCGTTGTCTTTTGCAAACTGCTGCGCGTCTGTGGTGTAGGTGGATGTGGTGGCGTAGGTGCCGTGGGTGAGCTTGTGCGATGCCATGACGCCGAAGAACTCACGCAGCTCTTTGACGCCCACGGCCTTGCCCTGCCAGTGCTTGCACTGCACCACGGCCACCGGACCTTCGGCGTTACGGCTGTGCAGCCAAATGTCCACGCCGCCATCGGCCCCGTGCGACTGCGATTTGGTTTCAAACCCGGCTTGGCCAAACAGCGTTTCGCAGACTGCCTCAAAGCGGCGCCATTCAATGGCGGCGAAAACTGCGGGGCTCCAACTGCTTGCGGCTTGGCGCATCGGTGCTGCTGTGGCTTCTCGCTCGGTAGTCGTGGGCGCGCGGGGCGAGGGATGGGGCAGGGGATTGGCCTGTTCGACTTTGGTCCTGGTGATGTGGTGCAAGGCCAGAAGCACCAGCCCGCCGGTCAAAGCAAGTCCGCCGACAGGGCGCAGGGCGCCTGCCAAGCTCCCCAGCAGCAGTGACTTGTCCATGAAAAAAGGAAGGATCAACATGCCCAGGCCAAGAGCACAAAGCCCCATGCCCTTTTCTTGCAGTGTGTTGAGTGCGCGGGTCTTGCGCTTGTTGGACCGTGACTTGGCCATGTGGTTTTCTCCCTGTTACTGATGCTCACTATGGTGTGGATTGATTGCAGTGTAACTTAAAGAGAAAATGGCCTAGAGCCCGCGTGGGGTATGTGCAGGCAGCTACAAAAAACGTAGCAATTCAGGGGCGGATTTGAATACGGTTCTGCAATCTATCCCGCCAGTAATTCGGCTTGCGATGCTGGTGGGATGTGCTGCTTCCAGCAGCAGGATATTCATGCGGCGCTGGACGTCTGGTACTTTGCCAACACCTCTGACAGAGGTATGGCGCGAATCTCACCCCGGCGGTACGCCGCCAGACGGTCGTCGGCCTCGTTGGCCCACAGCGCATCCATGGTCGAGTCGGGCTGATCGATGCTGTCCAGAATGCGTTCCACCAACTCCATGCGCTCTACGGGGGGCAGTTGAACGGCTTGTTCACTCAGTGCTTTTGTGGTTTGGTGCATGACGGGCTCCTGGATGGTGATTTGCGTGCTTGAAAAGGAATATACCGCCTTGCACACCTGAGGGCCAGACTTCCACATAGGATCAACCGGTTTCAAGGATGAAATATGCCTGTAGCCCTCGCGGAATAAGCGCAGGCAGCTAGTGCGCCAGCGTAAGCCGGTAGATCGTAGTTGATGGAAGTTCAATACAGGGAAGAAATAGCGGAATCACTCTGGCCCC
>MESI01000084.1 GCA_001770935.1 Burkholderiales bacterium RIFCSPLOWO2_12_FULL_61_40 | reverse complement strand
GCAGGCGCATGCGCAAGAGCGCGTCGTGTGCCGCCCACAGCGCGCCCGAGGCGCTGTAGCTGTTTCCGGTGGTGATGGGCAGCGGCGCGCGTTTGGCCACCGTCAGGCCCGCGTCGCCCACCACCTTGGTGAAGGCACCCAGGCCCATGATTTGGGCGCCCAGGCGTTTGGCCATGGCGGCGGCGTCCAGCAGGCGGCGGTAGGTGAATTCGGGGCTGTGCGCCATGATCTCCTTGGGCGTGCCGCCCACCGATAGTAGCCAGCCTTCGGCCTCCACCCCCGTGGGCGAGCGGATGCCGCTGACCTTGGAGTACACAAACGGTGGCGCGTAGGCCATGATTTTTTCCAGCGAGTTCATGAACACCGGTGGCGACACCTGCGACAGCAGCTCGATGGGTTTGACCTTCTTGAAATACTCCTGCGACAGCGGGTGGATCACAAAGGCAAAGCGGTTCACCCGCTTGAAGCCGTTGGGGTAAATGAGGCGCGGCTGCATCTGCAGGCTGGTGATGATCTCCAGGTAGTCGTCTTCCAGAATATCGTCGGGGTGCTTGCCGGTGGCGGCCACGATCATGGCGTCCAGCAGGTTGGGGCTGAGTACATGGTTGAACAAAAAGGGCGATCCGTCGATCACCAGGTGCACGCCTTTGTCTTTCCACTGGGCGATGCGCTCGTCGCTGGCGGTGGAGGTGATGATGGTTTTGCCTGCCAGTTCTTCGATGCCGAACTCGTCCAGCTCGTGCGCGGCGGCCACGATGACGGTGGCTTTTTGCATGGCTTTGCGCAGTACAAATTGCGTCCACTCCTGGATCGGGCCCTGGGCCAGATTCACCGGCAGCGTCCAGTCTTTCACATAGTGCGCGCCGGTGGTGTAGAGCTGCAGCGCCTCCAGCGACGAGAGCAGCTTGGGCACGCCCAGTTGCAGGAGCGGGTCGGCAAACTGCAGGTTGCTGGTGTACTCCGAGAGGGACATCGCCAGCTTGTAGTTGCCCATGCCCGAAAAAAACAGCACGCGGGCGTTGTTGAAGTAGTGGCCCAGTTGGACCTGGGCATGGCGCACAGCCCACTCCTGAAAAATGTCGCCCAGGCGCCCGCCGGTGGTGACGGGCACCCGCGTGACCACGGCCTTCAGGCGCGCGCTGTCCTTCTCGATGAAACGGTGCGCGCCGACCTTGTAGCTGTCCTTGAGCACGCCCAGGCCGATGGTGTCGGCTTTTTGTTCCCATGCTTTGAGCAGCTTGGCCGCTTTGGGCGTGCTGCCGTCGGTGCCGATGCGGCGCACCTGCATTTTTTCCCCCAGAAAGGGGGTGGTGAATTCAAAGTCTTGCGCGCTGGCGCCCAGGCTGATGCCGACAACGGTTTTCATGGGATTCCCTCCTTTGTGTAACAAGCCAGAAAATATTATTTCCCCGGCGCAGGGACCCACACCCCCAGTTAGCGCAAAGGATGGCCAGATTAGAGCCAAGTCTGCACCCAGGTGACAGCCAAAGCACTTGCGCTTTGGCAGACTTCATGTATGTGGCGGCGATGTCCGCGCCACCGTGAAAGGCAGCGTATGGATTTCGAATATTCACCCAAGGTGCAGGCACTGCGGCAGCGGCTGGAGGACTTCATGGACCGCTATCTGTTGCCCCACAACGGCGCCTGGCACCACGCGGTGGCGCAGGGTATTTTTCCGCCGCCGTTCATGGACGACCTCAAGGCGCTGGCCCGGTCGGAGGGGCTGTGGAACCTGTTTTTGCCGGGCCTGCACGCCGATGAGCCCGGCGAGCGCTTGAGCAACCTGGAATATGCGCCCCTGGCCGAGCTGATGGGCCGCCTGCCCTGGGCCTCGGAGGTGTTCAACTGCAGTGCGCCCGACACCGGCAATATGGAGCTGCTGCACCTGTTTGCCACGCCCGGGCAAAACCAGCAGTGGTTGCGCCCCCTGCTGGAGGGCGAGATTCGGTCCGCCTTCGCCATGTCCGAGCCCGATGTGGGCTCCTCGGACCCGACCAATCTGCAAACCCGGGTACGCCACGACGGCGGGCAACTGGTGCTCAACGGCCGCAAGTGGTTCATCACCGGTGCTGCCCACCCCCAGTGCAAGCTGCTGATCGTGATGTGCCGCAGTGGCGATGACCTCGCCCCCAAACACGCCCGCCACAGCATGGTGCTGGTGCCCCTGGACACGCCTGGCGTCACGCTGGTGCGCAACATTCCGATCATGCAGCACCACGCGCCCGAAGGGCATTGCGAGATTGTGTTTTCCGATGTGCGGGTGCCGGTGGGCAACCTGTTGGGCGATGAAGGCGCGGGCTTTGCCATGGCCCAGGCGCGTTTGGGGCCGGGGCGCATCCACCACTGCATGCGCACCATTGGCCAGTGCGAACTGGCGCTGGCGCTGCTATGTGACCGCACGCTGGAGCGCCATGTGTTTGGCAAGTACCTGGCCGACTTTGCCAATGTGCAGGAGTGGATTGCCGAATCGCGCCTGGAAATCGACCAGGCCCGGCTGCTGGTGCTGCGTGCCGCCTGGCGGCTGGACCAGGGTGCGGGGCAGCGTGCCCAGGCGCGGGTGGACGTGTCGGCCATCAAGGTGGTGGCGGCGCGGCTGCAGACACGGGTGGTGGACCGCGCCATGCAGGTGTTTGGCGCCATGGGCCTGTCGCCCGACACCCCCTTGGCCTTTTTGTGGACCTGGGGCCGCGCCATGCACCTGATGGATGGCCCGGACGAGGTGCACCTGCGCACCGTGGCGCGCCATGAGCTGGACCAGGCGCGGGAGTGCCGGGGCGCCACGGCCGCCTATTTCACGCTGCCGGAGCAACTGCTGACCGCGCCGCGGATTCGTTAGACGAACCATTGGGGGACCCGATCACAGCCATGGTGGCCTATGTGACGCCTATGGAGTAACTGCCCTAAACCTGCAGCGCCGCCAAGGCCGTTAGGGCCGCTGTTTCAGCGCGCAGCACGCGCCCACCCAGCGTGACGGGGGCAAAGCCGCAGCCGACGGCCAGGTCTTCTTCGGCACCGCTCAGGCCGCCTTCGGGGCCGGACAAAAAGGTGATGGCATCCGCTGCGGCGCCAGCGGCTTGGTCCCAGGCCGCGACAGCATGGCGCAAACCACGGGTCCCTGGGCGTAGCGACAGCAGCAAGCGCGCATGCCCCGCCGGGGCTTGGGCGTGGGCCTTGGCCCACGCAGCCCATCCCATGACCTCGTGCACCACCGGCACCCGGTTGCCACCGCATTGCTCGCAGGCCGACACGGCCACACTTTGCCAATGCGCCACCTTTTTCTCGGCCCGTTCGCCGCTCAGGCGCAGCACGCTGCGCTCGGTCATCAGCGGCTGGATGCTGGCCACGCCCAGCTCGGTGGCCTTTTCCACCAGCCAGTCCATGCGGTCGTTGGCCGGCATGCCCACCAGCAAATGCACCTGGCGCGGGGCCTCGCGCTCCACCGCGTGGTGGGCATCCACCCGGACCTGGACGTCACTGCGGCCCATGTGGGTGACGGTGGCGTCGAATTCGCCACCGGCGTGGGTGCCGCCCTCCCACCCCGGACCGCCGTTGAACAGAGTCAGGGTGTCGCCGGGCTGCAGCCGTAACACCTGCACATGGCGTGCCGCACCGGCGGGCAAATCCACCAGTGCGCCGGTGGCGAGAGGGGCGGGGCAGAAGAAGCGGGGCATGGTCAGGGTAATAGTTTTGCTATGAAATAAGTAGCTGCTTGCGCAGTGTTGACGCGGGCTGGAGCCCTATTTGATTGCTATTTTGCTTGGGGTCGGCGAAAGGCGAGCATATTCGGTACGAAAACGCCTTCCAGCTCCTCCACCAGGCGCAGCAGAGGTTTGAGTTCGCGGTACCGCCCGCAGGTGGCGCGGATGTAGCCAATGAAGCGCGGGGTGTCGGCCAGGTACTGGGGTTTGCCGTCGCGCAGGGTCAGGCGGGCAAAAATGCCGGCCACTTTCAGGTGGCGTTGCAGGCCCATCCACTCTACCCCCCGGTAAAACTCGCCAAAGTCATCGCCCACGGGCAAACCGGCCTTGCGGGCTTTTTCCCAGTAACGAATAGTCACGTCCAGGCAGAAGTCTTCGTCCCAGCTCAAAAAGGCATCGCGCATCAGGCTGGCAATGTCGTAGGTGATGGGGCCGTACACCGCGTCCTGAAAATCGAGTACGCCCAGATGAGCCCCCACGCTTGTCGCTGCGCGTACTGCGCTGCCCCCCAAGGGGGCTAATTTGCCTTGGGGCGGCCCGGCGGCAAATTGCGCGGCGTCTTCCAAAGGCACCATCAGGTTGCGGGGCATGAAGTCGCGGTGCACATAGACGCTGGGCCAGGCCAGGTTGTTGTCCATGATGCAGGCAAAGGCCTCGTCCAGCGTCTTGCGTTGCGCGGCATCCAGGGTGACTTGGCGGTATTCGGTGATGTACCACTGGGGAAACAGCTCCAACTCGCGTGCGAGCAGTGCGCGGTCGTAAGGGGGCAGCACCCCTTCGGCGGAGGCCAATTGCCATTGCACCAGGGTGTCCACGGCCTGCAGGTACAAATCCAGCGGTGGCGGGGCCTGGGGGTTCATCACCTGCATCATGGTGTGGGTCCCCAGGTCGGGGAGCAGCATGAAGCCGTTGGCTTCGTCCCAGGCCAGTACCTGGGGGGCCTTGATGCCGGCGTCGGCCATCAGTTGGGCGACCTTGGCAAAGGGCTTGCAGTCTTCCTTGTCCGGCGGGGCGTCCATGATGACCAGGCTGCCGGTCGGCGTGTCCACCCGCAGGTAACGGCGAAAACTGGCATCGGCCGAGGCCAGGCGCAGCGAGTCGCGTACCAGGTGGTGCGCAGGCTGGATCTGCTGGAGCCAGCTTTCAAACAGCATTTCGCGCTGCGGGTCGGTCCAGACGGGGGAAATAGGGAGGGTCACGGGGAAGGGGGCGTTGGGCTCATGGATAATCCATTCTACAAAGCTCCACCTGACCCCGCCCTGCCCTCATGCGTTTTTCGTCGCGCGACCTGAATCCCGGTTTGCCCCGCCTTCCCCTGACCCGTTTGGCCTTGCTTGCCTGCATGGTTTGCAGCGGTCCTGTGGGGGTGCGCGCGCAAACGGTGCCGCAGCAGGAATCTTCGCCCGTGGAAGAGGCGCTGACCCTGCGCCCCAGCGAGCTGCTGCAGGAAATTATTTCACCGGCCCAGAGTAGCCAGGCACCGGTTTTCCTGTTCGGAGACCGGATGCAGGGGCATCCCAACCAGGAAACGGTGATTGAGGGCAATGCGGAGTTGCGCAAGCCGGGCACCACCATCCGGGCCGACCGCCTGGAGTACGACCAGCCCACCGACTTGGCGCGCGCCACCGGCCATGTGCGTATCAACCGTATGGGCAATGTGTACGAAGGCCCCTTGATGGAGCTCAAAGTGGAGAAGTTTGAGGGCTTCTTTCAGGAGCCCCGCTACCAATTTCTGCAAAACGATGCCCACGGGCAGGCCACACGCGCGGACTTCCTGGATGAAAACCACACGGTGATCCACAACGCCACCTACACCACCTGCCGACGCCTGCCTGGCCCCGACTGGATGCCGGACTGGATCTTGCGGGCCACCACCCTCACTCTGGACAACGAAGAAGAGATTGGCATTGCGCAGGGCGCGGTGCTCAGTTTCAAGGGCGTGCCGATACTGCCGGTGCCCGCCGTCAGTTTTCCGCTCAGCGACAAGCGCCGCTCCGGTGTCTTACCGGTGACGGTGGGGGTTGACAACGTCAACGGCTCGGAAATTGTGATTCCCTATTACTGGAATATCGCGCCCAACCGCGACGCCACCATCACGCCCACGCTGATGACCTCACGGGGCGTGGACTGGGGCGGGGAGTTCCGTTACCTGGAGGCCACTTATTCCGGCACCGTGCGGGCCAACTACATGCCCGCAGACAAGCTGCGCGCTGACGACCGCTGGGGCCTGGCCTACACCCACCAGGGCAGCGTGGACACGGGGTTGGCCGCCGTCGGCAATGTGGGGGTGAGCCTGAATGTGAACCGGGTGAGCGACGACAACTACTGGCGCGACTTTACCCGTGCCAGCGGGTCGCTCAGCCAGCGGCTGCTGCCCAGTTCCGTGGCCACGACCTGGGCCCAGGGCGGATTCTCCAGCAGCGTGCAGGTGCTGAAATGGCAAACCCTGCAAGACATTGCTGCGCCCATTGTGCCGCCGTATGACCGCGTGCCCCAGCTGACGGCACGGTATGCCCAGACCAACGTGCAGGGCTTCGACTGGTCGGTGGACGCAGACTTCACCCAATTTGATGCGGACCGCCTCAAAACCCTGCAACCTAACACCCAGCGGGGCTTTGGCTTGCTGCAGGTCAGTCGGCCCTGGCTGGCGCCCGCCGGTTTCTTCACGCCCAAAGTGCAGTTGCACGCCACGGCCTACCAGTTTGACGCCGCGCTGGCCAATGCCGACCGCTCGGCCACCAGTGTGGTGCCCACGTTCAGTCTGGACAGCGGCCTGGTGTTGGAGCGGGACACCTCGGTGTGGGGACGCAACCTGGTGCAAACCCTGGAGCCCCGTGCGTTTTACGTCTACACGCCCTACCGCAACCAAAGCCTGTTGCCCAACTACGACACGGGCGCCCACGATTTCAACTTTGCCAGCATCTATACCGAAAACGCCTTCGTGGGCCATGACAAGATCTCGGACAACAATTTGCTGACCTTGGGGCTTGGCACCCGCTTCCTGGATGCCGGGACGGGCGCCCAAATTGCGCGGTTTGGTTTGGCGCAGCGCCTGCGTTTTGAAGACCAGCAGGTCACCTTGAACTCCACCACGGCGCCCGCCGCTGCGGGGTTCAGCGATGTGCTGTTGGGCGCGTCGGTCAACGTCAATGAACGTTGGTTGCTGGACTCCACCGTCCAGTACAACGCCAAAACCGACCAGTCGGTGCGTTCCACCCTCGGCACCCGTTATAGCCCAGGCAGCTACCGGGTGGTCAACGCGGCCTACCGCTTTCAGCGGGACTTAAGCGAGCAGCTGGATGTGAGCTGGCAGTGGCCGCTCAATGACCTCTGGGGTGAACGCGGGCAGGACCTCGGAGAAGGCCGGGGCCAGGGGGGCGGGCGTTATTACAGTGTGGGACGCATGAACTACAGCTTGAACGAAGGGCGGCTGGTCGACACCATTTTGGGGGTCGAGTACGATTCGGGCTGTTGGCTGGGGCGTGTGGTGATTCAGAGGGTGCAGACCAGCACCTCTACCGCAACCCAAAGCCTGATGTTCCAGTTGGAATTCGTTGGATTTGGCAAGCTGGGCATCAGTCCCCAGAAGACCTTGACCACGAACATCCCACGTTACCAAAATTTGCGTGAAACCGGCAGTACGAACAGCCGCTTCAGTAACTACGATTGAAAACGATGAACTTTCGCACCTGGGCCGTGGCCCTTGTCTGTCTTTCCGCACCATGGCTTGCGCTTGCGCAGGCGAAGACGGCACAAGCAGCCGACTTTATTGTTGCCGTGGTGAACTCGGACCCCATCACCAACTCGGAAGTGCGCGCCGAAGTGCAGCGTGTCACCAAGCAGCTGGAGCAAGCGCGTCAGCCGGTGCCTGCCCCCGAAGAGTTGCGCAAGCGGGTGCTGGAGCGCTTCATCAACGACCGCGCCCAGTTGCAAGTCGCACGCGACATTGGCATTCGTGTGGACGATGCGTCCATTGATCTGGCCGAGCAGGCCGTGGCACGCCAGAACCAGGTGGACGTGGCCGAATTGCACACGCGTCTGGCCAAGGACGGCATGGATCCGGAGGCTTTCCGCAGGCAGTTGCGTGACCAGCAAATGTTGTCGCGCTTGCACGAGCGCGAAATCGAATCCCGCATTCGCATCTCTGAACAGGACATTGACCGCTACTTGCAGGACCAGCAAGCCAACAACACCGACCCGTTCAGCAAGGAAATCAACCTGGCGCAGATCCTGATTGCAGTTCCTGAAAAAGCCTCGGCAGAGCAAGCTTCCAAGATCTTCCTGCAGGCCCAGAAACTGTTGGAGCGGATCCTGAATGGTGAAAATTTCGAGCGCCTGGTCACGGAAGTGTCGGCCGCCGACCGCACCAAGGGAGGGCAATTGGGATTGCGCCGTGCCGACCGCTACCCCCCGTCCTTTGTCCTGGCAACGGCCAAGCTCGATGTCGGTGCCGTGTCCGACATTGTCCGCTCCGGGGCGGGTTTCCATATTCTCAAAGTCATCGAAAAGCGCACCCCCGAGGTGTTGACCAAAACCGTGGTGCAAACCCGCGCCCGGCACATTCTTTTGCGCCCCACTGCGCAGCTGACGCAGGCCGCAGCGCTGGCCCAGTTGGCCGATTTCAGAAAACGCATCCTGGCGGGTCGCGCCACGTTTCAAAGCCTGGCCCGTGAGTATTCGCAAGACGGCAGCGCGCCAGAGGGCGGCGACTTGGGGTGGGCCCAGCCGGGCATGTTTGTGCCGGAGTTTGAAGCGACCATGGACCGTTTGGCCGAAGACGAGATCAGCAATCCCATAGTGTCGCGTTTTGGGGTGCACCTGATCCAGGTGGTCGAACGCCGCCGGGTGGATTTGACTCCGCGCGAATTGCGCGAATGGGTGCGCAACCAGCTGCGCGCACAGCGTTATGAAGAGGCCTTCACGACCTGGGCCCAGGATATTCGTGCGCGCGCCTTTGTCGACATGCGCGAAGCGCCCACGCCATGAAACACATCGCGCGCAAACGGTTTGGTCAGCACTTTTTGTCGGATGGCGGCATCATCGATGCCATTGTGCAGGCCATCGATCCGCGTCCGGGGCAGCGCATGGTGGAAATTGGACCCGGGCTGGCGGCCCTGACCCAGCCGCTGGTCGAACGCTTGGGGCATTTGACGGTGGTTGAACTGGACCGCGATCTGGCCCAGCGATTACGCTCCCATAGCCAACTGACGGTCATTGAATCTGATGTGCTGAAAGTGGACTTTTCCCAGATCAACAGTGCGCAGGCAGCTATCGAAACAGTAGCAAAAACGGATGCATCTTTGGGGGGCGCAGAGAAGCTGCGTGTGGTCGGCAACCTGCCCTACAACATCTCGACGCCCATCCTGTTCCATTTGCTGGACTTTGTGGAGGTCATTGAAGACCAGCACTTCATGCTGCAAAAAGAGGTGATCGACCGCATGGTGGCCAGTCCAGCCACATCCGATTACAGCCGTCTGAGCGTCATGCTGCAGTGGCGTTATGCCATGGAAAATGTGCTGTTTGTGCCCCCCGAGAGCTTTGAGCCACCGCCTCGCGTCAACAGCGCGGTGGTGCGCATGCTGCCGCTGGCGCACCCGCCGGTGCTGGACGTGGCGCTGCTGAGTGAAATGGTGCAGGTGGCCTTCAGCCAGCGGCGCAAATTGCTGCGCCATACGCTGGGTCGGTGGCTGGAAGAAAAGAAGTTTGGCGGAATGTTTGATGTGCAACGGCGCGCCGAAGAAGTGCCGGTAGCCGACTACGTGGATCTGGTTCAAAGGCTCAAACCCACATAGGCAAAAAAAAGCCTGTTGAAACAACAGGCTTTTTGGCTACCGCCTGGCCGCTTTCACGGCCTTTGGCAAAGGGGGAATCAGGCTGCTGCCAGCCAGTACCCCGAGTTGAATGGGCTGCTCATGCGCAAGGCCAGAGGAGACACATCCAATAGTTTGTCGGTCGGCATTTTTTCGCCGACATCTGTCTGTGGTACGACTCCGGCGACCGGTTCGGTCTTGGCGGATTCGCTGCTTGCCTCTTTCGCCCGTTCTGCTTGGCTGGTGTGTGCAGAACGGGCTACAGAAAAGAATAGAAGCATCGGAACGGAATTTTCCGGTCCCCCCAATAGTCTGCGGTGTCGCGGAAGATGTCCAGCAATTGCTCGCGTGCTTCCTTGTCAAATTTGACATTGGCCGGGATGTGCTCCAGCACCACGATAAACCCGGGCTGCGGGCCGGATTTGTGCACCGGATCGGTCATGCTGTCATACAGCGCATCAAAGTTCTTGCCCACATGCACAGCCAGCATGAATTGTTGGCTGATCAAGTCAAGCACGTCCTGCTTGGTCTGGGCCGTGGCCAGATTGGCGTACAGGAAATGCTGTCCCAGGGACTGGGCCGCATCTTGCAACTCCTGCACCCGAAAGGCACGGATCGACTGCACGATATTGGTCCGCACCCCTTTTAAAGGCACCTCCGCGATGGCGCCTTGCGGCGCGGCTTCTTGACGAAGTGACATATTCATTTCCCCTTCACTTTCCAAAATTGACAAAACCATAGTCAGGGCACGATCTTGCGAAAGCTCGCATAGTGATCGGCCGAGTAAAAACAGGCAACGGGTGTGGTGCTTGGTCCTCCACACACTATGCGCCGGACGCCCCGGTTACGCGAACCCGGTGTTCTTACGGTGTATTCGCGGTAGTAACCGCGCTTCTGACCGGGAAGCAGGCGCTCCCGATTGCCAAACACCACACCGTCCTTTTCAAAAGGAAAAGGGCCACCTTGATGTATGAGCCGATAGGTCTCATGGCCTTGAGCGGGCAAGCTATCCAGTGCAATAGTTGCGTCCCAAAACGAAACTATTGGCTCTTTGGCCTGCACACCACTGCTGACGGCAACTGCCAAAAGCAATAAGCAGCTCAGCGCAAAACTCAAAACACCCCTGCGCACCACGAAACCCTTCGAACGACTTCGGGTAAACCCGATAAACACATGGCGCTAGTGTCGTGTATTTGGCCAATAAAAGCAAGACCCTGCCTAAAATATAGGCAGGGCTTGAAGGGGAATCTATTAGGTGGGTGGGTGCTAACTTTGCAAACAAGCCCTAACGCACGGCGTTTGCATCTGCGACGGTCAGGGCCGTCATGTTCACAATTCGGCGCACGGTGGTGCTGGCCGTCAGAATATGCACGGGTTTGGCGGCTCCCAATAACACCGGTCCGATGGCAATATTGCCGCCGGCCGCTGTTTTGAGCAGGTTGTAGGAGATGTTGGCCGCATCAATGTTGGGCAAAACCAGGAGGTTGGCATCGCCCGACAAGAGGCTGTTGGGCATCAGGGCCTTGCGTGCGTCACCGTCCAAGGCCACGTCACCATGCATTTCGCCGTCCACTTCAAGCCAGGGGGCCTGCTGACGCAGCAAGGCCAAGGTGCTGCGCATTTTCACCGCGCTGGGTTCGTTGCTGCTGCCGAAGTTGGAATGGCTGAGCAGCGCCACTTTGGGTTTGAAACCGAAGCGCTTCATCTCCTCTGCCGCCATCAGCGTGATTTCCGCGAGCTGTTCTGCAGTGGGATCGTAGTTGATGTGGGTGTCCACCAAAAACACCTGACGCCCTGGCAGCATCAGGCCATTCATGCAGGCGTAATTGTTGACCCCCGGACGTTTGCCGAGCACCTGGTCTATGTAGTTCAAATGCAGATTTGTGCTGCCCCAGGTGCCGCAGATCAAACCATCCACATCGCCTTTGTGCAGCAGCATCGCACCAATCAAAGACAGACGTCGGCGCATCTCGATTTTGGCCATTTGCTGGGTGATGCCCTTGCGCTCGGTCATGCGGTGGTAGGTCTGCCAGAAGTCGCGGTAGCGGTGGTCCTGCTCTACGTTGACGACGGAATAATCCACGCCTTCTTTCAAACGCAAACCGAATTTTTCGACACGCTCCGCAATCACCTTGGGGCGGCCAATCAGGGTGGGCAGGGCGAGCCGTTCGTCCACCACGATCTGCGCGGCGCGCAACACGCGTTCTTCCTCACCTTCTGAAAATGCCACGCGCTTTTTCAGCGCCTTTTTGGCAGCTGTGAAAATCGGTTTCATGGTGGTGCCCGATGCATAGACAAAGCTCTGCAATTTTTCGCGGTACGCGTCCATATCGCCGATGGGACGCACTGCGACACCGCTGTCGGCCGCTGCCTGGGCAACCGCCGGTGCGATTTTCATCATCAGGCGGGGGTCGAAGGGCTTGGGAATCAGGTACTCGGGACCAAACGCCAATTGCTCACCGATGTAGGCCGCTGCGACCACTTCGCTTTGCTCGGCCTGGGCCAGTTCGGCAATGGCATGCACCGCCGCAATTTCCATCTCGATGGTGATGGTGGACGCGCCCGCATCCAGCGCTCCCCGGAAAATGTAGGGAAAGCACAGGACGTTGTTGACCTGGTTCGGGTAGTCGGAGCGGCCGGTGGCAATGATGGCATCGTTGCGCACCGCCTTCACGTCTTCCGGCAGGATCTCGGGGTTGGGGTTGGCCAGCGCAAAAATCAAAGGATTGGCGGCCATTTTCTGGACCATCTCCTTTTTCAGCACCCCGCCCGCCGACAGGCCCAGGAACACGTCGGCCCCTTCGATGATCTCGCCCAAGGTGCGGGCTTCGGTTTTTTGGGCAAAGACGATCTTGTCTTCGTCCATCAGTTCGGTCCGTCCCGCGTACACCACCCCGGCCAGATCGGTCACAAAGATGTTTTCGCGTGGAATGCCCAGCTTGACCAGCAGGCCCAGGCAGGCCAGGGCGGCGGCGCCGGCACCGGAGGTCACCAGCTTGATTTTCTTGGGGTCTTTGTCGGCCACTTTCAAGCCATTGAGAATGGCTGCGCCGACCGTGATGGCGGTGCCGTGCTGGTCATCGTGAAAGACGGGAATATTCATGCGTTCGCGCAGTTTGCGCTCCACATAAAAGCAATCTGGCGCCTTGATGTCTTCCAGGTTGATGCCGCCAAAAGTGGGTTCCAGCGACGCAATGATGTCCACCAGCTTGTCCAGGTCGTGTTTCTCGTTGATCTCGATGTCAAACACGTCGATGCCCGCAAACTTCTTGAACAGAACGCCCTTGCCCTCCATCACCGGTTTGGCGGCCAGCGGACCGATGTCGCCCAGGCCCAGCACGGCGGTGCCGTTGGTGACGACGGCGACCAGATTGCCCCGGCTGGTGTACTTGAATGCGTTGTTCGGGTCTTTGACAATTTCCTCGCAAGGCGCCGCCACGCCGGGGGAATAGGCCAGAGCCAGATCATGCTGGTTGACCAGCTGCTTGGTGGCCGCAATGGCGATTTTTCCGGCGGTGGGAAACTCGTGGTATTCGAGCGCGGCACGCCGCAGTTCGGCGCGCTTGTCGGCGGCGTTGGACGTTGGATCGGAAGGGGTACTAATCGGCATCTTGCATCCTCTGTAACGAGGAGTTTTGCGAAAGCGCATAGCCCCTCGGCGCTAATGGTTTCGGGGGATTGTAGACCTCACGGGCAGTTGGTTTGCTGACAAGCCATGTCGGCGTGGCGCGCGCCTATGCGTGTTTTGCGCGCGATTTGCCTGCTGCTGAGTGAAGGATGCCACTGCTGCGACCCGCTACAGCAACTGGTCAATCAGTTGCCGGTGGGGCCGGGGGATCACGATTTTGGAGACCAGAAAGCCCTTGTCGCTGGCCACCGCCGCACCGGCCTCGGTGGCGGCCATGATGTCGGCGACTTCGCCGGTGAGGATGATGTAGCTCTTGCCGCCAATGCCAAAGGCCAGGTGCATGCGGATGGGCTCGACCTGGGCGGCTTTCACGGCCGCATCGGTGGCCTCGATGGTGGCGGCCACCGAATAGGTTTCGATCACGCTGATGGCGGCGATGTTCTCGATGTGGGTGCCGCCGCTGATGGCGGGCAGCACCGAGGGGTGGACGTTGGGAATCACAAAACTGTCCACGATGACGTCGGGCGACAGGCCGCCGCCGGCGTCCACCGACTGCTGCACCGCGGCCACGTCGCCGCCAATCATGACGATGTATTTGCCGGGGCAAATGCTTTTGGCCACCAGGATTTCGATGTTGGCGGACTTGGCCATGGCGTCGGCGGCGGCGATTCCCTGGGCAATGCTGGTGGATTCAATCAAGCCGATGGCGTGGTAGCGCATGGGGTGTCTTCCTGAACGAGGGTGATGGAATGGGCAGAAACGGTCTCCACACGGCCGCTGATGCTGGCGTGTATGCGCGCGCCCAGGGCGTTGGGCGCAATCTCGGCAATGGGCTGGCCCCGGCGCACGTTGTCGCCGACCTCCACCACCGGCACGCTGGGCGCGCCCACATGCTGGCGCAAAGGCAGCACCACGCGCTGCGGCTGGTAGTCGGTTTCGTCCAGCGGGGCTTTTTTGTTGTAAGCCCCCACCGCCAGGCGCGCGATGAGCCGTGAAATCGGCACCAGCCGGTGCTCGGCCATGGGGTCTTGGGGGCGCAGTTCGCCCACATAACGGGCGCCTTCCTCGCGGAACTGGCCTTTGAGTGCAATGTTGATGCGCATCGGGGAAATGCCCACCGGGCAGGCCCACTGTTCGCAAATCGCGCATTCGGAGCAGGTCAGCGCCGACAGCAGCACCGAGGGCTTGCCGATGTCGCGGTAATTGGCCGAGCGCACGATCAGCGCCGGAT
Source organism: Burkholderiales bacterium RIFCSPLOWO2_12_FULL_61_40 (assembly GCA_001770935.1). Classification (GTDB taxonomy): domain Bacteria; phylum Pseudomonadota; class Gammaproteobacteria; order Burkholderiales; family Burkholderiaceae_C; genus Allorhodoferax. The sequence continues at coordinate 5,094 of MESI01000084.1, read as the reverse complement.
GCAACTCATGGCCGACCAGGTGGCGCGGGCACAACTCGGTGCACAGATTGCACTGCTCACACACCGCCCGGGCAATCGCCATCACGTCGCGCATGGGCTGGCGGTGGCGGCGAATCAGCACATGGTCTTCCGGTAACACGATGATGCCGCCGGTGGTCTTGGTGACGGGTTGGTCGATCGACTCGATCAGCTTGCCCATCATCGGGCCGCCGTTGATGAAGTGCGGCTGCGCCACCGTGGTGCCCCCGGCGCGTGCAATCACTTCGCGCATGGAGGTTCCAATGGGCACCGTGACGGTAACCGGGGATGCCACCGCGCCCGAGATGGTGAGGGTGCGGTCCACCACCGGGGCGTCCTCGTCCACGGCGCGCGCCAGGTTGATGAGGGTGAGCACATTGTTGACGCCCACGCCTACATCCTTGGGCAGGCCTGCGGGCGGCACCCGCCGTCCGGTGGCCATCCAGATGGTGATGACTTCGTCGCCGGCCGGGTACACATCTTGCAGGATGTGGATACGCATGTTCGCGGCCAGCAGTGGCGTCACCGCCGCAATGGCCTCCTGGTATTTGGCCTTGAAGGCGATGATGCCCTCGCGTGCGCCCACCGCCTGCATCGCCAATGCCAGACCGCGCACCAGCAGGTGGGCGTATTTCACCGCCAGCTGCTGGTCCACCTTGAGCAGGGGTTCGCACTCCGCGCCGTTGACCAGAAAAATCTCCGCCGGGGTGCCGAGTTTGACGTGGGTGGGAAAACCCGCGCCTCCGGCGCCCACCACGCCTGCGTCGCGTGCTTTTTGACTGATGGTATTCATGTGTTGGCTCTAAAAAAACAGGTCAATACCCGGGTCGGGCCGTCCCATGACCCGGTCGCTCAGGACTTCGCCCACGCCCAGCGCGGCCGTCCGCCCGGCTTCCACGGCGGCGCTGCAGGCACCGATATCTCCGGCCACTACCAGGGTGATGAGGCCGGGGTCGGTCTGGATCTGCGCCTGCAGCCGCACATAGGCGCTTTTCACCATGGCGTCTGCGGCCACCACGGCGGTGACCAGGCCTTTGACTTCGAGGAATCCGTAGGCGTTGTCGGCCATGTCAGTAGCGCAAGGGGTGGCTGGCGATGTCGCACACCGCAGCGGCAAAGGCCGCGCAGGCGGCGGCACAGGCCGCCTGCGAGCCTTGCAAATAGGCCCCCGAATAGTTGGTGGGGGACGGGGGGCGCACATAGCCCGCCAGCACCACCTCGGCGGCCTTGAGCGCCGCATCAATGCCCACCGCTGCTTCCAGCGGCGGCGCCACCAGGTAGGCCAGGGCGTCGCCTTCCTGCACCCCGGCCACGCCCGCCAGGTAGCTGCCGCAGCGCGACACCAGGTGCGCCAGAAAAGCCACCGTGTGCTCGGCATTCGCCCACTGGAACGCGGCGCCCTGCTCGACATGGGCCAAGGCGGCGTCCAGGCCCGCGCGCACTTCGGCGGGAGACGGGCCCGCCAGCATCAGCAGCACTTCACCGGCGGTGCTGGAGGGGCCGTGGGCCGCGCCCGCGTACAGGGACCTGCCAAACACCACCCGCACCTGCGCCTGTTTGGTGGCCTCGTCGGCGGCGATGTAGGCCACGTCATCGGAGTCGGCGCTGAACAGGCCCAGGCTGAAGTCGGCGTCGTCCAGGCCCAGCTCGGCTTTGAAGTCGGGCTGCACGGCGGCAATGAGCCGCGCCGCGCAGACCCGTACCGGGATACGTTCGAGAGCGGCCATGGTTATGCCCCCGCCATTTTCTTGACCAGGGCGATGCCGCTGGCCTGCTCCTGGACCATGCGTGCGGCCAGCTCCACGATCACCGCCGCCGCTTCCACCGGCGGTGTGCCCTGGCGGTGGATGTTGGAGATGCAGGTGCGGTCCGCCTCCACCGTGCGGTTGGTGGGTTTGTAGACCATGTAGCAGGACAGGCTCTCGGACTGCCCCAGGCCGGGGCGCTCGCCTATCAACAGGATCACCACCTTGGGGTCCAGCAGCTCGCCGATCTGGTCTTCCACCTTCACGCGGCCGCAGCGCACAAAAAACGGCGTACCCACGCTGAGCTGCATGCTCTCCAGGCCGCGCAACAGGGGGGGCACAATGTCCTCAAAATTGGCGGTGGTGGCCTCGGTGGACAGGCCATCGGAAATCACCACCTGCACGTCGGGGGACTTTTTGCAGCGCGACAGCACGGTCTGTACACCCGCTGGCGAGAGCACCCGGCCCAGGTCGGGGCGGGTCAGGTACTGGTCTTTCTCCACCACCTGGGTCTGCACCTCGAACAGACCTGCGCGCTCCACCCAGGCGGGCGGAACCTCGCTCAGCACCGTGTCTTTGGAGCGCGAGTGGTCGGCCAGAAAACGCAGCAGCGCCTGCGTGCGCGGCCGGGGGCCGGCGCGCCCCGCACCCACGCGGGCGCGGGTGCTTTGTTGGAGCGAGGCCACCACCTCGGCGCTTTTGGCGTGGCGTACCCCCATCCAGTGGCGGGCGGCTTCGCTGCCCAGATCCAGCAATGCCGGTGTGTCGGGCTCCGGCGCAGCGGGGGCCTCTTGGGCCTGCAGTTCCCGCAGCACGGTTTGGACGATGTGGGCGATGTCTGATTCGGTCATGGGCATGCTCATCCGAAGAAAAAGGAAGGGTCGCCGGCCGCGCGGGTCAGTCGTCCATCGGCCATCAGGCCCATGGTCTCCATCCAGCGTTCAAACTCGGGTGCCGGGCGCAGCCCCAGGGTCTGGCGCACCGTGGCGATGTCGTGGAAAGCCAGGGTCTGGTAGTTGAGCATGATGTCGTCGCCCATGGTCATGGCAATGACGAAGTTGCAACCCGCTGCGGCCAGCAGCATGGCCAGGTTTTCGTTGGAATTCTGGTCAGCGTCGGCGTGGTTGGTGTAGCAGCAATCACAGCCCATGGACAGCCCCGAGAGCTTGCCCATGAAATGGTCCTCCAGCCCGGCGCGTGTGATCTCGCGGCTGTTGTAGAGGTATTCCGGCCCGATAAAACCCACCACCGTGTTCACAATGAAGGGGTTGTAGTGGCGGGCCAGACCGTAGTTGCGTGCTTCCATGGTCACCTGGTCGGCGCCGTGGTGGGCATTGGCCGAGAGGGCCGAGCCCTGGCCGGTTTCAAAATACAGGCAGCTGTCGCCGGCCACATGGGAATACTGGCGCCCCACTTCGGCGGCTTCGTCCAGCATCTCCAGTGAAATGCCGAATTCCTTGAGCCCTTTTTCACTGCCGCAAATGCTCTGGAACAGCAATCCGATCGGCGCCCCCTTGCGCACCGCCTCCATTTGGGTGCTAATGTGCGCCAGCACGCAGCCCTGGGTCGGGATCTTGAACTTGTCGATCACCTCGTAAATCTGGTTCAGGGTGCGCGTGGCCGAGTCCACGTTGTCGGTCACCGGGTTGACCCCGATCAGGGCGTCACCGGCACCATACGAGAGGCCTTCAAAAATCTGCGCCGCGATGCTGCGTGCATCGTCACGCGTGTCGTTGGGCTGCAAACGGCAGCCGAAGCGCCCCGGCAAACCCAGCGTGGTGTTGGCCCGTTTGACCACCGGCAGTTTCTTGGCACCGTACACCAGGTCGCCGTTGGAGCAAATCTTGGTCACGGCAGCCACCATTTCCGAGGTCAGCCCCTTGCGCAAGGTCTCCAGCTCTTCCGGGCTGGCGTCGTCGCCCAGCAGGTGCTCGCGCAGCTCCCCCACGCTCCAGTGCTGGATGCGCCGGTAGGCGGCTTCGTTGACGCCGTCCTGGATCAGCCGCGTGACGCAATCGTCTTCGTAGGGAATGACGGGGTTGTTGCGCAGATCGCTTAAATGCATCTCGGAGAGCACCTGTTTGGCCGCCACGCGTTCCCGTGCGTCCTGCGCGGCCACGCCCGCCAGCCGGTCGCCCGAGCGCGCCTCGTTGGCCTTGGCCAGCACCTCGGTGAGGGTCTTGAAGGCATAGTGCTGCCCGAAAAGTTGGGTGGAAAGTCGCATCAAAGGAGATCCATCAGTGGGGAAAGGCAAGCGACTTGACGGTGATGGGAAGGGTCCCGCCGTTGAAATAGCTCTTGCCGATGTCGAGGTAATCGCCCTCGCGGGTGTGCACTTCGTCCAGCACCAGCAAGGAGCGGCCCGGAATCAGGCGAAACAGCTCCATGCCGATGGCCTTGCCCACATCCTGTGGGGTGACGGCAATCAGCGGGTGCACGCTGGGCGCATGGCTGCGCGAAAAGGCCTGCAGTTCCAGCGCCACCTGCCACACGGTCTGGCAGGTCAGCGGAATGTCGGGGGGCAGCGCCAGTGCGTACAGGTCGGTCCCGGCGTCCAGGTCGTGGCTTTGCACAGCCTCCTGCCAGGCCGCGACCAGTGCGCCCGGGCGGTAGGCGCGCCATGCCATACGCGGGTGCAGCACCGGCACGTTGCGCAGCACCGGGCCCTGGTATTTGTTCCAGACCGTGCTGCCCGACAGGGTGAGAGTGTGTGCGCCCGCACCGATCACGGTGGCGCGCAGGGTCTGGGCTGGTGCGTGCACCGGAAGGGCCTTGGTGTCCAGCAGCTGCTGCAGCGCCAGCGCCAGCAGCGGGCCGATGTCACCGAAGCGGTAGGGCGACTGCGTGGAGGGGTGCAACATACATTCACCCACGCCGCCCGAGATGAAGACGGCGTCAAACCGGTAGGCGCTGCGCAAAGGCGCGGTCATCAGCAGTTGCTGTGCCAGTGCGGAAGGCTGGGCTTCGAGGACCTCGACAATGAGCTGCGCCATGCGCTCGGCCACGCGCTGCACGTCCTGTGCATCCAGCTGCGCCGACGTCTTGGTGTCCTGGAACAGTTCACGCAGAACCAGCGCGGCGGGAGGATGCACCACGGTGACCTGCCCGTCCTCCCGTGTTTGCAGGAGATGGCCGCCCACGTTCAGGCAGGCGGTGTCCACCAAGCGCCCGCTTTCAAACACCGCGTAGTTCGAGGTGCCGCCGCCCACGTCGATGTTGAGCACGCGCGCCATGTTTTTCTCGGAATATTCGGCGGCGCCGGAGCCCCGCCCCGCAATCACCGATTCCAGGTGCGGCCCTGCCGTGGCCACCACAAAATCGCCCAGGCCCT
>MESI01000083.1 GCA_001770935.1 Burkholderiales bacterium RIFCSPLOWO2_12_FULL_61_40 | reverse complement strand
TGCGTGGCGGGTAGCCCTGCGCTGTCCGGACAATGCGGCAATGGCTGCGGGGTGGCCGCGTGCATTGCTTGCGGTGCGAAGCATAACGGATTTGGCAGCCCTTGTTAACCGGTGGTGTGGCCAACACAGGGCTGAACTTCGCTGAAAGGGACCCGGTCAATCGGGCTGTCAGTACGCGTTGGGAAAGTTCGAACGCAGCGTTTTTTCAGGAAATGGCTACTCTTGATCGCCCAGCGTGTATTCATCCACGGGAGGCGGGTTTTGCACTGCCTCCTTGGCGAGCGCATGTTCCAAAGCCAGGTGGTGTTTGTAGGTCAGGTGGTGAAACTCGGCGAAAGGCCCCATCAGCAAGTAGATCGGCTGGTTCACATCGGGCACCTGACTGGTAGGGGTGTCGCCGGTTCCGGAGCGTACGCGTTCAACCTCCGCCAAACCCAAACCCAGCAAATCCCCGATGAGTTGGGAGCGTGTGGTCAAGGGATGCATCTCGCACAGGGCTTCCAGCCTGGCGGCCAAGGCCAGTGGCAGCCTGACCGTGTATTTTTTGCGGGAGAGTCGGGCGGTGGAGACATGGGCGGGTGGGTTGATTTTCATGGGTTGTCTTGAAAATTTAAGCAAAAAATGCTGCTAGCCCCCGTATTCATTGCGTAAGCAGCTATTGTATTGGTAGCAAAAGTCGGTGGTGGCCCGTGATGCGCTGGTGTTCCCCTCCATGGAAATGCTAAGTGCGCATGGCAAGGAACGCATTGAGAAATGGCAATGCCCGCAGTCCAGGGCTTTCTTGCGAAAAAGCAAGTTCTTTTTCCGCGAATCTCCGACAGTTGGGCCGCTGTTTGTTTTGTCGGAGATTCCATGTTGATCGTTGTTGCCTATTTTGAAGCTGCTGCATGAGAGCGCTGCTGGTCTTGCTGTGGTTGCTGCACTGGCTGCCGCTGCCCATTCTGGGCCGGGTGGGTGATGGGGTGGGGCTGGTGGTGTTCTGGATGGTGAAGTCGCGCCGCCACATTGCACTGACCAATCTGCGCCTGTGCTTCCCCGAGCGGCCGGAACGGGAGCGGCGTGTCATCGCGCGCCAGCACTTTCAGGCCTACACCCGAAGCATGCTGGAGCGAAGTATTTTGTGGTGGGCGTCGGAGCAACGGTTGCGGCGTCTGATCGTGGTGGAGCCGGGTTTGCCGCTGCATACCCTGCAGTCCGGCCCCACGATTTTGCTGTGCCCCCATTTTGTGAGCCTGGATGTTGCCGGGGTGGCGGTGGCGCTGGAGGTGTCCGGTTGCTCCGTCTACGCGCGCCAGAGCAACCCGGTGTTTGACCACGCGCTGCGCAAGGGGCGTTCACGCTTTCGCCCCGCAGCGTTGTTTTCCCGGTCACAAGGCATCAAACCCGTGATTCGCGCCATGCGCGACGGCATGCCGTTTTTTATGTGCCCGGACATGGATTTTGGTACGAAGGATGCCGAGTTTTCTCCCTTCTTCGGCATCCCCGCCGCGACTTTGACCGCACCGGCCAGAATTGCCGCGCTGACCGGTGCAACCGTAATTCCGGTGGTGGCTACGGTGTTGCCGGGGTACCGGGGCTGGAAGGTTGCTTTTTTGGAGCCATGGGATCACTATCCGGGTCATGACCTCGCACAGGCGACGCGGCGCATGAACCATTTCATTGAAACCCATATTTTGCAAACGCCGGCAGAGTACTTCTGGGTCCACCGGCGGTTCAAGACCAGACCGCCGGGGGAGCCAGACGTCTACGCAAGCGCCGTTCGTGTAACCAAGGAGGCCAGGCTGCCGAGGGGTTTACCGGTGTGAATATGAAGGGGTGTTATGGGCAATCACGTACACGATATTTCAGAGCTTTTCCGCCAGTTGGGTTTGCCTGCCGATGCACGGGGAGTCCAAGGCTTTCTGGCGACGCATGCGCCGTTGGCGGCCAACATCCGGCTGAGTGATGCGCCCTTTTGGACGCCAGCGCAAGCCGCTCTCCTGAAAGAAAAATTTCTTGAAGATGCGAATTGGGAACATGCCGTGGATGAATTGAATTTGTTGATTCGGGCGGCACCCAGCACAGGTGTTTGAGTGGGCCACGGTCCTGCTCCTTCTTTCAATGCCGTTTTGTGACTTCCCAAACTTTTGACATTTAACAATCGTCCGGGAAGCCACCACAGTACAACGCTATCTCCAGATCAACTTTGGGGAGATCGAAATGAACGGTACAGATTGGCGTGTGCAGGCCCTGGTTTTCGAGATGGCAGGTGGCACATTTTGAGAACGTGGTGTTTGCGGGGGGAGGCAACCGCTGCCTGTGGCAGGCGGGGTTCTGGTCGACAGCGGCCACAGCATTGAATTTGGAGCCGACTGCGGTGGTGGCGGTCAGTGCCGGTGCTGCCGTGGCGTGCGCGCTGTTTGCGGGGACTTTTGACCAGGGGTTTAAAGGCTACAAACAGGCCCTTGCGTCGAACAGGCGCAATTTGTATTTGCACAATCTGCTGCGCAAAAAACCTGTTTTCCCGCACGGCCATATGTACCGTGATGCCATCCTGGGCAGTATTGACGCGCGGGCCATTCGCCGTTTGCACCAGGGGCCGGAGATCCGCGTGTTGATTGCATGCCCCCCGCATTGGGCCTCTCGGCGTGTGGCGATGTTGCTGGGGGCGATTTCGGTTGGGGTGGATACCTGGGGCAAAGAGACCGTTCACGCCTCCACGGGTGCACGCATCGGCTTCAAGCCGCTGTACCTCTCGGTGCGCGAGTGCGCCACCCCGGAAACATTGGCGGACCTCATCATTGCTTCGTCCTGTGTTCCGCCTCTGACGCCGCAAGCCCGGCGCAATGGCATGGATCTGTTTGATGGAGGTGTGGTGAGCAATGTGCCTGCTGACGGTGTGCCACACCCAGGGGGTGAAACGCTGGTGCTCCTCACACGCCAATTCAGGACGCTTCCGGTGGTCCCTGGGCGTACCTATGTGCAACCCTCCCAACCCATTCCCGTCGGTGCATGGGATTACACCAACGATGCCGCTGTGCAGTCCGCCTTTGACCTGGGGCGCCGGGATGGCGAACGATTTTGTGTGCTCCTGGGCACCGGTTGACGCCGATGTCTGCTTGTGAACTATCAACCCAGAAAGTATGACCATGCTGACCCCATTCGTTCTGACCTCGGCTTCCTTTCAACATGAGGGCCTCATCCCCGTGCGCCACACCTGTGACGGTGACGACATCTCGCCTGGGCTGCAGTGGGCGGGGGTTCCCGCCGACACCAGGAGCCTGGCCCTGATTGTGGATGACCCCGATGCGCCCGACCCCAAGGCGCCGGTGCAGACCTGGGTGCATTGGGTTCTCTACAACATTCCGCCGCAGGCCCGCGAATTGGCCGAAGGAGTGGCCGCCGCCAGCCTTCCCCCAGGAACCCTGCAGGGGCTGAACGATTGGCGGCGCACGGGCTACGGCGGACCTTGCCCACCCGTGGCCTGCCATCGTTATTTTTTCAAACTGTTTGCGCTGGATATCCAACTCCCGAAACTGAACATACCCACCAAGACCGTGCTTTGGAAGGCGATGCAGGGCCATGTGCTGGCCAGTGCCGAATTGATCGGCCTGTACCAGAAACGGCAATGACATGTAAGCGTGAAACCGTGATTGACCTGGGGGTGGCACCAACATGAACCCAAGCCTCTTTGAGTGTCTGGTGCATCCGGCGCGTTGCCGGGCATGACCCCCTGATGGCGCGCACCCGCACACTGCTGGCCGCCGACGCGGACCAGCGCATGGATGCAGGCCGCTCCACTGATCCTCTCCCCCAGTCTGCGCCTTTGTCTGAGCAAGCCAGCGTTACCCTGCTTCTGGCCGGGGATGTCATGACCGGACGCGGCATCGACCAAGTGCTGCAGTACCCCAGTGGGCCGGAACTGCACGAGCCCTATGTGCATGACGCGCGGGACTATGTACGCATGGCGGAGGCGCTCCATGGGCGGATACCGGCGCCGGTGTCGGCGGACTACATCTGGGGGGACGCATTGGCTGAAATGGCGCACTATGCCCCGGACCTGCGCATCGTCAACCTGGAAACGGCGATTACCACCTCCGACCGTGCCTGGCCCGGCAAGGGCATCCATTACCGCATGCACCCGCTCAATATGGACTGCCTGACAGCGGCGCGGATTGACTGTTGTGTTCTCGCCAACAACCATGTGCTGGACTGGGGGCGCCAGGGCCTGAGCGAGTCTTTGGAGACACTGTGGCAAGCCCATCTGCACACCGCAGGGGCTGGAGCCGATGGCGACGAGGCCTGGGCTCCCGCCCGCTTGCCCCTGGCCAGCGGCAAGCGCTTGCTGGTATTTGCCTGCGGCACCAGCAGCAGCGGTGTACCGCTGGGGTGGTCGGCTGATGCCAAGCGCTCGGGGCTTGCGCTGCTGCCAGACCTGTCGGAGGGTACGTTACGCCTTTTGGCCGACCACATTGCGCATCTTCGCGATCCGTGTGACCGGGTGGTGATTTCACTGCACTGGGGTGGAAACTGGGGGCTGGAGGTGCCTGCCGCGCACCGGAGTTTTGCCCGCCGCCTGATCGACCTCGGGGCGGCCGACGTGGTGTACGGGCACTCATCGCACCATCCCTTGCCGGTGGAGGTCTACCGCGGCAAGCTGATCCTCTACGGCTGTGGCGATCTGATCAACGACTACGAAGGCATCCCCATGCACGGCGATTTGCGCGGGGATGTGGGCTGCCTCTATTTTGTGACGATTGCGGCCGACAGCGGGCAACTGCGGCGGCTGGATATCGTGCCGTTGCAACGCAAGTGTTTTCGCCTGGGCGCGCCAGATGCTGACGCCAGAAACTGGCTTGAACACATCTTCTCCCACCAGAACTGCAGCCTGGAGCCCGTGCCAAGCCAGCGCACGCTGCAGGGCTGGGTATTGCATTGGGACGGCCAGCCTTGATGGTCCCTTGGACCACCTTTCTATCGGTATCGCTGCAATGCCTTTTCTCAATCGGACACGGTGGCATCTTTTATAGAATGCCGGTGCAGGTGTGTCCGCTGGGTGGCGTTCCCGGATTTTTCTTGACGAAACAGCTTTTTCCTTGCAACCGAGCGCCGATAGAAAGGAAGACCATGAGGACTGATGCACAACTCCAAAGCGATATCCGATAGGGAGGCGCAAGCTCCGGACTCCCATGCGAATCGACGTCTGCAACGGTGATGCTGACGGACTCTGCTCCGTGGTGCAGTGGCGCTTGCATGCGCCGCAGGAAGCCCGTCTGGTGACGGGTTTGAAACGCGATATTGAACTGTTGGACCGCGTGCAGGCGCAGCGGGGCGATGAGGTGCTGGTGTGTGACCTCTCCATGCGGCGCAACCACCAGGCCTTGGTGCGTTTGCTGGATGCGGGGGCAAGCGTGCGCTATTTTGACCACCATGCGCCGGGAGACATCCCGGTGCATCCCCTGCTGGAGGCGCATATCGATACGGCCGGCGACACCTGCTCAAGCCTGCTGGTGGACCGCTACCTCGGCGGCCAATTTCGTGCCTGGGCGGTGGTGGGGGCCTATGGCGACAACCTCAATGACGTGGCTGAGCGCCTGGCCGTGGACATGGGCCTGTCTGCGCAAGACCGCATGCGGCTTCGGTCCCTGGGTGAAGCGATCAACTACAACGCCTATGGCGACAGCGTGCAAGACATTTACATGGCGCCTGAGCAGGTGTACGAAGTCCTGGTGCGCTTTGCCGACCCACTGGAATTGCTGGAGCACGAGAAGCTTGGGCAGGAACTCAACGCACTGCGCCAGGGGGACTTGCGTCTGGCACAGGCCTTGGCGCCTTACCGCCAGACACAGGATGCGCAGGTCTATCTGTTGCCCGATGCCGCATGGAGCCGCCGGGTGATCGGCACCCTGGGCAACGCGCTCGCCAGCGCGGCGCCAGCGCGTGCGCATGCCTTGCTGCGGGCCGCACCCGGCGGGGGATTCGTGGTGAGCGTACGCGCGCCGCAGTCCGCGCCGGGTGGGGCGGTGGACTTGTGCCGCCGGTTTGGTGGCGATGGGCGTGCGGGTTCGGCGGGTATAGACCAGCTGCCGCCCCATGATTTGGAGCGATTTCTGGATGCATTCCTGACCACCCGATGGGGCGAAACATCCCCTGCGCGGGGCGCTTGATGCGTGTGTTGGCATGATGCTGCTCTACACGCTCGACTCTGACACCACGTTTGCGCAGGGCCTGGCCACCTACCTGGGGGTGCCCCTCGCGCCGCACGAAAACCGCGGCTTTGAGGATGGCGAGCGCAAGCTCAGGCCGCTGCTGGACCCGCGTGGCCGGGACGCCTATGTGGTGCACAGCCTGTACGGTGACCTGGAAAAGAGCCCGTATGACAAGCTGTGCCAGTTGCTGATGTTGGCCGCCGCCTTGCGCGAGCACGGCGCGGCACGGGTCACGGCGGTTGCCCCCTACCTGGCCTACGCCCGCAAGGACCGGCAGACCCAGGTCTTTGACCCGGTCACCCTGCGCTACCTCGCACAACTGGTGGAGGCCGTGGGCATATCCCAGATCATTGTGCTGGAGGCGCACAACCTGGCGGCGTTCCAGAACGCCTTTCGTTGCACCACCTTGCACCTCGAAGCGCACCGCGCCTTTGACGCGGTGGCGCGTGGCCTGGTTGACAGCGGCGGCGCGCTGGCGGTGGCTTCCCCGGACCCGGGAGGGGTCAAGCGGGCGCAGTTGTGGCGCGAGTCGCTTGAAAAATCATGGCAGCAGCCCCTGGGCTTTGCGATGGTGGACAAACGGCGCAGCGCCGGTGTGCTGCGCAGCGAGAACCTGGTGGCCGGGGATGTGGAGGGCATGACGGTTTTGTTGATCGACGACCTCATTGCCAGCGGGGACACCCTGCGCCGGGCGGCCCTGGCGCTCAAGGCGGCAGGTGCCGGGCGGATTCTGGCCTTCGCTGCACACGGGCTGTTTACGCAAGGGGCGGCGCAGGCCTTGGCCGATGACAGCATTGCCCATGTGGTGGTGAGCGACAGTGTTCCACCGTTTCGCCTGGCCCCGGATGCCGGGGTGCGCGCCAAACTCTTGTGTGCCAGCAGTGTTCCTCTGTTTGCACAGGCCATCAAGGTGAGCCATGGCGCATGGCTGAGGTGAACGCTTCAGCAGCCACAAGCGCCCGCGCCAGGTAGCGCTCGGCCAAAGGTTGCCATTTTTCGGGGGTGCGGGGGTGGCGGTCCAGCAAATGCGCCACCGCCAGGCGGGCGCGCAAAAGCGCCCGGTGCGTGGTGTACAAATGTGCCAAGGCAGGGTGCGGGTCGTCGCGCAAGGCCTGGGCCAGCTCCCCCTGCAGGCAGGGTCCCAGCCATGGCGCACCCGCCATCTCGCACTCCAGGCCCAAATGCGCCAGTTCATCAAAGGGGTCCACCTGGCGCAGCGCCGGGTTGAACTCCAGGCAGTCAATGACCACCGGCGGGTGCAGCAAAAAGACATGGTCCGGGCGCAGATCACCATGCCCGTCCACAATGCGCTGGCAGGATGCACGCTCGCGCAGCAGGTCGGTGCCCAGGGCCAGCGCCGCGTCCAAACGTTCTATTGCTGCAGCGGCTTGGCGGAGTTGGAATGGGGGGTGCAGCAGCACCGTGCGGTTGAACCGTTGCGCACGCTGAAAACCGGCCACATAGTCGCTACCGGTGACAGGGGATGGGCGCGCAGTCTGGTAAAACGCCGCCAGCAGTTCCACCAGCGGGGCGATGTCATGGCGCGCAACCCGCTGGTCTGCTATGCGCTGCAGCAGGGTTTGTTCCAGCGGCAGGCGGCGCATGGCCACCAGCCAGTCGATGGTGTCTGCGGGGGCGGGCAATGGCGCTTGCTGCACCAGGGCAAAGGCGCCCCCGTGCCACTGAAGCGCCGCCAGCCCCAGGTACACACCGGGTGCCATGCGGGCGTTCAGCCGGACTTCTTCGCGGCAATAGAACTCGCGCGCCTGCAGGGTCCTGAAATCCAGAAAGGGAAAGCAGACGGGCTTCTTGAGTTTGAAGACCCGTTCGCCGACCAGGAAGAGCCAGGACATATGGGTTTCAATGCATTCCACGGCCACACCGGCCTGCCCATACGCGCCGGGCGCCCGCAGGAACTCCAGCCTGGTCTGCATGTCGGGCATATTCAAGGTGCCTTCAAACAGACCCGCCAGCCTTTTCAGGGGCTGGCGGTGGTGGCGGGAACCCCGGGCCAGTTTGTCGGGCTGGCACGTCTGGGGACGCTCCCATCCATCCCGGTGCTTGGCACCAGGACTCGGCCCAATTGCTTGGACCCCCCAGCTCCGTGCTTCTCCGGTTTGCTGTCGCAACCCTTGCAAAGCACGCTTTGAATATAGGCACGACTGAAAAAAGAGCGTTGCGAATTCGCAATGCAAAGGCCGGTCAGGACATGTTCCTCAGGCATACATGTAGGCGCGTGACCACGAGGTAGGGTTGAGTTGCTCGCGCTCCCCCGCCTTGCACGCCAGAATCTGGTACAGCGACACCCAGTTGTGGGAAAAGGCATGCACGCAGCCCGCGAGGTACATGCGCCAGATGCGAAACGTGGTCTCATCCACCAGGTCCCGAAGGGCGTCGCTCTGCGTTTCATAGTTCTGCACCCACAGCGACAGGGTGCGCGTGTAATGGCGGCGCAGGCACTCCACGTCCAGCGCCTCCAGCCCGGCGGACTGCATGTCTTTCAGGGCCAGGCTGATGTGGGGCAGTTCACCGTTGGGGAATACATACTTGTGGATGAATTCAGCCGCCCCCAGGGGCGTGGCTCCGCTGTTCGGGTCGGTGGAGGTGATGCCGTGGTTCAAGACCAGGCCACCGTCTTGCAGCAAGGAGGAAATTTTGCCGAAGTAGGCGCCCAGGTGGTTCAGACCCACATGCTCGAACATGCCCACCGAAGTGATTTTGTCAAACAGGCCATCGTGCGCATCCATGTCGCGGTAGTCCTGCAGGCGAATATCCACTTGCCCGGTCAACCCGGCCTGGGCCACCCGCTCAAACGCCAGCGCATATTGATTCCTGGACAGGGTGATGCCCACCGCATGCGCTCCATATTTTTGTGCGGCACGGATCACCAAGGCCCCCCAGCCGCAGCCGATGTCCAGCAAACGCTCACCGGGTTGGAGCATGATTTTGTTCAAAATGTGGTCGAGTTTGGCGCTTTGGGCCTGGTCCAGCGTTTCGGTCTGGGTGGGAAAGTAGGCGCAGGAGTAGACCATCTCAGGGCCCAGCCACAGGCGGTAGAAATCATTGGAAACATCGTAGTGGTGTTCAATGGCACGGGCATCCTTGGTGCGGCTGTGGTGGCCGGGGCGGAAGATCCGCCCAAAGCGGCCTTGCATGGGCACCCCCGCATGCGCAAGTTTGGATGCGACATGGATCACATCCTGCGCGTGGCCCTGTACATCGAAGTGGCCGTTGACATAGCCCTCAGCCAGGTTGTCCAAACTGGGCGGCACAAAGTAGCGCAACGCTTTGGGCCCTGGCAGGCGTATCGTGACATGCGGGTCTGCACTGAAGTCATGTTCCCAACCGTTCCACAAGGTCAGCCGCAACGGTATGTCGGCCTGCGGATGCAGCCCGTGCAAAAAGCGGGCCAGCAGGCTGTTTTTAGGTCTGGCGAGCGCTGCGGGGGATGCCATTATTCCAACTCCACCGGCACGAAGAGGCGGTCTCCATCGCGCAAAACCAGCAGTGCCACGCCTTTGGGTTTTTTCTCCAATACGGCTTTCACCTGGTCTACGGATTTCAGGGGCGTGCCATTGATGTCCAGCAGCACGTCGCCCGGCAATAGACCCGCGCGTGCGGCCGCACCGGCCACCCCTTGCACCAACAGCCCGTCTTGCAAACCCGCCTTGCTGAGCTCGTCGCGTGTGAGGGGGCGCAGGCTAAGGCCCAGTTGTCCCGGCGCAACCTTGGCGTCACGTTGGGCACGGGGGCGGGCGCCATCCCCGGCACGTCCCAGCTTCACCGTCACCTCGCGGGCCGCCTTGTCATGCCAGACTTGGAGTCGCACCGTTTCGCCCGGTGTGGACAGGCTGATGCGGCTGCTCAAATCCCCTGCGCGGGGGATGGGCTCGCCGTTGAACTCCGTGATCACGTCGCCCGGCCGCAGGCCGGCACTGGCGGCCGCACTGTCGGGGGCCACTTGTGTGACCAATGCCCCGTCCAGCCGAGCCAGGCCGAAAGACTCGGCCAAGGCCTGGTTTAAATCCTGAACGGTGACCCCCAGTCGGGCATGCGAGGCTTGTCCTGTGGCGACGATCTGGTCTTTCACTTTCAGTGCCACGTTGATGGGGATGGCAAAAGACAGGCCCTGGTAGCCGCCCGACTGTGAGTAGATTTGCGCATTGATGCCCACCACCGCGCCCGTGCCGTCGAAAAGGGGGCCGCCTGAGTTTCCCGGATTCAC
Source organism: Burkholderiales bacterium RIFCSPLOWO2_12_FULL_61_40 (assembly GCA_001770935.1). Taxonomy (GTDB): domain Bacteria; phylum Pseudomonadota; class Gammaproteobacteria; order Burkholderiales; family Burkholderiaceae_C; genus Allorhodoferax. Next base: position 89,533 of record MESI01000083.1, on the reverse strand, counting down.
AGCCACGTCGGTCTGAATGAACGGCACCGCGGCATCGCCCGGCAGCGAACGGCCTTTGGCGCTGACAATGCCCTGGGTGGCGCTTTGTTCAAAGCCAAAGGGCGAGCCGATGGCCAGCACGGGGTCGCCGACCTGAAGCTGCTGCGCGTCACCCAGGCGCACCACCGGCAGATTCTTGGCATTGATGCGCAACACGGCAATATCGGTGGAGGGGTCGCTGCCCAGCACCCTGGCTTTGAACTCGCGCCGGTCGCTGAGTTTGACGGTGACTTCCTTGGCTTCCCGCACCACGTGCGCGTTGGTCAGAATCAGGCCGTCGCTGTTGATGATGAAGCCTGATCCCTGGCTGCGAAACGGCACGGCGCCTCCCTGGCCTTGTCCAGGAATCCGCCACTGAAAGCCCGGCAGGCCCCGGAAGAACTGAAAAAACGGATCGTTCAGGTCCAGCGCGAACTCATCCGGCTCCGCAGTGTGCAGGCCCGCCACGGTGACCCCCACCACGGCGGGCCCCGCCGCCTGTACGATGGCGCGAAAATTGGGGGTGCTGCCGCTGGGCAAAGGCGGCACAGTCGCCGGTGCGGGTGTCGGCACTTGCGCCATGGCCACTGCGACAGGGTCTGCGGGCGCTGCGCCCACCCGGTTTTTGGGGGAAAACCAATGCAGGGGATTGACGCCAAACGCCGCCGACGTTGCGGCCATCACCAGGCCCGCCGTGATCAGCGCCAGGAGGAGTGTTTTGCGTCGCATGGTTCGTCCTTTTCAAAGGGTTTGCATCTGCATCAGCCTCAGCTTCGAACCCGGATGCTAGTGGGCGTGAATGCACGCCTCTTTGAGAAATCGCACGCGTGCGATGCACCCCGCGCGTAGCCTGAATGCTTCAACCGGTACCGTGTGGGGGATGCATTGGACAAGAAGCAGACTTGGAATCTGGGCTACTGGGCCATTGCGCTCGCCCTGTTGCTGGTGCTCCAAAACCTGTGGCAATACGCCAGCCAGGCGCAGGTCGTGTCCTACAGCGAATTTGAAAAAGCCCTGGGGGAGGGGCGCATTGACAGTATTACGGTTTCCGAAAAAACCGTTGTTGGGCAACTCAAAACAGCGGATGGAAACAAGACCACCCTGGTGGCCGTGCGGGTGGAGCCTGCGCTGGCTGCGCGCCTGGATAAATACAAGGTTCCTTACACCCGGGTGGTGGACAACACGTTTCTGAAAGATCTGCTGTCCTGGACCTTGCCCGCGCTGGTATTTTTTGGCGTCTGGTTTTTCCTGTTTCGCAATTTCGCCGAGAAACAGGGCATGGGCGGTTTCCTCTCCATTGGCAAAAGCCGCGCCAAAATTTACGTGCAAACCAACACGGGTATTACCTTTGCGGACGTGGCCGGGGTCGATGAAGCCCGCCATGAGCTGGAAGAGGTGGTGGATTTCCTCAAGCACCCGCAGGAATACGGCCGCCTGGGTGCCCATATTCCCAAAGGCGTGCTGCTGGTGGGGCCGCCGGGCACGGGCAAAACCCTGTTGGCCAAGGCGGTGGCGGGTGAAGCGGGTGTGCCCTTCTTCTCTATCTCGGGCAGCGAGTTCGTCGAGATGTTTGTCGGCGTGGGCGCCGCACGGGTGCGTGATTTGTTCGAGCAGGCGCGTTTGCGGGCGCCTGCCATCATCTTTGTGGATGAGTTGGACGCCCTGGGGCGCGCCCGGGGGGCCTTTCCGGGTCTGGGTGGGCACGACGAAAAAGAACAAACGCTGAACCAGTTGCTCTCGGAAATGGATGGCTTTGACTCGTCGGTGGGCCTGATCATTCTGGCGGCCACCAACCGCCCTGAAGTGCTGGACCCGGCCCTGCTGCGCGCGGGTCGTTTTGACCGCCAGGTGCTGGTGGACCGCCCGGACCGCAAGGGCCGCACCGACATTCTGAAGGTGCATGTGCGCAAAATCACGATGGATGCCGACTTGAAGTTGGAGGACGTCGCCGGTCTGACCCCTGGCTTCAGCGGGGCGGACCTGGCCAACCTGGTGAACGAGGCCACGCTGGTGGCCACCCGGCGCAAAGCCAACTATGTCACGCTGGCGGACTTCACGGCCGCCGTGGAGCGGGTGGTGGCGGGCCTGGAGCGCAGGAGCCGGGTGCTCAACCCCAGGGAGCGCGAAGCCGTGGCCTTCCATGAGATGGGCCATGCCCTGGTGGCGCTGGCGCAGAAAGGTACGGACCCGGTGCACAAGGTGTCCATCATTCCGCGCGGCATTGGCGCTTTGGGCTACACCATCCAGCGCCCCACCGAGGACCGCTACCTGGTCACGCGCCCCGAACTGGAACAAAAAGTCGCAGTCTTGCTGGCCGGGCGCGCGGCCGAAAAGCTGGTGTTCAATGTGCTTTCCACCGGGGCGGCCGATGACCTGGTCAAAGCCACCAGCATGGCCCGCGACATGGTGACGCGGTATGGCATGGATGAGAGCCTGGGCTATGTTGCGCTGGAGCAGCAGCGCCCGCAAATGCTGGAGGTACCGGAAGCCGTTTTTCCCCATGCGGCCTCCATGTCGCAGGAAACGCAGCGGCGGATTGACGAAGCCATCCGGGGCATCGTGATGGACGGTTTTGCGCGCGCGACCGCCATTTTGCGCACCAACCGCGATGTGCTGGAGCGCGGTGCGCGGGCCTTGCTGGACAAGGAAACGCTGGACGAGACCGCTATTCGCGCCTTGGCCCAGGAATTGAAACCAGAAGTCTCCCCGCGTGGGCCATGAGACTTGGGCCACTTATTTTGACCCCTGCGTGCGGCCCTCAATCGGGTAGCTCCAGGGCGCGGTTGACCCGCTCGCACAACTCTGGCCCGGTGTAGTGGGTGAAGTCTTTCTCCGCGGTACGGCGCAAGGCCTTGGCGGTGGCCGGAGCCAGCAAGGGCTTGAGATCACCCAGCAGGGGGCCGGTGCCGATCAGAAACAGCGTTTGGCAACGTTGTTCAGCCACTGCGGCATTCAGGTAGTCGGCCAGTTGTTGCGCGAAGCTGGCCCGCTCTTTGTCGGGCACTTCGGTGTGTGGCTCGAACTGCGTGCCGGCGTGCGCTGTGCGGCCATGGCCCTTGCCGGCTGCACCCGTCAGATCACCGGCATCCGTTGTGGGGGTGAGTCTGGCATGGGGGAATACGAAATCGGCCAATTCCACCAGCATATGGCCAGGGAGTTTTCGCTCGTAGCAACGTGCGCGGTGGGCATCGGCGATCAGGACATAGGTTTTTTCCATGGTATTCCTTGTCGGTTCAGCGAGGGGCGCGTACTTCATGCCTCGGTGCACAGCGTGCCAAGGAATGCTAGGTCTGACCCAACGCGAATGGAATGAGAAAGCGCAACAGAATCAGGTGACCGCGATCCGCCGGCGGCGGTCCTGCATGCGTTTGCACACAATGGCGCCCAGCGCCATCGTCAAGGCCAGGGCCGCTGCGGGCAGGCGCTGCGAAAGCTCTGCAAACCGGTTCGGCGTAATGCTCCACATCTTGCATTCGGTGGCGGCTTGCACGGTGGCATTGCGCGGCAGGTGGGAGAAGAAACCACCCTCGCCCAGGACCGAGCCGGAACCCACCAGCGCCAGGCGGATGCGCTCCTTTTCGTCCTCAAAATGCACGCTCAAACTGCCGCTCTCCACAAAATACAGGGTGCGGTCGTGGGCGCCTTGTTTGATCAGCACCTGGCTTTGCGCCAGGGTGAACGGCTGCATGTAGTGGGCCAAAGCCTCCCATTGGGCGGCTGTGACCTTGCTGCTCAGGGCGTTCTCGCCGTGGTTGAGTACAAAGGCCTGGATCAGGCCCTGGATGTCTGTCTTGTTGGAAAACTGGGGATTCGTATACATGGTGGGGCCTCCTCTAGCGTTGCTACCGAGGTCTCAACGCCCATTGAGACCTCCCTCGATCCTATTTGAATATTCTTGTGTGGTCGCCCAACGAATTCACTCGCGGGCAAGCATACCGGCCAATGGCCCCTTCAGGCTATGCTTGCGCGAAAAGTACAAACTGTTACTTTTTTCGCACCCGGCTCCACCCGCTCCAACGCATTGCTTACCATCTCCATGGCCACCCCGTCTCCCTCCCGCCGCAGCACCTGTGTGTGTTGCCAGCGCCCCCAAAGCACCTGTATCTGCCCTTGGGTGGTGCCGGTGGTCCACGCGGTGGAGGTGCTGGTCTTGCAGCATCCGCTGGAGGTGAACCAGGCCAAAGGCAGTGCGCGGCTGCTGCATTTGAGTTTGCCCAACAGCCGCATGGTGACGGGGGAGGTGTTTGATTCGCAGGAATTGCAGGCGCTGCTGACGGCGCCTTTTCAGCCTGGGGCAGTGGCCAGCCCGCCCAAAACCACGATTTTGTTGTACCCCCAGACCCCGCACGACCGCTCCCTGGGTGTAGCGGTGCCTCCTGTCCTGGCGCCTGCGGCCTTGTGTGATCCCGCGCAATTGCGCCTGGTGGTGCTGGACGGCACCTGGCGCAAGAGCCGCAAAATGGTGTACCTCAACCCCCTGTTGCAGCAGTTGCCCCGCCTGTCCTTGTGCGGCTTGCCCGCGTCGAATTACCGCATCCGCAAAGCCCACCGCCCGGACCAACTTTCCACGCTGGAGGCGACCTGCGCCGCCCTGGCCCAATTGGGGCGCGACCCCCTGCCGCTGCAACCCCTGCTGGCCGCTTTTAACGGTTTTGTGGCCCAGCAACAGGGATATCGACCATCTTCTGATCCAGATCAACGATTTCAACAACAAATTTAACTTGGTTTGTTGGCGCTACATATAGTGGTTAGCATTCGTCTCCGCACTACCTATGGTGTTTCAGGGGAAAAAAATTGAATTCGCACATCGCACCCGTCTTCACCCACATCATCAAACGCGACGGAGGCATCAAGCCCTTCGACGCGCTCAAAATTGCCCAGGCCCTGGAGCGCGCTGCCCAGGTCACCGGCGAGTTTGACGCGGCCGAAGCGTTGCGCCTGACCCAGTACCTGGTGACGCCCAAAATCAAGGTCCAGGGCCACGCCACGCCGCACATCGAGCAAATCCAGGACGCGGTGGAGGCCGCCCTGTTCGACGCCGGTTACCCCAAAACCCTGCGCGCCTACATCGTTTACCGCGAGCAGCACAAAAAGCTGCGCAACGACCGCAAGACCCTGGTGGACGTCGAATCCAGCATGAACGAGTACCTGCAGCAACTGGACTGGCGCGTCAACGCCAATGCCAACCAGGGCTACTCACTGGGCGGGCTGATCCTGAATGTCTCGGGCAAGGTCATCGCCAACTACTGGCTCAACCATGTCTACCCGCCCGAGGTGGGCGCGGCGCACCGCAGCGCGGCGATGCACATCCACGACCTGGACATGCTGGCGGGCTACTGCGCGGGCTGGTCGCTGCGCACCCTGCTCAATGAAGGCCTGAACGGTGTGGCGGGCAAGGTGGAGTCTGGCCCGCCCAAGCACATGTCCAGCGCGGTGGGGCAGATCGTCAACTTTCTGGGCACGCTGCAAAACGAATGGGCCGGAGCCCAGGCTTTCAGTTCCTTTGACACCTATATGGCACCGTTCGTCAAAAGGGACCGCATGGACTACGCGGCGGTGCGCCAGTGCATGCAGGAGCTGATCTACAACCTGAACGTGCCCTCGCGCTGGGGCACCCAGACGCCGTTCACCAACCTGACCTTCGACTGGGTCTGCCCCGAAGACTTGCGCGAGCAGGTGCCGGTGATCGCGGGCCAGGAGGTGGACTTTGCCTATGGCGACTGCCAGGCCGAGATGGACATGGTCAACCGCGCCTACATCGAAGTCATGATGGCGGGGGACGCCAAGGGCCGGGTGTTCACCTTCCCCATCCCCACCTACAACATGACCGAGGACTTCGACTGGCACAGCCCGAACGCCGAACTGCTGTTCGAGATGACTGCCAGGTACGGCTTGCCCTACTTCCAGAACTTCATCAATTCGGAACTCAAGCCGAACATGATCCGTTCCATGTGCTGCCGCCTGCAACTCGATTTGCGCGAACTGCTCAAGCGCGGCAACGGCCTGTTTGGTTCGGCCGAGCAAACCGGCTCGCTGGGCGTGGTCACCATCAACTGCGCACGGCTGGGTTACCTGCACCGGGGCGACGAGCCGGGCATGCTGCAAGAACTCGACACCCTGCTGGAGCTGGGCCGCGACAGCCTGGAGATCAAGCGCAAGGTGATCCAGCGGCATATGGACAACGGCCTGTTCCCCTACACCAAGCGTTACCTGGGCACGTTGCGCAACCATTTCTCCACGCTGGGCGTGAACGGCATCAACGAGATGGTCCGCAACTTCACCCAGGACAAAGAGGACATCAGCACCGAATGGGGCCACGACTTTGCCATTCGCCTGCTCGACCATGTGCGCGCCCGCATGCTCGAATTCCAGGACCAGACCGGCCACATGTACAACCTGGAAGCGACGCCGGCCGAGGGCACCACCTACCGTTTTGCCAAGGAAGACGCCAAGCAATTCCCCGACATTCTGCAAGCGGGCACGAAAGACATGCCCTACTACACCAACTCCAGCCAGTTGCCGGTGGGCTACACCGACGACCCCTTCGAGGCGCTGGAAATGCAGGACGACCTGCAGCGCAAATACACCGGCGGCACCGTGCTGCACCTGTACATGACCGAGCCCCTGAGCAGCGCCGAGGCCTGCCGCCAGCTCGTCAAGCGTGCGCTGTCACGCTTTCGCCTGCCCTACATCACCGTCACGCCCACCTTCTCGATCTGCCCCAAACACGGCTACCTGGGCGGGCGCCACGATTTTTGCCCCAAGTGTGATACCGAAATTATTGCGGGAAAGACCGCAGCCACACGCAGTGGGCAAGCTCTGTCCCCAACCGATTGAGATTGCGGGAAAGACCGCAGCCACACGCAGTGGGCAAGCTCTGTCCCCAACGGATTGAGCTTGCCCGCAAGCCACTGGAAGCCGTTTGATATGACGTTCCTGACCTTTTAAACCTGACGACACGAGACCTCCATGACCGATCTGAGTGAACAACAATTCCTGGCCCCCCAAGCCGCCCCCATCGTGCTGCGCGACGACGAACGCCAACGCTGCGAAGTGTGGACCCGCGTGATGGGTTACCACCGGCCCATGGCGTCCTTCAACACCGGCAAGAAGGGGGAGTTCCATGAGCGCACCTACTTCAGCGAAAACCGTTGCCAATCAAAGTAGGCGGCCTCACGCCCTTCACCGCCACCGACTACCCCGGCAAATTGGCGGCGGTGGTGTTTGTGCAGGGCTGTCCCTGGGCTTGCGGCTATTGCCATAACCCCCATTTGCAAGCCCGCACCGAAGGCAGCCCCGTGCCGTGGGCGCAGGTGCTGGCGCTGCTTGAGCGGCGTGTGGGCCTGATCGACGCGGTGGTGTTCAGCGGCGGCGAGCCGACCATGGACCCTGCCCTGGAGGATGCGATGCGCCAGGTGCGCGCGCTGGGCTTCTGTGTAGGCCTGCACACGGCGGGCATGTACCCCCGGCGTCTGCAGGAGGTGTTGCCGCTGGTGGACTGGGTGGGCATGGACATCAAGGCGACGCACCCGCGTTATGACGCCATCACCTGCGTGCGCGACAGTGCGCGGGGGGTATGGGAAAGCGCCGAGCAGGTGCTGGCCAGTGGTGTGGCACACGAGTTCCGCACCACGGTGCACCCGGCCCTGCAATCCGAGCCAGACCTTCTGGAACTGGCGCAAAACCTGCGCACCCTGGGCGTACGCAATTACGCGCTGCAGGTGTTTCGCGGCACGGGTTGTATGGACCCGAATCTGGCCGCTGTCGCGACGGCGGCTTATCCCCGTGCAGACCTTGTGGAGCGTGTATCGGCCTTGTTTGAGACCTTCACCCTGCGGCGGGAATGAGGGTTTCTTTCAGGCCGAAGGGGTTTGCAGGGCAAACACAGGGCGGCGCTCGCCCACCGGGATGCCTCGGGCCGTGAGCAGCGTGTGTGCGCGCCAGGGCTGCAAGGCTTGGCGCGCATCAGCGCCACCTGCGCTTTGGAAAACCCGAATTGCGGCCTGGACCAAGGGCAGGGCCGGGTGGCGCGGGTACAGCGCATGCCGTGCGGCCATCCCCCTTGTCCCGCAGATGACCAAGGCGGGTGGCTTGTGGCCAAGCGCTGTCCCACAATGTCCACATGCTAGAAATTCGATCCCCCCTACAGGCGCAATTGGTGCAATGGCTGGTCCAACCCGGCGAGACGGTGGCCGCTGGCGACGTGCTGCTGATTCTGGAGGCCATGAAGATGGAGCATGAAGTGCACGCGCCCCAGACGGGCCGGGTACAGCACCATTTTTATGCCGCAGGCGAAGCGGTGGCAGAAGGCGATTTGCTATCAAATTTGGAGCTGCTTGCGCATATTCCACGGGGGCTGGAGGCCGAAAACACCAATAATATTTCCCCGCCTTGCGGCGACGAGCCGGCTCCCCCTGCACCGCCCGCACCACCCGGAAACGCCGATGCGCCGCGTGCCGATTTGCGCAAGGTGCACCAGCGCCATGCCCACACCCTGGACGCCAGCCGCCCCGAGGCCATGGCCAAGCGCCACGCCCAGGGCCTGCGCAGCGCCCGCGAGAACCTGGCCGACCTGTGCGACGCGGGCTCCTTTGTGGAGTACGGCGCGCTGGCGGTCGCGGCCCAGAGCCGCCGCCGCAGCGCCGACGACCTCATCCAGAACACCCCGGCCGACGGCATGGTCACGGGGCTCGGTGCGGTGAACGGCCGGCGCACCGTGGTCATGGCCTACGACGCCACCGTGCTGGCCGGCACCCAGGGCCTGCGCAACCACCAGAAGACCGACCGCATGCTCGGAATCGCCCTGCAGAACCAATTGCCCGTGGTGCTGTTTGCCGAAGGCGGCGGCGGGCGCCCCGGCGATGTGGACATGCCCATCGTCGCCGGGTTGCACGTCGCCACCTTCGCCAGTTTCGCCCGCCTCAACGGCCAGGTGCCCGTGGTGGGCATCGTGGCGGGGCGCTGCTTTGCTGGTAATGCCGCGCTTCTGGGCTGCTGCGACGTGATCATCGCCACCCGCGCCAGCAACATCGGCATGGGCGGCCCGGCCATGGTGGAGGGCGGGGGCCTGGGCGTGTTCCGGCCCGAACAGATCGGCCCCAGCGCCGTGCAGCATGGCAACGGCGTGATCGACATTCTGGTGGAGGACGAAGCCCAGGCCGTGGCCGCCGCCAAGCATTACCTGTCGTTTTTCCAGGGCCCGGCACCCGCTTGGACCGCACCGCCCGCGCACGCCCTGCGCGCGGTGGTGCCCGAAAACCGCCTGCGCGTCTACGACAGCCGTGCCGCGCTGCGGGGATTGGCCGATGTGGGCAGCCTGCTGGAGTTGCGCACCGGCTTTGGGGTGGGTATCCACACCGCGCTGGCCCGCATCGAAGGGCGTGCGGTGGGCCTGCTGGCCAACAACCCGCTGCACCTGGGCGGCGCCATCGATGCCGATGCCGCCGACAAGGCTGCCCGTTTCATGCAACTGTGCAACGCCCATGGCCTGCCCATCGTGAGTTTTGTGGACACGCCCGGCTTCATGGTGGGGCCGGACACCGAAGCGCAGGCCCAGGTGCGCCATGTGAGCCGCCTGTTCATCGCCGCCGCCCATCTGCGCGTGCCGTTTTTCAGCGTGGTGCTGCGCAAGGGCTACGGCCTGGGCTCCATGGCCATGACGGCGGGGGGATTCCATGCCCCGGTGTTCACCGTGGCCTGGCCCACGGCTGAGTTTGGCGCCATGGGGCTGGAGGGTGCGGTGCGCCTGGGTTTCAAAAAGGAGCTGGAAGCGGTGCCTCAAGGCGCAGAGCGCGAGGCCTTATTTCAGAGTCTGCTGGGGCGCCAGTATGAGAACGGTGGCGCGATTCCCATGGCCACCACCCTGGAGATTGACGCGGTGATTGACCCCGCAGAGACCCGCCCGTGGCTGGTGGCGGGCCTGCAGTCGGCCCGGGTGGGGCCTTGGCCGGGGCCGAGTGTGGATGCCTGGTAGCCAAAAAAAAAGCCCTTCGAAGAAGGGCTTTTTTGCGCTGAAGGAGGCTTATGCCTTGCAATACACGCGTGCCGTGCGTGGGGTGTAAATACCCAAGGTCACCATTCCCAGCAGAACGTCCATGGGGGCTTGTTCGACGGCGACGCCGCCGACTTTGGCTGCACCACCGCAAGCCTTGGCGGCGTCAATGGTTTGTTTCTGACCAATTCCATTCACAAAGAAGGATTGGCTGTCTTCGCTTTTCGCGGCGGTCGTGTCGGTTACCTCACCTGCCACATTGAAACGCTGGTTGGCACAACCCACCAAAGCGACGCTGATGAGCAATGTGGACAGAACGGACTTAAACATAGGGAATTCTTCCTGAGATTTTTGTGAATTTTGAAACCTGCCTCCGGCTTGGAGACCGGCCCATTATAGGAAGAAGCGCTTGGCCTAAAACCGCGGCAAATCCGGGTGAGAAATTTTGCCCCCGCGCACCAGCATCTTGCCGTACTCTGCGCAGCGTTGTGGGGTGGGAATCACCTTGCCGGGGTTGAGCAGGCCTTGGGGGTCGAAGGCTAGCTTGAGGCCGGTCATCTGGGTGTTTTCTTCGGCGCTGAACTGCACACACATGCTGTTGAGCTTCTCGATGCCCACGCCATGCTCGCCGGTCACCGTGCCACCCATGGCCACGCTGGTTTCCAGAATCTCGGCGCCAAACAGCTCGCAGCGGCGCAATTGGTCGGGGTCGTTGGCATCGAACAGGATCAGCGGGTGCAGGTTGCCGTCGCCCGCATGGAACACGTTGGCGCAGCGCAACTGGTACTTTTTCTCCATCTCCTGGATCGCCAGCAGGATATCGGCCAGGCGCTTGCGCGGAATGGTCGAGTCCATACACATGTAGTCTGGGCTGATGCGCCCGCTGGCCGGGAAGGCGTTTTTGCGGCCGCTCCAAAAGCGCAGGCGTTCGGCCTCGTTCTGGCTGACCGCGATGGCCGTCGCGCCGTGTGTGCGCAGCACTTCGCTCATGCGGCCGATTTCTTCTTCCACTTCTTCGGGCGTGCCGTCGCTCTCGCACAGCAAGATGGCTTCGGCCGTCAGGTCGTAGCCCGCGTGCACAAAGTCTTCCACCGCTGCCGTCATGGGTTTGTCCATCATCTCCAACCCGGCGGGGATGATGCCCGCCGCAATCACCGCGGCCACCGCATCGCCGGCTTTGCGGATGTCGTCAAAGCTGGCCATGATGCAGCGCGCCAGCAAGGGTTTGGGGATCAACTGGACGGTGACTTCATGGATGATGGCCAGCATGCCCTCGCTGCCCACCACCACACTGAGCAGGTCGTAACCCGGGGCGTCCAGCGCGTCCGAGCCAAAGGTGATGGGCTCACCCTCCATGGTGAAGCCGCGCACTTTGCGCACGTTGTGCAGGGTCAGCCCGTATTTGAGGCAGTGCACGCCGCCCGAGTTCTCGGCCACGTTGCCACCGATGGTGCAGGCGATCTGGCTGCTGGGGTCAGGCGCGTAGTACAGGCCGTGGGGCGCCGCCGCCTCGCTGATGGCCAGGTTGCGCACGCCGCACTGCACCACGGCCGTGCGGCTGCGCGGGTCCACCTTGAGGATCTTGTTGAACTTGGCCAGCGAGAGCGTCACCCCCAGTTGGTGCGGCATGGCGCCGCCCGACAGCCCGGTGCCCGCGCCACGCGCCACCACCGGCACGTTCAGGGCATGGCAGGTTTTCAGCACCGCCTGCACCTGCGCCTCGGTCTCCGGCAGCGCCACCAGCAGCGGGCGCTGGCGGTAGGCGGTCAGGCCGTCGCACTCATAGGGCGTGGTGTCTTCCGTGTGGTAGAGCAGGGCATGCTTGGGCAAATAGGCCTCCAGCCCCCGTAGTACCTGCGCAAGCAGCTCCTTTTTTTGTAGCAATTCGGTGGTGGATGCGGGCGGGGTGGCTTGCATGAGGGGCGGCTCCTGTGTCTTTGCTGGGGACTCTACGGCAAATGGGCGGGCCGTGGTGTGAAGAAACTTGCACCCTTGTGTGAAATTGCCCGTGGGATCACGCCGCTTCGCGCAGGGGTAGCCCGGCTGCCACATCCCGGAACGCCGCCAGCGCCGCTTCCAGGTGGTCGATGATTTCTTGCTGCAGTACGTCGGGGGGTGGCAGGTCGTCCAGGTTGTCGAGGCTGTTGTCTTTGAGCCAGAAGATATCCAGGCTGGCCTTGTCGCGGGCCATCAAGTCGGCGTAGGGGTAGCACTTGAAGCGCTCGGTCTCTTGCCGTTGGTGGCGATTTTCCGGGTGATAACAAGTGATGAAATCCTGCAAATCATCCAGCTTGAGGGTGCGGGTCTTCAGGGTGAAATGCTTGTTGGTGCGCAGGTCGTAAAACCACACGCCCTTGGTGTGCACCTTCCCATCCTTGGGCTTGGCGTCAAAAAACACCACGTTGGCCTTCACACCCTGGGCGTAAAAAATGCCGGTGGGCAGGCGCAGCACGGTGTGTACATCGCAAGTCTCCAGCAGCTTGCGGCGGATCTTCTCGCCCGCGCCGCCCTCAAACAGCACGTTGTCCGGTAACACCACCGCCGCCTGGCCGTTGTCTTTCAGGATGGTGACGATGTGCTGCAAAAAGTTGAGCTGTTTGTTGGACGTGGTTTCCCAGAAGTCCTGGCGCTCGTAGGTCAGCGCATCGCGGTCCTCCTCGCCATCGGCATTGGTGATGGTCATGCTGCTCTTTTTGCCAAACGGCGGATTGGCCAGCACATAGTCAAAGCGCTGGCCGGAGTCGGCAATCAAGGCATCGGCGCGGTCCACCGTGGGCTCGCCGTCCACATCGCCAATGTTGTGCAAAAACAGGTTCATCAGGCACATGCGCCGCGTGCCCGCCACGATCTCGTTGCCGTGAAAGGTATTCCGGTGCAAAAACTCAAGCTGCCGGATGTTGAGCTTGCCGCCCTTGCGTGTCAACCAACTGTAGGCGCCCAGAAAGAAGCCCCCGGTGCCGCAGGCTGGGTCGGCAATGGTCTTCATGGGCTGTGGGCGCACGCACTCCACCATGGCCTGGATCAGCGCGCGGGGCGTGAAGTACTGGCCTGCGCCGCTCTTGGTGTCCTCGGCATTCTTTTGCAGCAAGCCTTCATACAGGTCACCCTTGGTGTCAGCGTCCATGCCGACCCAGCTTTCGGCGTCAATCAGTTGCACCAGGCGTGACAGCTTGGCCGGGTCCTGGATCTTGTTTTGCGCCTTGAAAAAGATTGCGCCCAGCATGCCCGGCTGTTGCCCGAGCTTGTGCAGCGTCGCCAGGTAATGCGCTTCCAGCGGCTCGCCCACCTTGCTTTTGAGCGTGGACCAGTCAAAGCCCTTGGGGATATGGGTGTCGCGCTTATAGGGCTCTTGCGCATACTCGTGCGCCATTTTCAGGAACAGCAGGTAGGTCAGCTGTTCCAGATAGTCGCCATAACCCACCCCGTCGTCGCGCAGGGTGTGGCAGAAATTCCAGACTTTCTGGATGAGGGAGGAGGTGTTCATAGAGATACGGTTGTGTAGGCTTGGCGGGGGTCATTTGCCTGTGGATACGCGCGCTTGAGTGCGCCTCGGGCAACCAGAGGATTCAGAATACGGCGGCGCAAATCAGCACCTTCCTGAGTGCGTCTTTTTAAGAGTTCTGCCAACACGCGCAGACCAAGGTAGCGCCCCCTGCACAGCGCCAATACCGTTTGTTGGACAAGCTCAGGGGTTGCTCGCGGGCGACTACTGACCGGTTTTGCCAGCGCAACCAACAAGGCGAGGTCCTGGGCGCTCAAACCACTTAAATCGGCAATGAACGGCAGATTTTGCTGCGTGGAGGGATCGGCGTACTCCGGTGGTAAGGAGCTTAGCTCCGGTGGTAAGGAGCTTAGCTCCGGGGTTAAGGCGCTTAGCTCCGGTGGTAGCGAGGTTCCGTCATCGCCAAAAAACACTTTTGCCTGGTTTTCTTGCCAAGGCAAAAGGTATCGCATGCCGCGCCCTACGCCTTCGGATGCCAGCAGCCCGTCACGCACCATCCGCCCCAGCATCTTGGTAATGTCTGTCGGATGATCGGTCGATATCTCCCGCAGTCGGCCATGGTGAACCATCCCCTCCGTGGCCGCAGTGACCAGCGCCAGCCGTTCTAGCTGTGGCAGACCAGAGAACTTTTCACCCATGTGCGCTTCCAGCTCCGCGACCGCATCCGCAGGCAGCAAGCTGGTCATGCGCAACTCCATCAAGGTCTGCTCAGGCTCACGCACCTCATACAACACCGGACGCCGCCAATGCTGGCCCGCCCAATTGTGGTAAATCTTGGGCAAGCCGGAGCCTGCGTGGTCGCCATAACCCACCTGCTGAAACATGGTTTGCAGGCGGCGGTTGCGGCAGTCGCTGGTGCCACCTTTGATGGCGTCCACCAGAGGCACCCGCATCAACCCAGGATTGCGAAAGCCAAACATGTCGGGCCGCTTCACCACCAGCACCGAAACCCGGCCCGAAAAATCGGCATGAATCAGCGTGTTCGCCAGTGCTTCACGCAGCGCTTCATGCACCGGCGTGTCTTCAATGCGTTGACCGTCCTGCAATTGAAAGGGCACTTTCAAATCGGCGGTGAGCTTTTGGTACACCTTGCGAAAAAAGTCATACACATTGCCCGACCAACTCCCATCAGGAATCAAACGGTCCACCCAGCGCCGTTCGGTCTTGGCCTCTGGCCGCTCCTGATAGTCCACCATGTAGTTGGGCAAGGCATCGCGGATCACTTCCGCACGGCCAAACATCAACAGCCCGGCCAGACGTAGCCCCGTGAAACCCTCTTCCCGATGCTTGCCAAACGCCCCAATACGCTCCAAGAAATCAGCCAGCGGCAAGTCCGACCACACATGGCCGGGTTTCACCGCCGCAAACCGGTTGCGATACGCCGCCACCGTGTCCATGTCCAGGTCGGTGAAATCGAACCCTTTCAGGATGCGCTCATCGCGCGAATCCTCCACCCGCTCGGCCAGCATGCGGCGCACCGCCTCGTTATCGGCCAGGTAATCGCCCTCGTAGCGGCGCAGGTAGGTGCCCTCCAGTGGATTGCTGCCCACATGCACCGGCCTCACCTGACGCGCCGCACGGGGGATTTCAATGCGCAAAACCGTTTTGCCAGCCACGCTCACCGGCTGAATCTGCTGTTCAGACAGCAAATTGAGGCTCACCTGCTTGCGGTTGTTCAGGTTGTCCCACAGCGCCTTGCGGACCTTCTCCGGCTTGGCCAGACCCAAGGCCTGGAACTGGCCGCGCGGCTTTTCCTGAATGCCCAGCCAGATCACGCCGCCATCGCTGTTGGCCATGGCGCAGTAGCTTTTCCAGAAGTCGTCGGGCAGCTCACCCTGACCGTCGCGGCCCTGGGCGGCCTTGCACTCCAGATCCACGCTCTCGGCCATGGTGGATACATCGTCCAGGGACATTTCTTGGGTCATGCCAGAGTGCTCAAAAGGTCCAGACTGTCTGGATGAGGGAGGATGTGTTCATATACTTTCAAGAGGCGTCCGCGTTGTTTGGCCGAATCACTTCAAAATTTGCAACTGCACAAGCGCACGCTTCAATTCGGTTTCAAATTGAGCGAAGCCTGAAATTTGGCGCAATCGCTGTAACGACACTTGCTCCCCCAGCGCATTCAACATGGGTGAAATGCCTTGTTTTTTTCGCCGACCAGACGGCTGCGTGGCGTTGAATGCAGTGTTGAGCGCCGCTTTCGGGTCTGCCACAGACTCCACGAGATTGGCTGTCGCAGGAAGCCCCAAGGCCTGGTCGGACAAGGTGGTGCCAAAGACGTGACGAAGCGCGTCCCCATCCCAAATGGCCCACGCCTCTGTCTCGCGTATCGGAATAACGGCAAGGCCACACCCATCCTGCGCCATCTCCTGCTGTAGAAGCGCTAACGCAGGTTGAACCAATTGCTCCCGGGCACGAGCAGGGTCGTTTGCACCGTCCGTATGAACAAACAGCACTCGCCATACACCCCGCGCAGCCTTGGCCGCATCCAAGATCCGCTGCTCCCTGGGTGCATCTTTTGTCTTTGACGAATGATCAAGGGCCAACACCTCGCTAAATTCGACACTGTGAGGGGACTCCCGCACGCAAATATCCTCGCACAGTCGCTGTAAAAGAGGCTGCAAAAAATAGTAATCCGTTGGGCCTTCGGCGTACAAGGCGATTCCAAGATAGTGCATGGTCAGTCCTCGGTACTCACGGTTTCAAGCACCTTCTTGACCTCGAACTCCGACACGAAGCCCCGTGCCGTGTCGCTCTCACTGAACAGATCCGCCTGATCCTTCGACCACACCGGCCGCAAGCGTGTTTTACGCCGCAGTTCGTGGGTACTGGGCTCGCTCACGGTTGCCGTATCGGCAAACAAAATCGAGCCCTCGACCGGGTGCAAGTCCTTGTCAATCAAGGCCGACAGCACCACGGGGGAATGGCTGTTGAGCAGCAGCTGGCTCAAGGGCGGAACCACCTTCTTTTTTTCACTTTCAGCCCCACCATCTTCCTCTTCCTCTTCCTCTTCCTCAAAATCTTGTGGGCGGGTCACCATATCCTTGAGCCGCTGAATCAGCTGCTTGATTCGTGCAGGATGCACGCCATTTTCTGGCTCTTCAAAACAAATCAAACCGCGATGCCGTGGGTCGTGCAGCAGCGTAAGGAGGGCCAACACGCGCAGGGTGCCATCAGAAATCACGCGTGAACTGAACGGCAAGCCATCTCGCATGGTGAGTTTGATCCGGTATTCACGACTGGCTTCATGCAACTCGGCATCCAGCTTTGTGGTGCCGGGAATTAGATTGTTAAGTTCCGCAACAATATCGCTGAGCACGCCATCGGGACGGACAGCCGTTGCGGTTTCCGCTTTTAACTGGGCCAATACCGCAGCCAGATTGGAGCCGTCGGCATTCAGCACGTCCGATGCGGTCGCAGGCACAGGTTTGCGCAGCAGTGCCGGATCAAGTTGCAGCAGTCGCCAATGCCGCATGGCTTCACGCAAGGCAAAAAGGTGGGGGAACTCTGCGTTGGTAATGCTGTAAAGAACCGTTGCCTCGGCAGCACTTGCAGGGCGATTGCGCCCATGCTTGCCATCTTGGTGGATGCTAAACGTCAACCCCTCGGGCATGCTTTCAGTCGTCAGCAAGGGGGTTTTACGCGAGTATTTGAGGTACGCCTCACGAAACGTCTTGGACGGCGCCATTTTTTTAACCCACCCATCATCTTTGCTCCTGATGGGAAAAGCGGCTTCTCTGGCCACTTGAATCCGCTCAATGCCCGGCTTGATTTCCCTGCGTTCCAGTGTGACCTCGTAACGCAGACGGGTATGCGTGAGCGTGACCTCGCTGCCCCAGGGGTCTTTTACCGTCGGGTCAATCAACACCTCCACCGCCAACTCTATTTGCTTGGACCGCCCCGCAGCGGTCTGCCTGAAAAGTTCCAGCGGCTCACCCCGCATGCCATTGACCGCCTCAGACACATCCTTGGTCGCCAGGTTGGACAGCAGTTGAATCACGTCAAACAGGTTGCTTTTGCCTGCGGCGTTGTTGCCCACCACCATGGTGAAGGGGGTGAGCGTGACATCCAGCTTTTCAAAGGTTTTGAAACCGTTAACTTCTAAACGGGTCAGCATGCTGAACTCCTTCGTGAATTTGCGTTTGATTTTTGGGGTTTCCCCAATGATGCCCTGTCCTGCCGTTCGGCCCGGATGCGCGCCAGCAGCGCGCTGGCGGGTTCGTCGGCGGGGTCTTGGGGGATGAGCTGGCCGGAAAAGGCGGCTTGCAGGATGTTTTTGCGTTGGGCGGCGGATTGTTGGAGGCTGATTTGTATCGCCATAGCTTGTTCTGCGACTCTGTCTATCGCTTCGTCGGCAACTGCAATCAAGGCCACCTGCTCAGCTTGCGGAGGTAACGGAATTGGCAAACTGCGGCAAACCTCCAGCGTGAGGTTTGTTTGCCCAGCGGTTGTCTTTGATCTGGCTTTGAGCCAACGCTGTGCAGGAGGCGAAAGCAACGTGAGAGAAAGAAACCCGGACAACACTCCGTCGACGGCCCGGAAAATCGCGATGGCTTGATTGATATTCCATTCTGGGAAGGTCTTTGGCACAACCGAAACCTGCCCCAGCGGCGGACCAACGATATTCATCAGCACATCACCGGGGTAGACCACAGAGCGCGCAAGAAAGCCGCGATGCGTTTCTTCTGACACAAAAACTTTGTCGAACATGTCCAACGCGCCCTTATCGGTGAGATTCGTCACGCGCAGAAAAGGAATCACCTTGTCGCCGCAGCCATCAAGTCCCTTCGACGGCGTCGTGCCTTTGGTGATGAAGTCACAAAGCTGTTCCGCACTCGCCCAAACCCACCCCACTGGCAACTCCGGCAAGCCGACGGTATCGGGCGCAACGGGCTCGGGATATTTGGCCTGCCAGTCTTTGGGCGGGGGTTTGCCTTGGGCTTGAAACTTGGCGAGTTGGCGGGCTTCCCAGCGGCGGCGGCGCTCGGACAGGATGCGGGCCAGCAGCGCGGCGCCGGATTCAAAGGGCGCTGTTTTCCCCGTTCGCCCGGCGTGCTGGGCTGCACGCCATTCGGCGGTGAGCGCGCCTTCGACCGCCGCTTTCAGCAGCGACTGGCGGTATTGCCCCAGCTTTTTCTGCGCCGCCTTGAGTTCCGCCACGCCCACGTCCAGGTCGGACAGCAGTTCTTCGAGTTTTCCGACGATGCGGGTTTGTTCGGCGGCAGGTGCGACAAATAATGGGATTTGCTTCATCGCCGCACTGGTCAATTTCAAGCGAGTGGAGCCTGCGACAAATGGCTGGTAATCAACGGTATTCAACTGATGACAAAGAAATCGGTTGCTCACATAACCTGCAGCTCCCTGCAATACGTGTGCATGGTTGTTTACCCAAAACTTTCCAGTAACGAGATAAGCCTTGTCTTTAAATGAATCAAGAAAAGGTGCCCCGTCTTCGCCCAATAGGATTCGTTCACCATTAGAACGAAAGCCATCTATAAAGCCAACCTGTCCAGTTGCACCGTAATAAGCAAACAGCTGATTTTTTGACTTTCCAGAGATACGTGCGGAACGTTCCGAGGAATTGATAGGCTCCCGTTCGTAGTCGAGTGCATCGACAACTTCATCCAATTTCGCGTGGATCCAACCTGGTGGTAAGTTATCGCTCACGCAACTACCCCACTTCGCAACCCGCGAAACTGGGGTCTGAGCCGACGCCCGGCGGGCTTGGATCCAACCCCAAATTCGCTCTGCTGCCATTGACTGACGCTCTTGCTAAAATTTATAACAAATCGGCCTCTAGCCCTTGTGCTACCTGCGCAAGCAGCTATCAATTCAATAGCTACTTGCGCACCAAAAGTAGACCTCATTCTTCAGCCCAGTCCGGTTGCGCGCCCACTGGCGGCCAGGTTTGTGCATTGATGCGCTGCGTGTACCAGCGGTGCATGGCGGCGTCGTCCACTGCGTATTCACTCCGGGCAGATTTCCAGACCATGCTGGGTTGGCGCTGGCGCAGACTTTCCAGGGCGGTTTGCACTTTGGCGGGGGTGACTTTGCTGCCAGTTTTATCCTGGTAGAAGCGCAATGCCTCTGCGTCGTAGGGGCGAAAGCGCGCACCTTGTTCCAGCATGCGCCATAAAACAGCCTGCTCCAAGGGTTTGATTCCCAAAAAATCGGATTCCATTTGCATCTCGTCATCGCGCTGGCGTTGCTGGGCTGCAGCGAGCATCGCCACTTCAAAGCGTTCGCTGATGCCAGCCAAGGGGCCAAGCGTCTCGTTCAAGGCAAACAAGAAAAACTGCGGACGTTTGCCAAAGCCTTCAAAGGCCTGCATCAACCTGGTCTGATCGACAGGGCGCAGATCCGGGCGTTGGCGTTCAATCTGCTGCGCAATGTACGCGATGAAGTCTTCGCCCAATTCGGGCATGCGTTGAATTTGCGAACCGTAGAACGGTGAAGCGTTGCTGTTGACCAAGCGCAGCAATTTGTCACGGTCGGAGCCCGACATGACCAGTATGAGCTTGACTTTTCCGGGGGCGTTGAGTTGGTCGCGCGCCGATTTGAGCGCCGTCATGGCGCTTTCGCCCGCTTCACTGGTCAAGGCGTGCTGGGCTTCGTCAACCATCAGCGCCACCGGGACATGGGCCAGTTCGTGCAGGGTGCGCAAGGCATCGGCAAGGGTTGAACCATTGGGGCGGCCGATTTTCCCTGTATCGATTTTCAGCACCCCGGCAATACTGACACTCTCCAGGCCGCTGGTTTTGGCGGCTTTGGCGACAGGCCCCAAATGCCCCTGCAGGGCTCGGCCAATAGCCTCGGCAATGAGTTCACCCGGATCGCGCAGCGGGGCCGCCCAAAGGTCGACATACACCACAACCAGGCCCTGGCGCTCCAACTCGGGCTGCAAGTCCTCCTTGAGGAATGTGGATTTCCCGGTGCGGCGCGGCGCGGCCAGAAACAAACCATTGTGTGCATCGCCAAACAAGTCCTTGCCCTGGACGGCTTGGGCAATTTGTTGCGCCAATAGGAGGCGAGGGAAATGTTGCATGAAATTATGATGGATTATTTGTATATAAATAAATTATGAATTAACAAATAATAGCTCATAATTCTTCACGCCATTTTCAAGCCACCAGCGCTTCGTTCATCTCGCCCATCAGATCATCCAACTGGCTGCCAAACACGCTCCACACTTTTTGCAAGCCGCCTTGGGCGGCCAGTTCGGCGTAGTCAAAGTCTTTCCGGGTGATGCAGCAGCTGGCGGCGATGTGGTCCTTCATCAGGCGCAGCCACTCGGTTTGCTCAGGCGTGAAGGCGGTACCACGCTGGGCGTTGTGGCGGAAGATCCAGGTCTGAAAGCGCAGGTTGACCTGATCGGCGAAGGGGCTGAGTTCCAGGCTATCCGTATCCGCACCGACCGCGCCAGTCAGGCCGACGGCAAAGCGCACCAGCGCCACCAAGTCGGTCAACTGCCGCTTGGCGTCCGCACCTTTCACTTGCGATGACTTGACCCGGGCGTAGGCGCTCCACAGTTTCTCGGTGGTGAGCATCAACGGCGGGCGGCTCAGGCGTTCGTGCAGGTCTTCGACCATGTCAAAGGTCAGGGCGCGGCGGCTGTAGGGTTGCTGGTAGAAGAAGGCCAGCGCTTCGATCTCGGTTTTGTGCTGGGCAATGTAGTCGGCAAAGGTCTGGATGACGCGGTTGGCCTGCTCCGCCGCTTGTTCGCCGTAACCGCTGAAGGTGACTGTATCCAGGTTGATGTGGTCGATGAGTTGCTCGCGCTCGCGTCGGGCGTTTTCGATTTCTTCGCGCAGTTCGGGGCGGTCAAAGGGCTGGCAAGCGGCGGCGACGCGCTGTTGGCGTGCGGCGGAAATTTCGTCGGATGTGAGCGTGTCTTCGGTGCGGGTGATGCCCAGCCGTTGCGCGGTGTTCAAGGCTTGCTGGATGATTTTGTCGGGGTCCAGCGCCACGACCAGGCCTTTGCCCAGCTCACCCACCGGCACGCCGCCGGAGGCTTTTTCGATGCGCTTGAGGGCTTTGTCGTCGAGCTGTTTGGCCAGGCGCACCAGGCGGTTGGCGAGGCTGAGCACGGTGTCGTCGTCGCGGTGGCCCATGGCCACGCCTTGCAGCAGGTCTTTGAGCGCAATCCCAGGCTTCTTTTCCAGCGGACGGCTCTCGGTTTTGCAGGATTTTTCCACACCCACGGCGTCGATCAGCACAAAGCGCTCTTTGGCGCTGCTGGCGCTGTTGCTGACTTTTTTGAGGGCATCAAAACCCAGGCTGCGCACGCCACGGCCTTTCATTTGCTCGTAGTAGCCGCGCGAACGCACGTCGCGCATGAAGAGCAGCACTTCCAGCGGTTTGACGTCGGTGCCGGTGGCGATCATGTCCACGGTGACGGCGATGCGCGGGTTGAACTCGTTGCGAAAGTTGCTGAGGATGGTGTCGGCGTCTTCCTCGGCTTTGTAGGTGACTTTTTTGCAGAAGTCGTTGCCTTGGCCATACACCTTGCGCACCATGTGGATGATGTCGTCGGCGTGGCTGTCGGTCTTGGCGAAGATCAGGGTTTTGGGCGTTTCTTTGCGGCTGGGGAATATGCTGGTCTCTACCGCCGTTTTCATGGCCAAAATCACTTGGCGAATTTGGCTGGGGTTGACCACCGAGCGGTCCAGCTCCTTGCCGGTGTAGGGCGTTTCATCCTCGGTTTGTTGCCAGCGTTTTTTGCGGGTCTGGCGGTCGCGATGGTCCACCCATTCGCGGGCTTTGAGCTTGGCCCCCTTTTGCGTGACGTCGGTTTCGATCAGAAAAACGTCGTAGCCCACGTTGACGCCATCCGCCACCGATTGTTCGTAGCTGTATTCAGCCACGATGTTCTCGTCAAAGAAGCCGAAAGTGCGTTTGTCGGGCGTGGCGGTCAGGCCCACCAGAAAGGCGTCAAAGTAGTCCAGCACCTGCTTCCACAGGTTGTAGATGCTGCGGTGGCATTCGTCGATGACGATGAAGTCAAAGGTTTCAATGGGGATGGCTGCGTTGTAACGCACCAGCTTGGCCTGGCTTCGGGCCTGCTGCACTTCGTTCAGCGATACGTCTTCCGCCGATTCGTCGATGGGCTCGCCCGAGAGCACGGAATACATGCGCTGGATGGTGCTGATCACCACCTGGGCATGCGGGTCGATGGCGCTGCTGCTGAGCCGCTGCACGTTGTACAGCTCGGTGAATGTACGGCCATCGTCCGGCGGGGTGTAGGCCATGAATTCCTGGTGCGCCTGCTTGCCCAGGTTGCGCGTGTCTACCAAAAACAAGATGCGTTTGGCTTCCCCAAACTTGAGCAGACGGTAGACCGAGGTGATGGCGGTGAAGGTTTTGCCCGCGCCGGTGGCCATGTGCACCAAGGCGCGGGGCTTGTTCCGCGCCAGTGAGGCTTCGAGCCCGGTGACCGCGCCGACCTGGCAGTCGCGCAGATTGCGCTCGGGCAGCGCGGGCATGTTGTTTTTCAGGCGCCGTCGCAATGTGCTGGGTTGGCCGGGCTGGTCCAGCCACTCGGCCAATGTCTCGGGCTTGAAGAAGTGGAAGAGTTCGCGGGCGCGTGGGGCGGGGTCGCGCCCGTCGGTGAAGTGGATGATCTGACCAGTGCTCTCAAACAGGAAGGGCAGCGGCGTCTGGTCCTTGCGCCATTTGAGGGTGGCATTGGCGTAACGCGCGGTCTGCGCTTCGTGGGCGGTGAGGTTCTCACCCGCTTCGTCGCGCTTGGCTTCGATCACCCCCACGGCAGTGCGGTTGACAAACAGCACATAGTCAGCGGGGCCGCCATCGGTGGGGTATTCCCGCACCGCCACACCTGCGGCCGCACCCAGATTGAGTTGCTTCAGGTCTTGCACGAGCCAGCCCGCCTGGGCAAGCTTGTGGTCAATTCTTTCTCTGGCTTTGGTTTCTGGCGTCATTTTTATTCCCCCGCTGGCCATTCTAGTTTAGGAGTCAAATAAGCCTCTAGCCCTTTTGTTATAAGCGCAAGCAGCTACCAAATTAATAGCAATGGCTTGCCGAGAAAGCCCGCTATGGCCTTACGCCACCACCTTCTTCAACCACTCCGCAAACGCCGCGCACTCCCAGCGGTCCATCATGCCGGTGCGCCAGCACAGGTAGTGGGCGTGGGGGCTGGGCACGTTGGCTCCAAACACCTCGTTGCTGCCCAGGCGCACCAGGGAGCCGTTGTCCAGCCAGGGCGCACCCAGCTTGAGGCGCACCAGGCCGATGCCCATGCCGGCGGCGGCGCAGTCGCACATCAGGCCGATGTCATTGAACTGCGAGCCGTCGATGGGCTCCGGCCAGTCCAGGCCGCGCGCGGCGAACCAGGTGCGCCAGGGCTCCAGCGGGCTGCGCAGCAGGGGCAGGTTGTCCAGGTCCTGCGCCGACTCAAACGGCCCGTGCTCGCGCACAAAGGCGGGCGAGGCCAGCGGCGTGACCTCGTCTTTCATCAGGAGGACATGCTCCATGTCGGCATAGCGGCCCGGGCCAAAACGCACCATCAGGTCGGCGTCTTCGGCCACCACGTCCAGCAGCGGGATGGAGACCTGCAGCGTGAGGTCGATTTCCGGGTAGGCCTCGGTGAACTGGCGCAGGCGCGGGATCAGGATGGAGCGGGCAAAGGTGGGCGTTACCGCCAGGCGCAGCTTGCGCTTGCCGGGCGCGGCGGCCGACGAGGGAAATTTTTGCAGGCTGGCCAGGCCCTCGCGCACATGGGCCAGGTATTCGCTGCCCTCGGTGGTGAGCGAAAAGTCGGCCCGCCCAAACAGCTTGGTGCCGATGATCTGCTCCAGCTGGCGCACCCGGTGGCTCACCGCGCTGGGGGTCACGCACAGTTCCTCGGAGGCCTGGGTCACGCTGCGCAGGCGCGCCAGGGCCTCGAAGGTCAATAGGCACTGGATGGGGGGGATGCGGGCGGCGGTCATACCCCCCACTATAATTCGCGGCCTTTGGGCGCAGTCCCCCTGTTTCCCCTTGCTCTGTCCTCTTCCTTCTCTTACCGGGAGCCGCTTTTGTCCGACACCCTGGCGGTCTTGCCGCAATACCTTCTCCCCAAAAAAGCCCTGACCGTCCTCGCCGGCAAGGTCGCGGGCGCCCGTGGCGGGCGCTGGACCACGGCGCTGATCCGCTGGTTTGTCCAGCGTTACCAGGTCAATATGGCCGAGGCGCACAACCCGGACATCGCCAGCTACGCCAGCTTCAACGAATTTTTCACCCGCCCGCTGAAAGAAGGCGCCCGGCCGCTGGCGCAGGCGGACTTTATTTGCCCGGTGGACGGGGCCATCAGCCAGTTCGGGCCGATTGAAAAAGACCAGATTTTCCAGGCCAAGGGACACCACTACAGCACCACGGCCTTGGTCGGGGGCGACGGCGCACTGGCAGCAGAGTTTGAGAACGGCAGCTTCGCCACCCTGTACCTGAGCCCGCGCGATTACCACCGCATCCACATGCCCTGTGACGGCGTGCTGCGGCGCATGGTTTACGTGCCCGGTGACTTGTTTTCGGTGAACCCGACCACGGCGCGGGGCGTGCCGGGCCTGTTTGCCCGCAACGAGCGGGTGGTCTGTGTCTTTGATTCCGACCGGGGCCCCTTTGTGCTGGTGCTGGTGGGCGCCACCATCGTGGGCAGCATGGCCACCGTCTGGCACGGTTTGGTCAACCCGCCGCGCAGGCCGCAAATTTGTGAGTGGCAGTATGCCAAGGGCGCGGTGACTTTGCGCCAGGGCGAAGAAATGGGGCGCTTTTTGCTCGGGTCCACCGTGGTTATGCTTTTTCCGAATACGACGATGCAATTCAATGCGCAGTGGGCTCCAGCAAAGGGTATACGCCTAGGTGAAAAAATGGGTGTAGCCCCCTAAAATGGGGCGACCTTGAGTTTTTTGTCATTGGC
The DNA here is from genome assembly GCA_001770935.1 of Burkholderiales bacterium RIFCSPLOWO2_12_FULL_61_40. Taxonomy (GTDB): domain Bacteria; phylum Pseudomonadota; class Gammaproteobacteria; order Burkholderiales; family Burkholderiaceae_C; genus Allorhodoferax. Next base: position 64,111 of record MESI01000083.1, on the reverse strand, counting down.
ATGTTGGAGCCCCACTATGGAACTTGCCCAGCCTGGAACCGTGTCGCCATCGATATCCGATGCGACCATGGCGTTTCAATCGACTGAGTCTTACAAAGGCTTGGCGGGCGTTTTGCCCAAAATCAAAAATGGAATACGTTTGCCACGGGTTCACGTATTGGAAGGCCTGTCGGTCAAAGCGAGCCTGCGCATGGCCTTTGCCAGCGTCCTGGTTGGGGCGCTGGTGATTGGTGCGTTCTCCCTGTTTCAAATGCGGCGCCTGAATGCCTCCACACAGGCTATTTACGAGCAGGAATATGCCGCCGGCCAGGCTGCGGAGCAGGCCCGCAGCCATTTGCTGCGCGCAAGCCGGGCGCAAACCCAGCTGCTGACCGCCACCACGGCCGCCGAACGGACCGCCTTGGGCAATGATGTGGAAACTGGTTTGACCCAGGTCTCCCAGCGCCTGGACCTCATCCAGCAGTTGTCCGGCGGAGCCGAAGACGCCAAGTTGAGCAAGCAACTGGGCGACGCTGTCGCGAAGTGGTCCAAGCGTTTGCGTGAATACGTGGCCTTGGTCAAGGCCCAGCCGCTGGACCTGATGCAAATGAGCCCGGATGTTCCCAGCGAAGATGCGGGGCTGCTCAACGAAACCCGCAAACTCGAAAAAATCGTGGACGCGCTGGTGCTCAACCGCAGGGCGTCAGCACAGGCCACCATTGCACATGCAGCGCAAATCTACAAGGCGTCGGTGGTGTGGGTCCTGGGCATCACGCTGGCGCTGATTGCCCTGTCGCTGGGCATCAGTGCCTGGGTCATGCGCCGCCTGACGCGCCAGCTCGGCGGTGAGCCCGCCTTTGCCAAGTCGATTGCCAGCCGCATTGCCCATGGGGACCTGAGCATGAAAATCAGGCTGGAAGCCAATGACACCGAAAGTCTGCTGTATTCCCTGCGTGAAATGCAGCGCCAGTTGGCCGACACCATGGGCGAGATTGCCGAAAGCTCCAAGATGGTGGCCAATGCCTCGCGTGAAATTTCCATGGGCAATCTCGACTTGTCGCAGCGCACCGAACTGCAGGCGGCATCGCTGGAAAAAACCAACACCAATGTGTTGCAAATGACATCGATTGCGAAGCGCTACGCGGACAACGCCGCGCATGCCGCGCAACTCTCCAACTCCGCCAACCATGCTGCGCAGCAAGGGGGGGAGGTGGTCGCCAGTGTAGTGGCCACCATGGACAAAATCAGCAAGAGCACCCAGGCGATCCACTCCAACATCAGCGTGATCCAGAGCATCGCGTTCCAGACCAATATCCTGGCTTTGAATGCGGCGGTGGAGGCCGCCCACGCCGGTGAGCAGGGCCGGGGTTTTGCGGTGGTGGCCGCTGAGGTGCGTGACCTGGCGCAGCGCAGTGCCAAGGCCGCGAAAGAAATCAGCACCCTGATTGAAAGCTCCACCAGCCAGGTGCAAGACGGCTCACAGCTGGCCCACAAGGCCGGGCAGGCCATTGCCGACCTGGCGCACACGGTGCAGCAGGTCAGTACGGTCATGGAGGAACTGTCCGGCGCTTCGGCGGAGCAAAGCAGCGGTATCGGGGAAATCAACCGCGCCATTTCCCAACTCGACGAAAGCACCCAACAAAATGCCGCCTTGGTCGAGGAAGCCGCTGCTGCAGCCCAGTCACTGGACGAGCAGGCCCAGGCGCTGGACCAGCTGGTGGGTCGTTTCGACCTGAAGGCGGGGGCTTAAGCCTATTTGAAAATCACGGTCTTGTGGCCGTTGATGAGCACCCGGTGCTCACTGTGCCACTTGACGGCACGGGCCAGCACCTGGCTTTCAGTGTCACGGCCCTGGGTCGTCAGGTCTTCCACCGTTTTGCTGTGGTCCACACGGGCCACGTCTTGTTCGATGATGGGGCCTTCGTCCAGGTCGGCGGTCACGTAGTGGGCGGTGGCGCCAATCAGTTTGACCCCCCGGTCGTGCGCCTGGTAATAGGGCTTGGCACCCTTGAAGCTGGGCAAAAAGGAGTGGTGGATGTTGATGGCCCGGCCCGAGAGCTTGCGGCACAGCTCGTCGCTCAAGATTTGCATGTAACGCGCCAGCACCACCAGCTCTGCACCCTCGGCTTCGATGATTTCGAGTTGCCGGGTCTCCACCTGCGCCTTGGTGGCCGCCGTCACCGGGAGGTGGTGAAACGGCACGTTGTAACTGGCCGCCAGCTGGTAGAACTCGCGGTGGTTGGAGATGATGGCCCGGATGTCCAGCGGCAGCAGGCCGCTTTTCCAGCGGAACAGCAGGTCGTTAAGGCAGTGCCCCTCTTTGCTGACCAGCAGCACCGTGCGCATGGGCTGCGCCGTGGCGTGCAAGCTCCATTGCATGCTGAAGGGGGAGGCGAAAAATTCCAGTTGGGTGCGCAAATCCTCATGGGTGAGTTGCGTGCAGCTGAATTGCACCCGCATGAAAAACAGGCCGGTGTCGGGGTCGTTGTACTGCGCGGCCTCTTCAATATTGCCGCTGCGCTCCATCAGGAAACCGGACACGGCGTGGACCAGACCCAGCCGGTCGGGGCATGAAAGGGTAAGAATATAGGTCTTATTCATAGGAGCGAGATTGTCGCAGCACTTGCGCCATGTCAAGCTTGAAGCGTTTAGTTTTCATTGCAGGTGGAGCTTGGATAGGCCAAACATGAGTCGTGTTAAAATCTGTAACAAAAATAAGTATTAGATTTTGTACAGGGTTGCATAGGCTTCAGCTTCAAAGAGGGCTGCAATGCCTCCCCCCCACCCCCCCCTCTCTCTCACTTCAATTATTTGAAATTTAAGTCCTCTTGAAGAGAGGTTTGGATGCATATGAGAATAAAGCTGGAACAGCAAATCAAGAATGATCAATGAAGGCAGAGTGTGGGCGCTGCTATACGGCAAACAAAACGATATGTGGAGAATTTAATTGAAAACCAACCTGATTCAAAAGTTTCAAGATAAGCGTGCGGTGATTGGTATTGTGGGTCTTGGTTATGTGGGGTTGCCCCTGATGCTCCGCTATATCGAAGTTGGATACAAGGTGATTGGTTTTGATATTGATCAATCAAAAGTTGATGCCTTATCTAAAGGTGAAAGTTACATCGAACACATTCCTGAGATTTTAATTCAGGTGGCTGTCAGCAAGGGGTTCGAGGCGACGACAAATTTTTCACGGGTGTCGGAAGCGGATGCCCTGATTCTTTGTGTGCCAACTCCGCTCAACAAATACCGTGAACCAGACCTTAGTTTCGTTCTTGATACTACTGACTCTCTGCTTCCCTATCTTCGTGCTGGTCAAGTTGTTTCTTTGGAAAGCACGACTTATCCGGGTACAACTGATGAAGAATTGCTGCCGCGAGTTGAATCCGATGGGTTGAAAGTCGGCAAGAATATTTTTCTTGTTTTTTCACCAGAACGCGAAGATCCAGGCAACCCTACCTTCACGACTCGCACTATTCCCAAAGTCTGTGGTGGACGTACTGCAGCATGTCTCGAGGTGGGTCTGGCGCTTTATGGGCAGGTAATCGATAAAGTCGTTTCTGTGAGTTCCACTCGAGCTGCTGAATTGACAAAGTTGCTTGAAAACATTCATCGCGCCGTGAATATAGGCTTGGTCAACGAAATGAAGATCATAGCGGACAAGATGGACATCGATATCCATGAAGTTATCCGTGCGGCAGCAACCAAGCCATTTGGTTTTGTTCCTTATTACCCAGGACCTGGTTTGGGCGGACACTGTATTCCAATTGACCCCTTTTATCTGACATGGAAGGCGCGTGAATACGGCGTGCATACCCGTTTCATTGAGTTGGCTGGGGAGGTCAATTCATCAATGCCAAACTATGTGATTACAAAAGTTGCATCTGCTTTGAATTCGGCAAAGAAAGCAATCAATGGCAGTCGAATTTTGGTGTTGGGCATCGCGTATAAGAAAAATGTAGACGACATGCGCGAATCTCCCTCGGTTGTGCTGATGGAAAAGCTCCGTGATTTAGGAGCTGAGGTCGCTTACAGTGATCCGCATATCCCCACCTTTCCAAAGATGCGCGAACACCATTTTGAGTTGTCTAGTGTTCCGCTATCCCGTGAAACTATATCCACATACGACTGTGTGCTTCTGGCAACTGACCATGACAAATTCGACTACGATCTCATTAAAGAGCGTGCGAAGCTGATCGTTGACTCTCGTGGCCGCTATCTTACCTCCGCTGACCATATCGTAAAGGCCTGAACATGCGCCACTTTCCCGCTCCAATTACGGATCGAAAAATTCGTTTTGCCCTTGTTGGGTGTGGCCGTATTGCTCAAAATCACTTTGCGGCTTTAAAGCAGCATGCTGATCGTGCTGAGTTGGTCAGTGTGTGCGATGTTGATCCTAAGGCGCTTGAGGCGGCGGCCAAGTTGACGGGTGCAAAGCCGTTTTCTAGCCTGAGCAGTCTGCTCGCAGACACCTGCGCCGATATTGTCATTCTGACCACCCCCAGTGGCTTGCATCCAGAACAAGCAATTGATGTTGCGGCATCGGGGCGTCATGTCATGACCGAGAAGCCAATGGCAACTCGCTGGCATGACGGCTTGCGAATGGTCAGAGCGTGTGATGACGCCAATGTGCGACTTTTTGTAGTCAAACAAAATCGCCGCAACGCCACTCTGCAGTTGCTCAAGCGAGCGGTTGAGCAAGGTCGGTTTGGGCGAATTTACATGGTTAACCTCAACGTGTTCTGGACACGGCCCCAAGAGTATTACGACAGTGCAGCATGGCGTGGCACCTGGGAGTTTGACGGAGGTGCGTTTATGAATCAGGCGAGTCACTATGTCGACTTACTTGACTGGTTGATTGGCCCTATTGAAAGCATTCAGGCCTATACGGCTACGCTTGCTCGCAACATAGAGGTTGAAGATACGGGCGTCATCAGTGTCAAGTGGCGTTCAGGCGCATTGGGTTCCATGAATGTGACTATGTTGACCTATCCTAAAAATCTGGAGGGAAGTATCACCATTCTGGGAGAAAAGGGAACGGTGCGAGTTGGTGGCATGGCTGTGAACGAAATTCAGCATTGGGAGTTCTCTGAACCGCATGTTGACGATGAAAGAGTAAAGCAGGCCAGCTACGAAACAACCTCCGTTTATGGTTTTGGCCATCCTATGTATTTCGATAACGTCATCAAAGTTCTGCGCGGTGAAGCTGCACCTGAAACGGACGGTCGTGAAGGCCTGAGGTCGCTGGAAACTCTTGTCGCAGCCTATTTGTCGGCCAGAGATGGTAAGCGCATTGCGCTACCGCTGGACTACTGATATGACAGTGACCATCCATCCCACTGCGATTGTTGACCCTGGTGCACAAATCGGTGCTGGTTCCCGTGTTTGGCATTGGGTGCATGTTTCACCGGGCGCGCAAATCGGGGACGGCTGCTCCCTTGGTCAAAACGTCTACGTCGGCAATGACGTCGTAATCGGCAATAACGTCAAGATTCAGAACAACGTGTCGGTCTACGACGCGGTGCGGCTTGAAGATGACGTATTTTGCGGCCCCAGCATGGTTTTTACCAATGTTTACAACCCGCGCTCTGCCATCACCCGTAAAAACGAATACCGCCAGACCCTGGTGCGCCGCGGTGCCACCCTGGGTGCCAACTGCACTATCGTATGCGGCACCACTATTGGAGAGCACGCCTTTGTTGGCGCCGGAACTGTTGTAAATCGTGACGTACCGGCTTATGCGCTGATGCTGGGTGTGCCTGCTAAGCGTCGGGGCTGGATGTGCAGCTGCGGCGTCCAGCTAAAGGGGATGGGAAACGTGCTTTGCAACTGCGGATCAACTTACCGTATTGAAGAATCCACCTGCACTCTGCTATGAGAAAAAAAATAGAATTCATTGATCTCAAGGCTCAATACGCTGACCTGAAACCAGCAATCGATGCGCGCATACAGCGTGTTCTTGACCACGGTCAATACATCATGGGCCCCGAAGTTCGGGAGTTGGAAGAACGGCTCGAGGCCTATACCGACGCGAAGCATTGCATCACGGTGGCATCCGGTACTGAGGCGCTGTTGATTTCGCTCATGGCTCTTGGCATCAAGCCGGGCGATGAAGTGATCACCACGCCATTCACTTTTGTCGCGACCGCAGAAGTGATTGCGTTGATCGGAGCGGTCCCGGTGTTCGTCGACGTTCAACCCGACACCTGCAACATCAATCCAGCGTTGGTTGAAGCAGCGATTACCGCCAAGACCAAAGCCATCATGCCGGTTTCGCTATACGGGCAGGTTGCGGACATGGATGAAATCAATACCATTGCCGCGCGGCAAGGCGGTATTCCTGTGATTGAAGATGCCGCTCAGAGTTTTGGTGCGACTTACAAAGGCCGCAAGACCTGCAATTTGTCAACCATCGGCTGCACCAGTTTCTTCCCCAGCAAGCCGCTCGGTTGCTATGGGGATGGTGGCGCCATCTTCACCAACGACGATGCCCTAGCCAAAGCCATGCGCGAAGTTCGCGTCCACGGCCAGGAGCGCCGCTACTACCACACCCGGATTGGTGTGGGCGGACGCATGGACACGTTGCAGTGCGCCGTCGTTCTTGCGAAACTCGATCATTTCGATTGGGAAATCGAGCAACGTCTCCAAGCGGGTGAGCGATATTTAGAACTTCTGAATAACCTTCTGTCGGTCCAGCAACTGACCGTTCGCGCAGATAGAAGCTGCGTTTGGGGGCAGTTCACCGTTCAGGTTGAAAACCGCGAGGTCGTCCTGGAGCGGCTCAAGAATGCTGGCGTTCCAACGGCCGTTCACTACCCAGTGCCACTGCATCAGCAACCCGCTTACCGAGATTTGTGTCGTATTTCCGGTAGCTTGAAAAACGCAGAGGCCGTTGCCGCCAGGGTGTTCAGTTTGCCCATGCATCCGTACATTGAACTTGCTACTCAAGAACGCATTATTAATGCTGTTGCGGAGGCGGTAGCTTGAAGATCGTCACCGTCGTTGGGGCTCGCCCCCAGTTTATCAAGGCCGCCGCAGTGTCTCGGGTCATCCGTAATGATTACGCTGGGCAAATCGAAGAGGTACTGGTTCACACAGGCCAGCACTACGACGACAACATGTCCAAGGTCTTCTTCGAAGAGCTCGACATTCCCCACCCCAAGCACAACCTGGAAATTTCAGGCGGCCAGCATGGTGCCATGACGGGGCGCATGCTGGAGGCAGTAGAAAATGTTCTGCTGCAAGAAAAGCCTGATTGGTTGCTAATCTACGGCGACACCAATTCGACCTTGGCTGGCGCTTTGGCGGCGGCCAAACTGCACATCCCGGTTGCGCACATTGAAGCCGGTTTGCGCTCCTTCAATATGCGCATGCCGGAAGAGGTGAACCGCATACTGGCAGACCGCGTCTCGTCGCTGCTGTTTTGCCCCACCGAAACAGCCGTTAACAACTTGAAGACCGAAGGGGTCAGGCGGGGAGTCCACAACGTCGGTGACGTGATGTACGACGTAGCCCTGTTTTACCGTGACCGTGCCCGACAAAACAGCACGATCCTGCAAACTTTGGGCTTAACACCTGGTGCATTTGCACTGGCCACCTGCCATCGCGCAGAAAATACCGACGATCCCCAGCGGCTCAGCTCAATTCTTTCCGCCCTGGCCGAAATCGCTACCCAGTTGCCGGTTGTGTTGCCTCTGCATCCCCGTACCCGCAAGCTCATTGGCGACTACGGCTTGGTTCCCCTGCTGGCCCAGCTGACCGTCACCGACCCCCTGCCTTTTCTGGACATGGTGGCTTTGGAGCAGGCATCCCGCGTCATCCTGACTGATTCAGGCGGCGTTCAAAAAGAAGCCTTCTTTTACGGCGTACCCTGCATCACCATGCGCGATGAGACCGAGTGGGTCGAAACGGTTGATTTGGGATGGAATCAATTGGCAGGCGCTAATTCAAGACGTATCGTTGAAGGCTGCCTAAACGCGGCTCCTTTAGTTACAAAACCTAATGTATACGGTACGGGCATTGCTTCATCTTTGGTTATAGCTTCTATCTTTGGGCAATCCGCATGAGAGCGCTATACATTCTTTGGTTGCATCGCCACATTCTCTGGGCTACGACTCTTTCCGACATACGAAGTCGCTTCAAAGGTACAGTATTTGGTTTAGTTTGGACGGTTCTTTACCCCATTCTTTTTTTGGGGCTTTATGCTGTCGTCTACACAATGATTTTTCGTATTCGTGTCGCATCTTATGGCACTACAGATTACGTCCTTCTCATTTTTTGTGGACTAGTACCTTTTTTAGGTTTTTCGGAGGCTTTGGGCACCGGCGTGAGCGCGGTTCTATCGAACAAGGGGCTTGTAAAAAACACACTGTTTCCCATTGAACTAATTCCTGTGAAAGCAGTGCTGGCCAGCAGCGTAACGATGATCGTTGGCCTGTTTTTGTTGTTGATCGTCCTTTGGACGCAGGGTATGGCCCATTCAACGCAATTGCTCATACCGTTCATTTTGGTGTTGCAGCTTTTGTTCACCATTGGGGTGATTTGGTTGTTTTCGGCGGTAAATGTCTTTATTCAAGACTTAGGGCAGATGGTGGCCATTCTTATTCTCTTCCTAATGCTAGTGTCACCTATCGCGTACACACATGACATGATTCCGCCCGAACTTTTGCCATTCATGTATCCAAATCCGCTTTACTATTTAATCATGATTTACCGGGATGCTTTGTTTCTTGGTGTAGTAAATCTTGAATTACTGGGTGATTTCACATTAATAAGCGTAGGCATGCTGCTGGTCGGTGGATTTGTCTTTACACGGTTAAAGCCTTTGTTTGCAGATTATGTCTGATCCGATTATTTCCTTGGACGGAGTGTCCAAGATGTATCGTCTTTTCCGTTCGCCCCGTTTACGAATGATGGAGGCGCTGGGTTTGCCGGTGCATTCATCCAGCTACGATGAATTCTGGCCGTTGCGCGATATTTCACTTGAAATAAATCCTGGTGAGCGACTGGGTCTAATTGGTCGGAACGGTGCGGGCAAAAGTACCTTGTTAAAACTGATCGCTGATTTATTGCAACCCACCGAAGGCAAAATTGCTGTGCGGGGCAAAGTTCAGGCGCTAATGGAACTGGGTACTGGATTCCACCCTGAATTCACCGGCAGGGAAAACGTAATGTCATCGTTTGCTTATCAAGGCGTCACAGGACGCAAGGCGCTCACGTTGTTGGATGATGCACTTGAGTTTTCCGAGCTGGAAGACTTCATTGATAAACCAATCAAAACGTACTCCGCTGGAATGTATGCACGGCTTGCGTTTGCAGCTGCAACGGCGATTCGTCCAGAGATTTTGATTATTGACGAAATTCTTGGTGCTGGCGATGCTTATTTTGCAGGCAAATCTGCGAAGCGAATGCGCGCCTTAACAGCGGAGGGCACAACGGTGTTGTTCGTATCTCATGACATGTCTGCGGTTCAGATGATCTGCGACCGTGCGGTATGGATTGAGCGCGGGCGGATCGTTGCCGATGGTGATCCGATTGAGATTGGACGGTCTTATGCCGCTTCAATTCGTAAACAGGAAGAGCTCAGGCTTCGTGCAATCAACCTAAAGCTAAGTAGGGGTGATGTCAGTGAGATGCTGACCGACAATGAGACTGAGCGCGTATTTATCGTGCGTTTCATTGCTGCGAACGGAGGTCCGCCTAACCACCCAGTTCGTTTCTACGAAATAGCGTTGGAGCGAGGCGGCGAAGTGATTGAGAAAGTCACGATAGGGGCTTCTGCTGACGACGACAGAAGCCAGCGGGTGCATCTCCTGACGGCAAAGGGTTACATGGACTGGGGGCCACCGCAGTCAGACGAGGATGGGCGCAATTGCCGCCAGTTTGTCGACTGCAACGGTCAATACCGGCATGCGCCTGTGAGCATTCGCGTGCCGCTCGGCTTGGGGCTGGTTGAAGAATTTTCCGTGCGTGTCATGCACGGTGGATGCTCTGGTGCGGATGAACTTCTCTGTCAGGTATTTGATGGTGTGGAATACCTTACGCTCGGCAAGCTTCATTCACCTACGAGTTCGGTGAGTGGACCATTGTCCCAGACTTTTTCGTTCGAGCCCCTTGGCAGTGAGGCACATCCAAGCACCTCGGAGTCTACGATTTCGCGATCTGATTTCGTTTATGGCGTAGGTACCGCCTGGATTGATTCGGTGGACTTCGTCAACGTTGCTGGTGAGTCACGCCGGGTATTCGCCTTCAACGAAACGCTGACAGTGCAAATCCACTGGACAGCTAAGAGCAATATAGCCAGCATGGCATTCGTCGTCTGCTTTTATGGTATGGATGGCCGATGCGTCACTCAGGTTGTTTCACCATTCTTTTTCGCGACGGATAACTGCAGGTCCGGAATGGTTGAGGCAAATTTTTCACCCTTGATTATCGGTAAGGGCGATTACATTGTTTCGGTTGGAATCTTTGATGGCTTTACCGAAGGGCAAGTGGCTGGCGAAAAACCACTTGATGTCCAAGACCGCCAGTACAGAATCAAGGTCATTTCTCCGGTTGACATCAAGATGGATCGCGGTCTGGTCGTTCATCCGGTCGCGTGGACGGGGCGGAGTAACGAAAAATGAGCGAACGCGCCGATTTGCGTTACTTCTCTCAAGGCGATCTTTGGAAGTCCCCGGTCAAAGAACAGGTAGCTGTAGCTAGTGATTTGATTGCGCTCATTCCAGAGGACGTGAGAACTATTCTTGATGCCGGTTGTGGGAATGGAGTCATTACCAACCGATTGGTGGATCGTTGGAATGTACTCGGATGCGATCTGAGCGCGGCGGCTTTGCAGCATGTTTTGGCACCTACTTTGGTGGTGGACTTGGCAGCAATCCCACTGGCGGATCATTCGTTTGACTTGGTTCTTGCTAGCGATGTCATTGAGCACTTGCCAGACAGCATCTATGATAAGGCTCTTGCAGAGCTTGCGCGGGTTGCTCGTCGTTACGTGCTGGTTGCCGTTCCACACGAGGAATTGCTTCGTGCAGCAGAGGTTACTTGCCACGCGTGTAGCCATCATTACCACGCACATCTTCATCAGCGAACCTATTCGATAGAAGACATGTCGAATCTGCTAGGGCCAGAGTTCGGTGTGCGTGCCATTCAGCTATCGGGCGAACGATGGATATATCGCGACCATTCCCTAGTGGATGCCCGTCGGTTGGTCACTGGACTGGACTATCCTTTCGAGGATGCAGTTTGTCCCGAATGCGGTACGCGTCGGGGCCCAGTCTCGCAATCTGCGGATGCACTTTTGGTTTCAAGGCGCTTTGATGCGTTGCAGGCCATGTTGTCCGCAGGGGGCGTGCTGCCTATGCCACTCCGTAGCGAGGTGCTCGTATTGTTCGAGCGAGGTAGCCACTCCGCAGTTGCACCCCCTGCCATCAATCGCGCAATCCATTTGCCCGGTTTGATCGATGTTGGGTCTATCAAGTGCGTCCCGAATCCGATCACCTATCCAGAGTGCCCATTGAGAATTGACTCAAAAGAGGACGCTCTGATTCTGGCTTTCCAACGAAGTCCTGTGCGCGTACGGATGGGGCAGGGATCGTTTGAGACAATCGAAATTTACGATTTCGTCCGCCAACGTTACAGCATGAGCAAGCCAGTTGGAATAAATGCATTTGATCTTCCGCGGGTGCCGTTTGGCCCCCACGGTTGCCTCGTCCGAATTATGGGCGCCTCACCTGACCTTGTCTTTTATGTTGACTATGGCGAAGGTTACACCAGAGACGAGATCGTGGCTATCTGCTTCGGTGAAGAACCTTCCACACACTCCCTGTCGGAGCGGCTGACTGATGCGCATGAGCTTTCAAATGCTCTTGAAGCGAAGCGAGAGCAGCTTGAGCGACAACTTCAAGCACGCGATATTGCTATAGCAAACGTTCAGAAGGCGGCAAACCACGCTAATGAACTAGCAAATCGTATCGAGGCTCAGCGTGAATTGTTGAACGGTGAAAACCTGTTGTTACGACAGGAAAATCAAGTACTGTTGCAGCGCCTGTCCGCGAGGTTGAATTGAATCGAAATGCAATCGAGGTCAGCACAGGCACATCACCTGCGACTAACGCAGCTCAGTTGATGCCAAAGGCTGTTCTCGTGTTATCGCATATGTATCCAAGAGATTACCACCCAGCTGGCGGCATCTTCGTGCATGAACAGGTCAAAGCTTTGCGTGCTAGTGGCATTGATGCTCGGGTACTCAGCGGTGAACCTTTTTGGATAAATAGTATGAATCCGGTAGCCATCGTTAAGGCTATACGATGTTTTTTTAGCCTTGAAATCAAGGAGTGGGATGTATTTGAAGGTGTGCCGGTAATACGGTTTCCGTACATTGTGAGCAGCCGCTTCCTGCCCTTTCAGACTCATTCATTCACTTATACCCTTGGTGTTACTCGGCAGCTTTCTAATCTTGATAAATGTTTCGATTTTCAGTTAGTACATGCACATACGTCGTACACTGACGGCAGTGCCGGCGCGAAGGTTGCGGCAAAATATGGCGTGCCATTGGTTATCACGGAGCACACTGGCCCCTTCAAAACCTTGACTCGCACACCCTATTTGAGGCGGCAGACTGAGGCGGCGATTAATGCTGCTGACTGTTTAATTGCAGTGAGTCGGGCTCTTTTGGCTGATATCAATGACCAAGTTGCGATGAAGCACTACGACCGATCAAGGGTGCTGCCGAATGTGGTTGATACAGAAGTGTTTGTTGCTGAGCCTCGCGCACGCGATGCACGAATCCGTGCCTTATGGGTCGGTCACTTCGTACCAGTTAAACGTGTCGACGTGCTCCTGAGAGCATTAGCAATGGCCGTTCAGACTGAGCCGAGGCTTTGTCTGAGATTGGTGGGGTCAGGAGAGCTTGAGACAGATCTACGGCAGATTGTTTTGACCCTTGGCCTTGAAAACAACGTCGAATTTTCTGGCTTGGCGGGTCGCCGTGCTTTGGTTAAGCATTACCGCGACTGTGATTTTCTGGTGATTTCAAGTGAAAGTGAAACATTTGGTGTCGTGGCTATTGAGGCCATGAGCTGCGGACGCCCCGTCCTAACCTCGAATTGTGGTGGTCCAATGGACGTTGTTACCCACCCTAGTCTTGGTTTGGTCGTGGATAAATCGGCAGAGGCCATGGCAAAAGGAATGCTCAACATGGCATCCCGCAGGGAAGAATTCGATCCAAGACTGATACGCAAGGTGGCAGTTCTGCGTTATTCGAGTGATGCTGTGGTCAAAATGCTGACGGCTGTCTATGCAGATATGCTTAAAGAGAGGATTGAATAAGATGTGTTTACAGCTGCGATGGTTGATTGTGGCCAGTCTAATTTTGATTGGTGCAAAAACGTGGGCTAATGCTGATTTGATTAGAAATTTAACTTTGCCGGATGGTAAACCAATGCCGGTTTCTATTGCTGTTGTGGATAAGTTTAGTTACATAGTTGCTGATTATTGGGATCTCACGCCCAAGTTCGACAGTTGTTCGCAACCCATTGATTTAAAAGAAGAAAAACGTGGCACTACAAGCGCCACTTTTTTTTGCATTTTCAATAAAATCAATGACTTACATGCGCAAACTGTCGAACTTGAGGTTCCTTATATAAATAGGTTGCTTCCCTAATGAAAATTTTGATGGCTACCGCAGATCATCTGATGATTGATAGGCGGATACTGCAGGAAGCGAAATCGCTGGTAAGCCACGGTCACGAGGTCACCTTACTTGCAGGTTTTGAGTGTGCCGCCCGCGAGTCCTACGTCACCGATGGCGTGCGGATAGAGCGATTTGTCTATGATTGGGGTGATTCGCGTTTTGCACCTTGGGCGCGGCGAATGCGCCTAAAGTCTGGCACACGGCTGAACAGCTTGGCTTGGCGGGCTTTTCGCTACGCGGCCGCTAGGCTCGATTTCTCCAGCTTTGACAAGTTTGTATTTGACCGTCTTCTAGAATACCAAGTGGACGTTATCCATGTGCATGACTACCCTATGCTACGGGCCGGTGTAGAGTTAGCTCGTTTTCGTAAAGTTCCCTTGGTGTACGACGCACATGAGCTTTATTACGCTCAAACGCAGTTGCCAATTGCAACCCAGCGGCGCTATATGCGCCGGGAACGCAAGTGGATTCGTTATGCAGACCGAGTTCTTACGGTGAATCCTTACATTGCGAAACTAATGGCGAAACAATATAACATCAAAGTTCCTGATGTGATTCTAAATGCCGCCCCACTTCTTCCGCGACTTCATGTAACTCCACTTCGGGAGCGGTTTAATTTGACGCCTTCAATGCGAATTGTTTTGTATCAAGGCTGGATATCGGACAATCGCGGCATTGATAAGTTGGTATTGGCAGCACGCCACTTTGATGAAGGAACTGTCTTGGTCATTGTGGGTTACGGTGCATATGAAGAAGTACTGCTAAAAATCGTTGAGGAAAATGGTCTTGAAAATAGAGTGCATTTTTTCGGAGGTGTCGATTCTGATAGGTTGCATCCAATAACCTGTGACGCAGATATTGGGGTTATTCCATATTTTGGAGTGGACGAAAATAACCATTTCTGCAGCCCCAACAAACTTTTTGAATTCGCTATTGCAGAGATTCCGTTCATTTGTAATGACCTTCCGTTCCTAGGCGAAATCATTACTCGATATGGAAACGGTCTTGCTGCTGACCTGAGTGATCCGGCAAAGATTGCAATGGAAATTAACAGGGTGATGAACGATGACGAGTTGTTGACACGTTTGCGCCAAGGTGCACTTGTAGCCAAGCAGGAATTGAATTGGTGCGTGGAAGAGGTTAAGCTGCTTGCCATCTACGGATCTCTGCTCACGTAACGTTGTCATGCTCCGAATTGCATCAAAGAAGGCGAAAAATAGAATATGTGCGGTTTTACTGGACTGATCGGCCAAAGGTTTTCTGCAGATGAACTTACAGGCCGGATACGCCCCATGCTGGACAGCATCAGTCACCGTGGGCCGGATGGCGAAGGGGTATTTCTCGATCCCGAGCAGCGTGTCGTACTGGGGCACCGCCGTTTGGCGATCATTGACCCGGAGCACGGCAAGCAACCGATGACGACCGTTGATGGGCAGTTAACGGTTGCCTTCAATGGTGCAATCTACAACTACTTGGAACTGCGCCGTGAATTGATCGCCAAGGGACATCCGATTCACTCGTATTCCGATACCGAGGTGTTGTTGTATGCCTATCGCGAATGGGGTGAGGCGTGCGTTGATCGGTTCATTGGCATGTTTGCCTTTGCGATTTGGGACAGGGCGCATAACCGGCTGTTTTGCGCGCGTGACCGGGTCGGCATTAAGCCTTTTTACTACCATTTTGATGGTGTATCGCTTGTGTTTGGCTCGGAAATCAAGGCGATTTTGGCTTCGGGGTTAGTCAAGGCTGAATCCAGTAGCTCAGGCCTACAGGACTATCTAACCTTCCAGTTTTGTTTGAATGAAAAAACCCTGTTCAAAGGTATTCAAAAACTGGAGCCAGGGCATTGCATGGTTGTGCAATTGAGTGACGGTAAGTCTGTTCTAAAACTACGTCAATATTGGGATGTAAATTACGACATTGACGATAGGCATAATGAGGCATGGTTTATCGACCATTTGGCAGGATTGATAGAAGATGCCACACGCATGCACCTACGCTCGGATGTTCCGCTGGGTGCGCATTTGTCAGGCGGGCTGGATTCAAGTGCGGTAGTTTGTCTGGCGGCTGATCTACTCAAAGGCGAATGCATCAAAACCTTTACCGGAGCATTTCCGGACGGACCTCAGTTTGATGAAACCGGTTACGCCAAAACGGTTGCCGCTTTTGCCGGGACCGACTACAAGGAAATCTACATCCAGGGCTCTGAGTTGCCGGAGTTGTTGCCGCGTCTGATGTATTACATGGACGAACCCCTTGCCGGCCCTGGCGTGATTCCACAATATTACGTGTCCAAGCTGGCGGCGCAGCATGTAAAAGTGGTTTTGGGTGGACAAGGCGGCGACGAACTGTTCATCGGCTATGCGCGCTATTTGGTGGCTTATCTTGAGAAGTGTTTGTCAGGTGCGATTTATGAGACAGCGAACCAAAACCCCTATGCTGTAACGCTTGAGTCGATAGTCCCCAATTTGCCTTTGTTACAGACTTACAAGCCAATGATGCAGGGGCTTTGGAAGGATGGTTTGTTTGATTCACCAGATCGGCGCTATTTCAAACTCATCGATCGAAGTGAAGGTATGTCAAACTTGTTCAATCCGGGCGTATTCGAAGGTAGGTATTCGCCGTTTGAGTCATTTCAGCAAATATTCAATCGCGATGGGCTTCACTCGATGATCAACCGGATGACCTACTTTGATTTGAAGGGCTCATTGCCTGCGCTGTTGCATGTGGAAGACCGGACCAGCATGGCGGCATCCATCGAATCGCGAGTACCGTTGCTGGATCATCGCATCGTGGAATTCATGGCGCGCATTCCACCCAACATCAAGTTTTCTGGTGGCCGAATGAAACATCTGTTCAAGGAGTCAGTGCGCAATACCGTGCCCGCTCAAATATTTGAACGTAAAGACAAGATGGGTTTTCCGACGCCTTTGACGCAGTGGACAAAAGGTGTAGCCAAGGATTTCGTTCGGGATACTTTGCTTTCAGACCGGGTTCGACAGCGTGGCCTCTATAACTTTGCAGCGATGGAAAAAGCGCTGGATAATGAGCGCGAATTTGGCCGTGTTGTCTGGGGATTATTGTGCTTGGAGCTATGGCACCGCATTTACATCGACGGGGACATGAAACCTAATGCATGAGGTCGCATTGCGTGAAAATCGACTAGTGGTGATGCTGACGCCTGATCGGCAGATTGACCGCAGAATCTTGTTGGAAGCCGATAGCCTAGAGGCTGCAGGCTGGGAAGTGACGATTATTGCAATGCCCCTCGATACCAAGGGAGAGGATGATCGGCGCGTTGTGAGAATTGGCTCAGAGTCCGGCCAAGCCAAACGGGAAAATCTGGTTCTGTATACCTACCGGTGGGTGCGGGGGCGCCTGCCTATGAATGGCCGCCTGATGCGCTGGATGAAGCGCCTAGCCTGGCGCCATTTGGTGGATCAGGAGTCGTTTTATTCCAAGCTCTTTTACAGCACGGCATCTCGATACTCGCCTGCAGTTTTTGTTGCAAACGATCTGCCGATGTTGCCAGTTGCCAAGCAGGTGGCGGACATATGCGGTGCGCGGCTGGTTTATGACAGTCACGAACTTTACAGTGAGCAAGAATTTGCTGATCGCGAGAAGCGTCGCTGGGCAGAGATTGAGGCCAAGTACATCGGGGCTTGCGACGTGGTTATTACCGTCAATCAGTCGATTGCGACGGAGTTGGAACGACGGTATGGCGTAAGCGAGGTCAAGGTGATCTATAACGCTGAACGTTCGTTCAATATTCCGGCACGTTCTCGACGCTTCCACGAAGCCTTTGGTTTGTCCGCAGACAAGAAAGTATTGTTGCTTCAAGGTGGTCTCTCAGCAGGGCGCAACTTGGAGGTGTTGGTAGATGCCATGCGCCACGTACAAAACCCCTCGGTGGTGCTTGTGGTTCTCGGAGATGGGCTTTTATTGCGCAGTCTTCAGAACAAGGCTCTGGCAGTCGAACTGAGAGAAAGAGTTTATTTCCATCCAGCAGTTCCGCAGAAGGATTTGCTGACGTTTACTGTGGCTGCGGATGCTGGGGTGATCCCCTATCAAGCTACATGTTTAAATAACCACTATTGCACGCCAAACAAACTGTTTGAATTCATCGCTGCCGGCCTTCCGATTTTGGCCAGTGATTTGCCTGAAATTCGGAAAATGGTTGAAGGGCAACAGATCGGTTCAGTGGGGGATACGAGTACACCTGAAAAACTGGCGTCATTGATTGATGATTTTTTTGGGGATGAACAACGCCTTGCATCTTGGCGGGCTAACCTTGCAACAGTACGTGAACAAATTTGCTGGGAAGAAGAAGAAAAAGAGCTGGTGAAAATTTACGAGGCATTGCGATGAAGGTAGCGGTTGTGTATCAGTACTACCAGGGACATGGCGCGCCTGGACATTCGCTGGTCTATGAGTTGACTCAATTCCTCGCTGAGCGCGGCCACGAAGTCACTGTGGTGTCCGGTGAAACTGGCTATATGCAACGAAACATGCCGATGCTGCCCTGGTATCGGCGCATTGTCAGAAGCGAGCGCGACGGCAAAGTGAACGTGGTGCGGACTTATACCTACTCCGAGTTGCATCGCAGCTATCTTGGGCGTTTGCTGAGCTTTATTTCCTTTTCTCTGTCTTGTCCGATTGGTTTGTTGACCATTGACAAGCCGGATGTGGTGTTGGCATCATCGCCACCGATTTTTCCGATGTTTTCAGCTTGGCTCGTTTGCAAGGTGCGGAGAATCCCTTTTGTGATTGAGGTTCGTGATCTGTGGCCAGCATCAGCTGTGCAGATGGGGATACTTAAGAACAAGCAACTCATCGGCATCATGGTCTGGATGGAGCGACTTCTTTATAACAAGTCGAAGAAGATCGTCGCACTTACCGAAGGGATTCGTGACGATATCTGTGCGCGGGGTTGGCCAAAAAGTAAAGTTGAGCTCGTTACCTGTGGCGTCGATTTTGACAAGCTTTACCCTGATGCTCTTGGGGCAGAGTTTGTCCGTCAGGCGCATGGTTGGCAAGACAAGAAAATCGTTTTGTACTTCGGCGCGTTGGGTGAAGCCAATAACCTTCCTGTCACGCTCCGCACCGCACAACGGCTACAAACTCAGCAAGACATACTTTTTGTCTTGATCGGGGATGGTATGAAGCGGGTTGACACTGAAAAGCAAGTGGCAGAACTTGGCTTGAAGAATGTTCTCGTGCTTCCACCAGTCCCTAAGGATGAAGCGCGTATGTTTATTAATGCGGCCGACCTATGCTTGGTCACATTGCGAGATATTCCTTTGTTTGATGGTGCCATTCCAACCAAGCTGATTGACTACATGGCTTGCGGTAAAGTAGTGTTGTGCGGAATTCGCGGGGAGGCGCAGCGGATTGTGGATGAAGCGGCAGCAGGAATGATTTTCGAGCCTGATAATGATGAGCAGCTCAGTGGACAGGTTCTTGATTTGCTGAATGATGACGCGCGAGCTGCGCGCATGGGTGCCGCAGGTTTGTCTTATGTGCAAAGCAGATTTTCGGCGGCAAAGATTCGCCAGCAAACGGAAAATGTCTTGCTGACAGTTGTCAATAATGGTAGTAAAAATGCTACCGCAAAGAGTGAGAGGGAGTGATCGTCCGCTTTTTTAACGTTTGATAGATGTCGTCTGTTACATGGCATGAAATGGAAAAAATCAAACTCAGACATTCACCTCAATGCACCACCACCGGATTCTGCGCCAGCTCAGCGTACCGCTCCAGCGTGTCTTCCACTTCTTCCTGGGTAGGGGTGTTCACCTGCCAGGCCATGATGTGCTGTTGGAACAGCTCGGCCCAGGATCCGTCCAGATACACCTCTTTGCCGGAGCGTTTGTCCACAATCTCAAAGCCGTGGCGCGCCAGTATCGGCACCCCATGCGGGTACTGTGCTGATTTTTCTGGCCCAAAGGCCGCCGCACCGTGGGACGCGTTACCCGACGGGCTCAACCCGTCGACCTCAGCATTGGCCAACATATGGGTTACAGAATAGGTTTCCGAATCGTAGAGCGTGTGCATGGCAGTCAAGGGTCAAAGTATGCAGCGCAGGTGGGGTTGTCCGCTGAGTAATTCAAGGGTAACAGTATTTGGGCTGGTATGGAGGCTGCTGGCTCGCCGGTACATGGGATTCAGGGTTTTTGCGTGGTGCGCCATTGCTGGTCCACAAAATCACCGTTGCCTTGGGTCAGTCGGATGCGAGCAGGTAGATTATTCAGGTCGGGGGCCAGCCAGACCTCTGCCCGCGCGTCGTTTTCACCAAGAGGATCTTTGGTGAATTTGAGTGCCCTCAATGTACCTCCTGGTAGGGCCAGTTGTTCCCATGTCCCTACCTTGAAAACCCAAACTTCGGCTGAACGTGGGCCTACCGTTTGAAAGGTCACGCTGGAGCCCGCTGTGAATAGGTTCGGGTCGCTGCCCAGCATGGATGCCAGCTGCACAAACACACTGAGTTGGTCTTGCGTACCCGGCAACAGGGGGACATCCGGGGTGTTGGCGCTGAAGCTGACCTTGTTCTTGCTGCGCTCAAAATGGGCGGCCACTTCGGAGCGAACCTTGTCGCCAAAGCGAATGGGCTCCAGGCCCTGGAGTGTGAGCTCGCCTTTGCTGGTCTGCACCCGAGAACCAAGCAAGAAGTGGCTGATTTCGGTGCGTGCGTCATAGGTTTTTCCGTCGTGCAGCCACAGGAGTTCGCCGTTCACGAAATAGGGAATGCCCTTGATCTCCCCTTTGATGTCGTACTTGATGCGAACGGAGCCCGGAATGGTGTACTGGTAGGCAGCGGGGGGCTCGGCGGATGGCGTGTCTGCCTCAGCCGTGGCCGCTGTTACCGCCGCTTCGGGTGGATTTTGTGTGGCCAAGGATGCGACCTCCACCGGGGTGTCGGCAGGTGGCGACTCGGGCACCGGGGGAGCTGCCTCTGGCAAGGCCTCTGTGGCGGGGGTGCTTGCAAGTACCAGAGGCTCGGTCTTGACCTGGGCCGTAGGCGACGCGGGAGCGACGGCCGGTTGGCGTGTGGGCGAAGGGGGTACCCTTCGGGACGGCAGGTGTGGGGGGGTAACGGCCTGGACGGGACTTGCCAGGACGATGGTTCGGGTCGTAAATGGCCGCTCGACTGGGGCGCCGGACTCCGCGTGGGAGGGGAGGGCGAGGGGAGTGCTGCTCAGGAGCAGCCCATGCCCCAGCAAGACAGCCGCAGTCAGGGCCGCCAGCCGGGGCCATTGTCGTCGGGGGCGGCAGGTCACAGGCTGCAAGTGAGGGGGAGTTTGGGTCGGTAACATGGGTGGGGCGTGTGTTTAGCGCAGTGTCCTGCACGCTATAACGTTTCCAGTTTAATTCAGAGCGACAATTCCGCCATGAAATTTGCAACGTACAAAGATGGATCGCGCGATGGCCAGTTGCTGGTGGTCTCGCGCGATTTGACCCAGGCCCACTACGCCTCCCATATCGCCAGCCGCCTGCAACAGGTGCTGGACGACTGGAACTACCTCTCGCCCCAGTTGCAAGACCTGTATGACGCCCTGAACGCCGGGCGGGCGCGGCATGCCTTTGCGTTTGATCCGCTGCAGTGCATGGCGCCCTTGCCCCGGGCCTACCAGTGGGCCGATGGCTCGGCCTACCTCAACCATGTGGAGCTGGTGCGCAAGGCCCGCCAGGCCGAGGTGCCGCAGAGTTTTTACACCGACCCGCTGATGTACCAGGGCGGCAGCGACGACTTCTGTGGCCCCTGCGACCCGATGGTGTGCGCCAGCGAAGACGCCGGCATCGATTTTGAAGCCGAAATCGCCGTGGTCACCGGCGATATCCCCATGGGCTGCGCCAGCGACCGGGCGCTCGACGGCATCCGCCTGCTGATGCTGGTCAACGATGTCAGCCTGCGCAACCTGATCCCCGCCGAGCTGGCCAAGGGCTTTGGTTTTGTGCAGAGCAAACCGGCCACCGCGTTCAGCCCGGTGGCCATCACCCCCGATGAACTGGGCGAGGCCTGGATCAAGGGGCGGGTGCATTTGCCCCTGCAAAGCACCTGGAACGGCCGCAAGGTGGGCCTGTGCGACGCCGGGCCGGAGATGACCTTCCATTTTGGGCAACTGATTGCCCATTTGTGCAAAACCCGCAATGTGCGTGCCGGCTCCATCATCGGCTCCGGCACGGTCAGCAACCAGGGTGTGGAAAAGAAGGGCCGCACCGACTGGCCCAAGGGCTACAGCTGTATCGCCGAGAAGCGCGCCATGGAAATCCTGCAAAACGGGCAGCCCAGCACCGAATTCATGAAGTTCGGCGACACCATCCGCATCGAGATGAAGGGTCTGGACGGCCACAGCCTGTTTGGCGCCATCGAGCAGGAAGTGGTGCCTGCCAAGCAGGCGTAAGGCGCAGTCTTATTCCGTTTCCAAATCATTTCTGTCTAGGCGTCTGGCCGCAGGCAGTGCGAACGCACGACCAGGCGAGACAACAACGACAGGGATGATTTAGAAATGGAATTAGAGTCCCTGGCCGTTCATCAGGCGCAGGATAAACACCTTGGCGCCGCTGAGCATCATTTCAATGGAAACGGACACCAGCACCAGCCCCATGAGCCGCTCCACGGCGGTCACCAGCCGGTCGCCGATGACGCGCTGAATCCGCTCGGCCGACACCAGCACCACGGCGCTGATCAGCATGGTGACGCACAGGGCGGCGATCCATTCCATGCGTTTCTCCGGCTGTTGCGACACCAGCAGCAGCACGGTGGCCAGGGCCGAGGGCCCGGCCACGGCGGGCACCGCCAGCGGCACGATCAGCGGCTCGGTCAGCACTTCGGGCTCGGAGCCGTGCGGCGGCGGAAACACCATGCGCAGGGCGATCAGGAACAAAATCACGCCGCCGCCGATTTGCAGCGACAGCTCGCTCAGGTTCATCACCTCCAGGAAGCGCTGGCCCACAAACATGAAGGACAGCAGCAGGGCGAAGGCGATCAGGATTTCCCGCAGGATCACGCGCGAGCGCCGCTCCGGCGCAACATGCTTGAGTGCGGCTGCAAAAATCGGGATGTTGCCAATCGGGTCGGTGATCAGCACCAGCAGGATGGTGGCTGAAGCAAAGGTGTAGTTCATCCCTGGGAGAATAACAGCCCCGCCAACCGCCCCGGGTATTGACCTCAGCCTTTTTCGGCCTTTTGCTGGCAGGCAATACAGCGTTCCGCCTCCGGTGCAGCCTGCAATCGCGCCAGCGGAATGGTGATACCGCAGGCGGTGCATTGGCCGTAGGTCCCGTCCTCAATACGCTGCAAGGCGGCGTCCACGGCCGCCAGTTCTTTGCTTTCGTGGTCGTCCAGCGCGAATTCGAGTTCGCGTTCGGTGGCGGTTTGCGCGGTGGAATCTTCGTGCTGGCCAAAGTGGTCGGCCGAGGCCTCCACCCGACCCATCACGCCGCCGCGCAAGGAGGCCAGTTGGGCCAGGAAGGATGCGCGCTGTTGCAGCAATATCGCTTTGAATGCGGTGGTGTCCAGTGGGGTCATGGTGTGGTGCGGGCTTGCGCGAGGTTGGGTGGATGAAACTTCATCATCGACAAACCGGCCTTGGCAGTCTTTGATCTGGGTCAATCCGCAGACGCATGAAAACCGGCGCGTGTACGGGCTGTGAAGGATAATTGCGCCATGCCGACGCTGCACGCCCTCCGCCAAGCCCGCACCCTCGCCCATTGGGTGCTGGTGTGGTTTGTGCTGGCGGTGGGCGTGGCGGTGGCGGCGCCCCTGGTGCAGCCCCAGTCCTCCACCCTGGTGTGCACGGCTTCCGGTGCCGTCAAGCTGCTGGCCGGTGGCGATGAGGGCAGCGTGGCCCCTGCCCACCACACCCTGGATTGTGTGCTGTGCCTGGCGCTCAGTGCCCCACCACCCGCACCGGTGGTTGTGGTGGCCGCTGTGCATGCGTTGTGCCATACCCCTGAAGGCCAGCCGGCCGCGCACACTGCGTGGCGCACCGCTTCGCCGCTCCCGGCACGCGGACCCCCTGTGGCGCTCTAAAAGCCATTTGTGAGGGCGGACGCTGGGCCGCTCAAGACCCCATGGCGGGGCTCTTTAGATGGCGGTGACGTACTTTTGCTACTGATTTGGTAGCTGCTTGCGCAGTATCTGTGCGGCATACATCCACTTTTGATGCTGAAACTGGGCAGGCTGCGCACACCGTTGGCGCTTGCGCTTATTGATTCTCTGTTGACCAAGGACTCCCTATGAAACCAATTGTTCACTTTGCTGGCGCGCTGCTGGCCGCCTCCCTGTCCACTGCGCTGTGGGCGCAAACCGTGGATGTCAAAGACGCCTGGGTGCGCGCCACCGTGCCGAGCCAGAAAGCCACCGGCGCATTCATGAAACTCAGCGCCAAAGAGGGCCTCAAGCTGGTGGGCATCTCCACGCCGGCGGCGGCGGTGGCCGAGGTCCATGCAATGAAAATGGACGGTGACGTCATGAAAATGCGCGCGGTGACCGGCGGCCTGGACCTGCCCGCTGGCACGGCGGTGGAACTCAAGCCTGGCGGCTACCACGTCATGCTGATGGACCTGAAAGCGACGTTGCTGAAAGACAGCACTATTCCCATGACGCTGGTGTTCAAAAATGCCAAAGGCGTCGAGAGCAGGATGGAACTGAAGGTGCCCGTGCTGATGGCTGCCCCGGTCCTGCACGACGCCGCGCACGGTATGGTGCACGGTGGGCACGCCAAGCCGTAACTGCGGCAGGCATTGAACCCATGGCCATGAATTCGCGTCGTGCCCTGCTGCGCCACACCGCTGTGGTGTGGTTCGCCGTGCTTATCGCGCTGTTCGCGGCCCTGGCGCCCATGGTGTCCCATGGGCTGGTGCTGGCCCGTAGCGGTTTCAGCATGGACACGGACCTCTGCACCAGTGCCGGGGTCGGTCATGGGTCTCCAGATGCACCTGAAGCGCCGCTGTCGGCGCTGTCGCTGGTGCATTGCCAGTTTTGCCTGCATTCCACGGACCGTGCCGCTCCTCCATCCCACTTGTTGCCTTACTTCTACTTCGTGCAGGATGGGCACCGGGAGCCCATGGCCCGGCAGGCTTTTTTCTACGCAGGTCACCCCACACTGGCGCCGCCGCCGCGCGGGCCTCCTTCTTTTTTCTAAGCTACTGATTTGATAGCGCCTCACGCTTGTTTTACAAGGGCTTGAGGCTGATTTGATTCGTATTTTTTGGAAAATCCCGTGTCTAGAAACAGTTCTCCCGCAGGCGCCTTTGTTTGCCTTCACCCGCTGGCTGCCGCTTTGGCGTTGGTGCCCGCGTTCACCCTGGCCCAGGGCATTGCCACCGAAGCCCAGCTCAAAACCATCAGCGTGACGGAAACCCGCGCGCAGCTCGACCCCAACCTGCCCAACAGCACGGCCAGCAAAACGGCCAAGGATCTGGAAGAGCAAAACCTCTTCAACCCCGAGGACGCCCTGCGCTACCTGCCCAGCACCACGGTGCGCAAACGCTACTTTGGCGACCGCAACGCCAATGTGGGTGGGCGCAGCTTTGGTGTGCTGGAGCCGGGCCGCGCCCTGGTGTACCTGGACGGCTACCTGATCTCCACCTTTTTGGGCCGTTTTGACGCACCGCGCTGGAACATGGTCAACAACGAATCCATCGAACGGGTGGACATGCTTTACGGCCCGTACTCGGCGATCTATCCCGGCAACTCCATGGGCACCACGGTGGCCATCACCGAACGCAAGCCGCAGGGGCTGGAGGCCTCGGCCAGCATCAAGTACAACAGCCAGCCCTTCAAGGAATACAGCACCAGCGAGACCTACCAGGGCTCCATGACCTCCGGGCGCATTGCATCCAAACTGGATTCCGGCCTGTGGTACGCGCTGGGCCTGCAGCACCAGGATGTGACCGGCCACCCGATGGGGTTTGCCAACCTGACGCGCACCGCGGCCAACGCGGCGAAGGCGTTCACCGCCCCAGCAGGCACTGCCGTCAGCGGCATTGTGTACGACACCAACTCGGAAGGCACCGACCGCGCCCTGTTTGGCGCCACGGGAATCGACCACACGGTGCAAGACACCGTGAACCTGCGCCTGGGCTACGCCATTTCTGCAAGCCAGGAAGTGGAGGGGCGCATTTCCACCTGGCGCAACAAAAGCACCGTCAGCACCCAAAGCTGGCTGCGCGATGCGGCGGGCAACACCGTCTGGAGCGGTCCGGTCAACGATGGCGTGAACGGATTTAACCTGGCGGCTGGCAGCGCCGCCGCGGCCAGCCCGTTTGCGCCCAGCCAGCGGGATGAAGACCACCGCCAACTGGGCGTAACCTGGAAAACCAAACATGCCACCGGGTGGAATGCCTCGGTGGTGGTGACCGATTACCGTATTTTGAGCGACATCTACCGGCAAGCCTATACCGCACAACCGGTCGCTGCCCTCGGGGGCGCAGGCACGGCGACGCACCGCGACGGCACCGGCTGGAATACCTTTGAGGTACAAACCACCTACACGCCCCGCCAGGGCGACTGGGGCCATGCCAAACATGCCCTGGTGTTTGGCCTGCACCGCAACGACTACCACCTGAGCAACGTTGTCAATAACGCCACCAACTGGCGTACCTCCGAGACCACGCTGAACCAGAACTACTACGGAAAGACCAGCATCACGGCCTTGTATGGGCAAGATGCTTGGCAAATGACCCCCGACCTGGTGCTCACGCTGGGCTTGCGCCAGGAGCAGTTCACCTCCTACGACGGGTCCCAGTTCTTTACCGGCGTGGCCCCGGTGAGCTACCCCAGCCGGACGCTTGTCGCCAGCAGCCCCAAGGCCTCCCTGGCTTGGACTGCGCGGGACGATTTGCTGCTCAAAGCCAGTGTGGGCAAGGGCGTGCGTTTCCCCAATGTGGATGAGCTGTTCAATGGCACCAAGACCGGCACCAGCGTGACCCAGAGCGACCCCAACCTGCGCCCGGAGCAATCCACCTCGGTGGAGTTGTCGGCAGAGTCGTACCTGGACCAACACTCCCTGCGTGTGAGTGTGTTCCGGGATGACGTGAAAGACAGCATTTACCGCCAGACCGATGCCACCGTCACCCCCTCCGTCACCCGCGTCAGCAATGTGGACCGCGTGCTCACCCAGGGCCTGGAGTTGTCATGGCAAAGCCGCGATGTCCTCCTTGCGGGGCTGAACGTCAGTGGCAGCGCCACCTGGGCGGACGCACGGGTGATGGAGAATGCGGCGATGCCAAGCTCCGAGGGCAAACGCTGGCTGCGCCTACCGGCCCAGCGCTACACCTTGCAAACCAGCTACCGGCCCAACGCGCAATGGCTGTTCTCGGGCGCGTGGCGCGTGGCCGGGCCCATGTTCAACACCCAGCTCAACACCGACACCTATTCGGATGTGTATGGCGGCGCTTCCCGTGTCAACCAGGTGGACGTGCATATGGCCTGGCACTTTGCCAAGGACTGGACCTGGAGCGCCGGCATCGACAACCTGACCAACAGCCAGGCCTGGCAGGCGCACAGCCTGCCGCAGCGCGCGTTCCAGACCGAACTGCGCTACAGCCTGAAATAATGGGCAGCAACATGCGCACACCCCTGGTTTTTGCAAGCTCGCGGCGCCGTCCCCTGGCGATTGCCGCTGGCGTGCTGTTGCTGCATGGGGGGGCGTTGTGGGCCTTGCAAAGTGGGCTGCTGGCGCGCATGGTGGAGGTGGTGACGCCAGTAGAGGTGATTGCCGAAGCCATCGCGTTGCCACGGCCCAAGGCGGAGGCACCGCCGTCGGCGCCCCCTCACAAACCGAAGGTGGCGGCCGCGCCAGCCGTGCCACACAAAGCGGCCTCCTTGCCGCCCGCCCCCATGCCGGTGGCCATGGCGGATGCCACCCCGGCACCGCCCATGGACGCGCCCCAAGCCGCAACGCCCGCGCCTGCACCCGTGGCGCCCCCTGCGCCCAAGGTCGAGTTGCCTTCCAGCGATGCTGACTACCTGCACAACCCCAAACCAGTCTATCCCCCCATGAGCAAGCGGCTGGGTGAGCAGGGGCGGGTCATTGTGCGCGTGTTCATTGGGGTGGATGGGGTGGCGCAAAAAGCCGAAATCCGTCAGTCCAGCGGCTTTGACCGGCTGGACCAAGCCGCATTGGCCACCGCCCAACGTTGGCGCTACGTGCCCGGCAAACGCGGGGGCGTGTCCGAGGCCATGTGGTCTAGCGTACCGATCAATTTTGTTTTGGAGTAATGAACGATGAACGAGCAATCCGGTCTTTTGGCCCTTTGGACCCAGGGCGATATGGTCACCCGCGCCGTGGCACTGTTGCTATTGGGCATGTCCCTGGCGTCCTGGGTCGTCATCCTGGTCAAGGCACTGGGCCTGCGCCAGATGTCTGCGCAGGCCCGTGCCCTGGAGCGCTTCTGGCATGCACGGGATTTCGAGTCCGGCCTGCAGGCACTGGGAGACGACCCCAGCAACCCGTTTCGCCAGCTTGCTCTGCAGGGCCAGGAGGCCGACGCCCACTTGCAGCCCGGCGAGGCCAATCGGCAACTGATTGATTCGCTGGACCGCAGCGACTGGGTCACGCGCTGCCTGCGCAGCGCGGTGGACGACGCCACCGCCCACCTGCAGTCCGGCCTGGCGGTGCTGGCCTCGGTTGGCTCCACCGCGCCCTTTGTCGGCCTGTTCGGCACGGTATGGGGCATCTACCATGCCTTGCTGTCGATCGGCGCCTCCGGCCAGTCCACCATCGACAAGGTGGCCGGTCCCATCGGCGAGGCCCTCATCATGACCGCCTTGGGCCTGGCGGTCGCCATTCCCGCCGTGCTGGGCTACAACGCGCTGGTGCGTGGCAACAAGGGCGTTTTGGCCCAACTCAACCGCTTTGCCCACGATTTGCACGCCCTGTTCGTGACCGGTGCGCGCGTCGGTGCGCCCAGTGCTTTCAAAGGCGCTACCGTGCTGCCCTTGCACAAGGTCTGAACGCCATGGCTTTCGGAACCCAAGACGACGCCGACGAGGTGATGAACGAAATCAATATGACACCCCTGGTGGACGTGATGCTGGTGCTGCTCATCATCTTCATCATCACCGTGCCGGTGATGAAACACGCGGTCAACATTGACCTGCCGCGCGCCACCAACCAGCCGCAAGACAGCAAACCCGAGACCATCCGCCTGAGCGTGGACGCCGCAGGCCAGTACTACTGGAACGAGGCCCCGGTGGCCGAATCCGATCTGGCGCCGCAGCTCCAGGCCGCCGCCGCGAAACAGCCGCAGCCCGAGTTGCATATCCGTGGCGACAAGGCCGTGCGGTATGAACGTGTGGCCCTGGCCATGGCCGCCGCCCAGCAGGCGGGTCTGCGCAAAATTGGCTTTATCACCGAGCCGGTCCACTGATCCATTCCCATCACCGAGATTCAAGATGCTTTTTCAACGATTCAAGTACCCCGTTTGCAGGCGGCTGGCCATACTGGCGGCCAGCGTGGTCTTTTGCGCCACCAGTTGGGCGCAACACAGCCACCCGCAAGCCGCCGATGCGGCGGCCACGGCTGCTGTGCCTGCCGTAGCGGCTGCCGCCAGTGCCAGCAAAACGGGGGCGCGCAAACCCCGGCCCCAGCTGGGCACCGGCGTTGCATTGGCGCCGGACGGCGCCTTGTGGATGGTCGGGCTCAACGCCGAAGGCCAGCTGTTGGTCCAAAGTGCGCCTCAGCCTCAGGGGGCCGCCGCCTTGCAATGGAGTGCCACGCAGGTGCTGGATACGGCGGGCGACGCGATCTCGGCCGACGGTGAAAACCGCCCCAAGCTGCTGTTTGGCCCCCATGCCACGGTGCTGATCGCCTACACCCAGCCGCTGGCCAAGCCCAATACCGGGTATGTGCGCATGCTGCGCTCGGTGGATGGCGGCAAGACCTTTTCCGCGCCCTATACGGTGCACACGGACCGCCAGATTTTGACCCACCGGTTCGAGTCGCTGGCGTTTGATGCGCAGGGCACTTTGCACACGGTCTGGATCGACAAGCGCGACCTGGAAGCCGCGCCCAAGGTGGGCGCCAAGTCCAGCTACCGCGGGGCCGCTATTTACCGCAACGTTTCGACCGATGGCGGTGCCACCTTTGGCCCGGACATCAAGGTCGCAGACCACTCCTGCGAATGCTGCCGCATTGCAGTCGTGCAGGGCCAGGACGGTGTGGTGCGCGCCCTGTGGCGCCATGTCTATGCGCCCAATGTGCGCGACCATGCCATGGCCACACTGACCCCGGCGGCAGAGGGCAGCACCGTGCGTGCCACCTATGACGACTGGCGCGTCGATGGCTGTCCGCACCACGGGCCCGGTCTGGCGGCCGCGGCAGACGGCGGATTCCACGCCGTGTGGTTTGGCATTCGCCAGCAAGGCCAGGACCCCGTGGCGGGTGTGCGTTACGGTCGGCTCCAGGCCGACGGCAGCCCCCAGCCCGGCACCGTGCGCCTGCTGCCTGACGAACGCGCCGAGCATGCCGACGTGATGGCCTACGAACAGCGTGTGGCCGTGGTCTGGCGCAGCATCGACGGCAGGATCAGCACCCTCAAGGCCTGGCTGTCCACCGACGGCGGCCAGAGTTTTCGCGTGCAGACCCTGGGCCAGGTGCAGGGCGACAACGATTTTCCGCGCCTGGTGCAGCAGGGGCCGCGCATGGCGGTGGTGTGGCGCAATTCCAGCGAGGTGCAAGTCCATGAAATCACGTTTTGAGTTATCACCTGCGCCGCCAGCCTGGTCGCGCAGCACGCGGCGCGGGGTGTTGCTGGCGGCCGCCGCTGTGCCGCTGCTTGCATGGTCAAATTCGCCGGTAGCCCCCGTCAATAGTGCGCAAGCAGCTATTAATACTGTAGCATCCGTCGCTGATTTTGACGAGTCCACCTGGGGGCAAGTGCTCAAAAGCAGCCCGCGCCCGGCGGCCTATGTGTTCACCACCAGCTACTGCCCGACCTGCCCGGACGCCTTCCACAAGCTGCAGACCTTCATCGCCGCGTCGCGCCAAAAAGTGGAGCTGGCCGCCGTGATGATGGACGTGCAGGGCGAGCGCGCCCTGGCCCATGCCCACCATTTTGCGGGCGCCACCCGGTTTTACGCCTTTGACGGT
The DNA here is from genome assembly GCA_001770935.1 of Burkholderiales bacterium RIFCSPLOWO2_12_FULL_61_40. Taxonomy (GTDB): domain Bacteria; phylum Pseudomonadota; class Gammaproteobacteria; order Burkholderiales; family Burkholderiaceae_C; genus Allorhodoferax. Next base: position 33,343 of record MESI01000083.1, on the reverse strand, counting down.
TTTGAGCCCGCCATCCGCCAAAGCGTGGACCCGAAGTGGCCCAACGTCACCCCCTACATCGTGCTGCTGGGGCGCAACGGTTCGGTGCAACGCAGCATCGGCCCGCCCGATGCCCGCATGTTGAAGAAATGGCTTCCCTGATCCCGGCGCCGGTGTTTTTAGAGTGCCGCCAGGAGAAATCGTGGTCGCCAAGCCCGGCGCATTGGGGTAAGCTGCGGCCACCAGCTTGACACCCAAGCCTTTTGGAGGATTTATGAGCGATTCGGACACCGCAGGTTTCGGAAAATTCGTGCCTGGCTTTGATTTTTTGCAGAACCTGGCGAAAGGCGCTGGCGCCAACATTCCCCAAATGCCCAACCTGGGCAACTGGGTGGCGCCCACGCTGAATGTGGAAGAGTTGGACAAGCGCATCGAAGAGCTCAAAAACGTGCACTTCTGGCTGGAGCAGAATTCCCGGGCGCTGGGTGCCACCATCCAGGCGCTGGAAGTGCAAAAAATGACCCTGAACACACTCAAGGGTATGAACTTCAATATTGCTGATGTGGCCAACGCGCTCAAGCTCAAAGCCGCCGATTCGGTGTACTCGGGTGTGCAGCGGGTCAGCGAACGCGCCGCCAGCACGGCCAAGACCATTGCCGACGTGGCCAGCGGCAGTGGCAAGCCCAGCAGCAAAGACAGCAAGACCGCCAAGGCGGCGGGGAGCATGAACGGCCTGATCGACCCCTTGCAGTTGTGGGGCTCCCTGACCCAGCAGTTCCAGCAAATCGCCGCCGGTGCGGTGAAGGAAGCCACCGCCAAGTCGGCGGTCGACATCACCAAAAACGTGGCCACCGGCATGGCCAAAGAGGCCATGAAGTCGGGCAAAAAGGTGGTGGGCGCGGCCACCCGGCGTACCGGCGCGTCGGCGCCTGCGGCGAAGTCGGCCAGAAAGACTGCCCCCCGGACCAAATAACCTACCCCCGCGAGGCACTGGCAACCCGGCCCAGCCACGCGTTTCGGGTCCTGTTTTTTTGAGCCTGACCGATACGCTCGACGCACATGGCAACTTTCCCCTACGCGCACGCCACCCATCCGCAGTGGCAGATGGCCGCCGCATTGGTGCTGGCGCAGCTGCGGGCACAAATGGCGCTGCCCGCCTGCGCCTCCTCGCCCACCTTGGCATTGCTCTACATCACGGACCACTATGCCGACGATGCCCAGGCTATTTTGGAGCACCTGGGTGCGGAACTTCCGCTGGTGACCGACTGGTCTGGCACGGTGGGGGTCGGCATCGCCTGCAACAACGTGGAGTATTTTGACGAGCCCGCCATGGCCGTCATGCTGCTGGAGTTGCCCAGTGACCAGTTTCGGGTGTTTTCGGGCGTGGCCCCGCTGGGGTTGGGCTTTGAGGCGCACACCGCCTTGGTGCATGCCGATGCGAGCACCCTGGAGCTGGGGGAGTTGATTGACGAGATGGCGGCACGCACGCAGACCGGTTACCTGTTTGGCGGCCTGTCCAGCAGCCGTGGCGCCAGTGTGCAGTTTGCAGTGGCGGGCGACGGCAACATCAGCGGGCATGGCAACGCCAGCGGCGTGTTTCGCGGAGGCCTCAGCGGCGTGGCTTTCGGGCCGGGCGTGGGCCTGGTATCCCGCGTGACCCAGGGCTGCAAGCCCATTTCGCGTGCGCGGGTGGTCACCCAGGCCGACCACAACGTGGTGATCGCGCTGGACGGAGAGCCTGCGCTGGACGTGATGCTGAACGACCTGGCCATCACGCTGGACCAGCCCCAGGAAGCCCTGGTCGTGGTGCGCGCCACCCTGGTGGGTCTGGTGCGGCCCCAGGAAAAACCCGCGAACCCCAGCCACCAGGACCATTTGGGTGGCGCCACCTTGCACCAGACGGGCAGTTTTGGCAGCGATGTCGTGGTGCGCCACATCATTGGCCTGGACCCCGGACGGCGTGGCGTTGCGGTGGCAGACCAGGTGGAGGTGGGCATGCATCTGACGTTTTGCCAGCGCAATGTGCACACGGCCAAGGCCGACCTGATGCGCATCTGTGCGGAAATACGCGAAGAACTGGAGCCCGAAGAGTTGCCTCTGGAAGTCGCCATGGCCCAGGCCGACCGTGCGGCCGAGGTGGCTGCGCTCCCGGCGCGGCGTATTGCGGGTGCGGTCTATATCAGTTGTTCCGGGCGTGGCGGCGCACATTTTGGCGGCCCCGGCGCCGAGATGCATGCCGTGCGGCGGGCGCTGGGTGATGTGCCTTTGGTGGGGTTTTTTGCCGGGGGAGAAATTGCCCGCAACCACCTGTATGGATTCACCGGCGTGATGACAGTTTTTACCACCCAGGACTAGTACTCCCCTGTACACTGGGGCCTGACTTCAACCTTGCAGAGACCGAATCTCATGAAAATCTCAACGCGTTTGCTGGTTTTGGGGGGCATGATGTCCGCCCTGGTTATCTTCATTGCGGGCCTGGGGCTGTTCGGCATGGGGACGTCCAATCTCTCGCTCAAGTCGGTCTATGCGGACCGTACGGTGCCAGTCGGGCAGATGGGGGACATTGAGGCCCTGATTCTTGAAAACCGCCTGTCCATCGCCACGGCGCTGGCGACCCCCACGCCGGAAGTGATTGCGGCAACCACCGCCAAGGTGGAGTCCAATATAGCGGCCATCACCAAATCCTGGGACGCCTTCATGGCCACCCAGCTCACACCCGAGGTGCAGACGCTGGCTAAAACCTTTGGCAACGACCGCGGGAAATTTGTGCAGGAAGGCCTCCTGCCGACCTTGGCCGCCTTGCGCGCCAATGACATGGCCGATGCCCAGCGTTTGACGACCGAAAAGGTCGCTCCGCTGTACGCCCCGGTCCACAGCGGCATCAAGGCCTTGATCCAGGCACAGTTGGACGGTGCGCAAAAAGCCTTTACCGATGCGGAGTCGATGTACAGCACCATCTCTCTGCTGTGTGTTGCGATCTTTTGGGTTGGAATGGTTGCGTCGGGTGCCTACAATTTTTTCCTGATCCGCAGCCTCGGCCGCCAACTTGGAGCAGAGCCTGCGCAAGCCACCGAAGTGGCCAGAAGTGTGGCGGCGGGGGACCTGCGTTTGCCGATTCACCTGAAGCCGGGTGACACGGACAGCCTGATGGCCCACCTCAAGCTGATGCAGGAAAGCCTGACCCAGGTGGTCAGCAATGTGCGCCAGGGTTCCGAGAGTCTGGCCATTGCCAGCGCCGAAATCGCGCAGGGCAACCATGATTTGTCCTCCCGCACCGAAAGCCAGGCCAGTGCGCTGGAAGAAACAGCCGCTTCCATGGAGCAGTTGGGCTCCACCGTCAAGCAAAACGCCGACAGTGCGCGCCAAGCCAACCAGTTGGCCATGAGTGCATCGGACGTGGCCGTCAAAGGCGGCGCGGTGGTCGGGCAGGTGGTGGAAACCATGCGCGACATCAACACCTCTTCGCGCAAAATTTCCGACATCATCAGCGTCATCGATGGCATTGCGTTCCAGACCAATATCCTGGCGCTCAACGCCGCAGTGGAAGCGGCCCGCGCCGGTGAACAAGGGCGGGGTTTTGCCGTGGTGGCCAGCGAAGTGCGCAGTTTGGCCGGGCGCTCGGCCGAAGCGGCCCGGGAAATCAAGTCCCTGATCAACGCCAGTGTCGAGCGTGTAGAACACGGCACCACCCTGGTCGATCAGGCAGGCTCCACCATGACCGAGGTGGTCACCTCAATCCGCCGGGTGACCGATATCATGGGCGAAATCAGCGCCGCCAGCAATGAGCAAAGCCTGGGTGTCTCGCAAGTCGGGGAGGCCGTCTCCCAGATGGACCAGGTCACGCAGCAAAACGCTGCGCTGGTCGAAGAGATGGCGGCGGCGGCCAGCAGCCTCAAATCCCAGGCGGACGATTTGGTGCACACCGTGGCGGTCTTCAATGTGGCCGATGGCGGGCGGCGCCGTGTTGCGCCCGCGCCCACCCTGTCCATGCGCGCTGCGCTTCCCCAGCGTGTACCCGCCAAGCCCGTAGCCCTTAAAGCCCCTGCCAGCGTGCGTGCCCCGGCTCCCGCTCCCGCTCCCGCTCCCGCTCCCAAAGCGCTTCCCAAGCCTGTGGTCAAAACCTCCACAAAAGCCACACCGGCTGGAGGGGATGACGACTGGGAAACGTTTTAAACCAACCTTGTGCTGGGTCAAGGTGCGTGTAAGCCTTGTGTTTTACATTTCTGGCCGTTGTCGGCACACCGGGTGCGCGGCACTGTAAAGGAATGCAATGAGCTCGACCCCTGTGATGACCCGTCCTACCCACGCCTTTGACGCGCGCGGTGTTGCCAAGCGCTTTCGCCATGCGGCCATTTTTGGCGCGCTGGAATCCCTGGAAGACGGTGAAACCATGCGCTTTGTGAATGACCACGATCCCCTGCCTTTGATTCAACAAATGGCACAGCGTTATGGCAATCAGATTGGTGTGGTCTATGTGGCGCGTGAACCTGGCAACATCGTGATCGACTTCACGGTGCAAGCCAACGCCACCGATGACGCCCCTGTGGCGCCGCCCGCTTCGGGTGGCGGTGGCTGTGGTTCCGGTGGGTGTGGCTGCTCCGGCAGCCGTTAAACCCCGCGCGTGCGATCGGCCTTGAACTGGGCCACAAAGGCACCGAAGCGGCCCACATCCAAGGACTCGCGCACTTCGCGCATTAAATTCAGGTAGTAGTGCAGGTTGTGCACGCTGGCCAGCATGGGCCCCAGCATTTCGCCGCAGCGGTCCAGGTGGTGCAGGTAGGCGCGGCTGAAACCCTCGCGCCCACCCTGGTCCCACGCAACTCCAGAACTTCCGGCGCAGGCGTAGCAGGTGCAGGTGGTGTCCAGCGGGCGTTGGTCGGCCTTGTGGCGTGCATTGCGAATCTTGAGATCGCCATAGCGGCTGAACAGAGTGCCGTTGCGGGCATTGCGCGTAGGCATCACGCAGTCGAACATGTCCACGCCCTGTCCCACACCTTCCACCAGGTCTTCGGGCGTGCCCACGCCCATCAGGTAGCGCGGCTTGTGGGGCGGCAGGCGGTGCGGCGTGTGCGCCATGATGCGCTGCATCTCCTCCTTGGGTTCGCCCACACTCACACCCCCCACGGCGTAGCCAGGAAAATCCATCTCCACCAGGTGGTCCAGCGACTCCTGGCGCAGGTGCTCGAACATGCCGCCTTGCACAATGCCGAACAGGGCGTTGGGATTTTCCAGCCGCGCAAATTCGGTCTTGCAGCGCTGGGCCCAGCGGCGGCTGAGTTCCATGGAACTGCGCGCCTCGGCCTCGGTGGTGAGCTGGCCCTTGGTCTTGGGCTCCACCGAGATATAGGGCGTGCATTCGTCAAACTGCATGACGATGTCGCTGTTGAGCGTGGTCTGAATCTGCATCGAGATCTCGGGTGTCAAAAACAGCTTGTCCCCATTCACGGGGGAGGAAAATTTGACGCCTTCTTCCGAAATCTTTCGCATCTCGCCCAGGCTCCAGACCTGGAACCCGCCCGAGTCGGTGAGGATGGGCTTGTCCCACTTCTCGAAGGCGTGCAAACCGCCAAACCCGGCCATCACGTCCAGCCCCGGGCGCATCCACAGGTGGAAGGTGTTGCCCAGAATGATTTGCGCGCCCATGTCTTCCAGGCTGCGCGGCATCACGCCTTTGACAGTGCCGTAGGTGCCTACCGGCATGAAGATGGGGGTTTCGACCACGCCGTGGTTGAGGGTGAGGCGCCCACGGCGCGCATGGCTTCCCAGGTAGCTGCCTTCGGGTGTCGTTGTGGCGGGATCGGTTTTCAGGAGTTCGAATTCAAGCATGGCGGTATTGTCTGTGAGATGTATTGGGTGCGTTCAAGCCTGTTTGGCCAGCAGCATGGCGTCGCCATAGCTGTAAAACCGGTACTGTTCGGCAATGGCGTGGCGGTACAGGTCCATTACCTGCGCATGGCCGGCAAAGGCGCTCACCAGCATCATCAGGCTGGACTTGGGCAGGTGAAAGTTGGTCACCAGCATGTCCACCCATTGGAATGCAAAGCCGGGGGTGATGAAGATGCGTGTGTCGCCACGGGTCTGGCCGGTTTGCGCCCAGGACTCCAGGGTGCGCACGGTGGTGGTGCCTACCGCCACCACGCGGCCACCGCGCGCGCGGCAGTCGGCCAGGGCCTGCTGGGTGGCGGCGGGCACGTCGTACCACTCGCTGTGCATCTGGTGCTCCGCCAGGTTCTCGGTCTTGACCGGCTGGAAGGTGCCTGCGCCCACATGCAGGGTGACATGGGCACGCTGCACGCCCAGCGCGTCCAGCTTCGCCAGCAGGGCTTCGTCAAAATGCAGCGCGGCCGTGGGCGCGGCCACGGCGCCGGGGTTTTTGGCAAACACGGTTTGGTAGCGGGCCACGTCCTCGGGCGAATCGCTGTGGGTGATGTAGGGCGGCAGCGGCACATGGCCGTGGCGCTGCATCAGCGTGTGGGGATCGTCGCCCGCGTCGTTGGACAGTACAAAGCGGAACATGGCGCCATCGGCGTCGGGCCAGCGCCCTAGCAGTGTGGCACGCAGGTTGTCGTGGGTGCCGGGCGCACCCACCAGGGCCACGGTGGTGCCCACTTCGGGCTTTTTGCTCACGCGCATGTGGGCGGCCACCTGGTTGCCGCCCAGCACCCGCTCAATCAGCAGCTCCAGCTTGCCGCCGGTGGGTTTTTCTCCAAACAGCCGGGCGTTGATGACCTTGGTGTCATTGAACACCAGCAGGTCGCCGGCGCGCAGCAGCGTGGGCAGTTCCCGGAAGATGCGGTCCACGGGCGTCGCCGCCGTGCCGTCGAGCAGCCGGGAGCCGCTGCGCTCGGATGCAGGGTGTTGTGCAATGAGGTGCTCGGGCAGGGTGAAGTCGAAATCGCTGAGGACGAAAGCGCGGGTCGGGCAGGGAAAAGAGGTAGGCATAGTGCTTGAGGGTTGAACAAACCCGTACCAAGGAATTGAAAGAGCGCCATTGTCGCAGCCAGGACGCTGCCTTTGCGCAGGATTTTGGGCGCACGGGCGCAGCCGACGGTTCACCATACCCCGCCGGGGGATTTTTTTTCAAATTGCGGACCCGAATGTGCTGTTTCATGATGCGGTGGCGAAGCCACTTGCACTGGAGTAATATCCACGAAAAATTAAAGGACACTTCATGTTCAGTCGGTTTCTTGGCAAGGGGAAAAAATCGGAAAGTACACCCGCAAAAGGTGGACGGGTGGCGCGCGGGCTGGAGGTGATTGAAGACGACCCGGAAACCGGGTGGGGCTTGTGGGACAGCGCATTGGCGGACCAGGACTCCCGGTTGAGTCATTTGCCGGACGAAAAGGCCAAAGAGGCCTTGTCAGCGGGCCACAGTGGTGTGCAGGACGACTTTGACGTTCCTACCCAGCCCATGGCCTTGGAAGATATTCCCCTGGAGCGGCAAGTCAACAACGCGCTGGAAGTCGTGGAAATGCACCACCAGCGTATTGCCAACACCATTCGCTCATTGTGGGGTGACAAAGGGTGCAGTGTCTACATCAACAAGCTGATCATGAGTGGGGGGGACGGCATGGGGCAAGCCCGCGTCGGCTTCAACCAAAAAGCCGTCGATGCCATGATGACCTTGGTGGACCTGCACGACCAACAATTTGGGGCGCCCGGCGCGGGCAACGGTTCCGCGTTCGATCCGACCGTGCGCGCGGGACTGGATGGAACGCGGTAGCTAAGCGCAAAGACTGATACGCGCCCGGCCATATCGGTGGTTTAGCGCACCAGCGCTGCGGCAGCCGCGTTTTCCTGGGCCTTCTTGGCAAACTCGGCCCGCAAAGCCTTGAGCTTCTCGCGCGGGTCTTCACGCACCGTGGTCTGGTCTAGCCCCATTTCGGCAATGAAGCGGCTGGGCTGTGCGGCCACCAACTCACGGCCCTTTTTGCGTCGGCGGGTCCAGCTCACGGCCAGGCTGCGTTGGGCGCGGGTGATGCCCACGTACATCAGGCGGCGCTCCTCCTGCAGGCGGATGGCCATGTCTTCATTGGCGGATTCATCGGCCTGGGTGGAGCCCCCCAGCGTGTCCGCGCCATCGCCCAGTTTGAAGGGCAGCATGCCCTCGGTCACCCCCACCAGCATCACATGGGGCCACTCCAGGCCCTTGGAAGCGTGCAGGGTGGAGAGCGTCACCACGTCCTGGTCTTTTTCGCGCTCGCTGATGGTGGACAGGAGCGCGATGGTTTGTGCCACTTCCAGCAAATTTTTGATTTCACGGGTCGTCGCCACGCCCGCCGTGTCGTCGAGTTGGCCCCCGCAGCGCTGGGCCATCCAGTCGCAAAATTCCATCACATTGCTCCACTTGGATGAGGCGGCCTTTTCGCTGTCCTCGCCGTCGTAGAGGTGCTTTTCGTAATCAATCTCTTTGAGCCACTCGTTCAGGAACGCCCGTGCGGCCTCCGCCCCCTCGGTCTTGCGGGCGCGAAACTCCAGGTCGTTGATGTAGCGGCCAAACTCGTGCAGGCTGCCCAGGGCCTTGGCGCTGAGCACGCTGCTCAGCGACGAGGAAAACAAGGACTCGAACAGGCTGAGCTTGTACTGGCTGGCAAACACGCCCAGCGTGCCCAGCGTGGTGTGGCCAATGCCGCGCTTGGGCGTGGTGACGCAGCGCAGAAATGCCGGGTCGTCGTCGTTGTTGGCCCACAGCCGGAACCAGGCGCACAGGTCGCGGATTTCGGCCCGGTCAAAAAAACTTTGGCCGCCCGACACCTTGTACGGGATACCGGCCTTGCGCAGCGCTTTTTCAAAGGGTTTGGCCTGGTGGTTGGCGCGGTACAGTACCGCAAAGTCACGAAACTCTTTGTACTGCTTGCCCGCCTGCGCCAGGGCGCCCTCGGCGCGCAGGCTCTGGATGCGGGCCACGGCGCGTTCGGCCTCGTGTTCCTCGTTGTCGGCGTCCACCACGCGCACCGGCTCGCCCTCGCCCAATTCACTGAAGAGCGTTTTGGGGTAGAGCTTGGGGTTGGGGCCGATCACGTTGTTGGCGGCGCGCAGGATGGCGCTGGTGGAACGGTAGTTCTGCTCCAACTTGATCACCTTGAGCGCGGGAAATTCCACCGGTAGCTTTTTCAGGTTGTCCAGCGTAGCACCGCGCCAGCCGTAGATGGACTGGTCGTCGTCGCCCACGGCGGTGAAGCGGGCTTCGTCCGGTGGAGGGCCACCCACCAGCAGCTTCAAGACCTCGTACTGGGTGGCGTTGGTGTCCTGGTATTCGTCCACCAGCACATGGCCCATCAGGCCCTGCCATTTGCGGCGCACTTCCGGGTAATCGCGCAGCAGTTTCAGGGGCAGGCTGATCAGATCGTCAAAATCCACGCTTTGGTAGGCAGTGAGGCGCTCTTCATAACGCGCCATGACGGTCGCGGTGATGCGTTCGTTGTCGTCGGCGGCCAGCGCCAAGGCCTGGGTGGCGTTGAGCCCGGCGCTCTTCCAGCCGCTGATGGTCCACTGCATTTGGCGGGCGGTGGCTGTATCCACGGTGCCTCCCGCGTCTTTGAGGATGCCGGTGACGTCGTCACTGTCCAGAATGCTGAACTGGGGTTTGAGCCCCAGCGCCGCGCCATCCAGGCGCAGCATACGCACGCCCAGTGCGTGGAAGGTGCACACCACCACGTCTTTGGCGGAGCGGCCAATCAGGCCTTTGGCGCGCTCGCGCATTTCAGCGGCGGCCTTGTTGGTAAAGGTGATGGCGGCAATGCGCTGCGCCGGCATGCCGGACTCGATCAAGCGTCCAATTTTGTGGGTGATCACCCGGGTCTTGCCCGAGCCTGCCCCGGCCAGCACCAGGCAGGGGCCGTTCAGGTAGTTGACGGCTTCTAGCTGGGCCGGGTTCAGGCCGTGGGAGGGAGGGGCAGACATGCAGGAGGAGGTGGGGATCGGAATCGGAATCGAATCAGGGGGCGATGGCACAGGGTTCATGCCACCGGCCAAGCCCGCCATCTTAACGGCTGCGGACGGAAGGACCCGAAATGCCCTGACAATCCCCGGGTGCTACAAATCCTGACCGTCACCTTTCCTTTTTTCGCGCTGGTGCTGTGCGGCTACCTTGCCGCCCGCCGGGGCATGTTGCCGCTGCAGGCCATTCCCGGCATGAATGGTTTTGTGCTGTTTTTTGCGCTGCCGTGTCTCTTGTACCGTTTCGGTGCCTCGACCCCGATTGCGGAATTGCTGGACCCCAGCGTGGCGCTCACCTACCTGTTGTGCGCACTGGTCATGGTGGGTTTTGTCGTGGCGGTTACCCTGCATGGGCGCATTGGCTGGAACGATGCGGCGTTTGGCGCTTTGGTGGGGGCGTTTCCCAACACCGGCTTCATGGGCGTGCCGCTGCTGGTGGCGCTGCTGGGGCCGAAAGCTGCCGGGCCGGCGATTGTCACCATCATGGTCGACATGGTGATCACCTCCTCGCTGTGTATTGCGCTGTCTCGCTTGGGGGAGCATGCTGCTGGCAGCGGCGGTATTTCGGCGGGGCAGGCGGCCAAGAATGCCCTCAAAGGCGTGGCCGCCAACCCCATGCCCTGGTCCATTCTGGCCGGTGCCTTGGTGTCCTTTTTGCAACTGGATTTGCCCAAACCCGTGGTGAACACGGTAGGTTTGTTGGCCGATGCCGCCTCGCCGGTGGCGCTGTTCACCATTGGCGCCGTGCTGGCACGTTCGCAGATGCTCGCGCTGGCGGGGGAGGCACATCCCGTGCACTGGGCCGAATTTGTGCCGGTGGCGCTCATCAAGCTGTTTTTGCACCCGCTGCTGGTGTTGCTGGTCGGCGGGGGCGCAATTACGCTGGGGGTGCCCCTGGACCGTTTCGCCTTGACGGTGCTGGTGCTGCTGGCGGCTTTGCCCAGTGCCAGCAATGTGTCTTTGCTGGCCGAGCGCTTTGGGGCGGACAACGGGCGCATCGCCCGCATCATTCTGGTGTCCACCGCGGCGGCGTTTTTTACCTTTTCGGGCGCTGTGGCTTTGATGACCTGAGGGGGCGCCAACGCTTGCTTGGGGTGTTCATTTCATGCTTTTTCTGGAAATGGACGCTAAGTGTTTGATTCAGAAGGGCTTTGCATTGGATTTGTGGAATCTGTGGATAACTTTGTTGATATCCGGTCTTGAATCCCGCCCAAGGCCTGTCCACCCAGCCTGTGGCCAGGTTGCCTACGAAAAAGGCAAAATTAAAAAACCTTTGTAAATCAACACCTTGTAATCGCTATGCCTTTTGTAGCGCCGATGCGCCCGGTAGCAAGGGACTGGGGTCTTGGCTGTGGATTTTGTGCATAAGTTTGGGAGCCCGTACAGATTTGGGCTGCAAAAAATGGGAGGAACCTCCTCAAACAGCCAATGGGTCCACGTCCACTGCCCAGCGGATCAGGCCTTTGCATTCGGGGTGGGTTCGGGTGGCTTGCAGCACGCTGTGCCAGCCCTGCAGAAATCGCTGCAATGCGGAGCGCGACGGGCTTTCCAGCAGCATCTGGGCCCGTTCAATATTGGCCACCCGCTGGATGCTCATGGGCACCGCCGGGTACAGGGTCACCTGTGCCAGAACCTCAGACCAACCTTCCCACAGGGGCATGTCAGTGTGGGCTCCGACACGGGCCGCATTCAGAAAGGCCTGGGCGGCCTCCTGGGTGCGGGCGTCGGCACGCACCAGGGCCTGGGCGCAAAAGGGCGGCATGCCGGCCTGTTCACGCTCCTGGAGTTGTTGCGCCGCGAAAGCCGGGTAGTCGTATTGTTTCAGGGCGGCATACAGCGGGTGGGCCGGTTGAAAGGTCTGAATCCAGACTTCGCTGTTCCCGCCCAGGCTGGCGTCGCGCCCGGCGCGCCCGGCCGCCTGCATCAGCAGGCTGAACAAACGTTCGGGTGCCCGGAAGTCGCTGGAAAACAGCGCCCCATCGGGGTTGACCGCTGCCACCAGGGTGATGCGGCGAAAGTCGTGGCCCTTGGCGATCATCTGGGTGCCCACCAGCACATCCACGTCACCTGCGTGTACGGCGGCCAGCTGCGATTCCAGCGCGCCTTTGAGCCGCGTGCTGTCGGCATCGATGCGGGCGACGCGCAGGGGCTCGCCTTCGGGACATTCCGGGCTGGTGGAGTGGGGGCGGCGCACATCGGCCAGCAATTGGGCCAGGTGCTCTTCGATCTGTTCGGTGCCGCGCCCCAGCGGGGTGATGTCAGGGTTGCCGCAGGCCGGGCAGGTGCGGGGCACGCGTTCGGTAAAGCCACAGTGGTGGCAACGCAGGGTGCGGTCAATTTTGTGGAACACCCGAAAGGCGCTGCAGTTGGTGCATTCGCTTTTCCAGTCGCAGTCGGTGCAGTGCAACACCGGGGCGTAGCCGCGCCGGTTCAGAAAGACCATGCACTGTTCACCGCGCGCCACCCGCTCTTTGATGGCGTCCAGCAGCGGCAGCGAAAACACCGCCTTGCGGGGCTGGTGGTTCATGTCCACCCGGCGCACCAGCGGCAGGCCCGCTGGCGTACCTGCCGTGCTTCGCATGGCCTGCTGGGCGGTGGTTGCGGGGGCATCGTTGGGGCTGGAGGTGGCGCCGGAGGCACCAATGCGGCTGGGCATGTGCAGCCGCAGGTAGCGTCCGCCCTCGGCGGCGGGGCGGCTCTGGTACCAACTCTCCAGCGAGGGCGTGGCCGAGCCCAGCAGCACTTTGGCGCCTTCCAGCCGTCCGCGGTACACCGCCAGGTCCCGCGCCGAGTAGCGTGCGCCTTCGCCGCTTTTGTAGCTGGGGTCGTGTTCTTCGTCCACCACGATCAAGCGGAGCAGGGGCAGGCTGGCAAATACCGCCATGCGGGTGCCCAGCACAATGCGCGCCGCGCCGCTGTGGGCCGCCAGCCAACTTTTCAGCCGTTGCGGGTTGGTCATGCCGCTGTGCAGGGAGACCACGGCCTGCTCCCCGTACAGGGGGACAAAACGCGCTTTGAAACGTGCCTCCAACTGGGGTGTCAGGTTGATCTCGGGCACCATCACCAGGGCCTGGGCACCGGGGTCTTGGGCCAACACGGTGTGCACACAGTGCAGGTAAACCTCGGTTTTTCCGCTGCCGGTGGCGCCAAACAGCAAAAAAGGCCCGCTTTGGTTTTCAATCTGGGTGACGACATGGGCCTGCTCCGGGGACAGGGCTGGCGCATCGGACACGGGGCTTGCCGCGGGCGCGTCTGCCGCCGCAGTTTTGGAGATGCCGCGCTGCAGGCGGCGCTGCATTTGTGCGGGCGACAAATCGCGCAACTGGGGCGGAAGCGCCGCCAGGGCCACTTCACCGACCGAGCGCTGGTAATAGTGCGCGGCAAACGTGACCAGTTGTTGCCATGTGGCACGCAAGGGGGCAATGCCCTCCAAAGCGCCTGCCACGGCGCGCACCTTGGCGGGGTCGATCGCTTCGGTCGCATCCATCGACTGGCTGTCCCACACCACCCCCAGTGTTTCACGCGTGCCCAAGGGCACCCGCACCAGGGTTCCGGGGGGAAGCAGGCATTCACTTTGGTAAGTGAGCACCGGGCCCAGGCGTGCATGCGCCGGGGTGTGGACGAGTACCCCCAGTGCGTGACTCATGGACCGGAGGGCCGCAATGGGCGATATTTCGTATAACGAAAATTCACTTGGGGTGCTTAGTTGATGTTTTCTTGCGAAATAGGGGCTAAGTGCTTGATTTCAAAGGAATTAGCGCTTAATCCAAAATTTCTGTGGATAACTTTGTTGATATCTCGCCTTGGACCCTGCCAAAGGCCCGTCAATCAAGGCCTTCACTACATTGCCTACAAAAAAAGCAAAATTCAAAACCCTTATGAATCAATGACTTAGCTTCGCTATGGCTTTCGTAGCACCCCTTTTCAAAACAGGGGGTGCAGTAGTCTTTACTTACCTGATTTTGTGCATAAGTGCCACAGTCCGGTCTGAAATCGCACCTAAAAAGTGGTAGGCAATTTAACGGCGCAATTGGCGCGAATGGCTGTGCACCGCGTCCACCAGGGCTGCCACGTGTTCCGGTGGGGTGTGCTGGCTGATGCCATGCCCCAGGTTGAAAATGTGGGTGGGGCCGCTGCCGCTGCCTTGGTACGGTGCACCAAAACTGTCCAGCACCCGGGTCACTTCGGTGGCAATCTGGGCTGGCGGGGCAAACAGCACATTGGGATCGATATTGCCTTGCAAAGCCTTGCCGGGGCCGTTTTCAATGCCGCCGACCAGCGCGCGGGCGGCAGCCAGGTTCACGGTCCAGTCCAGGCCCAGCACATCGCAGTCCAGCGTTGCCATGTCCTGTAGCCACAGGCCGCCGCCTTTGGTGAACACAATGCGGGGGATCACCTCACCCTGCGCGCCGATGCGCTTGAGTTGGGCCAGCACGCGGGCGGTGTAGGCCATGGAGAATTCCTGGAACGCACCGTCGGCCAGCACACCGCCCCAGCTGTCGAAAATCATCACGGCCTGGGCACCGGCGTCGATTTGGGCGTTCAGGTAGGCCGCCACCGAGTCGGCGTTGACGGTGAGCATGCGGTGCATCAGGTCGGGGCGGCTGTACAGCATGGTCTTGACCAGGCGGTAGTCGTCCGAGCCAGCACCTTCCACCATGTAGCAGGCCAGCGTCCAGGGGCTGCCCGAGAAACCGATCAGCGGCACGCGGCCCCGGCCATCGGCCTGGGTGAGCGCCTTGCGGATGCTGCTGACGGCGTCAAACACATATTGCAGCTTGGCCATGTCGGGCACTTCCAGCTGGGCCACGGCCGCTTCGTCGCGCACCGGGTGGGCAAACTTGGGGCCTTCGCCCAGCGCAAAGGACAGGCCCAGCCCCATGGCATCGGGCACGGTCAGGATGTCGCTGAACAAAATGGCGGCATCCAGCGGGTAGCGGTCCAGCGGCTGCAGCGTCACCTCGGTGGCGTAGTCGCGGTTGGTGGCCAGGCCCATGAAACTGCCGGCCTTGGCGCGGCTGGCCCGGTATTCAGGCAAATAGCGCCCGGCCTGGCGCATCATCCACAGCGGTGTGTAGGGCGTGGCTTGGCGCAGGCAGGCTTGCAAAAAAGTGGGGTTTTGCAGGTGGTTGAAGGTGGTGTCTAGGGCGGTGGGTGTGGAGGAGGTCATGCCCCAATTGTCGCAGGCAGCGTGCGGGGTGGCAGGCGCCGGGGGCAGAAAAAATCAAGTTTGGAGAAAGGCAATTTTCTTGTATTGCCTATAATGAGAAACACTATGCCAGCCCAGTCTCCCAACTTAGATCCCAATGTGACTGCCAAGCTCAAGGCTTTGGGGGAGGGTATCCGTGGGCGGCGAAAGGCCTTGTGCGTCAGTGCCAGTGTGGCCGCGCAAGCTGCCGGCATGTCCAGGGTGACTTTGCACCGCATAGAACACGGCGAACCTTCGGTCACCATGGGCGCTTACCTGAACGTATTGAACGCCTTGGGGCTCGGCATTGATCTGGTGGACCTACCCCTGCAGCACGCCCCGGCGCGCAGTGACATGGAGACGCACCCGGCTGCCATCGCGGTCCCACCTTTGCTGCGTCTGGCCGATTACCCGCAGCTTCAGCAGTTGGCATGGCACCTTCCGGGGGCATCAGAACTCACGCCCGAAGAAGCTTTTGGTGTGTATGAACGCAATTGGCGCCATCTTGACCCCAATGTCATTGCGGCCCATGAACGTACTCTGCTGAATGCCCTGATCAGCACCTTGGGAAAGGGGCAGCTGCTTGTTTGAGCGCGACCACCACCGCCGTATCGCCACCGTGCTCGAAAAGCTCAACGCCTCTTTGCTTGTTGAGCATGGCTGCTATTTTGGTGGTGGCACGGCCATGGCATTGCGCTATGGCGAGTACCGGGAATCGGTCGATATGGATTTTCTGGTTTCCCGCATTGCGGGTTACCGCGCCCTGCGCCAATTGCTGACCGGGCCACTGGCCTTGCAGGCGCTTGCCCGCCCGGGCGCTGTGTTGCAGACCTTGCGCGAGGTGCGGGCTGACCAATACGGTATCCGTACCGTCGTGCAAGCCGAGCAACAGCCCATCAAGTTTGAAATTGTCCTGGAAGGGCGCATGGCGCTGGAAACCCCCGGCGCGCAGGACGCCGTTTGCGGTATTGCGACGCTGACCCCGCTGGACATGGCCACCAGCAAGCTGCTGGCCAATTCCGACCGATGGGCGGACGACAGCGTCTTCAGCCGTGACCTGATCGACCTGGCCATGATGCAGCCTGGAAAAAAACTGCTGCAACAAGCGTTTGACAAGAGCCGACAAGCCTATGGCAGCAGCATCGAAACGGACCTCGCCAAGGCGATGGACCGCTTGTTGATCCGTTCCGGCCGTCTGGAGCGGTGCATGCAAATGATGCAAATGAACGTGCCCAAGGCGGTGCTGTGGCAGCGGATCCAGGCGCTGGCGCCGAGGACGAAAAACGCACCACATCTTGGTGATTGAAAAAAAAGCCGCCACGGTTTGTGGCGGCTTTGGGGGTGGGTAGTGGACTCACAAGGGCCAAGTCAACATTTGCCAACGGGGGTCGTCGCACACGCGATACATCCTTGCAAATTTACCAATGGATGGCAAATTTGCAAGGATGCCACTCTGGCGCTTCACGTTGGAGAGGGGCTGAATGCGCTGGGTCGTGGTCTGCTGCTGGAGCCGCCCGGTGGAGAGCGCCGGTGCTCCACCAGCAGGCACTTGTTTTGCACCACCAGCAGGCCTGCCTCACGCGCTTTTTTTGCCGCCGCTTCGTGGGCGATGCCCAGTTGCAGCCACACCGCCTTGGCACCGATGGCCATGGCCTCATCGACCACTGGCGGCACGTCGGCACTGTTGCGGAACACGTCCACCAGTTCAATGGTTTCGTGCTGCGCGGCTGCGGTGAGGGTGGGGTGGGCCTTTTCGCCCAGGATTTCCGTGGCGTTGGGGTTGATCGGGATGATGCGCCAGCCTTGGGCCTGCATGTACTGGGCGACCTCATAACTGTCGCGGTGCGTCTTGGGGGACAGGCCCACCACGGCCACAGTGCGGTGGTGCGCCAGGATGTGGCGGATGGTCTCGGTTTCGGTCAGGGTGTTCATGGTGTCATAAGCGGGCCAGCGCGGCGCGCACCTCCTGGGGACTCAAGATTTCAGACAGCACCACCGGCGCCCGGCCGGTCTGGTACAGCACATACACCGGCACGCCGCTGCGCCCCAGTTGCTCCAGCGCCTGGGTGATGGCCGGGTCGCGGCGGGTCCAGTCGGCGCGCAGCAACGTGACATTTTTGGCGGCAAAGTCGGCCAGCACCTCGGCTTTGCCCAGCGTGGTTTGTTTGTTGTACTGGCAGGTGATGCACCAAGCGGCCGTGAAGTCCACAAACACGGGATTGCCTGCGGCCAGTTCGGTGTCGACCCGCCCCGGCGCCCAGGCCTGCCAGTCGCTTTGGGTGGCCGAGGCGCCATTGCCGGGCGCAGACGCCTGTGCGGCGGGACCTCCCGGAATCTCCTCGATTTTTAAGACATTTTGGCCTATAGCCCCCGTCAATAGTGCGCAAACAGCTATTGAAATGATAGCAAAAGTCCAGCGGCTGCGGCCTCGCAGGCTAAAGCTCCAGACCACCAGGGACAAACTGAGGAGCAAGGCCAGCAGGCTGGCGGCGCCGTCCACGCCGCTCAGGTGCCCCAGCACCCACACCAGCCACACCACCGTGGCCCACATCAAAAACGCCATGAAGCGGCGCAAGGCGTCCATCCAGGCGCCGGGGCGCGGCAGCCAGCGGCCCACCGCCGGCACCCAGCTGGCCACTAGAAAGGGCAGCGCCAGCCCCAGGCCCAGGGCTGCAAAAATGCCCAGGGCCTGCGCGCTGGGCAGAGTGATGGCATAGCCCAGCGACGCACCCATGAAAGGGGCGGTGCAGGGCGATGCCACCGCCACGGCCAGCATGCCCGACAAAAACGCATCCACCGCCGGGTGGCGCAGTTGCAGCGACGCCAGCCGACTGGGGAGCAGGTGGCCCACCTCCAGCAGCCCCGCCAGGTTCAGCCCCAAGAGCGTGAACAGCACGGCCAAGGCGGCAATGACGGCGGGCGACTGCAACTGAAAGCCCCAGCCCAGTTGCTCACCCCCGGCGCGCAGGCCCAGCATCAGGCCGCCCAGTGCCATGAAGGACAGCACCACGCCTGCCGTGTAGGCCAGGCCTTGCAGCCGGTGGCTGGCGCGGCTGTGGCGGGCATGGCTGGCAAAACCCAGGACCTTGATGGCCAGCACCGGGAAGACACAGGGCATCAGGTTCAGGATCAGCCCGCCCAGCAGCGCGGCAGCCAGCGCCCAGGCAAAGGCGCCCATGCCGACGGCCCGGGACGCCCCCGCCAAATCCGTGCCCGTGCCCGTGGATGGGAGATTGGTGCGGGAATCCTGCACAGGCACAGCAACTGCGCTTCCGAGTGGGGGTGCTGCGGGCCAGGTGCCGCGCACTGTCGCAGTGGTGCGCAGGCTTTGTGCGCCCCAGCCCAGCACCACGGGCAAGACAGAAGGGCTGTCGATGCGCTGGGCCGACAAAGGAATCCGGGCGGACCATACCCCCTCTTTCCAGGCCTGGGTACCTTTGCGAGGCACGGCGTCGCTGGCCACGGCGTCCTGGGCCGTGGGGGCCGCGGCGGTTTCGATGATTTCGACGGTCTCCGGGAAGACGTTCAGCGCCTTGCCTTGCCACGCGCTGGGCAGGCCGCTGACGCTGAGTGTCAGGCCCTCGGGTGCCAGCTGCACCTGGGCCGCGCCCGCGTGCGGCAGCGGGCTGGCCGCACGCGCCGCCTCAAAGGCTGCGCCGTGCAGGCCGGAGGAGCCTTTCAGCGCAATCCGCAGCACAAAGCGCCCCTCTTGGGGAATGCACTCCTGGCGGCACACCAGCCAGCTGGCGGTCAAGCCGATTTCCAGGTCGCGCGCCAGTGGTGACGGTGCAAAGGACGGAGCAATGGTGAGCGGCACCGGCAGCAGCACCGTGCCTTCGTAGCCAAAATTGGCCAGGTTGCCAATGGCGATTTTCTGCGGCGTGGGCCAGGCGATGTCGCCCGCCGTCACGCCCTTGGGCAGGGTCCATGCCAATTGGGTTGACAAGCCGGAGTCGCCGGGATTTTTCCAGTAGGTGTGCCAGTGGGGCTGGTGTTGCAGCTGCAAGCCGAGCCAGAGGGTTTTGCCCGCTTCCACTCCATCGGGGGCGTGGACGACCAGTTCGGCGCGCACCTGCTCGGTTTGCACCCGCTCACTGGCGCTGCTGGGGCCGGTTTGTCCTGGATTGTTGAAGCCAAATTGGGCATTGGCCCCCGTGGATAGTGCGTAAGCAGCTATGAAAAATGTAGCAGCTCGAAGAGGTTGCAGGCAGCGCGCCAAAGGACGCAGCGTGCGGAAAAGTGGGGTGATGAAGGTCATTGCGCTGTGGGAGCGTTGCGGCGGTGTAAAAGTTCCCAAGCGTTGCCTGCGGGCAACGTCGGGCACGCCATTGTGGCATTGCGTTGGCATTAATGGTGAATCTCTGGCGCATGGCATGGTCGAAACCAGTGGGTGGAGGTATAAAACAGTGGAGGCCGCCAGATGCTGGATGCGCCACTTTTTTCCAACCTTTCTTTTTACCGGGAGACTCCTATGAAACTGTCCAAAAAAATTGCCCAACTCGCCCTGGTCCTGGGTGCCTTGCCCGTGGCCGCCCTGGCCGGTGATATGGGTACCGTGTACACCCAAATCGGCACCAACGGCTTGGGTGTGGGCTACGCTGCGTCGGTGAGTGAGGATTGGGCGGTGCGCGGCCAGTTCAACACCTTGAAGCAATCTTTCAGCGGTGATATCGGCGACTTCGGTTCCGGTTCCTCTCTGGATGTCAAAATTGACTTCAACTCGCTGCAACTGGTGGGTGACTGGTACCCCATGGGGGAAGGCTTCCGGGTGAGTGGTGGCGCGGTGTTCAACAACAACAAAATCACGGTCAACGGCACGGGGAAAGTGGGTAGCGATACCGTGACTACCCACACGGTCAATGCCGAGATCAAGATGAGTGAGGGTGTCGCGCCCTACCTGGGTATCGGTTACTCGACCAAACCCAAAGTGGCCAAGGGCCTGGGCTTCAATTTTGATCTGGGCGTGATGTTCCAAAATCCCAAAGCCACGCTGACCGCCCCGACCGCACCCGCTGCGGATGTCGCCGCCGAGCAAGCCCAGATGCAAGACGCCGTGGACAAGCTGAAATACATGCCCGTGCTGGCCCTGGGCATCAGCTACTCCTTCTAATTCCAATCCGCAATAAAACGATAACGTCGTTGCAACTCCTGGCCGTGCCAAAGCACTGCCTGCGCCCTTGCGCCTAGTTCTCGCTTCTATTGCGAACTGGAAGAAACCACCCCGGCCAGACGCCGCCTCAAGCGCGGTCGTCCTCCAGCAAAGATGCCTGCGCAAACACCGCAGGCATTTTTTTTGGCGCTTTGATGCGCAATTGCTTGTTCACGTTTTCCTGGCCAAACACCACTTCGATATCGGCCACGGCCACGCCAAAGAGCGGTGCCAAAAAACGCACCATGTGGTCGGTGGCCTTGCCGCCCTTGGGGGCGGCGGTGACGCTCACCTTGAGTTGGGTGCCTTTGGGCTTGCCGATGGCGTCTTTGCTGGCGGAGGGTTTGCCCAGAATGTTGACGATCAGGATGTCGCCCTCCCAGGCGAAAAAGGAGTCGCCGGTGGCGTTGCGGGGGCGCGGTGTGGACATGTTTGGATAATAGGCCAATGGCACCCCGCATCCTCCTGACCACACTCAACGCCAAGTACATCCACGCCTCGCTGGGCCTGCGTTATCTGCTGGCCAATATGGCGCGCCATGGCGGTGACGATTTGCGCCGGTGCACGGTGCTGCGCGAGTTCACCATCCACCGACCCGTGGCGGAGGTGGTGGAGGCGCTGCTGGCCGAGCTGGGTCCGTCAGAGGATGGCGTGCAGATCATCGGTTGCGGGGTGTACATCTGGAATATTGCGCAAACCACCGAAGTGCTGCGCCTGCTCAAAACCCTGCGCCCCAGCGTGCAGCTGGTGCTGGGCGGGCCGGAGGTCAGCCACGAGCTGGAGGCCCAGGAGATCGTCCATTGGGCCGACTTTGTGGTCACCGGCTGGGGTGATGTGAGCTTTCCCAAGTTGTGCCGCTCCCTGGTGCACGGCCCGCGGCCCCTGATGAAGGTGATCGCGGGAGAACAAGCGCCGTTGGACCAGATTGCACTGCCCTACGCCGAATACTCCGACGCCGATCTGGCGCACCGCCTGCTGTACGTGGAGGCCTCGCGCGGCTGCCCCTTCAAGTGCGAGTTCTGCCTGAGTTCGCTGGACAAGACGGCCTGGGCCTTTGACCTGGACGCCTTTCTGGCCGCTTTGCAAGGCCTGTACCAGCGCGGTGCGCGCAATTTCAAGTTTGTGGACCGCACCTTCAACCTGAAGATTGATGCCTCGGTGCGTATCCTGCAGTTTTTCCTGGACCGCCTGCCCATGGCCGATGCGGGCCAGCCGGGCGGAGAGTTGTTTGTGCACTTTGAAGTGGTCCCCGACCACCTGCCCGAGCGCCTCAAGGCCATGATTGCGCAGTTTCCGCCGGGGGTGCTGCAGTTGGAGGTGGGTATCCAGAGCTTCAATGTGGAAGTGCAGCAGCGCATCTCCCGCCGCCAGGACAACGACAAAACCGAGGCCAATGTGCGCTGGCTGGTGGCCCACTCCCAGGCCCATTTGCACACCGACCTCATCTTTGGCCTGCCCGGCGAAACGCTGGAGAGTTTTGCCGACGGGTTTGACCGCTTGTACGCCCTGCAGCCGCACGAAATCCAGCTGGGCATCTTGAAGCGTTTGCGCGGCACACCCATTGCCCGCCACAGCGCCGCGCACGGCATGGTCTATGCCAGCCATGCCCCCTACACCGTGTTGCACACCGGCGTGGTGGATGCCCAGACGCTGCAGCGTTTCACCCGCTTCTCGCGCTACTGGGACCTGGTGGCCAACTCGGGGCGTTTTGCGCAGACCCTGGCTTTGTTGCTGGGCGCACCGGCACAGCCATCGCCTTTTTATGCCTTTTGGGGCTTTGCCGACTGGTTGTGGCAGTCCCGCAACGCCACCAGCGGCCTGTCGCCCGAGGACCTGGTGGACGCACTGTTTGACTATCTGGGTGTCCAACTGGGCATGGCCGCGCAGCAGGTACAGGCGGTGCTGCTGGCCGACTATGTGGCCAGCGGCGCCCGCTCCAATCCGCGTGCCTTGCAGGGCCTGCTGCCACGGCGCGAGGCGCAACCGGTGGATGGCGCCAGCGCCCTGGTGCAGCGCCAGCAGCGGCACCGCTCGACCTCGGGTTAGGATGCTGCATGTCCCGATTGCCTTTCGTTGCAATACTGTCTAGAGTCGTTTGCCGTAAGTGTTCCACACAGGGACGCTTGGGAACTAAATTTTGACGCGCATCCCGATGGGTCGTCCCCCCTCGCTATGGCTGTGGCCATGG
Organism: Burkholderiales bacterium RIFCSPLOWO2_12_FULL_61_40; assembly: GCA_001770935.1. Classification (GTDB taxonomy): domain Bacteria; phylum Pseudomonadota; class Gammaproteobacteria; order Burkholderiales; family Burkholderiaceae_C; genus Allorhodoferax. The sequence continues at coordinate 10,900 of MESI01000083.1, read as the reverse complement.
TCATCTTTGTCACTGCGGCAAACCCTCTTTCTGGGGGCAGGCTTGGGGATTCTTTTGCCGGCCTTGGTGCTGACCTATTTTCAGATGGCCAACCGCTTTGAAAACGAGGTCAATCTGCGGGTGCGCGCACCCATGCTGCAGTACGCCGAGGTGCTGTCGCGCGGGGTGGCCGTGGCCATCTGGAATCTGGACCGGGGCGTGGCCACCGAACTGGTGGAAGCCGTCATGCGCAACCCCGATGTGGTCAGCGTCACGGTCACGGATGAATACCAAGAGGTGTTTGTCCGCAGGCAGGCGCCCGGCGTCACCGAAGGAGATATCTTGCGCGAAGAGCGTGATGTCTCCTACAACGGCGTCCATGTAGGGCGCATTGCGGTGGAAATGAGCTCCGCCCGCATCCAGCGTGAGCTGCGCAGTGACTGGGTCAAATTGGCGGCGGCCCTGGCGGCACAGGTCGGTGTCTCTTTTGTGTTCATTTGGCTCTTGTTTGACCGCCGCATGGTGCGGCCCCTGCGTGAACTCCAGGCCGGGGCATTGCGCCTGGCGCGCGGGGAGTTGGACCAGCCCCTGCGCTGGCACCGCCGCGATGAAATCGGCAGTCTGGCGGGTGGGTTGGACAAAATGCGCCTGGATTTGGGCGCCCTGCTGGCGGATCGGGACCAAAAAAATGCGGACTTGCAGCATGAGCTGACGGAACGGCGGCGCACCGAGGAGGCCCTGGGCTTCAGCCAGGCCAAATTCGCCGCCATTTTCAATGCCTCGCCGGTGGCCATGACGGTGTCACGCATGGGTGAGGATTTCCCGCTGCTGGATGTCAACACGGCCTGGTGCCGTTTGTTTGCGTGGGAACGCGGTGTGGCACTGGGAACCAGTGGTGAAAACAATGGCATGTGGAGAAGCCAGGCAGACCGCAGCTCCGTGTTGGGCACCCTGGAGCAATGCGGGGAAATTTTCCTTCAACCGGTGTGGATGCAGCGTGGCCCGCAGCAGGCCGGATTTTTGTGTGAAATCTCTGGCAAGGTCATCACTTTGGGCGGGGAGTCCCTGCTGATTCTGGCCTACGTGGACATCACCGCCAAACACCAGTACGAAGAAGATATTTTGGCGTTGAATACCGGTTTGGAGCGCCGTGTGGGTGAGCGGACCCAGGAGCTCTCGGACGCGCTGGAGCGTTTGACCGCAGCGCAATCCGAACTGGTGCGCGCCGAAAAAATGTCGGCACTGGGGTCGTTGGTGGCAGGCATCGCCCATGAACTCAACACCCCGATTGGCAACAGCCTGACGGTGGCCAGCACGCTGCAGGACCAGTCCAAAGCCTTTGCCTCCGAGATGGCACGGGGGCTGACCCGCAGCCGCCTGGAGGAGTTTGTGGCCAGTACCCAGGAGGGTGCGGGAATTTTGATGCGCGGACTGCGCCATGCCGCCGATCTGGTAGCCAGCTTCAAGCAGGTGGCGGTGGACCAAACCAGTGTGAACCGCCGCCGCTTCAACCTGCGGGAGATGGTCGAAGAGATTTTGCTGACACTGGGGCCGGGCATCCGCAAAACCACGCACACGGTGGAATGCGCTATTCCTGAATTCATCAGCATGGACAGCTACCCCGGCCCCTTGGGTCAGGTGCTGACCAATTTGATCAACAACGCACTGCTGCACGCCTTTGAAGGGCGCCAGCATGGACGGGTCACGATCTCCGCCGTGCTGCAAGGGCCAGACCAGGTGTTTTTGGCGGTGCAAGACGATGGACTGGGCATCCCCGAGGCCCATTTGAACCGCGTGTTTGATCCATTTTTCACCACCAAGCTGGGTAAAGGCGGCAGTGGCCTGGGCCTGAACATCGTGTACAACCTGGTGCAGGATGCGCTGGGGGGCAGCATCCACGTGGCCAACACCCCAGGGCTGGGGGCCTGTTTTACGCTGTTGCTGCCGATGGATGCCCCCGTGACAGACGCCTAGCCCCAGGCCCCGGCCTACTCCACGATTTTGTATTTGGCCTTCAGCCGGGCCACGGTGTCTTTCTCTTTGGACAGGAACTCGTCCATCTGTTTGATGACTTCGGGGTGCCCGATGGTGGACAGGGAAAAGTCGTTTTTGGAGCTGGGCAGCTTGTCGGCAAACACCAGCACACCCGGCTTCTTCATGACTTCGGCCAGGATGTAGCTGGCGGTGATCTGGGCCATGTACACCCCGTCCACCCGGCCCGCCTCGGCCATGTTCAGTGCGGCGTCGGGCGTGTTCACTTCGGACACGGTGATCTTCTTGGCGTTGATCTGGTCCAGGTAGGAATAAGGGGTGAAGCCCCGGATGGTGGCGATTTTTGCCACGCTGGTGTTGCCCTTGTTGGCGGGCAACACCATCAAGCCCTCGGTCACCGCAATCAGCCCTTTGCTGTAGACCACGCTGACCCCTTTTTTGGCGTCGCCGCCCCAGTAGGCGTTGTCGGGGAACTTGAAGTCCAGCGACTTTTGCACCGCGAATTCATTGAACAAACGCGCCACCGGCATGGGTTTGTAGGTGAAGGTGTGCCCCGATTTGGCGGCAAAAGCGTCCAGCAGCTCGCGGGCATAGCCGGTATAGCCCCCGGCGTCCCCCTTGTAGATGGGCAGGTAGTCGGTCGCCTCGACGCCCACGGTAAAACTGCCAGACCATGCGGAGGTGGACAGAATACAGGCCAGCGCTGCGGCCAAAAGGGATAGACGTTGCATACGGTGTTGCTCCATAGGGGGGTGGAGAAAAAATACTAGACCCTCCCTGGGGCGTGCGCAATAGGTGAAAGCGTTGTAAACGCCGAACGTCTAAGATCGGGCCATGACCTCTTCCTCACGTTTCTGGGCCGATTGGAGCACCCGCGACTTTGCGCAGCGCCAGGCCGAAGGCACGCTGCAGCACACCATCGCCGTGCTGCCCGTGGCCGCCACCGAACAGCATGGCCCGCACCTGCCGCTCAAGGTGGACAGCGCCCTGGTGGACGGCGTGGTGCGCGCCTGCCTGCCGCACCTCGATGCCGCTGTGCCTGCGCTGTTTTTGCCGACCCAGAGCGTGGGCCTGAGCCCGGAGCACGCTGGTTTCCCCGGCACCCTGACACTCAAGGCCGAAACCACCATCCGGCTGTGGACCGATATCGGGGAAAGCGTGGCCGCCAGCGGCGTCAAAAAGCTGGTGCTGCTCAATGCCCATGGCGGCCAGGTGGGGGTGATGGACATCGTGGCGCGTGACCTGCGCGCACGCCTGGGGATGCTGGTCTACAGCGTCAACTGGTTCGGCCTGCCTTTGGTGGGGCCGCAGGGCGAGGATGTGAACGCGCTGTTTGGTGCACACGAACACCGTTTTGGCATCCACGCCGGCGACATCGAAACCTCCATGATGCTGGCCCTGGACCCTGCTGGCGTGGACATGGCGCAGGCCCAGAATTTTGCGTCCACCTCGGAAGCCCGGGCCCGGCAGTTTGCGATTCTGGGCAACGGCAAAAGCGCCAAACTGGGCTGGCAAATGCAGGACTACAACCCGGCCGGGGCCGTGGGCAACGCCGCCGCCGCCACCGCCGACAAAGGCCGGGCGGTGCTGGACGCCGCCGGGCGTGCCTTGGCGCAGCTATTGGCTGAGGTGCACCAGTTGCCCATGGATACTTTAAAAGACACTTGGGATTGAATCCGGGTGCGCACGAAAGCGGATCAGTGCTTGTGCGGGTGGCGCGCGGCCTGCGTCAGCCCGCTCAGGATGCCGCAATGGGCGGCGTCTTGCGCGGTCTGGCACTGTTCGCGCAGGCCTTTGAGCTGTTTTTCCAACTGGCGCAGCTCGCGGATACGCTGGGCCACCTGGCCGATGTGCTGGTCCAGCAGGGCATTCACCGCCCCGCAGTGGGTTTGCGGCGCGTCTTTGAACTGCAGCAGCATGCGAATCTCCGCCAGCGTCATGTCCAGGCTGCGGCAGTGCCGTGCAAAGGACAGGCGTTCGGCGTGGGCGTCTGTGTAGACGCGGTAATTGCCTTCGGTGCGGGGCGCCTCGGGCAGCACGCCCGAGCGCTCGTAGTAGCGGATGGTCTCAATGGGAGTGCCCGTGATGCGGGCCAGTTCGCCGATTTTCATGGTGCCGGTTCATGGTGAAGAAACTACCCGCAAGAGGGGCTTGACTCTGCAGCGGCTACAGGGTTTCCAATGAGCATACCTCAACGAACGGAGTTTTTCCATGTCTGCCCACTGCTGCGAACACGACACGCCCAGCACCGAAGCCATCCATAACCTGCCCCGCTACCGCCGCATCCTGTGGATCGCCTTGGGCCTGAATATGGCCATGTTCCTGGTGGAAATCAGCGCCGGATACGCCGCAGGCTCTTTGTCCCTGCTGGCGGATGCGATCGATTTTGCGGGCGACGCACTGAATTACGGCGTGTCACTGGCGGTCTTGTCGGCGGCACTGGCGTGGCGCGCCCGCGCGGCCCTGCTCAAGGCCGTGAGCATGCTGGGCTTTGGCTTGTGGGTGATGGGCAGTGCGGTGTGGAATGTCTTTTTTGGCGGCGTGCCCGATGCGCCCGTCATGGGGACAGTGGGCACGCTGGCGCTGGTGGTCAATGTGGCCGTGGCCTGGATGCTGTACGCCTTTCGGGAGGGTGACGCCAATATGCGCAGCGTGTGGCTGTGCTCGCGCAACGACGCTATCGGCAACCTGGCGGTCATGGGCGCTGCCCTGGGGGTTTGGGGCACCGGACGCGCCTGGCCCGACCTTGCGGTGGCCGCAGTGATGTCTGCCCTGGCCCTGCACGGAGGGTGGCAGGTGATGCGCCAGGCGCGGGAGGAACTGGTTCAGGCGTAGCTCACCCAGTCAGCATGCTCCGGGCCGTCCAGGTGCGGCACGGTGTTGAAGGTCACCAGGGTGTGGCGCTTGGCTGTGAAGGCGAATTCGGTGACTGAGCTGTTGCGGATGCGCAGGTTCAGGCCGATGGTGGTCTCCGGCGTGGTGCCCAGAATATGGCCCACGGCGGTGGAGATGGGGCCGCCGCTGCTGACGATCAGCACATTGCCCGTGTGGTGCTGGCGCACATGGTCCAGCGCGCTGGTGACGCCTTGCACAAACTCGGGGTAGGTGGACATGCCTTGGGGGCTGACCACGCCGTTCATCCATTGCGTCAGGCCGTCGCGCAGCAGGCGGAAATGCGCTTTGGCCCCGTCCAGCGAGTCAGGCTTTTCCATGGGGTGGGGGTTGATGGTGGCAATCAGCGCATCGCCGTCGAACTCATTGAGACCGGGCCAGACCAGCGGCTCCAGCGCGTATTCCCCGCCCTCGCGGATACCGTCCCAGGTCTGTACATGGCGGCGCAGGGTGCCGCACAGCACGGCGTCGAACTGCAGGCCTTTTTGGCGGAAGTACGTGCCCAGGCGCAGGCTTTGCCGGTGCCCGAGTTCACTTAAGTTGTCGTAATCGGCCGCGCCAAACGAGGCCTGTCCGTGGCGGACCAGATATAAGTTTCCCATGCCTGGAATTTAAGCCAAATCGGCTCCTAGCCCTTGTCATACGTGCGACAGCAGCTATGAATTCAGGAGCGCTTTGGCAAACATGCCGCTGTCCACATTGCCGCCGGAAATGGGGGCGCCCACCACCTGCCCCTGCAGCACATGGCGCTCTTGCATGGCGGCGGCAAAGGCGGCGGCGCCCGCGCCCTCGGCCACGTTGTGGGTGTCGGCGAACAGGTCGCGCATGGCCTGCGCGACTTCGGCATCTGTCACCTGGACGATGTGGTCCAGGTGGTCCAGCAAAACCTCCAGCGCCAGCGGGTCGGCCACCCGGCAGGCCATGCCGTCGGCCAGCACGGTGCTGACCGGCGCCTCCACCACGCGCCGGGCGGCCAGCGAGTCGGCATAGGTGGTGGCGTGGGCGCTGACCACGCCGACAATTTTGGCCCGGTGCCCCAGCGCCCGCTTGGCTGCAATGGCGGAACTGGCCCCCGACCCCTGGCCGATGGGCACGTACACCACGTCCAGCTGTGGCACCGCCCGGAAAAATTCCCACCAATACGTGGCCACGCCCGACAGCAAATCCGGGTGAAAACTGGGCACCATATGGGCGCCACTGTGTGTGGCCAGGTCCAGCGCGTGCTCGCGGCTGGCCTGAAAGTCTTCGCCGTGTTCGACCAGTTGCACCCCCAGGGCGCGCATGGCGGCGTTCTTTTCCAGCGAGTTGCCGTGCGGGACCACGATGGTGCAGGGCACACCGTGCGCGCGCGCCGCCCAGCCCACACTCTGGCCGTGGTTGCCGCGCGTGGCGCTGATGACGGCGCGGGGCAGTGCGCCGCGCCGGGCCAGTTGGTCAAAGTAGGTGAGTCCGCCGCGCAGCTTGAAGGCCCCCACCGGCGTGTGGTTCTCGTGCTTGAGCCAGCAGTCGGTGCCCAGGCGCTGGCTCAAAAGCGCCCAGCGGTACTGGGGCGTGGCGGCAAATTCGCGGTACACCACCTGGGCGGCGGCTTCGATCTGGTCTAGGGTGGGCAGGTGCATGGTGGAGGACTTTGGGGTTGCAGTGGGGTTTATTCCATTTTTCAGGTCAATAGGAGATGAGGCGCCCCGACGCAGGCAGTGCTTCAGCACGACCAGGAGGGGCAACGATATATCGTATTGATATGGAAGTGGAATCAGAGCGTGACCTGGCCGTCGATGCAGGTGACGGAGTCGCCGCCAACCCAGACCTGGCCTTGGCTGTCTTGTTCAATGCTGACGCGCCCGGCGCGGCCTATGCAGGTGCCCTGGGCGGCGAGGTAACGCACGGGGGCATGGCCATCGGCAATCAGCCACTGGGCCAGGCTGGCGTTGAAGCTGCCGGTGACCGGGTCTTCGCTGACGCCGATGTCGTGCGCAAAAAAGCGCACTTCGACTGTGGGTTCCATATCCTCAGAGGGCGGCTCTTGGGCGGTGCGGGTGCCAAAGGCGCGTGCCTCCCGGTTGCCGCGTGCTATCAAAGTAGTAGCTGCTTGCGCAGTGTCCACGCTGGCTACCCCCACGCCAGGCACCAAACCTTCGAGCGCCGAGTGGTTCGGGGTGAGGCGCAGCACGGTTTGGCGGCTGTCCAGCAAGAGCCCCAGCCAGGTGGGGCCGTTGTTGAGCATTTGCGCGGCAATGATCTGCTCGGCCTTGATGCCCAGCGCGGCGGCCACCCGGGCCAGCACGGCGGGGCTGGGGTTGCTGCGGGTCAGGGGCGGCGCGGCAAAGGCCAGGCGCTGCCCGTCACGGCGAATGCGCACCAGGCCCACACCGCATTCCTGGGTGATCAGCGCGGGGCCGACGGCGTGGCCGCCGTTTTTCTCCAGCCAGGCGTGGCAGCTGCCCAGGGTGGGGTGGCCGGCAAAGGGCAGTTCGGCCGAGGGCGTGAAGATGCGCACCCGGTAGTGCGCGCCGCCTGCCGCGCCCTGGGCGCTGGGGGGGAGTAAAAAGCTGGTTTCCGACAGGTTGGTCCAGCGCGCGAAATGCTGCATCTCTTCGGTGGATAAATCCGTGCCATCCAGCACCACGGCCAGGGGGTTGCCGTAGTAGGGGCTGGCGGTGAAGACATCGACTTGTTTGAAGGGGCGGGTTTTCATGCGGTTTTCTTTCCAAGAACGGTGGCATAGGACTGCACGGCGGCGGCCAGTGCCGCCACACCCCGGTGGATGTCTTCCACGCTGGGGGTGACAAAGGACAGGCGCAGGGTGCGCGGGTCGCCGCGCTCCGCGTAAAACGGCGCGCCCGGCACAAAGGCCACGCCCCGGTCCACCGCATGGGGCAGCAGGTCCACCGCGTTCATGCCCTGCGGCAGCCGCGCCCACAAAAACATGCCACCGGCGGGGCTGTTCCAGCTCAGCGTGTGGTCGGGGTGCGCGTCGGCCTGCGGAAAATGCGTGGCCAGGGCCTGCAGCATGGCGTCGCGCTGCGCCTTGTACAGGGCGCGGATGGTGGGCACATGGCGGTCCAGGAAACCGTCTTGCATCACCTCGGCGATCATGCGCTGGTTGAAGCCGGGGCTGTGCAAATCGGCGGCCTGCTTGGCCTGCAGCAGCTTGGGGAAGACGGCCGGCGGCGCCACGATGAAGCCCATGCGCAGGCCCGGCGCCAGCACCTTGGAAAACGAGCCCAGGTAGATGCCGCCCTCGGGGTTGCGGGCGGTCAAAGGCGCGGGCGGGGGGGTGTCAAACCACAGGTCACCGTAGGGGTTGTCTTCGATGAGGGGCAGGCCCAAGGCGGCGGCCTGGGTGCTGAGCGCCGCGCGGCGCGCCTCGCTCATGGTGCGCCCGGTGGGGTTCTGGAAGTTGGGCAACAGGTACAAAAAGCGGGCGCGTTCGGCCTTGGCGTCCAGGTCGGCCAGGTCAATGCCCTCCTCGTCATTGGCCACACTCACCACCTCGGGCTCCATGGGGGTGAAGGCCATCACCGCGCCCAGGTAGGTGGGCGACTCCACCAGCACGCGGCTGCCCGCGTCAATGAGCACCTTGGCCACCAGGTCCAGGCCCTGCTGCGAGCCGGTGGTGATCATCAGCTGGGCCGGGTCCACCTTCCAGGGCAGTTGGGCGGCCACCATCTCGCGCAGCGGGCCGTAGCCCTCGCTGGCGGCGTACTGCAAGGCGCCCACGGGGTCGTCCTTCAGCACCTTGGCGCAGGCGGCTTCAAACTCGGCCACCGGAAAGGTCTTGGGCGAGGGCAGGCCGCCCGCAAAACTGATGATGCCGGGCTTCTCGGTGACCTTCAGGATCTCGCGGATCACCGACGGGTTCATCTTGGCGGCGCGGGCGGCCAGGGTCCAGTGCGTTGTGTTTGTCATGCTTTTTCCTTTACCAATGCAACAAAGTCCATTTTGCGGGGCGGGGGCGCCGACAGGCGCTTGCCCAAAAATACGGTGGACACCACGGCCAGGGCAAAGGCCAATGTCACCATGTCGAGCGGCTCACCCAGCAAGGGGATGGAGGCCAGAATGCTCAAAAAAGGCTGCAAGAGCTGGAGCTGGCTCACCCGCAGCGCCCCGCCAATCGCCAGCGCACGGTACCACGCAAAAAAGCCCGCCCACATGGAGAAAACCCCCACATACACCAGCCCCCACCAGGCCGATGTGGCGATGGCGTGGGTCGGCCAGGTGAGCAGCGCGCCCGGCACGGTGAGGGGCAGGGCCATAACGCAGACCCAGCAGATCACCCGCTCGGCCCCCAGCGCTGGCGTTACCTGCGCGCCATACACATACCCCACCGCCGCGGCCAGCACGGCCCCCACCAGGGGCAGGTCGGCCCACTCCAGCGCAAAACCTGGCCCGTGCTGCTGGGCCCGCAAGACCGAAAACGCAATCACCAAAGCGCCCCCGGCGGCGGCGCACAGCCAGAAACCCAGGCGCGCCCGCTGGTGCAGCACCCAGGCCGCCACGGCGGCGGTGGCCAGCGGCAGCAGGGCGGTGATGACGGCCGCATGGCTGGCGCTCACGCTGCGCAGGGCAAAGCCCAGCAGCAGCGGGTAACCCATGGCATTGCCCAGCAGGGCCAGCGCCAGCGGCTTGCGCTGCGCCGGGGTGGGCAGGGGCGGGCGTGTCAGTAGCAAAAAGACCAGCGACAACACGCCCGCCAGCGCGGCCCGGCCAAAGGTCACAAACCAGGGCGACAGCTGCGGTGCCGCGCTGCTGCCCGTGGCCAGCCGCGTCATCGGCAAGGTCACCGCAAACAGGGCCACGCCCAGCAGGCCCAGCCACAGGCCCAGGGTTTCGTTCTTGCTATGCATTGGGGTATTCATTTTGGTCGTCATAAGGTGGCCATCCAGGCGGCTGTGAAGACCAGCACCGCGGCCATGCCCCGGTTGAACCAACGCAGCCGTCCACCGGTGGCCACACCGCCCACCTGCGGCCCGCCCAGCCAGTCGCGCAAGAGCGAGCCGATCAGCGCATAGGCCAGGTTGCTGAGCAAGCCGAAGGCCAGCATCACCGGCAGCACCAGGGCAAACCGGTCCCAGGCGTCGGCGCGCCCGGCCAGCCAGCCGGCCACCACGGTCAAGGCCAGCATCCAGGCCTTGATGTTGAGGAACTGCAGCGCCACGCCCTGCCAGAAAGTGACCTGTAGGCGGGCGTCGTCGGCCTGCGCCAGCGCGCTGCTGCCCGCAAGGCGGGTTGCCAGCCACAGCAGGTAGGCAATGCCCAGGGCCTGGATGCCCCCCCGCAGCAGCGGCACCGCCACCACCAGCGTTCCCAAGCCGCCCGCGCACAGGCTGAACAGCAGGCCCCAGCCCACCGGCACGGCCACCACAAACCGCAGGGCGCGCTTCAGGCCGAAGTTGGCCGCCAGGGCCGTGGACAAGGTGGTGTTGGGCCCCGGCGAGAAGCTGGCGGCGGCGGAGAGCACCAACAAGGCAGTGAGTTCAGTGGCATTCATGGAAGCCACTGTAGCGGGAATAGCAGCACACTACCAATACAGTTTCTGCGAACAAGGATTAAACTGTATTGCTGTCAGGGGTGGCACAGGAGGCCCCAGGCGCCCACCTTGCAGGACATGCCCATGCTGATGAAAACCGCCTCCCAATCCCTCGCCGAGCAACTGGCCGCGCGTTTTGCCCAGCGCATCCGCGACCGGCTGCTCAACCCCGGCGCACGCCTGCCTTCGGTGCGCCTGTGCGCGCAGCAGCAGGGCGTGAGCCCCTCCACCGTGGTGGGTGCCTACGACCAGCTGCTGGCGCAGGGTCTGGTGGAAGCCCGTAAAAACCGCGGATTTTATGTGCGGGAACGCACTCCAGCCCCCGTGGAATATGCGCAAGCAGCTATTAAATCAATAGCAAAAGTGGATCAAGAGGATGCGCCTGCGGTACGCCACCGCGCGCCGCTGAATGCCACCGCGCTGATACGCGGCATGTTCCACGGCATCAGCGACAAGCCGCAACCCGGCATGGGGGTCTTGCCCAAAGAGTGGCTGCAAACCACGTTT
>MESI01000082.1 GCA_001770935.1 Burkholderiales bacterium RIFCSPLOWO2_12_FULL_61_40 | reverse complement strand
TCGGGCTCCTTCCAACTCCCCCTGGCGCGCAAATACGAAATCCAGCCGAATACCTTTGCCGCCAGATTTACGCCCTTATTGGCAGCCATTCACACCGTATGACCCCGTTGCACTTGAATGCCTGACCGCTGTCGTCGAGGAAGGCAGTTTTGAGCGTGCCGCCAAACGGCAGCTGATTACACAATCCGCCGTATCGCAGCGCTTGAGCTCTTTGGAAGCCCAGGTCGGTCAGCCCCTGGTGATACGCAGTAGGCCCGTTGAACCGACCGCACTCGGTCAACTTCTGCTCCAACACGCCCGAAAGCTGCGCGCATTGCGTGCCGATCTGGGGCAGGACCTCCAGCAGCTTTCCACGTTCAGCAAGGCCTTCTCGGGTTACAACGACCACATTTCCATTGCGGTGGATGCGGACAGCATGGCGACATGGATTCGACCCGCCTTGGCCAGTGTCACCGACAAAGACCATTTGTTGGAAATCATCGCCGACGATGCTTTTCAAACCACCCATCGACTGCGGGAAGGGCGGGTCCATGGCTGCGTGACGGCAGTCGAGGAGCCGCCGCTTCGTTGCAAATCCACTCCTTTGGGATCGTGGGACTATGTTGCGGTAGCCCAGGCAGACTTTGTGGCGCGGCGCTGCCCTTCAGGCCTTGGGCCGGATAACTTTCGGGAACTGCCTTTTATCGCCCTCAACCGACAGGACGACACCCCCGCGCGGTTTGTCTCGCATGCGCTCGGTCTTCGCCAAGTCAGGCTGAACCAAATATTTGTCCCTAGCCCGGAAGGACGCCTGGCATCGCTCCTTTCCGGGTGGGGTGTGGGCGTGGTGCCGAGAGCGACGGTGATTGACCAAATTGCCCACGGAATACTGGTGGATATTGCGCCTCGGCATGCCATGCCCTTGCAAATGTATTGGCATTGCCTGGCGATCGACTCCGAGGTGTTTTCGATGCTTTCCGAGTCACTCATTGCCGCAGCTTCCGACTTCTTATCTCCGGTAACCCCGTGCCCGGTTTTTCAGTTCCGCAATAGCCTGGGGTTCCAGGATGTGCACCAACCATCATCTGTTTGAGACACCAAGGCCAAGCCCTGCTTGCACAAGCGTGTTTGCATGGCGTGAAATAATGGGGCCGTAAAACGCCGAAGCGTCGATCTTCGCCATTGGAGTAAAGGCACCATGAAGTCCAAGCGAGCCAATACGCAAACAGACCACCTTGGCGCGATGCGAACCTTTGTCAAAGTGGTGGAAGCGGGTAGCTTTTCTGCGGTTGCGAGAGACATGCACATCTCCACTTCCACGGTGGCCCGGCAGGTTTCGACCATTGAAAGTTCACTTGGCGTGACCTTGCTGCACCGGACCACACACAGCGTGGTACTTACCGAAGCTGGCCAGATTTACCATGAACGCGCAGTCACGCTCATCGCGGACCTGGATGATACGCACCGTGTGGTGGCGCAGCTCAATATGGAGCCGAGTGGCCCGCTGAAGCTCACCGCGCCCGTGGCGTTTGGCCGGCGGCATTTATCCCCCTTGATTGCCCCATTTCTGGCGGCCTATCCCGAAATCCAACTGGATGTCAGACTGACTGACAACCACAACGATCTGGTCTCCGGTGGATTTGACCTGGATATCCACGAGGGAGAAAACTACCTGGAGAATTTGGTCGTCCACAAACTGTCGCGCAACAACAGCATCCTGTGTGCAAGCCGCGCTTATTTGGACCGCCAAGGTCGGCCCAGCAGGCCGGACGATCTTGAGCACCACAATTGTTTGCGTTACGTTCACCCTGAAGCCGATCCACGTTGGCATCTCAGCAATGGCGAAATGCGGCACAGCATCTTTCCGAATGGAAATCTTGTGTCCGACCATTCTGAATTGCTGTTGGACGCGGTCAGCGCCGGGCTTGGCATCGGGGAGTTTGAAGTATGGCTGGTCCGGGATTCCCTGGAAAACGGCCAGCTCGAAGCGGTGCTGCCGCACTATCGCATAGACAACAAACTCACCGGCAACTACATCTACTTGGCCTATCTCGCCAACCGCCGCGGGTCTGCCAAGGTGCGCGCGTTAAAAGATTTCCTGATCGACAAGTTGGGGCATATTGGCCAACTATCCGAGCAGGAGATGAAGCGCCTTGCTACCAGCGTGAGCTGCCTATAAGCGCCCTGCTGGCCAGTGACACGCAGCACCGCTCAAGCCAGCAAGCGCTGTTGGCGCAAATCAAGGACCAAACCGCCGAGGCCGACATCTGGCAGCGGCTGGACAGCCTGATCGGCTCCGCCAAGGGTGACAAGTTCCGCAAGTTCGCCCAGGGCCTCACGCTGGACCACCTGCTGCACCTGGCCAACCGGCATCTGGCCCGCCTGCACGGCCGCTACCTGCTGCGCCGCAAGACCACGCGCGACACCCGCACCCTGTCGGGCGGCGAGGGCTTTCTGGTCAGCCTGGCGCTGGCCCTGGCGCTCTCGGACCTGGTGAGCAACAAAACCTCCATCGACTCGCTCTTCCTCGACGAAGGCTTCGGCTCGCTGGACGGCGACACCCTGGAGATTGCCCTAACCGCGCTGGACGCGCTCAACGCCAGCGGCAAGATGATCGGCATCATCAGCCATGTGGAAGCGCTCAAAGAGCGCATCCCCGCGCAGATCCGGGTGGAGAAAGGCGCCGGGGTGGGTATTCAAAGGATATTCCGCTGATTGCGTGTCAAAACGGCCTGCAGCCCTCGTGAAATATGCGGAGGCAGCTATCAATTCAGGAGTGACGCCCGAGCCGGTAATGCCCAAGCGCTCACCGGTGCATTGTCTGTGGGCAGATGTGTCTGATCGCTCGCATCACCGAGGTCACGTTCACCGGAATACGCAATTCGTGGCTTTGATGCCACAATGGCGCATGAGCATTCGGGATACACCATGAGAATCGACTCGATCCGATTCGTCAACTACCGACGATTCGAAGACCTGACGCTGAATTTTCAGCCAGGCATGAACGTCATCGCGGGCATCAACGGCAGTGGCAAAACCACTGTACTTCAAGGCTTGTGCGATAGTTTTTTTGGATACTATGGCGCCGCAGAGATCCCCACTTTCCCGGTCATGCAAGACGAGGGTATTGCAAGGCTAAGTTTCGTTGATGAAGCTGGGCGAATTCGTTTTGAGCCCCAATATCCCATCCAGCTGTTTGCGGATGGCTGTGTCGCGGAAAAGAAACTCAAGTGGGAGGTCGCGAAGGATTCCGTCATTTCGAAACTGGTCATGGAAGAGAGGGAAGGTGTTCTACCCGGTAAACGCTTTGGTGCAAGACTGGAGCTGGCTGGACTCGGTGGCGTTGGGCCTAAGCTAAGCTTGCCGCTCTTGTTGTTCTATCGCGCCAATCGCCACTGGAATAGCGTCCAGACGCTTGAAGTGCAAGCCGCCACACAGATGAATTCTCGTAAAGATGCGTATGTCAACTATGGGGATGCATCAGTCGATTCGGAAGCTATGCAGATGTGGGCTGTAGCCAGGAGCATTGAGCGGTATCAGACAGCTTCCGAAAGCGGGGTAGGATTTGATGAGGTTCATGGCGACGAACTCGACTTGGTCAATAGCGCCCTGGCGAAGGTGATCGATAACGCGAAGGGCCTGCGGTACGACCTAAGGCAAAAACGGCTGCTACTAGAATGGAAAAATGGGGCAAAGGGCGCCTCGGTATTTGGCAATTTAAGTGATGGGCAAAAATCCATCATTTGCTTGGTGGCAGACATTGCTCGTCGCATGTGCCTGCTCAATCCCCAGCTGGGCCCGGAAGTTCTGATCAAGACGCCCGGTGTCGTCTTGATCGATGAACTGGATATGCATTTGCATCCAGTTTGGCAGCGTGCAATTACGCGCGGGTTGCCTGCGGCGTTTCCTGCAATGCAGTTCATTGCGGCTAGTCACTCGCCACAAGTTATTGGCGAGCTGCAGCCAGAGCAGATCATTCTCTTGAGCGACGTTGGTGGCGACCACCCACAGGCGAGCTACGGTCTCGATTCCAGCCGTGTGCTGGCGGAGGTAATGGGCGCACCCATGCGTACCGAGGAAGTTGAGAGGCAACTGGGCGAAGTGTTTGTCGCGGTTGAACACAATGACTTCGCGGCCGCTCGGAAGATGATCGTGAAGTTGTCAGAACGTGCCCCGGATTTGCCAGAATTGGGTAGGGCGGAGGCTCTCATGCGGCGCAAGGAGGTCGTAGGCCGATGAGGGTGGTTCGGAAGAATGCGGCGCCCGACGCGTTTCTGCAATGGATGGCATTGGCCAACAAGGAGTGGGTGCCTAGTTTTTCTGGCTTGCAAAAGCCAGAAAAACCTGCCCTACATCAGGCGCTCATTGCAGAACAGCACGGCTTGTGTTGTTATTGTGGGCGCAGTATCACGTCCGAATCGAGTCACATCGAACATTTCCATCCGCAGCACGCGTATCCGCAACTTGCGTTGGACTATGGGAACTTGTTCGCTTCCTGTATTCGTGAAACGGGGCCGAGATTGCCTTTGCACTGTGGGCACGCGAAAGCTGAAGCGTTCCGTGACGATCTGCAAATCTCGCCTCTGGACCCTGGTTGCGAGCAACGCTTTCGCTACGCGTTGGATGGACATATCTTGCCGCAGCAGTCTGACGATGAGGCTGCGATTTATATGGCAGACTTGCTGGCGCTGGACATTGAATTCCTACAGACGCGGCGCAAAGAAGTGCTCGAAGGAATGTTTGACGACGAATTCCTACTGACGGCTTCGCGGGATGAGTTACAAGCTATTTGCCACTTTCATCGGACACCGGATGCCGCCGGTACCTTGCCAGTCTTCGCGCACGTGATTGTTCGCTTTGCCGAGCAACTGCTCGAAAAAAGTTAAAACACCCACTTGAAACATGATCTAACGTCGAAGCGCTACTCGGCGCACTCGGAGGAAAACGGCCAGGCCGCTTGATACGCAAGCAGACAGTGGCGGAGCTGATGGCGCTGGAAGCGGTGTAGGGCGGCACAGGTAAAGAAAGGCTATTGGCGTGCAGGGCAGCACACGATAAGCGGGGTTCTAAAATTGCCAATCACTTGTGTCCCGCCCCACCGTTTTTCCCATGACTGCCAAGCCAAAACCCGTTCGCATCATTGCCCAACAGGACAATCCAGCCCTGGCCAAGGGCCAGAAAGCCTTCAACACCCTGGTGGAGAAAATAGCCCTGCGCCGTGAGCAGTTGGCGCAGTGGCAAACCACCGAGCGTGCCTGTGTGCAAAAAGTGACCAGCGACTTCATGCCGTTGATGCAGTCGTTCCACACACTACAGGCCAGCTTTGTGCAGGGTTTGAACCAGGTGATGGACAAGCCGGGGCTGACCAAAACAGAGCGCCAGACGGTGCATGACCTGATTTGCAGCCTGGCTGCCAATCTGCTCGATGAAACCGACGACGAGGCGGTCAAAGCCATTTACAACAAATACAGTGGCACCGACTTTGGCACCGAAGAGGCCCTGTCCACCGACGAGCTCAAAGACGCCATGGCGCAGATGTTTGGCGTGGATGCGGATGCCATGGCAGATGCACAGTCGCCGCAGGAGATGCTGGAGCAGATGCTGAACCGCCTGGGTGGTGGTAGTGGTGGTGGCGCTGCCAAGCCGCGGAAGAAGACGGCCAAGCAGTTGGCCAAAGAGGCGCAGCAACAGATAGAGGCCGACAAAACCAGCCTGTCAATTCGCGAGGTCTACCGCAAGCTGGTCAGCGCCCTGCACCCGGACCGCGAGCCCGATCTGGATGAGCGCACGCGCAAGACCGCGCTGATGCAGCGTGTCAACCAGGCCTACGACAAGAAAGACCTGTTGCGCTTGCTGGAATTGCAACTGGAGCTGGAGCACATCGACGCCAGCACGATAGCCGGTCTGTCAGACGAGCGCCTGAAACACTACAACAAGGTTTTGAAGGAGCAACTGGCCGAGTTGGACATGGAGATCGGGCACATCCAGTTGATGCTCAAGTCCGGCTTTCAGATGCCACCGTATGAGACGCTGACCCTTGCCAGCGTGATGCCGCGCCTGGCGGGTGACATCGCCGACCTCAAACGCAATGTGCGGCAGATCAAGGAAGACATAGCGCGGTTGGACGACCCCAATGCGTTCAAGGCCTGGATCAAGGGCTACCGCCGCGAACTTCGTGCCATGCAGGCGGAAATGGATGCATCGGATGAATTTCCGTTTTTTCGATAGTTGCTATTAGTACGATAGCGGATAATTTATATTCCACGAGGGATAGCGGCTGATTTGGCTTAAGCCATCCGGCGAGAATGGCCTCTCCACTTGAGTCGTCAGGCCGCACTACCTACCGGCGCCATCCGCACGCGCCTGCTATTGAACAGCCCTTCCAGGCTGTACACCGCCAGTGCTCCCCAGATCAGCGCAAAGCCGATTAGGCGCGACACCCGCACCCTCTCGGGCGGCGAAGGCTTTCTGGTCAGCCTGGCGCTGGCCTTGGCGCTGTCGGACCTGGTGAGCAACAAAACCTCCATCGACTCCCTCTTCCTCGACGAAGGCTTTGGCTCGCTGGACGGCGACACCCTGGAGATCGCGCTCACCGCGCTGGACGCCCTCAACGCCAGCGGCAAGATGATCGGCATCATCAGCCACGTGGAAGCGCTCAAGGAGCGCATTCCCGCGCAGATCCGGGTGGAGAAAGGCGGCGGCGTGGGGCACTCGCGGCTGGTGGTGTAGCGGCGGGTGGTGTAGCGGCGGGTGGGCGGGGATGCATGCAATGGATAGGCTGCCGATTATGGGGGGAAACGGGCTGTGGCCCCCGTGGAATATGCGTAGGCAGCTATCAATTCAGGAGTGATGCCCGAGCCGCCGCATACATTCCCGGCACGCGGGCCACCGCCGTGGGATGACGGTGGTGCGCAGGTAGCCCAGTTCGTCCAGGATGACCAAGCACGTGCCATACTTGGCCAGATGTGGTTGAATTTCCTATCCGTCCTCTTTTTGGTGCGCGCTGCGCCATTCACGGACCGGATGTGGACCATGGGCCTGCCAATCGCCTTGGCCTGGTTGCCTGCGATGGCGGCAGCCCAACTGCCGGTCATTGATGCACACAGCCAGTTTGACCACACAATTTCGCCGCAGCACCTGGTCAAGACCTTGCGGGAAGCAGATGTGCAGCGGGTATTGCTGGCCACCCGCGGCCGTGCGGAGCTTCAGACGCTGACCGGGCTGGCGCGCCAGCATCCTGGTTGTGTGGTCCCCATGGTGCGCAGTAAAAGCAATGCCTACACACAGGGAACCAAGGGCTACTACCGCCAGCTCGAAGAACAGTTGGCCGAGCCGGAATTCAAGGCCATGGCCGAGCTGATCCTCACCCACAACCAGAAGGGCAACCGGGCCGATGAGGTCTACCTCCCCGCAGCCGCACCCCAGGTGCAAGCAGCCGTCGGGGCTGCCAAAGCCCGCCAATGGCCTGTGGTGCTGCACTACGAATTCCGCTGGATCGCACAGGAATTGGGCGCTGCGGAACTGCAGGCCAAGTTGGCCGAACTGCGCAGCGTGTTGCGCTCGCTGGCGCCACTACCCGTGGGGCTGACGCATGTGGCGCAGCTTGACGCCGTGCAGGCCCGTGCGTTGCTGCAGGAACATCCCAACCTGTTCCTGCTGCTGTCCCATGCCAATTCGCTGATCAACGACGGCAGCAAACAGCCGTGGACCAATGTGGTCGAAAGCGGAGTCATCGGCGCCGAATGGGTGGCGTTGATGCAGCAGTATCCGCGGCAGTTTGTCTTGGCCCTGGACAATGTGTTCCCCGAACACTGGAGCAGCTTGTATGCCCAGCAGGTGGCGCTGTGGCGTCAGGCGCTTGGCGCGCTGGGGCCGGAGCTGGCCCGCGCCATTGCCCACGACAATGCGGTCCGCATTTACCGGCTGGAGCCCGCCGCACAGGGGTGCTCGGGGTCGGTAAACTGAGAAGCTCGCGTCGCCTGAGGGCGACATCACACACCCAGCTTGAGTTGCTCGTAGCGCTCTTTTCGAGCAAGATATGACACAGCCTTGCTGGCCAGCGACGCGCAACACCGCACCAACCAGCAAGCGCTGTTTGCACAAATTAGCATGCAAACCGCCGAAGCCGACATCTGGCAGCGGCTGGACAGCCTGATCGGCTCCGCCAAAGGCGACAAGTTCCGCAAGTTCGCCCAGGGCCTCACGCTGGACCACCTGCACCTGGCCAACCGGCATCTGGCGCGCCTGCATGGCCGCTACCTGCTGCGCCGCAAACCCCCGGGCGAGCTGGAACTGGACATCGTGGACGCCTGGCAGGGCGACGCCTCGCGCGACACACGCACCCTCTCCGGCGGCGAAGGCTTCGGCTCGCTGGACGCGCTCAACGCCAGCGGCAAGACGCAGCGAACCCCGGATGATTCACGCCAGCGGGTCGCTGGTGTCGGGCTTTCCCAGCGCGTGTTTGCGGATTTTGTCGGCCAGGGTGGTCTTGGCGATGCGCAGGGCCTTGGCCGTCATGGCCACATTGCCGTTGTGGCGCTGCAGTGCCTCGGCGATCAGGCCGCGCTCAAACTGTTCCACCGTTTCGGTCAGGGCCGGTGGCTCCTCCGCGGCCACGGCGTCGCTGCTGGCCGCATGGGGCGATACCCATTGGGGGCCGACGCCCAGCACCATGGCGTCGGCCACGTTGCGCAACTCGCGCACATTGCCGGGCCAGTCGCGGGCCATGAGCTGGCGCAGCTGCGCGTTGGAGAGCTTGGGCTGGGGCCGGTGGTAGCGGCTGGCAGCCAGCAGCATGAAGTGCTCCAGCAACACCGGGATGTCGTCCCGGCGTTCGCGCAGCGGGGGCAGTTCGATGGTGACGACGTTGAGCCGGTAAACCAGGTCCAGGCGGAATGTGCCTTGCTGGGCCCGGGCCAGCAGGTCGTCCTTGGTGGCGGCCACCACGCGCACATCCACCGACAGGCTCTGGTTGGAGCCCAGCCGCTCCAGGCTGCGCTCCTGCAGCACCCGCAGCAGCTTGACCTGCACGCCCTGGGGCATGCTTTCGAGTTCGTCCAGGAACAGGGTGCCACCGTGGGCGTGCTCGATGCGCCCGATGCGGCGCTTCTGCGCCCCGGTGAAGGCGCCGGGTTCATGGCCGAACAATTCACTGTCGAGCAAGGTGTCGGGCAGGCCACCGCAGTTCAGGGCCACATAGGGGGCCTTGGCACGGTGGGAGTGTTCGTGCAGGGCCCGCGCCACCACTTCCTTGCCGGTGCCGGTTTCGCCGCGAATCAGCACGTCCACCGGCGAATCGGCAATCTCCAGCACCAGCGCGCGCACGCGGCGGATGGCGGGGGCGTTGCCCACCAACTGGCCTTCCAGTCCTTCGCGCAGCGACAGTACGCGGCGCAGATTGGCGACTTCGAGGGTCAGGCGGCGTTTTTCCAGCGCGCGCTGCACCACTTCGACCAACTGTTCGGGCGAGAACGGTTTGGGCAGAAAGTCGTAGGCGCCCGAGCGCATGGCCAGTACCGCCAGGCTGACATCGCCGTGGCCGGTGACCATGATGGCGGGCAGGTCGGGGTCGATGTCGTTCACTTCGCGGATCAGCGTCAGGCCATCGGCGCCGGGCAGGCGCATGTCGGTGACGACCACGCCGGGCAGTCCGGGGTGCAGCAGGGGGAGCAGGGCCTCGGCGGTGTCGAAGGCGCGCACGGCGATCCCCGCCAACTGCAGGGCCTGTACGCAGCCGAGCTGGATGGCGGCGTCGTCTTCAACCAGGTAGACAGTGAGTGTGCGGTTCATGGGGCGGGTAGGTCGATGCAAGCGGGCGGGGAGGGAGCCAGTGGAATGCCAAGCGAGAAGCAGGCGCCACCCAGGTCGCTATTGTGGGCCATCAAGCTGCCGCCAAATTCGGTGGCAATGTCGCGGCAGATCACCAGCCCCAGCCCCAGGCCCGCTCCGCTGGGTTTGGTGGTGTAGAAAGGCTGGAACAGGTGGGCCAGGTCGGTGGGCGTCAGGCCCTTGCCGTTGTCCTGCACACGGATGCGCAGTGCCGCAGGGTTGGCGGACGCGTCGACTTCGCCGTGGAGGTGCAATTGCTTGTGCGGCGTATCCCGCATCGCATCCAGGGCATTGCCGATCAGGTTGATCAGCACCTGTTCGAGGCGGTTGGCGTCGCACCAGACCCACCATTGTCCGGTAGGGCAGTCGTTGTGCACGGTCACCTGTTCATGGCGCAGGCGCAGCTGGAACAGAAACAAGGCCTGGGCCACGACCTGTCCGGCATCGGTGCGGCCCGGACACGCGGTGGACTTGCGCGAAAAATTCTTCAGGGGTTCGATGAGGCGGGCCATCTGCCCCACCAGCCGGTCGACGTGGGCCAGGTTTTCCAGGGCGGTCGGTGCATTGTCGCGGCGTACAAATTCGGCGGCATTGCCCGCCAGGGTGCGGATGCCGCCCAGCGGCTGGGTCAGTTCGTGGGTGATGCTGGCGGCGAGTTGGCCCAGCACCGCCATCTTGCCCGCATGCACCAGTTCGTCCTGGGCAGCACGCAGGTTTTTTTCGGTTTGCGCGCGCTCGGTGATTTCCCGGCGCAGCAAAGCATTGGTGTCCGTGAGTTCCTGGGTGCGCAGCTCCACTTTCTGTTCGAGTTCGGCGTTGGCCTTTTCCAGCAAGCGCTTGGCCAGCAACTTTTCGCGTTCGTTGCGCCGGCGCTGGGCCAGGTACAGGGCCGCAAACACCACCACGGCAACCGCCAAAACGCCACCGGCGGCGTCCAGCAGGGATTGGTGCCGCACGGAAGCGAGGTTGGTAAAGGTCAGTACCCGCCAGTCCATGCCGTCCAGGGAGCGGCCCAGCACCAGATACCCGGCCGGGCTGGGGGGCAGGCCTTGCGCGGGGGAGGCGGCGTTGTCCACCTCCAGGAAGCCTCGTATTTCCTGGGTTTCCACGTCGACGGCCATTTCCACCGTCAGGGGAAATGGCGCCAGGTGCACGTCGCCGTACATGCGCGACAGGCGCATGTCCACCCGCTGGTCGGGGGTGAGGGGGCTCATGGCGGTGTAGCGCCAGGGGGCTTGTGCCGACAGAATGACCACCTGGTTGGCATCGGTCACCAGGGCGGGCGCACCCAGCATGTCCCAGGTGGGCTCCAGCGCATCCAGCCCGATTTTGATAACCGCGACCCCCACGACCTGGGGGCCGTCGTGGATCGGGTGGGCGGCGAAATAGCCGGCCTGCCCTCCGCTGCCCATGGCGAAATGGCGGCTGGAGCGGCCGGCCAGCGCTTCCAGGTAGTACGGACGGTAGGCCACATTCTCCCCGAGGCGGCTGTCGTCGTGCGTGGACAGGTTGCTGGACGCGCGTACCACGCCGCGCACATCGAGTACAAACACCGCCGCGCTGCCCAGGTGGGCATTCAGGCGTTCCAGATAGCCGTTGGCGGAGCGTACCGGCGCTGCCTTGCCGTGGCGCAGCATCTGGACGACTGCCGGGTTGAGCTGGATGGTGGCGGGCACCGGCTCCAGGCGGCGCACCCGCGCTTCCACCACCGAGGCAAACAGGTCGAGCCGCGCATTAGACGCTTCCTTGAGGGCCGCAGCGCCGCGTTGAAAACTGCGTTGGTACACGCCCCCCGCCGTGGCCCCCAGGAGCACCAAGACCACGGTGGCGGCCACCCACCCGCGCACGATCTTTGCGTTGCGTAGATCCGAGGCGGGGGGCTCGGTACGGGTCGACGGACGAATGGCAGGCTCCGGGAACTGGGTTGTGGGAAAGAGTTTAGGCCATGCGCCGTGGGTTGGGCGCGGCGGTGTTCCCTGGGCGAGGCCGGAGCCGGAGCCGCCTTCAGCCCGGCAAGCGTGGCAGGGTGGGCACTGCCCGGGTCAGTTGGGTGCCCTCGCCCAGTTTGACATAGCTAGGTTCGTCCCTGCTCAGGTGAAAGCTGTGCACCTGGTGGGCCAGCGAAACCGCCTGCTCCTTGAGGTTTTCCGAGGCAGCGGCGCTCTCCTCGACCATGGCGGCGTTTTGTTGCAATGTGGTGTCCAGGCCGGCGACGGCGTGGGCGATGGTGCCTATGCGCCCGCTTTGTTCGCCCGTGGTGGTGGCCACTTCGCCGACGATGGTGGACACCTCCTGTACCGACAACACCATTTCCGAGATGATGCGCCCTGCCTGTGTGACCAACTCGCTGCCGGCTTGCACATGTTCGGAGCTGGCGGTAATCAGGCTCTTGATTTCTTTGGCCGATGCAGCAGAGCGTCCGGCCAAACTGCGAACTTCACTGGCCACCACGGCAAAACCGCGTCCCTGCTCGCCAGCACGCGCGGCCTCGACGGCGGCGTTGAGGGCCAGGATGTTGGTCTGGAAGGCAATGCCGTCGATCACACTGATGATGTCCGAAATACGCCGCGAGCTGGTGCTGATGTCGTCCATGCGCTGTACCACGCGTTGCACCACGTCGCCGCTGCGGGTGGCAGTTTGTGAGGCTGCAGCGGCCAACCGGTTGGCGTGGTGGGCGGATGCTGCACTGTGCTCGATGGCGCGGTTGAGGTCTTCCAGGTTGGCTGCTGCTGCTTGCAGATTGTGCGAGGCAGATTCGGTGCGGCGGCTCAACTCCAGGGTGGCACCAGCCACTTCTTCGGTCGACACTTCAATGACCTGGCTGCTATTTTTAATGTGGCCGACCAGTTCACGCAGGCGGTCTTGCATGGACGCAATGGCCTCCAGCAGGCGCCCGGTTTCGTCCGAAACGCGCACCTCAATCTCGGAGGTCAGGTCGCCGGCCGCAATGCGCTCGGCCACCACCACCGCGCGGCCAATGGGCTGCACGATGCTGCGGGTGATGCGCCAGGCAATGACGGCGCCCAAGGCCAGGGCCAGTACCACCAGGACTGCGCCAGTGGCCAGCGACTGGTTTCGCACCGCTTCGGCGGCGGCGGTGGCCTTTTCGTTGCGGCTGTATTGCAGGGCCACCAGTTCGGCGAGTTTCTGGTTCCAGGCCAGCTCACCAGGGTTGACGCGCACCATCAGCGTCATGTTGGCCGCCACCGAGTCACCGTCGAGCGACTGCTCCACCGCCTGCTTGAGCTCGGGGCCTGTTTTCTTGCTGATGGCGGTGATCTGCTGCAGCAATTGCTGCTCGGCCGCATCGGCCTCCCCGGTGCGCAACAGGGCGTCCAGCTCAGCCTCCTGCTTCTGGTACTGCGCCAGTGTTTGCAAGAACTTCTGGCTCTGCTCCTTGGAGCGGGCGGCGTCCACCTGGTCGAGCATCACCACCGAGCGGCTGTGGATACCCATGGCACTCACGCTGGTGAGCATGGCATTGGCCAGCCTGGTCTTGTCCGCGTTGGTTCCGGTGACCTCCTGCATCTTCGACGCGACGGTGCGCGACGAATACTGCCCCAGCAACGCGACGGCCACCAACAGCACCAATACGGCACCAAAGCCGAAGGCCAAACGAACCGAGATGGACTGGTGAATTCGGGCAACGGCCATGGTGTGCTCCTTGGTGTGGGGTCAGTGCTGCAGGATCTTGCCCAGGAAGTCCTTGGCGCGGGCCGAGCGGGCGTCCGGGTTGCCAAAGAACTCTTCCTTCTTGCAGTCCTCGACGATCTGGCCCTGGTCCATGAAGATCACGCGGTGGCTGACGCGCTTGGCAAAGCCCATTTCGTGGGTCACGCACATCATGGTCATGCCCTCGTTGGCCAGTTGCACCATCACGTCCAGCACCTCGCCCACCATCTCGGGGTCCAGCGCCGAGGTGGGTTCGTCAAACAGCATCACGATCGGGTCCATGGAAAGGGCCCGGGCAATGGCCACACGCTGCTGCTGGCCGCCCGAGAGCTGGCCCGGGAACTTGTCCTTGTGCGCCATCAGGCCCACGCGGTCGAGCATCTTCAGGCCGCGCACCTTGGCGTCGTCCGGCGTGCGCCCCAGCACCTTGATCTGCGCCAGGGTCAGGTTTTCGGTGACCGACAGGTGCGGAAAGAGCTCGAAGTGCTGGAACACCATGCCCACATGGCTGCGCAGCCGGGGCAGGTTGGTTTTGGGGTCGGCGATGGAGGTGCCGTTGACGATGATGTCGCCCTTCTGGAACGGCTCCAGCGCATTGACGGTCTTGATCAGGGTGGACTTGCCTGAGCCCGAGGGGCCGCAGACGACGACAACCTCGCCCTTGTGGATGGAGGTGCTGCAGTCGGTCAGCACCTGAAAGCTGCCGTACCATTTGGACACGTTTTGAATTTTGATCACAGGTCGGACTCCTTCAGCGGATGATGGCGATCTTCTTCTGCAGGCGACGCACCAGCATCGACAGCGAGAAGCAAATGAGGAAATAGACAACGGTGGCGACCAGGTAGGTTTCCACCGGACGGTTGAAGTTCTTGCCCGCCACTTCAAAGCCCTTGAGCAGGTCGTAGGCACCAATGGCGTAGACCAGCGAGGTGTCCTGGAACAGGATGATGGTCTGCGTCATCAGCACCGGCAGCATGTTGCGAAAGGCCTGCGGCAGCACGATCAGCTGCATGGTCTGGCCATAGGTCATGCCCACGGCGTAGCCTGCAAACACCTGGCCCCTGGGCACGCTCTGGATGCCCGCACGCATGATCTCGGAGTAGTAGGCAGCCTCGAACACCGTGAAGGTGATGATGGCCGACAGCTCCGCACCCATGGGGCGCCCGGTGAGCATGGGCATGAGCAGGAAGAACCACAAAATGACCATGACCAGCGGAATCGAGCGCAGGGTGTTGACATAAGCGGAGGCAGGCAGCACCAGCCAGCGCTTGCCTGACAGGCGCATCAGCGCCAGCACCGTGCCCAGCACCACGCCGCCGACCATGGCGATCAGGGTGAGTTGCACCGAAAAGGCCAGCCCTTTGAGGACGAAGCTGGACAGTACCTGCCAGCTCAGAAAAGTGAAATCCAAGGTCATTTCAGTGTCCTCCCAGCATGCCGGGCACCTGTACCCGGTGCTCAATGGCCAGGGCGATGCGGTTGATGGCAAAGGCGGAAATAAAGTACAGCCCGGTCACGGCCAGGTAGACCTCGATGCCGCGTGAAGTTTCTTCCTGCGCCTGCATGGCGAACATGGTCAGCTCGGCAATCGACACCGCAAAGGCCACAGCCGAATTTTTGATGATGTTCATGCTCTCACTGGTCAGCGGTGGAATGACGATGCGAAACGCCATGGGCAGCAGCACATAGCGGTAGGTCTGCGCCAGCGTCAGCCCCATGGCCAGGCCCGCATAGCGCTGGCCTTTGGGCAGGCTCTGGATGCCCGCGCGCACCTGCTCGGCAATGCGTGCCGAGGTGAAAAAGCCCAGGGCCAACACCACCAGGATGAAGCTGGGCACGTTTTTCAGTACCGGCACCAGGGCGGGCAGAACGTGGTACCACAGGAACACCTGCACCAGGAGCGGAATGTTGCGAAACAGCTCGGTCCAGATGTCGCCAATGGCCACCAGCACGCGGCTCGGCGTGGTGCGAAAAATGCCCATCAGCGAGCCCACCACCAGCGCCACCACCAGTGCCAGCACGGCCACGCTCAGGGTCCAGCCCCAGGCGGAAAACATCCAGTCCAGGTAGGTGATGTCGCCGCCCTGGCCAAAACAGCGCGGCTGCACTTCGCCGCTGATGGTGTCCTTGCAGAACACCTGCCAATCCCATGTACTCATTGTGAGTTCCTTTTTTGAGAAGAAATGACCCCGGCGCCGAAGCAGAAACGATCCGGCGCCGGGCCGCCCCAAGCCGGATCAGCCCCCCAGGGGGGCAGCGACCCGCGCAGCGGCGGAGCGTGGGGGCGCCATCATCGGCGCCGGGCCGCCCCAAGCCGGATCAGCCCCCCAGGGGGGCAGCGACCCGCGCAGCGGCGGAGCGTGGGGGCATCACTTCTTTGCGTAGGCTTCCATGGGCTTGTCGTTGGGGGTGGCCCAGGCGGCCTTGGTGTTGTCGTTGGCCGGCATGCCCACCTTGGTGTTGGCCGGGGGGATGGCTTGCTCGAACCACTTGCTCCACAGCTTGGCAATCTCGCCGGACTTCATCATGGCCTTGATGGAGTCGTCCACGGCCTTCTTGAAGGCCGGGTCATCCTTGCGGAACATGATGGCAATGGGTTCCACCGACAGCACCTCACCCACGACCTTGAAATCGGCCGGGTTCTTGGCCTTGGCGATGTTGCCCGCCAGGATGGCACCGTCCATCACAAAGGCGTCGGCGCGGCCCGATTCGAGCAGCAGGAAGCTGTCGATATGGTCTTTGCCAAACACTTCTTCAAAGTTCACGCCGTTGGCGCGCTCGTGCTTGCGCAGGGTCTGCACCGAGGTGGTGCCGGTGGTGGTGGCGACTTTCTTGCCTGTGAGCTGGCCGATGGAGCTGATGCCCGCGTTGGCCTTGACGGCGATGCGCACTTCTTCCACAAAGGTGGTCACGGCAAAGGAGACATCCTTCTGGCGCGTGGCGTTGTTGGTGGTGGAGCCGCATTCAATGTCCACGGTGCCGTTTTGCACCAGCGGAATGCGGTTTTGCGAGGTCACGGGCTGGTACATGATGTCCAGCTTGGCCACGCCCAGCTGCTTTTGCACATCGGCCAGCACCTTTTGGCAGATTTCCACATGGTAGCCCACGTACTTGCCGTCGCCCAGGGTGTAGGACAGGGCACCGGAAGACTCGCGCACGCCCATGGTGACGGAGGCGCTGTCCTTGATTTTTTTCAGGGTTTCAGTCGGTTGGGCCGAGGCGCTTGCACAGGCCAGGGCGGCGGCAATAACGAGCAGAGACTTTTTCACAGGGATACCTTTCTTGGTTGATGAAGGGGAAAAGAAAACTCGGACTCTCAGCCCGGAACCTGGTCGGAGGGGTACTTCCAGAAGTCCTTGAGCAGGTAGTTCATAGGCAAATTGAGGGCACGGTCGTTGGGCGGTATGGCGCGAATGAACCAGCGCTCGTAAATCGACTGGGCTTCCTTGGACAGGATCAGGCGCCGCATTTCGTTGTCGATCAGTTTTTTGAATTCGGGGTCGTTTTTGGGCAGCATGATGGCCAGCGGCTCAATGGTCAGGAACTTGCCCACCACCTTGAGCTTGCCCGGAACCGCCCGTCCCGCCGCCAGTCCATAGAGCAGCACATCGTCCATGGCAAAGGCGTCGGCCTCACCGCTTTCCACCATGTCCACGGCACGGGCATGGTCGGGGGCTTCGAGAATCTGCATGCCCAGCAGTTGGTCGCTGTTGGCGCGCGTAATGGCCGCCAAGGGGGTGGTGCCTTTGGTCGATACCATTTTGAAGCCCCGAAAGTCGTTCAGCCGCTGCGCCTTGGTGTCGGCGCGCACCAGAAAGCGTGCCCCGGTGATGTAGTGGGGCACGGTGAACGCCACTTTCTCCCGGCGTTCGGCGTTGTTGGTGGTGGAGCCGCATTCCAGATCGGCTTTGCCTTCCTCGATCATGGCAATCCGGTTGGCTGGTGTCACCTGCAAATAGCGGGTGGCGAGCGTGGGCAGTGCCAGTTGCCGGGCCACGGCCTCCACCAGTTTGTGGCACAGGTCGAGCGCGTACCCCACGGGTTTTTTATCCCGGTTCATGAAAGAAAACGGTACCGAGGACTCGCGGTGCGCCAGCGTAATCTCCCCCGAGGCCTTGATCCGGTCCAGCACCGCTCCGGCCTGTCCGGTGGTGGGCAGCAGGACGCCCAGGCCCAGGACACAGGCCAGTGTGGAAGACGCAAGGCGTCGTGTGAGGTGGTTCCGCATGGGGCCGCTCCGTGTGGGGGTATCAGCCCAGGGGCTCGTCGTTGGGAGCGCGGTACAGCTCCAGCAGATGTTCGGGCGCAGGCCAGTTCAGGTTCAGCCCCTTGGGCGGAATCGGGTTCTGGAACCAGCGGCGGTAGATCTTCAGGGCTTCGCCAGAACGCATCAGGCGTGTCAGGCTGCGGTCCACCACGGCCTTGAATGCAGGGTCGCCCTTGCGGAACATGCAGGCATAGACTTCGGTGGACAGCGGGGTGCCCACCACATGCCAATCGTCGGGCTTGTTGGCTTTGGCGCGCAGGCCGTAGAGCACGGCGTCGTCCATCAGAAAGGCGGCGGCCTGGCCGCTTTGCAAGCGGGCAAAGGCCTCGCCGTGGTCGGTGGCCGTGGCCATGTCAAAGCGTATGCCCTGCGATTGTGCGTACAGCATGAGCTGGCGTTCACTGGTGGTTCCGGCGGTGACCAGGATGCGCTGCCCCTTCAGATCGGCCAGTCCCTGGATACCGGAGTGGGTGCGGGTCAGCAGGCGCGCGCTGGTCTGGAAGATGGAGACCGAAAAACCGGCCTGGCGTGCGCGTTCGCGGTTGTTGGTGGTCGAGCCGCATTCCAGATCGACCGACCCGTTTTGCACCAGGGGAATCCGGTTCTGGGACGTGACGGGCACCAGGCGCACGGTGATGGCCGGCAGTTTGAGTGCACGGCGCACATCTTCCGCCACCAACAGCATCAAATCGTGCGAATAGCCCACCACCTGGCGGCGGGCGTCGTAGTAGGAAAAAGGCACCGACGACTCGCGGTGGCCCAGGTTGATGGTGGCCGTGCGGAAAATTTTCTGCAGCGTGCCGCCGTCTGTGGGCTCGGTGTGAGCGCTCAGGGCCAGTAGCAGTAGCGAGGTCAGGGTGATGGGGCGCAGCATGGTGGTGGGCATCGAATGCATGGCTATTTGCAAAAGCTGTGCCATTTGGGGTAAACCCTTAAACTTCACCCCGTTTTTCGCCCCTGGCTGCGAAAAACGCGACGTTGTGACCCCATGGCGGCGGGCTGTGTACGGAAACCCGTCTGGTTGGGAGTGGGGAAAAACGGATTTCCGTTCGGTCAGCGCACAACCAGCTTGCGTTATTGCAGCAAGCGGCCCAAGGCGCGCAGGTCCGCCACACGGCCCTGGGCTACACCGGCGGGTTGTGGTCGCCACTGCGTGGCTTTGCCCGCAGCACTGAGCGCTACTACACACTCTTGGCCGACGCCGGCAGCCTGCGCCGGGGCGACCTGGACCTATTTTCCTGGGCCGATTACGTGCTGGACACCTGTCTGGACCAGGTCCGCTTCATGGCGGGCCTGCTGGATTTCGATGCCATCAAGGCGCGCATCGAAGCCTGCCTGGTGTTTGAGGCCACGGTGCTCAAGCAAGGCGTGCGCACGGAGGCACTGCGCCCACTGCACTACCTGTTCTTGAGCGGTGAAGACATGGCGCGGGGCGACTTCAAAGCCATGCTGGTCAAGCGCGGGCTGCTCAAGTCCGACTCGCCGCAAGGCAAAGTGCGCTTCGGCCTGCCGCAGCATGCCTTGCGCTTTTTGTTCCCCCAGCTGTGGCCGGAGGCAGAGCTAGCCCCCGTATCTATTGCGCAAGCCGTGCAGTCGCCAGCGGCACAAACAAGGTCATGGCTTGGTCAGGCAAGGCAATCAAGCCATGGTGCTGGTAAAAAGCGGCGGCTGACGCGTCTTTTGCATCCACCACCAAGGCATACGCTGCAATGTCTGCGCGAATGGCACGGTCCAGCGCATCGGCCAGCAACGCGCCACCCAAGCCCACACCCTTGAAACCCGCATCCACGGCCAGACGCCCCATGCGCACAGCCGGTACGCTGGGGTAGCGCGGAAGCTTTTTGCCCACCTCTGCAGGTAGCTCTGAAAGCAGCAAACTCGCCGATGCCAGCGTGTAAAACCCGGCAACACGCTGCTCTGCGGTGAGCACCACATAACAAGCCGTCACGCGGCGACGAACGTCTTGCGTGACCTGCTGCCTGAAGTAATGGTCCAGCGACTCAGAACCACTTTTGAACGCCTTGCGATCATGCGAACTGTGTAATCGGGCCAGCGCAAACGCTGCGCTCATGGGGCCTGCAAGAGCTTTTGGCGACGGGCAAAGGCACGCTTCAAAGCAGGTGCGGGTTCAGGTGGCGACAGAAGCGCGTGCGCAAAACACTCTTGGTCGGCCAGTGAGAGACGGATGATGTCGGCCTGTTCAATGGCTTTCTGCGCCGCCTCTTGCACTGCGGCAATCACAAAATCGGTCATCGTTCGCCCCTGCAACTCGGCGGCGCGTTTGAGGGTGGCGTGCAAATCAAAGCTGATCCGCGCTTCAAGTCGGGCAGTGGCGGCTGCTGGTGGCATGGGGAACTCCTTGAAAATGCAATTATCCGGCAATCTGCCGTATAGGTACAAGGTGTGAATCATGGCATGCCATGGCATCAGCCAACCGTGCACAGCTCACATTCGCGCAGGCAGTGGTAATGCGCCATCAGCGCCCGGCCCACACCCCTGTTGGGTTCTACGACACCTTCGATACCGTAAGGGCCGCCGATATTCGCTCCCAAGGGGCCGCCGCTTTGACACGCATCGACCTGCGCGACCTGCCCAAAGGCTTTGCCCTGGAAGAAGGCGACCTGCAACGGCACGACAAACCCGCCATACCCTTGCGGGTGATTCGTGAGGCGCTGGTCAACGCCCTCATGCACCGCAGCTATGCGCACACAGCCCGGTGCAGATCATTCGCTACGCCAACCGGCTGGAAATTCGCAACCCCGGCTTCTCGCTCAAATCGCAAGACCACCTGGGTGAACCCGGCTCCCAGCTGCGCAACCCCAAAATTGCCGCCGCCCTGTACGACACCCGGCTGGCCGAAACCAAAGGCAGCGGCATCCGCGTCATGCGCGAGAGCATGGAACAAGCAGGCCTGACGCCGCCCTTGTTTGAGTCCGACCGGGGCAATGACCAGTTTGTGGCCCGCTACTTCTTCCACCACTTTTTGGGCGCGGAAGACATTGCCTGGCTGGCCCAGTTCAAAGACCTGCACCTGAGCGAGGACGAAGCGAAAGCCCTGATCGTGGTGCGCGAAGCGGGCGCCCTCAACAACGGCACCTACCGCGAGCTGACCAAAGTAGACACCCTGACCGCCAGCCAAGCCCTGCGCCGCCTGCGCGATGTGGTGCGGCAGAACTACTTGCGCCCATTGATGCGAGAAGGCCGTCTGACGATGACCAACCCGCAAGAGCCGAACGACCCGCAGCAGGCGTATCGGGCGATGTAGGCGTTGATTGGCTCAAGGGCGCGCACATGATGAGGATGTGCTGCTGTCCGCCTCATTGATGAAATCAGGCTCCAGCCCTCGTATCCATTGCGCAAGCAGCTATGAATTCAGGAGCAATCGGCAACCAGCACCTTGCCCATCCGCGCATTCGCCAGCACCACCCCAGAGCGCTCCACCTGCTGGCGCGCTTCCACGCCAAAGCCCCACTTGGCGAAAAACGGCTCGGCCGTCAGGCTGACATCGGCAAACAAGCGCCCCATGCCCCGCGCCGCCGCCGACTGGTGGATATGTGCCATCAGCGCCCGGCAAGTTTCTCGTAAAAAAAATTAGTTGTTGGCTCGTGAAGAGACGCCCTTGAACTGACACAGACTGACATCTCCACCGTTATTGGGCGTGTTTTTGTCAGTTGGATAAATTCGCTTCCCGTGAGCAATCTATCCTATTTAAATCTCTTTTAAATCAAGTACTTAGACAGAAAATCGCTCGCCGAATAGGATAAATCTTTGGCTAACTTTCGCCCCGAGAATCCAATCTATCCAATGAATCAGCGTTCATTGAACCGTTATTCATCCCTTTTCTGTCAGTTCATACCATCGCCCGCCACCTTCGCCTATGGGCAACAACAACCCGTCCTTAACCATCGCCAGCAATTCGCTACGCAATTGCCGCTCGGGGATTTCAAGACCAATGCGGGTATGGATATCGCCCCGTTTTGATTTGCCGTAAATCCCCAGGTCTTGCGCAATCAGCTCCCGCAGGCGGTGCCGCTCAATCCCCTTCAGGCTCGTTCGTCCCCGGAAATTCTGCTCACGCAACACATCGGGATTGACCTTGTACGTGGTGCCCTTGGTGCGCCCTTGTGCCAACACAAGCCCCAGCTCTCCCAAGCGCCCAATCCACGGCTGCAGGGCCTCGGCGTTTTTGAGCGCCAGCGCCTTGCACAGCTGAATGGCCGTCAGCGACTCATGCTGGGCAATCAGCCCCAGCGTGACGCGTTCGCGGTGGCGCAACGGGTAAGCCCGGTCGGCCTTGTCGAGCAGGTCGATCACCTCCGGGTGCGCCACGCGGCGCGCCACGATCACCGTCACCCGGTCGTCGCCCTCCATCACCGTCGGGCCGGGGCGGCCGCTGGCCAGCAGTTGCTCGTACATCCGGTCAAAACCCGAGCCCTCGCGCTCCATCAGCTTCAGGTCATAAAACACCTGGGCCAGGTGGTCGTTGCGCTTCTTGGTGGTGTGCAAAATGTTGGCCGCCGTCACCCCCAAAGGCAGCAACCCTGGGTTGTGCACCTCCAGCCGGTCCGGGTAGATGTTGATGAAAATGTCGCCACCCTGCGTGTAGGGCCGGTGCACCAGGGCGTTGGCCAGCAGTTCGCGCACCACCACTTCGTCAAAGTGCGGCACGTTCTTGCGGAACAAACCGTCCGGGAATTCATAACTGTCTTGCCAGTCGGGCACGTCGCGCCAGATGGCCTCAATCAGCTCCTGCGGGTTCAGGCTGAAGTCGTCCCACACCCGCTTGAAGACCTTGTTGCCCAGCTCATCAAAACGGATGAACTGCACGATGGGCGCATAACGCAGCACCGCGCGGTCCAGGCGCTGGCCGACCCACAACACGCCCAGATTGGTCAGGCAATCGTCTGCCGCCATCAGGTAGTGCGCCAGCAACTCATCGTCTGTTTTTTGTGTGACCCGCTCGCTCACCCGGTCCGAAGCGCGAATGCCCGCCATGAAGGCATGCAACTTCGCCTCATCCACCCGCTGCCGTGGTACTTGGCGCTGGGGCTGGGCCTCCCACACAAATGCCGACTTGTCGCTCATCAGGCGCGCCAGGTCTTCTGGCATCAGCGGGCGTGAATCGTCGGCGATGCGCAAAAAGTAGCGCCCATCGGACGTAGCCGCCACGTTCTGGCGCGAGGGAAACACGTCCAGCCGAATCCATTGCCCACCGTTCTCCGCCTCACGGCGCGAGGCGCTCACCGCCACATTGATGGTGAGGTTGGGAATCAGCTTCTGCAACTTCAGCAGTTGGGCGTCGCTCACCTGCTGGCCGGGCGGCGGCTGGTGCGCGTCGTCTTCAATGCCGATGTCGATATGCCCGCCGCTGGCATTGGCAAACGCCACGCAGTCGGACGCCAGGTCGCGCAGGCCCTGGTCGCCGCCCTTGAGGACACGCAGCGACTTCTTGTCGTAAAGCTGGTTTTCTTCGCTCATGCGGTTTCGGCCTGTGGTTCCGGCAGGGTGGACACGTCCAGCTCGCCAAAGATGAGTTTGGGCACCCATTGTGGCAGTGAACGCATCGCCCGCCAGGCTGTTTTTGCCGATGAAGACCGTTGCAATAAATTTTGATTGAGGCAGGCGACTTTATTTGCCGTCATCGGGGTCGGCAACTCAAGAGTCACAGGTTTAAGGAGTCAAATCAGCCTCCATCCCCCGTATCTATTGCGCAAGCAGCTAGTGCGCCAGCGTAAGCCGGTAGATCGTAGTTGATGGAAGTTCAATACAGGGAAGAAATAGCGGAATCACTC
>MESI01000081.1 GCA_001770935.1 Burkholderiales bacterium RIFCSPLOWO2_12_FULL_61_40 | reverse complement strand
CGCTGCATTGAATGACAGACGCCTGAGTTAGGTTACTAGCTCAGGCGTTTTTTACTTCGGAGACGGCAAAAACGGAGCGAAGCTGTGTCATTCCAAAGAAATTTCTT
Organism: Burkholderiales bacterium RIFCSPLOWO2_12_FULL_61_40; assembly: GCA_001770935.1. Taxonomy (GTDB): domain Bacteria; phylum Pseudomonadota; class Gammaproteobacteria; order Burkholderiales; family Burkholderiaceae_C; genus Allorhodoferax. Next base: position 9,468 of record MESI01000081.1, on the reverse strand, counting down.
GATGTTTCTCTGGAATGGCATCGTGTTCTGTGTTGTTGAATCCGGGCTTGGGTGAGGTGGCCTTTACCTTCCGAACCGGCCCCTGTTCAGGGGCTGCCATAACAGGAGATTCACGATGACAATTTTCAACAAAGTTACCAAGACCTTCCAATGGGGCCAAAACACGGTCACCATGGAAACCGGTGAAATCGCGCGCCAGTCCACCGGCGCCGTGCTGCTGGACATGGATGGCACCGTGGTGCTGGCCACCGTGGTTGCCAAGACCGAAGGCAAAGCGGGCCAAGACTTCTTCCCCTTGACCGTCGATTACCTGGAAAAGACCTACGCCGCAGGCAAGATCCCCGGCAGTTTTTTCAAGCGCGAAGGCCGCCCCAGCGAATTTGAAACCCTGACCAGCCGCCTGATCGACCGTCCCATCCGTCCGCTGTTCCCCGAAGGTTTCTTCAACGAAGTGCACGTGGTGGTGCACACCCTGTCCTTGAACCCTGAGGTGGACGCCGACATTGCCGCCTTGATCGCGGTCAGCGCTGCGCTGTCGGTCAGCGGTGTGCCGTTCAACGGCCCTATTGGTGCAGCCCGCGTGGGTTACGCCAACGGCGAATACGTGCTCAACCCCGGCCAAACCGCACGCAAGGGTTCCATCATGGACCTGGTCGTGGCAGGCACCGAAGCGGCTGTGCTGATGGTCGAGTCTGAAGCCCAGCAATTGTCGGAAGAAATCATGCTCGGCGCCGTGGTGTTCGGCCATGAGCAAGGCAACATCGCCATCAACGCCATCCATGAATTGGTGCGTGACGCCGGCAAACCCGTGTGGGACTGGAAAGCGCCTGCCAAGGACGAAGCCTTGATCGCCAAAGTGGGCGCCTTGGCCCAGGAAAAATTGGCTGCGGCTTACCAAATTCGCAACAAACAAGCCCGCACCCGCGCTTGCCGCGAAGCCTACGCTGTGGTGATGGCAGACCTGAAGGTGGACGGTGTCACTTTTGACAGCGTGGCCGTGGAAGGCATGTTGTTTGACATCGAAGCCAAGATTGTGCGCAGCCAGATTCTGGCCGGCGAGCCCCGCATCGACGGCCGCGATACCCGCACCGTGCGCGCCATCGAAATCCGCAACAGCGTGTTGCCCCGTACCCACGGTTCTGCCTTGTTCACCCGCGGCGAAACCCAGGCTTTGGTGGTCACCACCTTGGGCACCGAGCGTGATGCACAGCGTATCGACGCCTTGTCTGGCGAGTACGAAGACCGCTTCATGCTGCACTACAACATGCCTCCCTTCGCCACCGGTGAAACCGGCCGCGTGGGTACGCCCAAGCGCCGCGAAATCGGCCACGGCCGTCTGGCCAAGCGCGCATTGGTTGCCGTGTTGCCCAACAAGGAAGACTTTCCCTACACCATGCGCGTGGTGTCGGAAATCACCGAGTCCAATGGTTCTTCTTCCATGGCTTCCGTCTGCGGTGGCTGCCTGTCCCTGATGGATGCTGGCGTGCCCATGAAGGCGCATGTGGCCGGTATCGCCATGGGCCTGATCAAGGAAGACAACCGTTTTGCTGTGCTGACCGACATCCTGGGTGACGAAGACCATCTGGGTGACATGGACTTCAAGGTCGCCGGTACCACCAACGGTATTACTGCGCTGCAGATGGACATCAAGATCCAGGGCATCACCAAAGAAATCATGCAAGTCGCTTTGGCCCAGGCCAAGGAAGCCCGCATGCACATCCTGGGCAAGATGCAAGAAGCCATGGCTGAAGCCAAGACCGAAGTGTCCAACTTCGCGCCCCGCCTGTTCACCATGAAGATCAACCCCGAGAAGATCCGTGACGTGATCGGCAAGGGCGGCGCCGTCATCCGTGCGCTGACCGAAGAAACCGGCACCCAGATCAACATCGAAGAAGATGGCACCATCACCATCGCGTCTGCCGATCCTGCCAAGGCCGAAGAAGCCAAACGCCGCATCGAACAGATCACCGCGGAAGTGGAAATCGGCAAGGTCTACGAAGGCCCTGTGACCAAGATCCTGGACTTCGGTGCCTTGATTAATCTCTTGCCTGGCAAAGACGGTTTGCTGCACATCAGCCAGATCGCCCACGAGCGTGTCGAGAAGGTCACGGACTACCTGTCCGAAGGCCAGATCGTCAAGGTCAAGGTCATGGAGACGGACGAAAAAGGCCGCATCAAGCTGTCCATGAAGGCTTTGCTGGACCGTCCTGCACAGTCCAACGACCATTCTTGATGAATGCGGAGTGCTAGTAAATCGATAGCTGCCTGCGCAAGCGCAGTGCGGGCTATCGGTTGAAACGACTATGAAAGTTATCGAAATCACCTCATTTGGCGGCCCGGACGTTTTGCGTCTGGGAGCGCGGCCTGTGCCCGTGGCGGGCACAGGGGAGGTGTGTATTCGTGTGGGTGCCAGCGGCGTCAACCGCCCTGACGTATTGCAGCGTGCAGGGCATTACCCGGCGCCTGCTGGCGCTTCGGATATCCCAGGCCTTGAAGTGGCCGGTACCGTGGTATCGGGCGACGCGGATGCGCTGCAGCGGGTCGGCTTCAAGCTGGGCGACCGGGTGTGTGCCTTGGTGGCGGGTGGCGGCTATGCCGAATACTGTGTCGCACCGGTAGCGCAATGTCTGCCGGTGCCAGATGGTTGGAGCGATATTGAGGCGGCCAGTTTGCCCGAGACGGTGTTCACTGTCTGGAGCAATGTGTTTGACCGCGGTGCGCTGAAAAGCGGTGAAGCCTTGCTGGTGCAAGGCGGTAGCAGTGGCATCGGCGTGACTGCCATCCAATTGGCCAAGGCGCGGGGCGCGACCGTGATTGCTACGGCAGGCAGTGATGATAAATGCGCGGCCTGTATGGCGTTGGGCGCAGACCATGCCATCAATTACAAGACGCACAACTTTCAAACGGAGGTTCTGCGTTTGACGGATGGCCGTGGGGTGGATGTCGTTTTGGACATGGTTGCAGGCAGCTATATCGCCAAAGAGTTGGCGTGTATGGCAGAGGATGGGCGCTTGGTCATTATTGGGGTGCAGGGCGGTGTGCAAAGTGAGATCAATGCCGGTCTGGTGTTGCGTCGCCGCTTGACCATTACCGGCTCCACACTCCGGGCACGTCCGGTGGCTTTCAAGGAAGCCATCGCGCAAGCCTGCCTGAAGCAGGTGTGGCCCCTGATTGCAGCGGGGCGCATCAAACCGGTAGTGCACAGCGTGTTTGCGGCCGAGGACGCATCGCGCGCCCACGCCCTGATGGAATCCAATCTGCACATAGGAAAAATAGTTTTGACATGGGAGACAGCATGAAAAAGTTGATCGCTGGAAACTGGAAAATGAACGGATCGGCTGCGTCCAACGTAGCGCTGGTGCAGGCTTTGCTCAGTGGCGCGTCCGACTGGAAATGTTCCGTCGCGGTGTGTGTGCCTGCGCCTTACCTGGCTCAAGTTCAGGGGCTGGTTGCGGATACTGGCATTGATCTGGGCGCGCAAGATGTGTCGCAACACGAGTCCGGTGCTTTCACCGGGGAGGTGTCTGCCAGCATGTTGCAGGATTTTGGCACACGGTATGCCATTGTGGGTCATTCCGAACGTCGTCAATACCACGGCGAAACCGATGCCGTGGTGGCTACCAAGGCGCAGCGCGCACTGGCCGCTGGTATTACGCCCATCGTGTGTGTGGGTGAAACCCTGGCGGAGCGCGAAGCGGGGCGTACCGAAGAAGTTGTCAAGCGGCAGTTGGCTGCCGTCATCCATACCAATGGGCATTGCATCAGCGAGATTGTGGTTGCGTATGAGCCGGTTTGGGCCATTGGCACCGGCAAGACAGCCAGTCCCGAGCAGGCGCAGCAGGTGCATGCCGTGCTGCGTGCACAGTTGCGTGCCGCCACGGCCCATGCTGACCGTGTACACATTTTGTATGGCGGCAGCATGAACGCGGCGAACGCTGCGCAGCTGTTGTCGCAAGCCGACATTGACGGTGGTTTGGTGGGCGGTGCGTCCCTCAAGGCGGCAGATTTTTTATCCATCATCGCTGCAGCCCATTAAATCGGCTGGCATTTGTTTCGAATTTAGGAGAAGAGTATGAATATCTTGGTAACGACTATTTTGACTGTGCAGATGCTATCGGCCTTGGGCATGATTGGCCTGATTTTGGTACAGCATGGCAAAGGTGCTGACATGGGGGCGGCATTTGGAAGTGGTGGGTCCGGCAGTCTGTTTGGTGCCAGTGGAAGCGCCAACTTTTTGTCGCGTACCACGGCAGTATTTGCAACTGTATTTTTTGTATGCACCCTGGCGTTGGCCTATTTTGGAAACCTGCGCCCGGCAAGTTCCGGGAGTGTTTTGGAAGGTGCTGCTGCGGTGGCGCCTGCTGCTGCTCCAGCGGCAGTAGCTCCCGCCGTAGCGGCGTCTGGAGCAGCTCAGATTCCATCTAAATAATTGCTACTTTAATTGCTTTCTCCCTGCGGGAGATAGGGCAAATCAGGGTAAACTCTATGCTTGTCTGGAAAGCAAAAAAGCCGCAAGGCACCTCACGCAATCTGGATATCTGAGAGCCGCCGTCGTGGTGAAATTGGTAGACACGCTATCTTGAGGGGGTAGTGGCGAAAGCTGTGCGAGTTCGAGTCTCGCCGACGGCACCAAACAAATTTTGTCAGCCCCAGTCTATGTTTGGGCGGCATCTAACGGTGATCAGAATCCCTCGATGAACCTCGATCAATATCTCCCCGTCCTGTTGTTCATCTTGGTCGGTATTGCAATCGGTGTCGTACCCCAAGTGCTTGGTTACATCTTGGGGCCGAACCGGCCGGATGCGGCAAAAAATTCCCCTTATGAATGTGGTTTCGAAGCGTTTGAAGACGCACGAATGAAGTTCGACGTTCGTTATTACCTTGTCGCGATTTTGTTCATTTTGTTTGACTTGGAGACGGCTTTTTTGTTTCCTTGGGCAGTGTCGCTTAAGGAGATTGGGCTTCTTGGGTTTTTGATTGGTGCAGAGTTTGTGGGTGTGCTTGCCATTGGCTTCGTGTACATGTGGCAAAAAGGCGCTCTGGACTGGGAGTAACGGAATGATTGAAGGTGTTTTGAAAGAGGGCTTTGTCACCACGAGTTATGACTCTGTGATGAATTGGGCCAAGACGGGGTCTATTTGGCCTATGACCTTTGGTTTGGCTTGCTGTGCTGTGGAAATGATGCACGCGGCGGCTGCGCGTTACGACATCAGCCGTTTTGGTTCCGAGGTGTTTCGTGCCAGCCCCCGCCAGTCCGATTTGATGATTGTTGCGGGCACGCTTTGCAACAAAATGGCGCCGGCTTTGCGTAAGGTGTACGACCAGATGTCGGAGCCGCGCTGGGTCATCAGCATGGGGTCTTGTGCCAATGGTGGAGGTTACTACCACTACAGCTACTCTGTGGTTCGGGGCTGTGATCGCGTTGTGCCGGTGGATGTGTATGTGCCAGGCTGTCCTCCGACTGCGGAAGCGCTGATTTACGGAATTTTGCAACTGCAGCAAAAAATCCGGCGCACTGAGACGATTGCTCGGGTTTAAAGGGAAGGCATGACTACATTTTCCGTTCGCCCCGAAGCGCTTCAAGAGGCTATCCTTGCCGTTTTGGGTGATAAAGTTAAGCGTTCTTCCATCAATTTGGGTGAGCTCACCGTGGTGGTTTCTGCAGGTGACTACCATGCAGCTGCGCAGTCTTTGCGTGATGCGCCAGCTTGCAAGTTTGAACAACTCATCGACCTGTGCGGAGTGGATTATTCCGAATACCAGGCTGGTGCCGATGGCGGTTTGCGCTACTGTGTTGTGGTTCATCTGTTGTCGGTCAGTTTGAACCAGCGGGTGCGTCTGAAAGTGTTTGCACCGGATGATGCAATGCCAATGGTGGACTCTGTTAACGATATCTGGAATTCTGCCAACTGGTTTGAGCGGGAAGCCTTTGACTTGTTTGGCATTGTGTTTGATGGGCACGCCGATCTGCGCCGAATTCTGACGGATTACGGTTTTATCGGCCATCCGTTCAGGAAAGACTTTCCTACGACCGGGCATGTGGAGATGCGGTATGACGCAGAACAAGCGCGTGTCGTCTACTTGCCGGTCACGATCGAGACACGCGAAATCACCCCGCGCATTATTCGTGAGAACAATTATGGGGGCCTGAATTGATGAGCCTCCAGACTTACCACTTCGTGTGTTTCGCTGCCCCCAAAAGGGGGCGCTGCCTTGCTTGGGGCGGCCCGGCGCTGCGGCAATTCGCAGAGGTTTGAACGCTATGGCTGAAATAAAGAACTACACCCTCAATTTTGGACCTCAGCACCCGGCAGCGCACGGTGTGTTGCGCTTGGTGTTGGAGCTGGATGGCGAAGTTATCCAGCGTGCCGACCCCCACATCGGTCTTTTGCACCGTGCCACGGAAAAGCTGGCTGAAACCAAGACTTATCTGCAGGCTTTGCCTTACATGGATCGTCTTGATTACGTTTCCATGATGTGCAATGAGCATGCGTATTGCCTTGCTGTTGAGAAGTTGCTCGGCATAGAGGTGCCGGTACGGGCTCAGTACATCCGCGTGATGTTTGCCGAGATCACCCGCTTGTTGAACCACTTGATGTGGTTGGGTTCTCATGGCAACGACTGCGGCAGTTCGACTATCCTGATCTACACCTTCCGCGAGCGTGAGGATTTGTTCGACATGTACGAGGCGGCCAGTGGTGCCCGCATGCATGCGGCTTACTTTCGCCCAGGTGGCGTGTACCGGGATTTGCCCGATACCATGCCGCAATTCAAGGCAAGCCGTGTACGCAATGCCAAGGGTGTCGCGGAACTCAATAGCAACCGACAGGGTTCCCTGCTGGATTTCATTGACGATTTCACGCAGCGCTTCCCTTTGTGTATGGATGAATACCATACCTTGTTAACTGAAAACCGAATCTGGAAGCAACGCACGGTCAATATTGGCATCGTTGCGCCCGAGCGCGCCTTGAATATGGGGTTCACGGGGCCCATGCTGCGTGGCTCTGGTATTGCCTGGGACTTGCGCAAAAAGCAGCCCTACGATGTGTATGACAAACTGGACTTTGATATTCCAGTGGGAAAAACCGGCGACGTGTACGACCGATATCTGGTACGCATGGAAGAAATGAAGCAATCCAACCGCATCATCAAACAATGCGTTGATTGGCTCAAGGCCAATCCAGGTCCGGTAATCACAGATAACCACAAGGTGGCGCCACCTTCGCGGGAGTCCATGAAGACCAGCATGGAAGAATTGATTCACCACTTCAAATTGTTCTCCGAGGGGTTCCATGTTCCCGAAGGTGAGGCCTACGCCGCTGTGGAACACCCCAAGGGCGAGTTTGGTATTTACATTGTGAGTGATGGAGCCAACAAGCCCTATCGCTTGAAAATTCGGCCGCCAGGATTTGCCCATTTGGCCGGTTTGAATGAAATGGCCAGTGGCCACATGATTGCTGACGCGGTATCGATCATCGGTACCATGGACATCGTTTTTGGAGAGATTGACCGATGATCTCTGAATCTATCAAGACGCGCTTCGCCAAAGAAGTCGCGAAGTACCCTGTTGAGCAAAAACAATCGGCTGTGATGGCATGTTTGGCCATTGTTCAACAAGAGCTGGGGTATGTGAGTGCAGACAGTGAAAAAGTGATCGCAGACTACCTGGGTATGGCTCCCATGGCGGTGCACGAGGTGACCACGTTTTACAACATGTACAACCAACACCCTGTTGGCAAGTACAAACTCAATGTGTGCACCAACCTGCCATGTCAGCTGCGCGACGGTGTCAAGACACTTCAGTATTTGGAAAAGAAGTTGGGAATCCGCATGGGTGAAACCACTGCCGATGGTCTGTTTACTTTGCAACAGAGTGAGTGCCTTGGAGCTTGCGCCGATTCTCCGGTGATGCTGGTGAATGACCGCTCCATGTGCAGCTTTATGAGCGAAGAAAAGCTGAATCAGTTGGTGGATGGACTGCGTTCTGCGGAGGGCAAACCATGAATGCAGAAAATATTCTTTCGCAATTCCGTGCCACAGGCGTACAAACTTGTTTTCATGATCGGCACATCAATCCGCAAATTTATGCGGGTTTGAATGGCTCCAACTGGCGTCTCAAAGATTACGAGGCCAGGGGCGGATACCAGGCATTGCGCAAGATTCTTGGCAAGGACGGTGCAGCGCCTGCGAGTGAAGGCGGTGTGCTTGGCATGACCCAGGACCAGGTGATTGCAACGGTCAAAGAGTCTGCTCTGCGCGGACGTGGTGGTGCTGGTTTTCCAACGGGGTTGAAGTGGAGCTTCATGCCCCGTCAGTTTCCAGGTCAAAAATACCTGGTCTGTAATTCGGACGAGGGTGAACCAGGGACTTGTAAAGACCGTGACATTCTGGAGTTCAATCCGCATATCGTGATTGAAGGTATGGCAATAGCAGCCTACGCCATGGGCATCACGGTGGGTTACAACTACATCCACGGTGAAATATTTTCTGCCTATGACCGGTTTGAAGAGGCTCTGGAAGAGGCTCGGGCGGCCGGATTGCTTGGCAACAATATTCTCGGAAGTAGTTTTAATTTCCAACTGCACGCAGCGCATGGGTTTGGTGCCTACATTTGTGGTGAAGAAACGGCATTGCTGGAGTCTTTGGAAGGAAAAAAAGGGCAACCACGCTTCAAACCGCCTTTTCCTGCAAGTTTTGGCCTTTATGGCAAACCCACCACGATCAACAATACGGAAACCTTCGCGGCGGTGCCGTGGATCATTCGCAATGGTGGGCAGGCCTACCTGGAATGTGGCAAGCCCAACAATGGTGGAACCAAGATCTATTCGATCAGTGGTGACGTCGAACGCCCTGGAAATTACGAGATTCCCATGGGCACGCCTTTCTCCAAACTGTTGGAGTTGGCGGGAGGGGTTCGTGCGGGTCGTCAATTGAAGGCGGTGATTCCCGGGGGCTCTTCGTCTCCGGTTTTGCCGGCGTCCATCATGATGGAATGCACCATGGATTACGACTCTATCGCCAAAGCGGGCTCCATGCTGGGCTCGGGCGCTGTGATCGTGTTCGACGACAGCCGCTGCATGGTGAAGAGTTTGCAGCGTCTGAGTTATTTCTATATGCATGAGTCTTGTGGTCAGTGCACACCCTGCCGCGAAGGTACCGGTTGGTTATCGCGCGTGGTAGATCGTGTTGAAAGCGGGCAAGGTCGTCCGTCTGACATGGATTTGTTGAATTCGGTCGCTGAAGATATTCAGGGTCGAACCATCTGTGCTTTGGGCGATGCTGCTGCCATGCCGGTGCGAGCCATGCTGAAGCATTTCCGCCACGAGTTTGAATATCACGTAGAGCACAAGACCTGCATGGTCCCAGCTTACGTCTGAGCGAGTCCCAAGATGATTGAAATTGAACTTGACGGCAAGAAGGTTGACATTGTTGAGGGCAGCATGATCATGCATGCTGCTGAAAAGGCAG
>MESI01000080.1 GCA_001770935.1 Burkholderiales bacterium RIFCSPLOWO2_12_FULL_61_40 | reverse complement strand
CTTGCCGCGCAGGCCGCAAGACAGGCCGACCAAAACGTTGTTTTTCTCGTAGGCCTGAATCCAGGCGCTGGTCTTCATGTCGCCCTTGCGGATCATGGGGCCGGCTTGCATGGCGGTGTGCATCTCGTCGCCGGTGCGGTCCAAAAAGCCGGTGTTGATGAAGGCGACGCGGCTGCTGGCGGCGGCAATACAGGCCTTCAGGTTGACGCTGGTGCGACGCTCTTCGTCCATGATGCCCAGCTTGACGGTGCTGTCCTGCAGGCCCAGCATCTTCTCGACACGGGTGAACAGCTCGGCGGCAAAGGCCACTTCGGCAGGGCCGTGCATTTTGGGCTTGACGATGTAGACCGAGCCCTTGCGCGAGTTGCGGATGGCGTCTTTCTTGGTGCGCGCCAGGTCGTGCAGGGCGATGGTGGTGGTGACCACGGCGTCCAGAATGCCTTCGGGGATTTCGCGGGTTTCGCCCTGTTTGTCGGTGTACAGGATGGCCGGGTTGGTCATCAAATGGCCCACGTTGCGCACAAACATGAGGGAGCGGCCGTGCAGCGTGACCTTTTTTTTGCCGTCGGTGCCGGTGTACACGCGGTCGGCGTTCAGGCCACGGGTGAAAGTCTTGCCACCCTTGCTCACCTCTTCGGTCAGCGTGCCGTTCAAAATGCCCAGCCAGTTGCCGTAGGCCAGCACTTTGTCATCGGCGTCCACCACGGCGACCGAGTCTTCCAAATCCAAAATAGTGGACAGGGCCGCTTCCAGCACCAGGTCGCTCACACCGGCCGGGTCTTTGGCACCGATGGTGGTGCTGCGGTCGATCTGGATGTCCAGGTGCAGGCCGTTGTGCACCAGCAATACGCTGGTGGGATCCTTGGCCTCACCTTGGTAGCCGACCAGTTGGGCGGCATCGGCCAGGCTGGTGTTCTTGCCGTCGGCCAGTTTCACCGACAACTTGCCGTCCTTGATGCGGTAGCCGACCGAGTCCACATGGGAGCCCTTGCGCAGGGGGGCGGTGCGGTCCAGCACATGGCGGGCGTAGGCAATGACCTTGGCACCGCGCTTGGGGTTGTAGCCCACGGTTTTGCCGTTTTTCTGGATGGTCTTTTCACAGCCCTTGTCTTCCGCAATCACGTCGGTGCCGTACAGCGCGTCGTACAGGCTGCCCCAGCGGGCGTTGGCGGCGTTCAGGGCGTAGCGGGCGTTGAGCACCGGCACCACCAGCTGCGGGCCGGCTTGTTTCGCCAGTTCGGCGTCCACATTGGAGGTGGTGATTTTGGCCTTTTTGGGGCTCTCAACCAGGTAACCGATTTTTTCCAGGAAGGCGCGGTAGGCTGGCATGTCGGCAATCGGGCCGGGGTTGGCTTGGTGCCAGGCATCCAGCTCGGCCTGCAGACGGTCGCGTTCGGCCAGCAAGGCGATATTCTTGAGGGCCAGGTCGGCCACGATGGCGTCAAAACCTTTCCAGAACGCGGCGGGGGCAACGCCGGTGCCGGGCAATACCTTGTTTTCAATAAAGCTGTGCAATACGGTGGCAACTTGCAGGCGATGGACAGCGGTGCGCGGAGTGGAGGAGGGGGTGGACATGAGAGGCCTTTCCAAAAAATGGAGCTAAAAATGGGGAGCGGGCGCAGTGCCCAGCACACAGGCAAGGGCAGGTTTGCGCATGGAAGTACTGTATTCCATACGTTATAGGAATACTATATGGAAAAATATCAATCTATTCGTGACAAAAACACAGGAATCGCTGCCTGCGGTGGCGTCGCCCCATTTCCTCCTTTTGTAAGCAAGGCACCATGACCGAGTCCCGCAAGCTTCCCCTGCACGGTATCCGTGTTGTTGAGTTCACCCATATGGTGATGGGCCCCACCTGCGGCATGGTGCTGGCCGACCTGGGCGCCGAAGTCATCAAGGTCGAGCCTTTGGCCGGAGACAACACCCGCAAGCTGCTGGGCAGTGGCGCAGGCTTTTATCCCCTGTTCAACCGCAACAAAAAAAGCCTGGCCATCGACTTGCACAGCGCCAAGGGCCGCGAAGTGGTGCTGCGGCTGATTGCCACCGCCGACATCGTGAGCGAAAACTTCAAGACCAGCACCATGCACAAGCTGGGGCTGGACTATGCGGCCCTGTCCAAGCTGGACCCGCGCCTGATCTATGTCAGCCACAAAGGCTTCCTGCCCGGCCCCTACGACCACCGCACCGCACTGGACGAGGTGGTGCAGATGATGGGCGGCCTGGCCTATATGACAGGCCGCCCCGGCGACCCCCTGCGCGCGGGCAGCAGCGTGAACGACATCATGGGCGGCATGTTTGGCGCCATCGGGGCCATGGCCGCACTGATGCAGCGCAACAGCACCGGGCGCGGGCAGGAAGTGCAATCGGCGCTGTTTGAGAACAATATCTTTTTGGTGGCCCAGCACATGATGCAGTTTGCCGTCACCGGCCAAGCCGCAGCCCCCATGCCGGAGAAAATTTCGCCTTGGGGCATTTACGACGTGTTCAGCGTCAAAAACCAGGAGCAGATTTTCTTGGCCGTGGTGGGCGACACGCAGTGGGGCATTTTTTGCAATGCCTTTGCCTACGCCGACCTGCATGGCGACGCCCGCCTGTCCACCAACAACGACCGGGTGCGCGCCCGGGAGTGGCTGATTCCCCTGTTGCGCGAACGCCTGGCGCTGCACAGCTCGGCCGAGTTGGCCGCCGTGTTCGAGCAACACGGCCTGCCTTTTGCGCCCATTACCGACCCCCAGCACCTGTTTGACGACCCCCATTTGCAGCAAACCGGGGGGCTGGCCCCCATGACCCTGCCCGATGGGCGGGAAACCCAGGTGCCGCTGCTGCCCCTGACGCTGAACGGTGAACGTCCGGGTCTGCGGCTGGACCCGCCCCAACTGGGGGAGCATGGAGTTGAGCTGCTGCTGAGCCTGGGGTACTCCGCAAGTGACATTGCCGAAATGCAGCAGGCCGGAGTGCTGCCCCGGCCCCATACTGATATGTAAAGGGGAATGCCGCGATGGACAAACTCAAACAGCTCGAATCCTTCATCTCGGTGGCGACGCGCGGCAGCCTGACGGCCGCTGCCTTGGCCGAAGGGGTTTCTCCTGCCATCATGGGCCGCCGGTTGGACGGTCTGGAGGAGCGCTTGGGGGTCAAGTTGCTGCTGCGCACCACCCGGCGCATCACGCTCACGCACGAAGGCAGCGCCTTTCTGGAAGATTGCCAGCGCCTGTTGGCCGACCTGGCCAACGCCGAGGCCAGCGTCAGCGCTGGAGGAGTCAAGGCCAGCGGGCATTTGCGTATTACCGCGCCTGCGGGTTTTGGCCGCCGCCATGTGGCACCCCTGGTACCCAAATTCCGCGAGTTGCACCCGGAAGTCACCATCTCCCTGAACCTGAGCGACCGGGTCATCGATATCGCCGGGGAGGGCTTTGACTGTGCGGTGCGCGTGGGCGATATGCCCGACTCCTCCCTGGTCAGCGTCCGTCTGGCCGACAACCGGCGCATGTGTGTGGCCACCCCGGCCTACCTGGCCCGCCATGGCACGCCGCAGACCCCCAGCGATCTGGCGAAATTCCACTGCCTGACCCTGTCCAGTGATGCTTCCCAAACACGGGGCTGGGCCTTCAACGTGGGCCCAGGCCTGGCGTCGGAGGTTGTGCACCTCAAGCCCGCCGGCCCATTGGACTGCTCCGATGGCCAGGTGCTGCACGACTGGTGCCTGGCCGGCTTCGGTATCGCCTGGCGCAGCACCTGGGAGGTGGAGGCCGAAATTGCCGCGGGGGCATTGGTGTCGGTGCTGGACGCCTATGGCGCACCCCCCAACGGCATCCATGCGGTGTTCCCCCAGCGCAAGCACCTGCCGCTGCGGGTGCGTCTATGGATCGATTTCCTCAAGCTCCACTACGGCACGCCGGGGTTCTGGCAAGTGCAATGAATTGCTACCAAATAGATAGCTGCTTGCGCATACTGCATGCGGGCTACAGCTAGAAAAGACAATCAAGATTCGCCAAACTCGTCGCCCAGTTCCTTGGCCCGTTGCTGTGCCGCGCGCAGGGCCTGCGCAAACAGGGTTTTGATGCCCGAGGCATCCATGGCGGTGATCGCGGCGTAGGTGGTGCCCCCTTTGGAGGTGACGCGTTGGCGCAGGATTTCGGGCGGCTCGTTCGATGCGCGCGCCAACTCACCGGCACCAATAAAGGTCGCCACCGCCAATTTGTACGCCTGCTCTTTGGACAGGCCCATCTCGGCTCCGGCGGCGGTCATGGCTTCCATGAAATAGAACATATAGGCCGGGCCAGAGCCCGAAAGCGCCGTTACCGCGTCCAGCTGGCTTTCGGCCTCCAGCCACAAGAAATCACCGGTGCTGGCAATGATGCGCTCCGCCCTTTGCCGGTCCGTGTCGGTCACGGCGGCGCGTGCATAGAGCGCCGTGATTCCCTTGCCTATGAGCGCGGGCGTGTTGGGCATGGTCCGAATCACCCGTTCGTTCCCCAGCCAGTGGCTGATACTGTCACTGCGAATGCCGGCGGCCACGCTCACATGCAAAGCGTCCTTGGTGTGAAAACGCACCTGCAGCGCGGCTTCTTTGAAGGTCTGCGGCTTGACGGCCCACACGACAACCGAAGCGCGCGCGAGAAAGGGGCCTGGTTGGGTTTGCGCCGCAATCCCGAATTGCGCCTGAAGCCGGTCGCGGGCCTCCGCAAAAGGCTCTACGACATCGATGTTATGAACGGAAACGCCCTGGCGTACCAGTCCGCTGATGATGGCGCTGGCCATGTTGCCTCCGCCGATGAATGCAATGTGATCGCTCATTGATCTCTCCGTTTGAACAAATTCACTTGAGCTTAGCGTCTGAACCATCACAATTTATTCAAACATTTGTATTTCTTCGTAAAAAATAATTGACAGCTCTTTGGAAGAGCTGCATAATCTAGGGCTTCGCTTGAAAAAGTATGAAGGTTCTGCCCAAATGGAGGCGATGTGAGTGGTTCATGTCGCGGACAGCGGGCCCAAGACTGAC
>MESI01000079.1 GCA_001770935.1 Burkholderiales bacterium RIFCSPLOWO2_12_FULL_61_40 | reverse complement strand
CCGCGAAGCCAACTGAAAATTCGCCGCAGCCAACGCGATGCGAATATCCTGGATCACCCCGCTCTGGCCGTGAACGAACTGACGCAGCAGCTTGCGGTAGAAGTTCAATTTGCCGCCCACTCGACGTAACCCGGCGGCGGTATCCAGGCCAGGCACGGCGAACAGCGAGTCGGCTACCGACACCGCTGCAGCCGGTTCGACCTGGAGGTCGACACCGTAGCGAATCAGCGTCCTGAACAACTCATCGGGATCGATCGGTTTGGCCAGATGATCGTTCATGCATGAATCCAAACCACGTTGACGCTCTTCGGCCAAAGCATGTGCAGCCATGGCGATAATTGGTAGATCAAAGAAGCGTCGATCGACGCGAATCAGGCGTGCCGTCTCATCTGATTGCGCAAATGGCCGAAACAGCCGTGATATCTCCGTCTCGCTCATAAGACCGATGACAGGGTTCATCGGTGTGCGTATCTCATGGTTCATGTTGGCCAGGAACCTCGACTTCGCATCGGCCGCCGCCTCCGCTTCTGCCTTGGCTTGCGCCAGCGCCCTTTCGGCTTTCTTGCGCTCGGTCACGTCATCGAATATCCAGATCGACTTGCCAAGTGGATCGGCCGAGCCCAGCGTGCGGGCGCTGACCTGGCAGCACAAATCGCGACCATCTCGACTGCGTATATTGATCTCGCCCGAATACACGCCGCACTCGCCCAGTACCCGGTAAATCTCCGCACCTACTTCCTCAAACTCCTGCGTGGGAAAGTTGAAAATGCACGCCGAACGCTCAGTCAGCCCTCCTTGTAGGTAACCGAAGATTTCCTTCATACGCCGGTTACAGCGCACTATGTGCTGGTTTTCTATCACGGCGATGCCGGCCAGAGCGTTATCGAAGATCGCCTCGTTCTCCAGCAATATTTGCTGCTGTGCAGCCCGAGCAGCCTGCCAGACACGTCGATCTTCAAAGAACCAGACGGTTTCTTCGCTGGCATTTTCCGTATTGAGAACATAGCCGGCGAGTTCAACCCAGAGCCCAATACCTTCCTGGCTGCGCATATATAGTTCGGCCTGCAACGGCTTGCCGACGGCGAATAGCGGCCCAGCCAACGCTCTCAATGCATCGTAGGCCTCTACCGAGGAATAGAGAGTCGATACAGGCTGACCTATACCCTCATCGCCGACGAAACCGAACATTTCCGAGAACTTGCGGTTATAACGCGTAATCTGGCCATCACGTGTAACCAGAACGCCCATCGGGGCATTTGCCACGACCGCTTCGATCTCCCGACAGTTCACCGCACTCATTCGCACTCCTCGCTCGGCACAAACACCTGCAGTCACCGGAAACAACGCCGGCCAGAACACTTCTCCGGCGTTACGGCCAGGGAAGCATCGCTTTCAAACAACACTCGCCTTGCATATCGCCAGACATCGACCATCCCGTTGCTGGAAGGCTTATTACCAACCAGATGCACGGCTTCTCACCTCAGTGCCGCAAGTCATCCAAGCCAAGGTTAGGCTGCGTCGAACAAGCTAAAAAGACGGGTGAGCGCTCATAGCGCGGCGGAGACACCCGCCCAGACAGACACGCACCCCCATGCGTGCCAAGACACAACCTTACGAAACAGAGGGTTCGCCCTCCATAGACACAAGGGCTCAACCGGGATAGGTTCTGGAAACGCCCGGCGGCAAACTCATCCCATGAAGATTTCGGCGACAACCTTCAACCAGCTAGCGAAACTCAATACATGCGGAAGAACCATACGGATGTGATCTGTCTCGGTCTTAATGACTGCGAATTGCCGATGGAATACAAAACCATCTTCAACAATGCTTTCGTCGGCATCGCGTTCACGCGCAACCGCGTCATCACTGGCTGTAACTCTCATTGCGAGGCAGTTTTCGGTTACTCGCCGAAGGAACTTGACGGAGTCTCGACACGCATACTTTTCCCCACCATCACGGACTACAAATTCGCACGCAAGGCCGCTTATACCGCCTTGCAGAAAAACCGCGTATTCGAGGGTGAGGGGCTGATGCGGAACAAGTCGGGAGAGCACTTCTGGTGCGCTTTCAGTGGGACGGCCATCGGCCAGGTCGCCGCCGCCAAAAAAATTGACATCGTCTGGATTTTTCAGGACATCAACGAACGCAAGCTGGCCGAACTGGCCCTATCCCGCGCCCAGCAGGAGCTCGAAACCCGCGTCGAACAACGCACGGCAACTCTGGCTGCGGAAAATCACATGCTTCAGAGTGAAATGCAGGCACGCCGGCGCACCGAGGAAAAGCACCGGGAGCAGCAGGCGGAACTGACACGCATGGCACGCATCAATACTGCCGGCGAAATGGTGTCGTCACTGGCCCACGAACTGGGTCAACCTCTGGCGTCGATGCTCAACTATGCCCATGGCTGCCTACTGCGCCTGGCTACCGGCAACGCGACGCCAGAAGAATTGAAGCACGGGCTCGTTCAGGCTGTGCGCAATGCCGAGCAGGCCGGAGAGATCGTGCGACGCGTGCGCCGGTTCATGCACAAACGCCCCCCGGAGAAGCGACTTTATGACATCAATCAGGTTCTCGACGAAGTTACCGGTTTTCTCGAGGCGGAGGCACGCCGCCAGCAAGTCACCTTGCGTATCCGGCGCGCCGACGGCCCGCTGAAAATCATGATTGATCGCGTGGAAATCCAGCAAGTCCTTGTCAACCTCATCAAGAACGCTATCGAAGCGATGGCCGAGACCACTGACCGACCGAAAACAGTGGAGCTGTCCTGCCTCAAAAGCGCGCAAAACACCATCGTCATCGCGATCGCCGACAGTGGCCCCGGGATACCGCAATACCTTCACAATTCTGTTTTCGAGCCGTTTTTCACTACCAAGGACAAAGGAATGGGCTTCGGTCTCGCAATCTGCGGCTCTCTCATCGAGACGCACGGCGGCAAAATTCAACTGGGCGAGAGCTGGTTGGGCGGCGCATTATTCGAAGTGATACTGCCGCTGGGAGAAACACCATGACTAACCGGGAGCAAACCGTATTCGTAGTCGACGACGAAGTCTCGGTGAGGAACTCTTTGAAGTGGCTGCTCGAGTCGGTACAGATTCCCGTACAAACTTTCGAATCGGGCCACGCCTTCCTCGCCGCACACACCGACAACCGGCACGGCTGCATCGTGCTCGATGTGCGCATGCCGGGGATGAGTGGTCTGGAGCTCATGAAACGTCTGCACAATATGGGCTTGCGCGCGCCCATCATTTTTTTGTCCGCACACGGGGATGTGCCGATGGCGGTTCAGGCACTGAAGGATGGAGCCTTCGACTTTCTGGAAAAGCCCTACAATAACCAGAGATTTCTCGACTGTGTACAGAGCGCACTAGAGCGTGACGCCCTGAACCGGTTAAACAGGAACGCCGACGAAGAACTGCTCGAACGGCTGAAAAACCTCACCGTGCGCGAACAAGAAATCATCAACCTGGTCGTCGCCGGCAAGAGCAATAAGGAAATCGGTAAACTACTCAACATCAGCCACAAAACAGTTGAGGCGCATCGTGGTCGACTGATGGCGAAGATGGGAGTTAATAATCTGGTCGACCTGGTTCGGGTCATGACCACTCATTACGCCGTAAATGGCAACATCTCGTCGCTCATGGATCAATAAGCTGCCGCCATCCCGGCACCAACCAGTGCGCCGCTGCCCCATGATGAGCACTCAATCGCGCACGACGAAGTCCCGCGCCAACACCACCAGCCGCAGCTCGAGTGGGCCAGTCGTTCGCTAATCGAGGCGCGTTGTTCCCCCCCTTTTCTCTTTCATCGGCAAGCCCCATTAATAAGAACGACATTAATCAGGCAGCCGCTATTAGCATAAAGAGCGGCCGCGCAAGACATCGCACATGACACAGCCACGTAGTTATTTATGGGCGACATTAACGCAACATCTGCTCGATCAACTGGATCATTTCCGGCCCTGGCGTAGTTTTGGCAATGCCACGGCGGGCGCCAATATTTCCACGGCGATCACGCACCTCGCTCGGGATAAGGAGCGCGGTTAGATACGCAAACGGTATCTGGCGAGTGTATTCGCACTCGAAAAACCTGCCAGAGAGATCCCCGCCGTTAACGTCCGGCATGTCGATATCGCACAAGATCAAGTCAGGTTGTACCTGCAGGGCGAGTTTTACGGCCAGCCTCGACTCCGTCGTCGTCACCAAGTCATACAGGTGGCCGAGCCTCTGTTGCAGATAGTCGAATACGGCCTCATCGTCATCGATTACAAGGATCTTCTTTTTCGGAGACAACATTGTCGACCTCGACTAGGTTCAAGAAACGCACAGTTAAATCGAATACAAGAGCTGTCAATGCAGTAACTGTTCGATGATCTGGATCATTTCCGGCGCCTGGGTGGTTTTGGCAAGGCCGCGGCGACCGCCGACATTGCCGCGGAGGTCGCGGACCTCTTGTGGCGAAACGAATGAGGTCAGATACGCGAACGGAATGTGCCGCAAGGCCTCACACTCGAGAAATTCGACGGCCAGATCCCCCCCGGATTTCCCCGGCATGTCGATGTCGCACAAGACCAGGTCAGGCGCTTCACTCACGGCAAGATCCAACGCCAACTCCGGCTCCGTCGTAGTGACCAGCTCGTACAGGTAACCTATTTTTATGTGTAGAAAACCAAACACCGCTTCATCGTCATCAATCACTAGGATCTTTTTCTTCGGAGACATCATTTTCAACCCCGGGTTTAACGCTAAAAATACCGCGTGCCTGGGCGCGCGAACGGACGTTTACATGCGCCAGGTGCTGCTCGAGTGCATCGACCTGCAAGGCCAGAATTTTCAGATCGGCGCTCTGATGGTTGTCCTCAAGTTCGCGACAGATTTGCGCGGCCCATTTGAAACCATACATACCGAAGCTGCCTTTAAGCTTGTGCGCCAATTGGCGTAGGAACTCCCGATCGCCGGATTCCAAGGTTTGGCGCAACAACGCAACCGGAGCACGCCGCGATGCGAGAAAGCCGGGGACGGCCTCGAAGAGGTCTTCGTCTATCCACACGGTCACCTCCGGCACAGCATTGGTGCTGCGCCCGTCACACCCGAGGCTGGCTAAAAGCGTCAATATCTCATCCTGCGAACTGGGCTTGCCGAGATGCAGGTCGAAGCCCGCGGCGACGCTACGCCGCCGGCTGGCTTCGTCGTCATGGGCGGAAAAGGCGATAATCGTGCTCGCGACGACGCCCTGTTCCAGTTGCAATGTACGAATCCGCCTCAGTGCGTCGAAACCTCCCATGACAGGCATTTCGATATCCATGAAGACGACGTCGGGGCGCCGCCGCCGGCATGCCTCCACAGCCTCACGGCCGTTGCTTGCCGTTCCGACCCGCAATGGCGGGCTGGGCAGGAACAGCTTCATGATCAGCGTATTGTCGGGGTCGTCGTCGACCAGCAGAACGCGTAACGCCGGAATCGCCACGTCGGTACCGGGCGAAGTCGCCGGAGCGCCGAGGCTGGCACCCAGCGCCGTACGGGGTATCTCCCATTCAGGCAGGGGCAGCAGTACCAGCTCCAGCGTGGTGCCCGCTACCTCAGATGTCTCCATCGTCAGCTCGCCGAGCTGGATGCGCGCCATCAACCTTGCAGAATAGGTTCCCAGACCGGTTCCCTGGCTTTTCCCGTAGGTGGTGTATTTGTTGAAAAACGATGCGCGCACCGACACCGGTACTTCACCATCGTTGTGAATGAGCAGACGAACCGGCAGGCTTGGTTGGATCGATACACGTACCGTCGTCCCCCGCGGCGCGGCCTCGAGCGCATTTTTCAACAGGTTGGCTAGAATCGAATAGCAGAGAATTTCTTCGGCATATGCCCACACTGGCGGTTCGTCTCCGCTGACGTGGAAATCAACCGACTTTGCCCGCGCTTCATCGGCCATCCCCTGTGTTATGCCTAGCACAAGAGCAGAAATGTCGACTGCCTTGGGGCTGAAAGCGTAGCCCCCCTCTTCCATTCGAAACAGATCCAGCGACAGGCTGACCATGCGCAGCACTCGCTTGGCCGAGTTCTCAACCATCGCCAGCAACACCTCTTGATCCTTGTCTGGCCGCCAGTTCCTGCGCAGTAAGGCGGGAATCGCGGCGATGCTGCTCAAGGGGGTTTTCAGGTCATGCCGAGCAATGCGCTCCACTTCCTCCTGCACCTGCATGGCCCGCGCGAGGGCGGCATTTTTCGCTTCAAGCTGCTGGGCCTGGGCGTCGACCTGTTCCTTGGCCTCCTGCAGGTAACGGGTTTGCTCGGTGGCATGATCGATGGCGCCAACCAGTCCTGCCGCCAACTCATTGATATCCGTGGCCAGGCGGCCGATTTCCGTGTTCTCCTGCCCGACGGGGGGGCTCAATCGCGCGCCACTCTTAGCATCCATGCGGTGCAAGCGATCCGACAGGATCTTCATCGGTCGCACCACATTCAACAACACCAACACCAACAAGCCACCGCCAATCACCACCCACTGCACGCCGAGCAGCAAACCGACAAATTGCACATCGTCGGCGACGCTTCTGGAAATTGCAGCCGGATCGGGCTCAAGCACGATTTCCCCCACCGTCTGTTCAGGGTCGAAGGGGGAGGCAACGCGCCGAACCAACCGCCCCTCGATAGCCGATATGGCGCCGCCGACAGTATCGGCCACACCTGATGAAGTCCGGTAATTACGTGCAAGGTCGTGATTGTTGGCGCTAATAACCACCCCCAAAACCGCGCTGTTGCTGAGCAATCCGCGCACCACTTCAGCGGCCAACGCCTCATCCTCGGTAAAACATGCGATCTGCACCGTACTTGCCACTGTGTCGAGCAATTCGCCCAGTTCACGCATGGTGTTGCTCTCTGCCCGATCGCGCATCAGCACCATCGCCATCAATATGGAGAAGGCGCCTGCCACGATGGCCATCCACGTAATCGTGAAAGCCGTCTTCGGCAGCAGCCCCCAACGGCGCGGTCGGACAAGGCATTTCTTACTGATCATGGTTGGGGGTAAACACAATGGTTAGGAGATGATTCACCTCGGATTTATTCATATAGGCGATGCCGCCTCTTCGAGAAGACAGCAGACGCAGCACCTCGTCGGAACTCTTCGCCTTTAGGGGCGGAGACGTTCGCCCGGAGAAGATCAGACGGGCCCAATAGGCATTGATCTCGGTCATTTGCTTGTCGACCAGTAAGCGATAAAACTGCGCTCTCAGCGGCCCATCCTCCGGCTGATCGATCGGCTCGGCCGTCAACCCCGAGGGGAACTGCCGAAAGCGACCGAGAAAAATATTGATCACCTGATCCCGGCTCAGTTGGCCGGCACCACTCGCCGCATTGACGACCACCACCAGTTCACCAGCCTCAGCGGGACTGCTCAGGTGCAACAGCAAAACAAGAATTAGGGAGCGCATTTTCATAGGATCCCTTAGAAGAGGAAGTCCAACGTCAGGCTCAAGACATTCGTTCGCCCGTCCCAGCCCGCGGCTTCCCCTTGCACGAAAGCGACACTGTCGGCATGGCCACGCACCCTGTCCCACTGGGCCTTGAAGGCAACATTAGGCTGAATGTCCCAGCGCGCGCCGAGAAAGAACGTACTCTGATCGACATGTGAATTCATCGTCGCCACCACACCCGCATTCATTGCGGCAAACGGCGCAATCTCGTTGGAGAGGCCCGTCGTCAGCTTCTTACGAGCCGACTTGGCGCGTGAATAACCGAGATAAGGCGTCAACGAAGAAATGCGGTAACCGACCAGCCCATAGCCTGCACTGATGTTCTCGAATATGGTGCTTTCATGCATCGTGTGGCCGAGCATCAGTTGTGCCTGAAGCGGCCCCTTGTCATACACCAAGCCGGCCGAGTAGTAATGCACCCGCCGATCGGTGACAGTCAGCGCATCGGCCGCGGCAACAGCCGATGGCACCCCGGTAAGGCGTAGCGCGTCGCGCACCTTGTTGACCGGTAAGTCTTGGCTGAACTGTAATTGTGCGTAGGACAGCCGCCACTGCCAGGCGCCCTGCAAGTAGTCGACGTAGCCGCCGAATATGCGTGAACCGGTGAAGTCCCAAGTCCCGACAGCAGCGGTGGGCACTTTTTCGCCGGCCACGCCATAGAACACCTTGAACTTCGCCAGGCCCTGTGCCGCCGGGACAGTCAGGGTAAAGTCACCGCCGTTCATGTGATAGAACGGCAAAGGGCTGAAATAGTCGGTGGGCGGGCGAACGGGCAGATAGGAATAACCGATAAGACGTGAATCGGCCTGCATGTAGAATTCGGGGCCGATACGGCCAGCACGCAGGCTCAGGCTCGGATTAAAATCGTACTTCAGGAATGCCAAGTGGGCCTCGGGCTGGAAACTCCCGTCGTAGCGATAACGGCTGACAACTTGCAGCCCCCCTTCCACCTGCTGGGAAAAGCGGTAATTGGCCTGCACCCCGAGTAACGAATCGAGCGTTCCACTCCACTGCCCGCGCGACCCTTGCGGCTGCGAGAGGTCGCGAACAAAGTCCGCCTGACTCGACGACGAACGCGTCGCGCCCAAGGTGCCAAAACCGCGCAATGTAAAGTTTGAAGGAAGCGGCTCTGCCGACTCGCTTGCACAAGCCGGAAAAGCCAGCGGGCAAACTAAGAGCGCTAGTAACAGACGCTTACAGAAAGTCAGAGGAAGTGGTTTCATGGGGAAAATTGCTGCCCTGCCGAAGAGAAAACCCGTTTTATTCATTACCACTTGTACGGCCAGTGGTTTGGTGTGTCGCCTCACCGTCTGGTAGCGCCCCCACCATGTTTGCGTGCAATCCCCTCTGACTGGCTATGGGCCAGCATTTCCTTGATTGGCTACTGGATTTTAGCGTTGCGGCAAAAAACTGAAATCCGGACCAAGCCCTGCCCGGTAGAGTGTTTCCCCTTGGCTGACCCCGCATCAGCCCC
>MESI01000078.1:58924-111704 GCA_001770935.1 Burkholderiales bacterium RIFCSPLOWO2_12_FULL_61_40 | reverse complement strand
AGCGTTTTTCGATCTGGCAGGGCACTGCGGTTTCAAACTGGTTGACCGTCATGTAGCGACCTCGGGGGTAATAAGCACCCATGTCTTTTTCCACTGTGCTGGGCTTCTCGATGCCCTGAATCGAGTTGGAGAATGCGCTGGTTCCCAGCATGTGGCGCAGCTGCAATACGGTTACGTCATCGTCCACCGCACCGTCACCATCGTCCGCCATGGGCAGCCAGGCCACGCCGCATTGCGCAATGGCGTTGCGGGGGCGGTCGGCCTTGCGGCTGAGCACAATGGTGTAGAAACCGTCTGGCCCGGTAGGCACGTTTTCGTCATGCACGCAGGCATTGACGCGGGTGTTGGCAAAGCCCTGGTTGGAGCAGTAAGACCAGTAGCGCAGGTCGCCGGAATCCATGGTGGCATCGCCCTTGAGCGTGTGTGGTGTGGTGGGCGCTTTGGCGCGCACCATGAATACCTTGCCATGCTTGCGATTGACGATGGCGCGGATGTACTGGTTGTCCAGATTCGGGTAGAAACCGCCTTCGCTGCGACGTGCCTCCATGGAGGGCGCTTTGTTCAGATAAATGCCATACAAGGCTTCACGATCCATTTGCATGTGCCATTCCGGTGGGTTCATGGCAGGAAAGGTGGGGCCGAATTTGGCAGCTTCCTTCAGCATGTTCTGGTACATAGGCATGGGCACTGCCATGGCGGCCGGGTCCAGCAGCAGGGGCTGGCGGGTTTTCAGGCTGGGGCAGGCGTCTGCGCCGCGCAGCACCTTGCCGTCGGCCAGCGTGAGAACGGGGATGGGCAAGCCGGCATTGCCAGTTTCATCGCTGCCTTTGTCGGCCGCATAGATACGGTACAAAATGACCTGTTGGCCCGGTGGCCCGTACTTGGGGGTGTTGATCACATCACGTTGTTCACCCACCAGGTTCATGCCGGTTTTTTGTTTGGGGTCGGGCTGGCTGTCCACCACCCCCAGCGTGTAATCGCGCTGCTTGGCATTGCGGTCAGCGCCGGAGAGGAAGGGGTTGGTGGAGCCTGCTTTGGGCTTGATCAGGTAGTCCGCCACGGACTCAATGGGGCGACCCGCCTGGTCGTAGCTGATGAAGGATATGTAGCGAGCATGGGCGAATTGCCCCTCAATACGCAACTTCGCCCCCGGTGGCGTGGTGAACACTGCTGCCCAGTAGAAAGTTGCTGCATCGGGATAGGCAATGTTGATGTACGGGTCCGCACTGGCCGGGCCACGCAGCCAGAAGCAGGAGCGCGGGCCGGGGATAGGGTCTTTGCCTGCGGCGACAGAGGCCAGTGCATCGCCCATCATTTTGTCAGGGCTCATGATTTGGGCCTGGGCGGTTTGCAACAGCGTGGGCGCAAGAGTCATCGCAAAGGATGCAGCAAGGCCAAAAAGGGATTTTTTCATGGTCGTCGTGATGTAGTGAAGGTACGGCACGATGCTAAAAAACTCCGCTGAGGCAGAATGTCCGAACTCTGACAAACATTGAAATGAACCCTCATGGTTAACCCTCGGTCCGATATCAACATCCGGGCATTTCTGCAGCCTACGGTGTTGGGCCGTCTGGGGCCGGAGTTGCTCGACGAACTGGCCGTGCATGCCCGCGTGGAGCGTTTTGAAGTCCCCACGCTGCTCAACGCCGCCGGCACGCCACTGCAGTGGTTGCGCCTGGTCGTCGAGGGGTATATTGAAATCGTGGCGCGCCGGGCCTCTGGCAAAGAAGTTGCGATGAGTGAGGTAGGGCCCGGTGCCTGGGCAACCTGGCTGCCGTGCTTTGTTTCTACGCCACCCGAACACGATTTTTACAGCGGAGCTTCCAGTTGCTTCATCGCGCTGCCGGTGGCTGAGGTGCAGCGTTTTTGCGAACGGCACCCAAAGATGTACCCTTTGATCATTGGCGAGATCGGCCAGCGCCTTCGTCGCTTGATGGAGTGGACGGGGCAGTCGGTGCTCACAGGACCCGAGCAGCGCATGGCCAAGCTGGTGCACATCCTGGCACGCGATCAGAAAATGAAGGGCAATACGGGAACGCTGATGGTCAAGCAGGAGCGGCTGGCCGGTCTGGCGCGGTGTTCACGGCAGACGGCAAATGCACTGTTAAGTCAATTGGAAAAGAGCGGCTTGATTCGCATCTCCTACGGCAAGCTTGAGATACTGGACATGGCTCGGCTGCTTGCATTTGCAGACGCCGATGCGGACGCCAGCTGATTCTTCATTCCGACGGGCGGCTTTTAACATCCAAAACGTTTCTCCACCGAATTGGCTACCTCCACCGCGCACCAGTCCTTGGCCTGCACGCTGGCCAAGGTCGCCGGGCCGTTGGGTCAAAAGCAAGGGTGGCCGGACTTTCAGTTTGCTGACCTGTTGCGAAAAAATGCGGGTAAACCCGATGCAAGGCGCAGGCCGCCGGGAATAGCATCGGTGGTAGTGATTGTGCAGACAGGTGTTTGCTGGTGAAGGGTTTTTATGTCCGCCTTGAAAGCGTTTCTTCGTCCCGGTATGCTGCTTCTGCAAGGCTTGGGGGTTCGTACCCGGCTGGCGCTGGTGTTCTCGCTGGTGCTGGTGCCGGTTCTGGTCATGGGGGTGCAGATCTTGCTGCAGGCCCTGGAGCGCCAGCAGGGTGTGGGCTGGGGGCTGGCGCTGGGATTGGGCGCGCTGGGCGGGGTGCTATACCTGTTTGCCGCTTTTTACATGGGGTTCTCCGAGGCGGTGGACGCCCTGGTCCGTATTGCCCGCAACAACGCGCGCGGCGACTTGTCGCAGACGGTGGTGGTGCCTGGGCGCGATGAGCTGTCGCAGGTGGGTGGCAACCTTGAATCCATGGGGGAAAACTTCTCCGGGCTGGTGGGCACCATCCGCAACCAGGCGGTGCATGTGGCGCTGGCGGGGGAGTCTTTGAGCACGGGCATGCACGATCTGTCCCAGCGCACCGAGGCCCAGGCGGCCAGTCTGGAACAGGCCAGTGCCAGCATTCTGGGCCTGAGCGAGTCGGTGCAAACCACGGCCCGGCGTTCCAAAGACGTGGATGCCCTCACACGGCGCGTGCGCGGCGAGGCCGAGGCCGGTGAGCAGGCCATGGATGTGGCCGTGCGCTCCATGGGCGAGATTCAGGAGGGTTCGCGGCGCATGGGCGAGATCATCGGTGTGATCGACGGCATTGCTTTTCAGACCAACATCCTGGCGCTCAACGCGGCGGTGGAGGCCGCGCGGGCCGGGGAGTCCGGGCGCGGTTTTGCGGTGGTGGCCAGCGAGGTGCGCACGCTGGCGCAGCGTAGCGCCACCTCGGCGCGCGAAATCCGCGCCCTGATTGCGCGCTCGGGCGAACAGGTGGGGGTGGGGGTGACGCGCATTGAAGCCGTCACCGGCAATCTGCGCACCGTGGTCAAAGGTATCCATGAGGTGGCTGCGGGCTTAAGCGGTATCACCGAGGCCAGCACGGAGCAAAGCACGGCCCTGTCCGAAATCGCCCAGGCGGTCAAGGGGCTGGACAACATCACCCAGCGCAACGGCGCCATGGTGGACCAGGCCTTGCAGGCCACGGTGGGCCTGCGCGACCGGGCCTCCCATCTGAGCGAGGCCGTGGCGGCCATCAAGCTGCGCCGCGGCACGGCCGATGAGGCCTATGCCCTGGTGCTGCGTGGCATGGAGCTGATCAAGCAGGTGGGCATGGCCACGGCCGCCGCCCGGTTCCATGATCCGCACGGCGGCTTTCGGGACCGCGACCTGTACGTCTTTGTGTTCGACCGCCGGGGTGTTTACCAGGTGTTTGGCTCCACTCCGGCCAGCGTGGGCAAGCGGGTGCACGACATTCGCGGCCTGGACGGCGACCATGTGGTGCGCGAAGGCTTTGCCGCCGCCGAGCGGGGCGGCGGCTGGATCGACTACGAAGTGGTCAACCCGGTCAACGATGTGGTGGAGGCCAAAACCTCCTACATCCTGCCCTTGGGTGAAGACACCCTGATCGGCTGCGGTGTCTTCAAACCCAAGGGCGGTTTCAAGCTCCAGCCCTTATAGATATTGCGTAAGCAGCTATTAAAACGGTAGCAAAAGTGGCTTGCTTCCGTGCGCTAGCCATGCGCCAGATTCAGCAAATTTTGAAATTAGCACCTACTACAGGAGTGTGATCATGTCGTCCGACACCCAAGGCGCCGACCTGGCCCGGCCTTACCCGCAGCGGCCCCAAGACGTTTACCTTTTTGCCACCTGCCTGGTGGACCAGTTCGCCCCCGAGGCGGGCCTGGACACGGTGCGCCTGCTGGAGCGCGAGGGCATCACCGTGCATTTTCCCGAGGCGCAGACCTGCTGCGGGCAACCGGCCTACAGCAGCGGCTACCCCGAGGAGGCGCGTGCCGTGGCCCTGCAACAACTCCGGCTGTTTGCCCAGCCCTGGCCCGTGGTGGTGCCTTCGGGCTCCTGCGGCGGCATGCTCAGGCACCACTACCCGCAGCTGTTTGCACACGACCCGGTGCTGCACGCCCAGGCGAAAGACCTGGCCGGGCGGGTGTACGAGCTGACCGAATTTTTGGTGCATGTGCTCAATTTCAACCACCAGGACCAGGGCGAGGCCTGCACGGTAGCGCTGCACACCTCCTGCCACGCGCGCCGCCAGATGGGCTCCCACGAAACCAGCGCCGCTTTGCTCGACAGCCTGGGGCAGGTGACGGTGGCGCAACAGGCGCGCATCGACGAATGCTGCGGTTTTGGCGGCACCTTTGCCATTCGTTACCCGGATATTTCGGAGGCCATCGTCAGCGACAAGGTGGCCAGCATTAAAGACAGCGGGGCCAAAAGCGTGGTCAGCGCCGACTGCGGTTGCCTGTTCAACATCACCGGGCGCGCAGCCAAGCAGGACGAAGTGGCCGGGCGCAGCACCCCCTCGCTGCCGGGGGAGCACATTGCCAGTTTCCTCTGGCGCCGCACCACGGGAGCCGCATCGTGAGCGCCCGCGAGAGCATATTGGGCCGCTTGCGCTCCACGCCCGTTGCCACGCGGCCACCTTTGCCGGACGTGGGCGCCTGGTTTGCCGCACACCAGCGCCAGGAAGACCTGCCGCAGCGCATCCGCCGCCTGCGCAGCGCGCTGGAAGCCGTGCACACCGAGGTGCATGACACCACCGAGGCCGATTGGCCCGCCTTGCTGGCGCGCCTGGCTGCGGCCAAGGGCCTGCGCACGCTGCTGATTGGCGACGGCACCGCGCACGGTGCGGCGCTGGAAGCCAGCAGCCCCGAGGGACTGCAACTGGTGCCTTATGCCCAGGCCATTGACGCCTGGCGCGACACCCTGTTTGACGGCATCGACGCTTCGCTGACCTTGGCGCGCAGCGCCATTGCCGAAACCGGCAGCCTGGTGCTGTGGCCCAGCGCCGCCGAGCCGCGCACCATGTCGCTGGTGCCGCCGGTGCATTTTGTGCTGCTGGACGTGGCCTGCATCCATGCCGATTTCCACTCCACGCTGCGGGCGGAGGGCTGGGCCCAGGGTTTGCCGACCAACGCGCTCTTGATCAGCGGCCCGTCCAAAACGGCCGATATCCAGCAGACCCTGGCCTATGGCGCGCACGGTCCGCGCGAACTGGTGGTGCTGCTGCGCCACGCCCCAGGAGTAGCCGCATGAGCCAAGTCATTCGCATCCACCCGGCCGAAGATTTCAAGGCGCGCAGCCGGAGCGTGCTCAACGACCCGGGGCAGCGCAAGAATTTTCGCGGCGCCATGGACTTTTTGCAGGCCAAACGCAGCGCCCAGTTCCCGGACCAGGACGAGCTGGCCAGCCTGCGCGAACTCGGCGCCAGCATCCGCCGCTACAGCCTGGCCCATTTGCCGCAGTTGCTGGAGCAGCTGGAAACCAATCTGACGGCCCACGGAGTGCAGGTGCACTGGGCGCAAAACGCTGAAGAGGCCAACGCCATTGCGCTGGGCATTGCCCGCCGGGTGGAGGCCAAGCGCATCATCAAGGGCAAGTCCATGGTGAGCGAGGAGATCGAGTTCAACCACGCCATGGAAGCGGCGGGCATCGAGGCTTTTGAGTCCGACATGGGCGAATACATCGTGCAACTCGCCGATGAAAAGCCTTCGCACATCATCATGCCGGCCATCCACAAGACCAAGCAGGAGATTGCCAAACTCTTTGCCGACAAGATCCCTGGCGTGGACTACACCGAAGACGTGGACGCGCTGATCCAGATCGGCCGCCAGGTGCTGCGCCGCAAGTTTGCTCAGGCCGACATCGGCCTGTCGGGGGTGAATTTTGCGGTGGCCGAAACCGGCTCGCTGTGCCTGATCGAAAACGAAGGCAACGGCCGCCTGTGCACCACCGTGCCGCGTGTGCACATCGCCATCACCGGCATTGAGAAGGTGGTGCACAAGCTGGAGCATGTGCCGCCGCTCCTGAGCCTGCTGACGCGCTCGGCCACCGGCCAGTCCATCACCACCTATGTCAACCTGATCAGTGGCCCGCGCAAGGCGGACGAGAAAGACGGCCCCGAAGAGGTGCACCTGATTCTGCTGGACAACGGCCGCACCCAGGCCTATGCCGATGAGCAGTTGCGCGCCACGCTGCAGTGCATCCGCTGCGGCGCCTGCATGAACCACTGCCCGGTGTACGCCCGCATCGGCGGCCACGCCTATGGCACGACCTACCCCGGCCCCATTGGTGCCATCATCTCGCCGCATATGCTGGGGCTGGAGTCCACCTACCCGCTGGCCTTTGCCTCCACGCTGTGCGGGGCCTGCGGCGAGGTCTGTCCGGTCAAGATTCCGATCCCCGACCTGCTGGTGCGCCTGCGCAACGAGGCCCAGGCCCGCCCGGACAGCGCCGAGGCCACCCTGCGCGGCAGCGGTGCGGCCCGCACCCCGCTGATCAGCCTGGTCTGGCGCTTTTGGTCGCTGGTCTACAGCCGCCTGGGGCTGTACCGCCTGACCTCCTGGTTTATGAGCCGGGGCCGCGCCCTGTCGCCCACCGAACAGGGCGCCTGGACCCGCAGCCGAACCCCCTTGATTCCCGCGCCCCAACGCCTGCGCGACCTGCTGAAAGAGAGACATAAATGACCCCTCTGGTCCAAGCCCTGGCCCGCGTTCTGCCCGAGCGCCAGGTCATCACCGACAACCTGCGCCGCCTGGCCTACGGCACCGATGCCAGCTTCTACCGCCTCACGCCCGAGGTGGTGGCGGTGGTCGAGTCTGAAGAGGAAGTGCAGGCCCTGCTGCAGGCCGCGGCGGCCCACGGCCGTCCGGTGACTTTTCGTGCCGCAGGCACCAGCCTGTCGGGCCAGGCTGTTACCGACAGCGTGCTGGCGCTGATCGGCGAGAGTTTTGCCACCTGCGAGATCGGCCCCGACGCGGCCACGGTGCGGGTAGGCCCCGGCATCATCGGCGGCGAAGTCAACTACCGCCTGGCCCCCTTCGGGCGCAAGATCGGACCCGACCCGGCCTCCATCAACGCCTGCAAAATCGGCGGCATTGCCGCCAACAACGCCTCCGGCATGTGCTGCGGCACGGCGCAAAACAGCTACCGCACCATGGCCGGCATGCGCATGGTGCTGGCCGACGGTGCGGTGCTCGACACCGAAGACGCGTTCAGCGTGGCGCGCTTTCGCCAAACCCATGCGCCTCTGGTCGATGCGCTGGCCGCCCTGGGCGCCGCCACCCGCGCCGATGACGCACTGGCTGCGCGCATCCGCCACAAATACAAAATCAAAAACACCACCGGCTACAGCCTCAACGCCCTGGTGGACTTTGAGGATCCGATCGACATCCTGGCCCACCTGATGATCGGCTCGGAGGGCACGCTGGGCTTTATCTCGCGCATCACCTACCGCACCGTGGTGGAAGACCCGTTCAAGGCCAGCGCGCTGGTGTTTTTCCCCACCATCGAGAGCGCCTGCCAGGCCGTCATCGGGCTGAAGAAAGAACCCGTGTCGGCCGTGGAGCTGCTGGACCGTCCGGCCCTGCGCTCGGTCGAAAACAAGCCCGGCCTGCCCCAGGTCATGCGCACGCTGGGCGACGACGCGGCCGCCCTGTTGATCGAAGTGCGCGCCGAAACCGCCATGGCGCTGCAGTTGCGCATGGACGCCGCTTTGGGCGCGCTGACCGGTATTGCCACGGTGGAAGCGCCCGCGTTTTCCACCGACCCGGCCACCTGCGAGATGTACTGGAAAGTGCGCAAAGGCACCTTCCCCTCGGTGGGCGCCATGCGCCGCGCGGGCACCACCGTCATCATCGAGGACGTGGCCTTTCCGGTGGAATCGCTGGCTGCGGCCACGCTGGACCTGCAGGCCCTGCTGCGCAAGCACGGCTATACCGAAGGCATCATCTTCGGCCATGCGCTGGAAGGCAATCTGCACTTTGTGTTCACCCAGGATTTCTCCATTGCAAGCGAGGTGGAGCGCTACGCCCGCTTCATGGATGACATCTGCGCGCTGGTGGTGGACCAATACGACGGCTCGCTCAAGGCCGAACACGGCACCGGCCGCAACATGGCGCCTTTTGTCGAGAAAGAGTGGGGCCAACAGGCCACCGAGCTGATGCGCAGCATCAAGCGGCTGTTGGACCCGCAGCACCTGCTCAACCCCGGTGTGGTGCTCAACGACGACCCGCAAGCGCACCTGAAAAACCTCAAACCCATGCCGGCAGCCGAGGACATTGTGGACCGCTGCATCGAGTGCGGTTTTTGCGAGCCGCTGTGCCCTTCGCACCGGTTGACCCTCTCGCCGCGCCAGCGCATTGTCAGCTGGCGCGAGCTGTCCCGGCGCGCCGCCGTGGGCGAGCCGGGGGCCGATGTGGAGGCCGACTTTGCCTACTTCGGGCTGGACACCTGCGCCGGTTGCGGCCTGTGTTCCACCGCCTGCCCGGTGGGCATCGACACCGGCGAGCTGACCCGCCGCCTGCGCGGGCGTGGCCTGGGCAGCACCTCGCAAAAAGTGGGGCAGTGGGCGGTGGACAATTTCGACAAAGTGGCCACGGCGTCGCGCGTGGGCATCCGCATGGGCCACGCCGCGACCAGCGTGCTGGGCCAGGGCCTGGTGGGCCGTCTGTCGGGCGGGGCCTGGAAGCGCGGCATGCCCAAGGCCGGCAAGCGGCCCGCCGGATACCAGGGCGCGGGCGACCCGGTGGTGTATTTCCCGGCCTGTGGCGGGCGCATCTTTGGCGCCAACACGGCCGACGAGGCCACGCTGCCCGAGGTCATCACGGAGCTGCTCACCCGCGCCGGCTACGCGCCGCGCCTGCCGGAAGGTTTTGACAAACTCTGCTGCGGCCAGATGCTGGCCAGCAAGGGCATGGCCGAGGAGGCTGATGCCATGTCCGATGCGGTGTTACAGGCTTTGTTGAAAGCGGCGGACGATGGCCAGGGCGGCCACTACCCCGTCATCATGGACGCCAGCACCTGCTCGGTGCGCATGCAAAAACACCTGGCGGGCCGCTTGACGCTGCTGGATTTTCACGAGTTTGCGCACGATGCCTTGTTGCCGCGCCTGCGCCTGGTCAAAAAGCCCGGACCCATCGCCTTGCACATCAACTGCAGCGTGCGTCGCACCGCGTCGGACGCCAAGCTGCGCCGGGTGCTCAACGCTTGCGTAGAGCAGGTGGTGGAGCCCGCAGGCGTGACCTGCTGCGGCTTTGGCGGTGACCGGGGCTTTGTGGTGCCCGAGCTCAACGCCCACGCCCTGCGCAAGGTGCACGATGCCCTGCCCAAAAGCTGCTGCGAAGGGGTGTCCACCAACCGCACCTGCGAAATCGGCCTCACGTCTGAAACCGGGCGTCCCTACCGGTCGATTGCCTACCTGCTGGAGGAGTGCAGCCGGGCGGATGTGTCGTTCTCTTGCTAGCATTTCAATAGCTGCTTGCGCAATAGGGGCGCGCCGGAAAGGCTTGTGGCATGGTGCATGGCGGTGCATGGCGGTGCGTGGGGGCTGGTCTGCGGGTGAACCCCCTTTTCGTGCGCCATGCGAAGTGCTAGAGTGGTTTTCAGAATGACACACCCGTACGAACCGCTGTCGCGTGCCGACAAGGAGGCCAATAGCCCAGCCGCCTGGGACGCTTCGCTGGTTTTCCTTCAATTCACCATTGCCACCATGCTGGCGGGCGCCGCTGTCTCCGGGATTGCCTTGCGCATGGTGGCCCCCGACCAGAACATCCGCATGGTGGGGCCGGTGCTGATGTTTGGTCTGGCCATGGCGGGGTGGTGGCTTCTGGCGCACGGCAAAATTGCCGCCACCGTCAAGGTGCTGTCCTATGGGGTATGGGCGGCCATCACGGCCATCGCGGTTATCTCGAATGGCGTGCGTGCGCCGATCATCGTCGCCTACCCGGTCATCATTTTCATGATGGGCTGGCTGATCGGTTCGCGCCAGGCGCTGGTGGTGACCGCTATGACCGTGCTGGCCATTGTTGCGCTGCTGTTTGCCGAGTCAGGGGGCCTGCTGCCCAAGCCCGTGTCCAGTGTGGCGGTGATACATGCGGTGGTTGAACTCATCATCGCTGTTCTGTCGGGCGGACTGATCGTCTTTCTGGTGCGCGCGTACCAAAAGCGGCTGGAGGAATTGCGCAGTATCGGTTGCGATCTGGAGGTGAGCAAAACGGAACTCCAGCGGGCCCAGGCGGTCGCCAAAGTCGGGAGCTGGGGGTACGAGGCCGGATCCAGCACGGTGCGATTGTCCGCCGAGGCCTGCCGCATCCTGGGACTGCCGCAGGGCGCCAGTGAAAGCCATGGGGCCTATCTGGCACGCGTCCACCCCCAGGACCGGGACGCAGTGGCAAATGCCTGGCGTGCGGCGCTCCAAAAAGGGAGCCTTGACCATGAGCACCGCATCCTGGTGGGCGGTGTGATTCGCTGGGTCCGGCAAAAAGCGGAAATGGGCCGCGCAGCGGATGGCAGCGTTTTGAACGTCGTGGGTATCACGCAGGACATCACCGACCGCAAGCAGGCGCAAGAGGCGCTCAAGGCGAACGAGCAGCGCTTCCAGTCGCTGTCGATGATTTCGTCCGACTGGTTCTGGCAGCAGGATGCGCAGTTCCGGTTCACAGACTTTTCCGGAACTTTTTCCAGCGGCTTCACGCCCCTGGCCAAGTCGCTGGGAAAAACCCGCTGGGAGCTCGACATCCGTCTGTCGCCCGAGCAATGGGCCGCCCACCGCGCCACCCTGGAGGCCCACCTTCCCTTTCGGCATCTGGAGTACGACATTACCGGCGAATATGGCGAGGTGCGCTGGTACAGCATCAGTGGCGACCCCCTGTTCGACGAGGCCGGCCATTTCACCGGCTACCACGGCACGGGCCGCAATATCACGGAGCGCAAGAAGGCCGATGCACGCATTGAGGAGCTGGCTTTTTATGACCAGCTGACGGGTTTGCCCAACCGCACGCTGCTGCTGGACCGTTTGAAACAGACCATGGCCGCCAATATCCGCAGCCACAGCTACGGCGCGCTCCTGTGCATTGACCTCGACAATTTCAAAACCCTGAACGACACCCTGGGCCATGGCATGGGGGATCTGCTGTTGCAACAGGTGGCGCAGCGCCTGACCCAGTGTGTGCGTGCGGCAGACACGGTGGCGCGCTTTGGCGGCGACGAGTTCGTGGTGATGCTGACGGGCCTGGGTATGAGGGCGCAAGACGCCGCTCTCCAGACGGAAACCGTGGGGGAAAAAATTCTGGCCGCGCTCAACCGGACCTACCAGCTCAATGAGGTGAGTTACCACGGCACGCCCAGTATCGGAGCCACCCTGTTCGGACGCGATCTGGCCACCGTGGATGATCTGATCAAACAGGTCGATCTTGCCATGTACAAGGCCAAGGGAATGGGGCGCAACGCGCTGCATTTCTTTGACCCCGAGATGGAAGCCGCCGTGATGGCCCGTGCCGCGCTGGAGGCGGACCTGCGGCAAGCCGTTCAAGAGCGCCAGTTCCTGCTGCATTACCAGGCCCAGGTGCAGGAGGGAGGGCACGTCACCGGAGCCGAAGTGCTGGTGCGCTGGCAACACCCCCGGCGCGGCCTGGTGCCCCCGTGCGAATTCATCCCTCTGGCGGAGGAAACGGGATTGATTCTGGCGCTTGGCAAATGGGTGCTGGAAACCGCCTGCGCACAATTGGCGCTGTGGGCCCGCCAGCCGGAAACGGCCCAACTCACCATCGCGGTGAACGTCAGCGCCCAGGAGTTCCGCGCACCGGAGTTCGTCAACCAGGTTCTGGCGATCGTCCGCCAGACCCATGCCAACCCCGCGCGCCTCAAGCTGGAGCTGACCGAAAGCATGCTGGTCAATGACGTGGAAGACATCATCGCCAAGATGACCGCGCTCAAGGCCCAGGGGGTCGGTTTCTCACTCGACGACTTCGGCACCGGCTACTCGTCGCTGTCCTATCTGAAACGCTTGCCGCTGGACCAGCTGAAAATCGACCAGAGTTTCATCAAGGACATCCTGACGGACCCCGACGATGCGGCCATTGCCAAGATGATCATTGCACTGGCGCAGAGCCTGGGCCTGGCGGTCATTGCGGAAGGTGTGGAAACGCCGGGGCAAAGAGACTACCTGGCAGGGCAGGGCTGCCATGCCTACCAGGGCTATCTGTTCAGCCGCCCACTGCCGCTGCAGGAGTTCGCGCAATTCCTGAACACCCCCACACCGCACCCGGTCTGACTACTTGGGTCGCGGGTCGTCGGCCGGATTGACGTAGGTGATGCCCCAGGGCCCCATGGTGTTGAGCTGCAGAACGGTTTCCTCCCGGGTCCAGCCAAAGTGGTTCATCTGGGGTGGCATGACAACGAAGCTGCCAGGCCCCAGGGCACGGGTATTTTGCACATCCAGCTTGTCGCCCTGCCCATAGTAAAAGGTGCCGGACAGTACGGTCACCCGCTCTACGCCCGGATGCCAGTGGGCGGGAAGCATGTAGTTGGCGGGCAGTTTGAGGCGGGCGGTGATGGGCACCGCCTCATTCATCGGCCCTTCAATCACCGAAATTTTGGCGCCCGGTGGCAGGGAGCCCACCTCGGCCCACTTCAGATCGCTCGGGGTAACCACCATGAAGGGGCTGGTTTGGGCCCATGCCGCAGCGCTGAAACACGCGCTGGCCAGGCAGATGGAAACAATGCAGAGTTTGTTTTTCATGGCGTTTTTCTCCTTGGACTGTGGTGGGGCGCTTGGCAAGCGGCGTGACCGCTACCGTGGTTTGGACTGTAGGCAGTGCCGCAGGCGCCCGTTTGTGATTACGCAAAAATCAGATATTGCCCACCCCTGGGCCGGGTGTACTGGGGGCCAGGTCCGGCGCGACAGGAGCAGATCGCTTAAACTCCAGCCTTGCCCGGGGTGCGCAAGGAATGCGCTGAGATGGTCGACCAAACCCGCGAACTTGATCCGGTTCATACCGGCGTAAGAAGAGCCAGACTGCAGTCCCATTGCCCCTTGTAGCGGGCAGCGCGGGTGCCAGTCCCCTCCTTGTTCGCGTGATTGCAAGGCTGTTCTCCCGAGCACTTTGTCAATTCCACAGGAGATTTTGCGATGAATGCACCCGACCAGTTCAGCCAGTTGATGCGCCTCACGCGCGAGCCTTTGTCGGCCTCGCGCAAGATTTACGTGCCCGGCTCACAAGCCGACATCCAGGTGCCCATGCGTGAAATCATGCAAAGCAACGGCGAGGCCGTGGTGGTGTACGACACCTCCGGTCCCTACACCGACCCGAATGCCAATATCGACGTGCGCCAGGGCCTGCCCACGGTGCGCAGCCCCTGGATTGCGGCGCGTGGCGACACCGAGTCCTACACCGGCCGCACACCGTTTGCGCTGGACGATGGCCTGAAAAATGGCGAGACCGAAACCCTGGCTTCCCTGCGCGCCCAGGCTGCGGGCCTGCAGCGCACGCCGCGCCGCGCGAAAGCGGGTGCTAACGTCTCGCAAATGCACTACGCCCGCAAAGGCATCATCACCCCCGAGATGGAATACGTGGCCATCCGCGAAAACCAGAAGCAGGCCTGGATGGAGCAGTACCTGGGCAATGCCGAGCGCGAAGCGCGCCTGGCCGGTAACAGTTTCGGCGCCAGCATCCCGAAAATCATGACGCCCGAGTTTGTGCGCGATGAAGTGGCCCGGGGCCGCGCCATCATCCCCGCCAACATCAACCACCCCGAGGTGGAGCCCATGGCGATTGGCCGCAACTTCCTGGTCAAGATCAACGCCAACATCGGCAACTCGGCCGTGACGTCCAGCATTGAAGAAGAAGTGGAAAAACTGGTGTGGTCCATGCGCTGGGGCGCAGACACCGTGATGGACCTGTCCACCGGCCGCAACATCCACACCACGCGCGACTGGATTTTGCGCAACTCGCCCGTGCCCATCGGCACCGTGCCGATCTACCAGGCGCTGGAAAAAGTGGGTGGCATCGCCGAAGACCTGACCTGGGAAATCTTCCGCGACACGCTGATTGAGCAAGCCGAGCAGGGCGTCGATTACTTCACCGTGCACGCCGGTGTGCGCCTGGCCTTCATCCACCTCACAGCCAACCGCATGACCGGCATTGTGTCGCGCGGCGGCTCCATCATGGCCAAGTGGTGTATTGCCCACCACAAAGAGAATTTCATCTACAGCCACTTTGATGAAATGACCGAAATCCTGAAGGCCTACGACGTCAGCTACTCGCTGGGCGACGGCCTGCGCCCCGGCTCGGGCGCCGATGCCAACGACGAAGCCCAGTTTGCCGAGTTGCGCACCCTGGGTGAGCTGACCCAGCAAGCCTGGAAACAGGACGTGCAGGTGATGATTGAAGGCCCCGGCCACGTGCCCATGCACATGGTGCAGGCCAATATGACCGAGCAGCTCAAGCACTGCCACGAAGCGCCGTTCTACACGCTGGGGCCGCTGACCACCGACATCGCCCCCGGCTACGACCACATCACCAGCGGCATCGGCGCGGCCATGATCGGCTGGTTCGGGACCGCCATGCTGTGCTACGTGACACCCAAGGAACACCTGGGACTGCCGGACCGCGACGACGTGAAGGTCGGCATCATCACCTACAAGATCGCCGCGCACGTGGCCGACGTGGCCAAGGGCCACCCCGGCGTGCGGGCGCGCGATGATGCCTTGTCCAAGGCGCGTTTCGAGTTCCGCTGGATGGACCAGTTCAACCTGTCGCTCGACCCCGATACCGCGCGCGACTTCCACGATGAAACGCTCCCGAAGGACTCGTCCAAGGTGGCGCATTTCTGCTCCATGTGCGGGCCCAAGTTCTGCTCCATGAAAATCTCGCAAGAGGTGCGCGAATATGCCAAGGACAAAGGCGTGAGCGATGAGCAGGCGCTTCAGTCGGGCATGGAGAGCATGTCGGAAGAATTCAAGAAGGCCGGTGGGGAAATCTACATCCCGATTCACACGGCGCCCTAAACGGCAGATGGCCCCCGCAACGGGGCCATGGTGTCTGGACGCTCAATCGCCGTCGTTTTTCCAGACGAGCGCCAGCGCTTTGCACTTTTGCCAAACGCTGGTGCGTTCGTCCGACAGCACATCCAAAAAATCGGACAGGCGTTTGGATTTGGCCATGGTGTAGACGGTCAGGGCCGTTGTCAGTACAAAGACGATGGCGAAAATCCAGAGTTTGCGGGATACGGGCGCATCGGCCTCCGCCAACAAATTCATACCCAGGAAGCCGGTGGTGACCGTGCCTATCAGTCCGAAAATAGTCACCACGGTCAAACGCACCACGGTGTTGGCCTGGCGGCGCAGGCTGTCGGTTTCCAGGTACTGGTTCATTTCGGCGATGCGGTTCTTGACCTCTGCATACAGGACGTCCAGCTCCAGGTGGCTGGTGCACATCCGAAAGAGTGCCCGGACCTGCGCCTGCTCCGACACCTCGTGAAACCAGTAGCGGTGTGTGAAGCGTAAAAAGCCAGCAAAACTGTCGCGTATCGTGCGCTTGAAGTGGCGTACGCTGGCAGCATCTGCAATGTTCAGGTTTTTCAGGGCCTCGGCCAGCCGGTCCGAATACATCAGCAGCGCGGCTTTCTGGAAATGCGCAATCAGGAACAGCAAAAAATGCTGGTGCCGGAATTGCGCCAGCACGCCGCGCTCGTGGCTGGTGAAAAACGGGCTGTTGGCGTCGCCCAGCACCACCAGCGAATGCCCGCTGCACACATAGCGGGTGTTGGGTGCGGCACCATGCTCGCTCCAGAAACGGTCATAACAATAGCGTTGTTCAAAATCACAG
Organism: Burkholderiales bacterium RIFCSPLOWO2_12_FULL_61_40; assembly: GCA_001770935.1. GTDB lineage: Bacteria > Pseudomonadota > Gammaproteobacteria > Burkholderiales > Burkholderiaceae_C > Allorhodoferax. The sequence continues at coordinate 95,516 of MESI01000078.1, read as the reverse complement.
AGGTGCTGCTCGCCGTAGGGCAGCTTGGAGTCCTTGCCGGGCTCGGGTGCACCGGTGACCAGCCCCAGGCGGACGAAATCGTTTCGGTTCAAGGCCCGCGGCTGGTCCAGCGCCAGGTAACCGAGCTGCGGCATGCGGTAGTACTCGATCTGGCGGTAGCGCAACTTGCCGGCCTGTTCGGAGTGATCGCTGACCAAGGGTTGCAACAGCCAGGCCCAGTGGGCGGCAATGCGGGGTGCGCGGTGGTGGCTGACATGTGCCATGAAGGCGTCCGCCTGGTTGGCGTCGGATTTGGCCAGTACCAGGCCACCGGCGTCCAGCCACTCGGCGCCGAACAAACAATTTTGCGCATGACCGGCGGCGTCCCAGCCCGCCGGGTAGCCCCGGCCAAAGCGGTACAACAGGTCCTGGGCCTGGGGGAGTGCCAAATCGGTGGCGCTGACCTCTACATTGAGCAGCACCAGGTCCAGATCCAGAAAGAAGTACAGATCGACATGGGCGACGTCGAGCGTGATGGGGGCGGTCTCCGGGCGCAACACCGCGCGCACGGCGCGCACGTCGCTGCGGCGAAATACCCGCATGGGTGAGCCAACCGCCGCACCACCCCCTTTGGGGTTGCGCCCTTCGCCGTACAGAAAGCGCTGCACGTAGGGCAGGAAGCTGACGAACTCGTTGTAGTGGCGTTCCTGAAAGCGCCCGCTGTCTCCGGCGTATTCGTCCACCACTTCGCGCCAGGGCGAGGCGTTGCCCATGTCCGCCAGTATTTGCCAGGGTTTGGCGTGCTGGCCTTCGGAGCCTCGCACCGGCATCAGACGCAAGGGCCACAGCAAAATTTGGCGAAACTGCCGCACGCAGACCGGATTCGATTCAGTCGGCATAGGTCCCCCCTTGCAGTTTGGGTGCGCGTTAGCTGCGTGTGGTGTCGAAGTGGCCTGGGCGGTAACGCTCCACCGTTAACCCTTCCATGCTGATGTCCGGTGTGCGGCCGGAGATCAGGTCGGCCATCGCGCGTCCGGTGCCCGCCGCCATGGTCCAGCCCAGCGTGCCATGGCCGGTGGAGAGGTACAGGTTGGGCAAGTGCGTGCCACCGAGGATGGGGGTGCCATCCGGCGTCATGGGCCGCAGGCCGCACCAGAATTCGGCCTTGGAGACATCGCCGCCTTTGGGAAAGAGGTCGGTGACCACATGGTTCAGGGTGGATTGGCGCGCTTCCCGCAGCTTGAGGCTGAAGCCAGCCAGCTCGGCTGTGCCACCCACCCGGATGCGGTCGCCCAGGCGCGTGACCGCGACCTTGTGGGTTTCGTCCATGATGGTGGATTCCGGTGCGAACTTGGCGTCGGTGATGGGCACGGTGATGGAGTAGCCTTTGACGGGGTAGACCGGCAGGTCAATGCCCAGGGGGCGGACGAGTTGCGGCGAGTAGCTGCCCAGCGCCACCAGGTAGGCATCGGCAGTCAGGGTGCCTGCGCTGGTGCGCACACCGGTGATTTGGCCGCCCGCATGGTTGAGGCCGTCAATCGTGGTGTCAAAACGGAATTTCACGCCCAGGTCAGTGGCCATCTTGGCGATGGTGTTGGTGAACTTGAAGCAGTCGCCGGTTTCATCGCCCGGCAGGCGCAGCGCCCCCACAAATTTTTCTTTCACCCATGCCAGCGCCGGCTCGTACCGGCAGTAGCCATCGCGGTCGAGCACCTCAAAAGGCACGCCGTAGCCCTTGAGGATGTCGATGTCCTTGCCAATGCCGTCGAGCTGCTTCTGGGTGCGAAAGAGCTGCACCGTGCCCTGCGCGCGGTTGTCGTACTGGATGCCGGTGTCGGCACGCAGCGCCACCAGGCAGTCGCGGCTGTACTCGGCCAGGCGCACCATGCGGCCTTTGTTGGTGCGGTAACGCGCTTCGGTGCAGTTGCGCAGCATCATGGCGCCCCAGCGCCACATGGCCATGTCGCGCATCGGCCAGATCACCAGCGGGCTGTGGTGCATCAGCATCCATTGGATGGCTTTCATGGGCACGCCGGGGCCAGCCCAGGGCGCCGAGTAGCCCGGCGATACCTCTCCCGCATTGGCGTAACTGGTTTCCAGCGCCGGGCCGGGCTGGCGGTCCACCACCGTCACCTGGTGGCCAGCGCGGGCGAGGTAATACGCGGTGGTGGTGCCGATGACACCACTGCCAAGAATCAAGATGTGCATGTTTTTTGTCTCCGGGTCCTATGTGCCGCACCTGCTTGGGTTTGCGGCCTCTGAAGGGTGAGCATAGCGCCTGCGAATCTGTCAGGGAATTCGACCGGATGTGTAAGCGATTGCAACACCTCCCGTGGGCGTGTTGTTCTCCGGGTTTCTGGCTCAAAATGAAGTGGTGGCGTATATCCATCCGCCTGACAATTAAAGGAGTCGCTATGTTGCTCAGTCAAAAGGTGAAATCGCTGGCCGTGGTGGGTGTCTTGTTGCTGGCGAGTGCGAGTGCCCTCTCGCAATCGACGGCAGACACCCAGTTGATAAGCCAGTACGTGGGCTTGGCGGGTTCATCCAGGAACGCCGACTCCTTGGTGACCGGGCTGCGGGACGGGACACGCATCACGCTGGTCGCGAGCCCCGATGGCCAGAACCCTGGCGCACCGTCTGCCACGTTTACGCCCGCCACGGGCAAACTGGGCTACGGCAATATCAACATTGCCCTGTCCCTGGCCCAAGCGGAATTGGACAAGCTGGGCATTAGCAACCCGACACCGGCCCAACTCGCTGCGGCATTGAACGGTGGCGCCATCAGCACGCCGACCGGATCGGCCACCCTGGCTGGCATCCTGGCGCAGCGCCAGGACGGATTGGGCTGGGGCCAGATCGCCAACCGCATGGGGGTCAAACTGGGTGCCCTGGTCAGTGCCTCCAAAACCGGTAAGGCGGCGGCAAAAACCGAACATGTGTCCAACGCCCATGCGTCGGGCAAATCTGGCGAGCCCCATTCCAATAGCGGCCATGGCGCAAGCGGTGGCAGCAGCGGGGGCGGGCATGGTGGCAATGGAGGCGGTGGCGGCGGCGGGGGTGGTGGAGGTGGAGGTAAGAAGTAAAGGCCTGGCTTCCTGCCTTCCTTTCTGATGTATGGACAATCGCCTGCAGTTAACTCCAACCACGGTCCCACTATGAAGTCTATGTTTTCTCCGCTTCAACGCATCTTGCCTTTATTCCTGGCGGCGTTTCTCGCCTGCGGCACCTCGTTCGCGGGCAAGCCCGAGTGGGCGGGTCAGGGGGGCAAGCACAAACAACAGGAAGAACATGCCAGCGATGGCAGGGCGAGCGCAGAGGTCCGTATGGGGGCCTATTTTGGCGAGCAGCAACGTCAGCAGGTGCAGAACTACTATGGCACCAAGTACTCTTCCAAAAATTGCCCTCCCGGGCTGGCCAAGAAGAACAACGGTTGCATGCCACCCGGGCAAGCCAAGAAGTGGGCGCTAGGCCAGCCGCTGCCCAGCACGGTGGTGCTGTATCCGGTTCCGCAAGCCGTGGTGCTAAAGCTTGGGGTGCCGCCCGCCGGATACCGCTATGTGCGTGCGGCCAACGACATTTTGCTCATCGCCATTGGCACCAGCATGGTGGTGGACGCCATTGAAGACCTGATGAAGCTTTAGCGCTGGCCAAACGCCTTCGCTCGAAGGCCGTATCCGTTCTACACCAAAGGTCGAAAAGCAAAAGGTCGCAGCCCCTGTCGCCGGGCTGCACCAGTGCATTGCCCCTGCGCTTGTCCTGCGGTGGCGCCACGGCGCTCTGCAAAACCTTCCCGAACCCCAATCGCCTGGTCATAGCGCTGGCGTTGGGCGGGGTCCGACAGAACCGTGTAGGCGTGGTTGATCCGTGCCTGCCGCTCACTGGCGGCATCGCTGCCCGCTTGCTTGTCAGGATGGTGGCTTTGGGCCAAGCTGCGGTAAGCCGCCCGAATGACCTGCGGGCAGGCCCGGGGGCTGACTTCCAGCGTGTCGTAGAGTGTGGCCTCGCCTTGCATGGGCGCATCATCACGCCGGTGGATTCAGGGTCTTTGCGCGTTGTCAAAATCTGGAAATCCATCCCCTGGCGCGTTTGAATGCGGGTTTTGTGAGTTAAATTGGCCTGCAGCCCACGCCGAATATGTGCAGGAAGCTATCAAATTAATAGCGTGTGGAGAAGCTCAATCAGCCCAAGCGTGCCCGGTGCCGTGCAATCTGTAGGTGTACCTGCATGGGCGCCGTGCCGCCCAGAATATTCCGCGCATTGAGCGAGCCGCGCAGACTCAGCACCTCGTACACGTCTTTCTCGATGTTCGGGTTGAACTCTTTCAAGACCGCCAGCGGCAGCTCCGACAAGTCCACCTGGTGCGAGATCGCCGCCTTCACGGCGTGTGCTACGGTCTCATGGGCGTCGCGGAAGGGCAGGCCCTTTTTGACCAGGTAGTCGGCCAGATCGGTGGCGGTGGCGTAGCCCTTGAGCGCGGCACGCTCCATGGCTTCGGGCTTGACGCTGATGCCGCCTTCCTTCACCCCGGTGGCGGGGTTGAGTTGTCCGCCCACCATTTCGGCAAAAATGCGCAGTGTGTCCTTGAGCGTGTCCACGGTGTCGAACAGCGGCTCCTTGTCTTCCTGGTTGTCCTTGTTGTAGGCCAGGGGTTGGCCTTTCATCAGCGTGATCAGGCCCATCAGGTGGCCGACCACGCGGCCGGTCTTGCCGCGCGCCAGCTCGGGCACGTCGGGGTTTTTCTTCTGCGGCATGATGGAACTGCCGGTGGTGAAGCGGTCGGAAATCTGCACAAAACCAAAGTTCTGGCTCATCCACAAAATCAGTTCTTCGCTGAAACGGCTGATGTGCACCATGCACAAGCTGGCGGCCGCGGTGAATTCGATGGCGAAGTCGCGGTCGCTCACGGCGTCCAGGCTGTTCTGGCAGACCTGGGGCTGGCCTTGTTCGTCGACCATACCCAGGGTGGTCGCCACGCGTTCGCGGTCCAGCGGGTAGCTGGTGCCCGCCAGGGCTGCAGCGCCCAGGGGCAGGCGGTTGGTGCGGCGGCGCACGTCGACCATGCGTTCGGCGTCGCGGCTGAACATTTCCACATAGGCCAGCATGTGGTGGCCAAAGCTGATGGGCTGGGCCACCTGCAGGTGGGTGAAGCCGGGCAGGATGACGTCGACATTCTTCTCGGCCACGTCCAGCAGCGCTTTTTGCAGGTCGGTCAGCAGGCCGCCAATCAGATCAATCTCGCCGCGCAGCCACAGGCGCACATCGGTGGCGACCTGGTCGTTTCTAGAGCGCCCGGTGTGCAGGCGTTTGCCGGCGTCGCCCACTAACTGGGTCAGGCGGGCTTCGATGTTGAGGTGCACGTCTTCCAGGTCCAGTTTCCACTCGAACGCACCGGACTCGATTTGGGACCAGATTTGCGCCATGCCACCCTGGATGGCCGCATGGTCTTGCGCGCTGATGATGCCCTGGACCGCCAGCATGTCCGCATGGGCCAGTGAACCGGTGATGTCGGCCTGCCACAGGCGTTTGTCAAAAAATACGCTGGAGGTATAGCGTTTGACCAGGTCGCTCATGGGTTCGGAAAACAGCGCAGACCACGCCTCGGATTTTTTGTCGAATTGGTTTTGGGACATGGAAAGCGGCTCAGATAAAGGAGTCAAAATGCGGATTCATGAAAGATACCCAAATATTATCGGCGTTCCAGGAAAGCAGCCCCGCGCCGGGGTCCGAATCGGCGACGCCAGCCTTGGTGTTTGACGCCTGCCAGATGGGTGTGGTGTTGCGCGCGGTGCTGTTCGTGGAGCTGGCGGTGGGCGTGGTGGTGATGTTTGCGGCGGCCAGTTTGATGGACTGGGTCACCCGCGTGTCCCTGGTGACTGGCGGGGCTTTGCCCGCGACCGTGGCATGGCTGCTGACGGCCTGCGTCGCCAAACGTTTGCTGGCCAAGGCCGTGCCTGCGTTGCAATACGCAGTGGCCGTGGCGCTGGGTGCTGTTGCGGGGCTGTATGGTTGCTGGGTATTGGCCATGGCGGGCCTGCTGGAGTCGCCGCCCTGGGTCGCCAGCGCCAGCGCGGGGGCTTTGTTGTCGGCGCTGCTGGTTGCTGGTTTGGTCATGCGGGCCAAAGGGCGCATGCCCGCCGACACCACGGCGCGCCTGACGGAGTTGCAGTCGCGCATACGGCCGCACTTTCTGTTCAATACCCTCAATAGCGCAATCGCGCTGGTGCGTGCGGAGCCCGCCAAGGCCGAGATGCTGCTGGAGGATTTGAGTGATCTGTTTCGCCACGCCCTGATGGAGAGCAGCGACTCGGTCACCTTGGCCGATGAAATTGCGCTGGCCCGGCGCTATATGGCGATTGAACAGGTGCGCTTTGGCGAGCGTTTGCGGGTGCAATGGGTGCTGGACCCCGCAGGCAACGGGGCCAAATTGCCGCCGCTGCTGCTGCAACCCCTGGTGGAGAATGCAGTGCTCCATGGGGTGGAGCCCAGTGCCACCGGTGCGGATATCAAGGTATCTACCGAGCGCCGAGGTTCGGTGGTGGTGATCAAGGTGACGAACACGGTGCCTGCCGGGCAGGGCGCACGGGGCCAGGGCGTGGCTTTGCGCAATGTGCGGGACCGCCTGGGCTTGCTGCACGACGTGCAGGGCCAATTTCGCAGCGGGTTGAAAAATGGGGTATACCAGGTTCGCATGGAGGTGCCTTTATGACCAGCTTGCCAGCTTCTGGCGTCTTATTGCGTGCACTGGTGGTGGATGATGAGCCACTGGCGCGGCTGCGTATGCGCACGCTCCTGGCCGACTGCACTGCGCCCAGCGCTAGTTTGGAGGCGGAAGCGTCCAACGCGGTGCAGGCCATGGAGCAGCTGCAAAGGCAGCGGCTCGATGTGGCCCTGGTGGATATCCACATGCCCGGTGCCGATGGCATGGCGCTGGCGCGGTCGCTGCAATCCCTGGCCCATCCTCCTGCCTTGATCTTTGTAACCGCCCATGCGGAGCATGCGGTGCAGGCGTTTGAGCTGGAGGCGGTGGACTACCTGACCAAACCGGTGCGTCTGGAGCGGCTGCAAGCCGCTTTGCAAAAGGCGGAGCGTTTTTTGCAGGCGCAAGCCGGTGGACAGCGTGCCGCAGAGTCGCAAGACGTGCTCATCATTCAGGAGCGGGGGCGCACCGAGAGGGTGCCTCTGCACCAGGTGGTCTATTTCAAGGCAGAGCTGAAATACGTGACCGTGCGGACCGCTGCGCGCAGCTACATCCTGGACGGATCCCTCAACGAGCTGGAGGAAAAATACGGGGATCGCTACATGCGCATCCACCGCAATGCGCTGATCGCGCGGCGTTGTGTGCAGGCGTTGGAAAAACACTACGACGTGGAAGAGGGCGAAGGCTGGGCCGTTCGCCTGCACGGCGTGGACGAACTGTTGGCGGTCTCGCGCCGCCAACTGGCCGCCGTCCGGGAGTTGGTGCTGCGCTAAGCAGCCCCCTCGGGCGGCTTCACTGGTGCCGCTTAACCGGTATTGCGCAGTCCGGCGGCGATGCCGTTGATCGAGATGTGAATCCCTCGCTGCACCCGTTCATCGGCCTTGCCTGCGCGGTAGCGCCGTACCAGCTCCACCTGCAAATGGTGCAGGGGGTCGATGTAGGGGAAGCGGTGGCGAATAGAACGTTGCAGCGCCGCATTGTTCGCCAACCGGTTCTTTTCACCGGTGATGGTCGCCAGGGCCTGCGCCGTGCCATGCCATTCGGCTTCAATCGCTGTAAAAATTTTCTTGCGCAAACGGGCGTCGCTCACCAGCTCGGAATAGCGCGAGGCCAGCGCCAGGTCGCTCTTGGCCATCACCATGTCCATGTTGGAGAGCAGGGTGCGGAAGAACGGCCATTGTTTGTACATCTTCTGCAGTAGGGCGGTGCGCTCTTTCACCGTGTCAGGTGCCCCTGCATGGATGAAGTTGTGCACGGCAGAACCAAAGCCAAACCAGCCTGGCAGCGTCAGGCGGCATTGGCCCCAGCTAAAACCCCAGGGGATGGCCCGCAGGTCTTCAATTTTTTGCGAGGCCTTGCGTGAGGCCGGGCGCGATCCGATATTGAGTTCGGCGATTTCCCGAATGGGTGTGGAACTGAAGAAATACTCGGTAAAGCCCGGAGTGTCATAGACCAGGGCCCGGTAGGCGGCCATGCTGTTTTGGGACAACTCGGCGGCGGTGTCCAAAAAGGCCTTGGTGGCGGACTTGGTGGGCTGCAACAGGGTGGCTTCCAGCGTGGCCGCCACCAGAGTTTCCAGGTTGCGTCGGCCGATTTCGGGGTTGGCATATTTGGAGCCAATGACTTCACCCTGCTCGGTCAGGCGAATCTGACCACGTACCGTGCCGGGGGGCTGCGCCAAAATGGCCTGGTAGCTGGGGCCGCCGCCGCGTCCCACCGTGCCGCCTCGGCCATGGAACATGCGCAACTTGATGGGGGTGGCGCCCATGCTGTCCAGGTTGATCTGGTCGAAGAACTCAACCAGCGCAATCTCGGCGCGGTACAGCTCCCAGTTGCTGGTGAAAATGCCGCCGTCCTTGTTGCTGTCCGAATAGCCCAGCATGATGTCCTGCTCGCCACCGCTGCGGGCGACCAAAGCGGCCACGCCCGGCAGCGCGTAAAAGTCGCGCATGATGGGGGCGGCATTGCGCAGGTCTTCGATGGTTTCAAACAGGGGCACCACGATCAGGTCACAGGTGGCCTGGGCGTCCAGCGTGCCCACCATCAAGCCCACTTCTTTTTGGAGCAGCAAGACCTCCAGCAAATCGCTGACGGTCTCGGTGTGGCTGATGATGTAGTGGCGGATGGCGTGTGCGCCAAAGCGTTCGCGCATGACCTTGGCCATCGTAAAGATGGCCAATTCGCCCTGCGTGTGGGCTGAGTAGTGGGCGCCATGCACCTGCAGCGCACGGGCATCGTTGAGCAGTCTCAGCAGCAAATGGCGCTTGGCCATTTCGTCCAGGCTGCTGTAGTTGGGTTCGATGCGAGCGGTCGCCAGCAGTTCGGCCACCACTTCCTCGTGTTTGTCGGAGCTTTGGCGCAAATCCACGGTGGCCAGATGGAAACCAAACACCTCGACGGCCCGGATAAGGGGGCGCAGCCGCTGGGGGACCAGCGCTGCGGCGTGGTGGGCTTTCAGGGACGCTTCAATGGTGCGCAACTCGGCGACAAAGTCCTCGGCGTGTACATAGGGGTTTTGTGGTGCTACGGCATGGCGCGCCGCATCGGTGCCGGTTAAACCCTTCAGGGTGGCTGCCAGGCGGGCGTAGACGCCGGTCAGTGCGCGTCGGTAGGGTTCGTCCATGCGGTGGGCGTTCTGGTCGGGAGAGCTTTCGGCCAGGGCCTTCATCTCCGGGGTGCAGTCGGCCAGCATGGCGGAAATGGAGAGTTCTCCCCCCAGGTAGTGCACCTCGGTCAAATAGTGGCGCAGCGCTACTTCGGCCTGGCGGCGTAGTGCGTATTCCAGGGTTTGGGCGCTGACGTTGGGGTTGCCGTCCCGGTCACCGCCAATCCACTGGCCCATGCGCAGGAAGCTGTGCACCGGTTGGTCGCCCAGCATCTGTTCCAGGGCGGCGTACAGCTTGGGGATTTCACGCAAAAAGGTGGATTCGTAGTAGCTCAGCGCATTCTCGATCTCATCGGCCACCGTCAGCTTGCTGTAGCGCAGCAAACGGGTCTGCCACAGCTGCATGACGCGGGCCCGCATCTGGGCTTCGTTCGCGCCCAGTTCGCGGGGGGTCAATGCATCTTTTTTGCTGTCAAAGCTGGCGGCACGCATTTTGATCTCGTCGCGCGCGGTCAGCAGTTGGGCAATGTCCCGCTCGGCGTCCAGGATGCTCTTGCGCTGCACTTCGGTGGGGTGCGCGGTCAGGACTGGGGAGACGTAGCTTTGCGCGAAGGTGCTGGCGATGGTCTTGGGCGAAATACCTGCCCAGCGCAGGCGCGACATGGCGACATCAATGCTGCCTTCTTGCGTGTCACCGGCGCGCTCGTGGACGGCGCGGCGACGGATATGGTGCCGGTCCTCGGCCAGATTGGCCAGATGGCTGAAATAGGTGAATGCGCGAATGACGCTGACGGTCTGGTCCCCCGTCAGACCCTTGAGCAGCTTTTTCAGCGCCCGGTCCGCTTCATGGTCGGCATCGCGGCGAAATGCAACCGACAGGGTGCGAATTTTCTCGATCAACTCGAATGCTTCAACGCCCTCTTGCTCCCGGATGACGTCACCCAGAATGCGACCCAGAAGGCGTATATCTTCCACTAAGGGGCGTTCGTTGTCTCGTGCGCGCTTGGCCGACTCTGCTGCGGGTACATTTTTCATACTGCCCATGCTAGCATTGAAGGCTACCAATTGATTACAAATAGGTTACTACCTTGCGCAAATTCACCATCGCCACACGGGAAAGCCGGCTTGCACTTTGGCAGGCCGAACATGTCAAAGCTCTGCTGGAGCAGCAGGGCCATTCGGTGAATCTACTGGGTATGACCACCCGGGGAGACCAGATTCTGGACCGCTCGCTGAGCAAAGTCGGCGGCAAAGGCTTGTTCGTCAAAGAGCTGGAAACCGCGCTGGAAGACGGCCATGCCGATCTGGCGGTGCACTCCCTCAAGGATGTTCCCATGGAGTTACCGCCCGGATTTTCCCTGGCCTGTGTGATGGAGCGCGAAGATCCGCGCGATGCCTGGGTTTCCAACCGGTATGCCTCGCTGGCAGAGCTTCCCATCGGCGCGGTGGTCGGTACCTCCAGCCTGCGGCGTGTGGCGCTGCTGCGCGCCTTGCGGCCTGACCTGAAGATAGACGCCTTGCGCGGCAATCTGGACACCCGCTTGAAAAAGCTGGACAGCGGTTTGTACGACGGCATTGTGCTGGCGGCGGCGGGCCTCAAGCGCCTGGGACTGCAAGACCGGATTCGTGCCACCTTTGAGCCAGAACAGATGTTGCCTGCCGCAGGACAGGGTGCGTTGGGCATCGAAGTGCGGGCGGACCGCGCGGACGTGGCTGACGTGTTGGCCTCCTTGTTGCATATGCCGACCTGGCTGGCCGTGTCCGCCGAGCGTGCGGTGAGCCGTGTGATGGGGGGAAGCTGCTCTATGCCCCTGGCCGCCTACGCCACCCTGGACGGTGATCTCCTGAATATCCGTGCCACCTGGGGGGATCCCGAAGGGCGCATGCCTTTGGTGTGTGCGCAGGCCCAGGGCGTGGTGCGGGATGTGGGCGCGGCCACGCAAATGGGCGAACAGGTCGCCCGGCAATTGCAAGCCGGTGTGGCCTCCTCGTGCGGAGAGCAGGCGGGCTGAGCATGCGAGTCATCGTGACCCGTCCGCAGCGGGAAGTCGGAAAATGGGTGGATAGCTTGGCAAGTGCCGGCTTTGACGCCGTGGCTTTGCCACTGATCGAGGTGTCTGCTGCCCCCAACACGCAAGCGGTGGTTTCGGCGTGGGAGCAGTTGCACACCTATGACGCGGCAATGTTCGTCAGTGGCAATGCGGTAGAGCATTTTTTCACATTAAAGCCGACTCCAGCCCCCGTATTCACTGCGCAGGCAGCTATCAAAACAAGAGCGTTTGTGACCGGACCCGGCAGCCATTCGGCGCTGCTGCGGGCGCATGCCGAGGCGGCGTTCATTGATGCGCCAGATGCGCAGGCGGGGCAGTTTGACTCGGAGTCCTTGTGGGCTGTGGCGGGACACCGGGTGCAGCCGGGCTACCGGGTACTGATTGTGCGCGGCGCGGGCAGTTTGGCGATGTCGGGTGACAAAGGGCATGGGCGCGACTGGTTTGCCGACCATGTGCAGGCCGCAGGTGGCGTGGTGGACTATGTGGTGGCCTACCAGCGGCGGTGCCCGACGATGACCGAAGAAAATAGGGCCTTGGTACAGGAAGCCGCCGCAGATGGCTCGGTCTGGCTTTTCAGCAGCTCCGAAGCGATTTTGAACCTGGTTTCGTGCTGTGCCCTCCAGTCCTGGCAGCAAGCGCGTGCGGTGGTGACACATGCACGGATTGCCCAAGTGGCCCGGGATGCTGGTTTTGCTGTTGTTCGCGAGTCGCGCCCCCAACTGGCGAGTTTGGTGGCCTCGATAGAATCGCTGCAATGAACTCCGAGTCTCCCGCTATCGCCAGCATTCCCTCTGTTGAGGCGGCGCCAACGCCTTTGCTTGCGTCACCGCCACCCGCGCCGCTGTGGCAGCGCATGCTGCCGGGCGTGGCGCTGGTTGCTTTGGCCGGTTTGGTCAGCAGCGGCCTCTTGTGGCAAAAGCTGGCCTCGATTCAGGAGCAGCTGGCGCGCCAAAGTGCCGACGCCGGGGCACAGGCAACGCAAGCACGCGCCACCGCCAAGCAAGCCCAGGAGCTGGCCATGGAAACGGCAGCCAAGCTGGCCGTCGCGGAGGCACGGCTGAGCGAAGTGTCTCTGCAACGTACGCAACTTGAAGAGTTGATGCAGAGCCTGTCGCGTTCGCGTGATGAAAATCTGGTGGTTGATATCGAGTCTGCAGTGCGCCTGGCCCAGCAGCAAGCCCAGTTGGCGGGCAGCGTGGAGCCCTTGTTGGCGGCCCTGAAAAGCGCCGAACTGCGGGTGACACGGGCTGCCCAGCCGCGGTTGGCGGCCTTGCAGCGGGCGATAGCCAAGGATATTGCGCGCATCAAGGCGACCACCGTGTCCGATATGCCGGCTTTGTTGGTCAAGTTAGACGAACTGGTGCTTATGGCAGACGACCTGTCGGTCGCCAATGCCGCGATGGCGCCGCGTCGCAATGACACGCTCAAACGCAAGCCCGAGGAAACGGTGGCCGGTTGGTGGGTGCGCTTGGGTCTGGCCGTGCGCCAAGAGGTTCACAGCCTGGTGCGTGTCAGCCGCATTGAAGAGCCGGATGCCGCGCTGCTGTCACCAGAGCAGTCATTTTTCCTGCGGGAAAACCTCAAGCTCAAGCTGCTCAACGCGCGGCTGGGTTTGTTGTCGCGCCAAATCGATTCGGCGCGCTCCGACCTGGCGACAGCGGCCGTGGCCTTGGGCCGTTATTTCGATGCGTCTTCACGCAAAACCCAAATCGCCGCCGCCTTGTTGCAGCAAGTGCAGGGGCAAATGAAGGCACTGGAATTGCCGCGGGTGGACGACACACTGGCGGCCCTGGCCACTGCTGCCGCAGGACGCTAAACCATGCGGATTGTTCTGTGGTTCATGGCCCTGTTTGGTATCGCGGTGGCGAGCGCCCTGTTTGCGGGCAACAACCACAGTACCGTCACGGTGTTTTGGGCGCCTTACCGTGTGGATCTGTCCCTGAATCTGGTTTTGCTGTTGTTGGCGGCCAGCTTTGTCGTACTGCATTTCGCGCTACGGGCCTTATCGGGATTGCTGCGCATTCCTCTTCAGGCGAAACGATGGCGTTTACAGCAGAAAGTGCGCTCCATGGACAGTGCTTTGCTCGATTCACTGTCCCATTTGTTTGCCGGCCGGTTTGTGCGTGCGCGCAAGGCGGCCGAATTGGTGATTTCATTGGAAGAGTCGCTGCTGCGCGGTGGCGAGCGGCTGGCGTATGCCGGGCGCTTGCGCACGATGTCGCACTTGCTGGCGGCGGAAAGCGCACATGCGCTGCAAGACCGTGCGGTGCGTGATGTGCATTTGCAGCAAGCGCTGGAGCATGCCCAGGGCCGCGAGGCACAGGACGCCCGTGATGGTGTTCAGCTGCGGGCAGCCCGCTGGGCGTTTGAAGACCGGGACGCAGGGGCCGCCTTGCAGTGGCTGGACCAGTTGCCCCAAGGCGCGTCCCGCCGGACCATTGCCTTGCGTTTGCGCTTCGAGGCGGCGCGGTTGGATGGGCAATCCAGCGCAGCCCTGGAAACCGCGCGCCTGCTCACGAAGCACCGGGCTTTTTCGGAAGCCGCCGGTAAAAGCATTGCCATCGGGCTGGCCGTTGAAATGATCCGTGCTGCGCACGACCAGGTGCAGATTCAGCGGGTGTGGGATGCACTGGATGATTCGGAGCGAAGCATTCCCGAAGTGGCTTTGGAGGCAGCCGAGCGGCTTTTGTCGCATGGCGGTGAAGTGGCAGTGTCCAGGCTGTGGCTCCTTCCCATATGGGACACCATGGTGCAGAGCGCTGACGCACTTACGCTTGCGCAGCGTGTCAGGCTGGCGCGTGCGCTGGAATGCGGATTCAGTGCGGTGGACGGTGCCCCCGATGCGGCATGGCTGACCCGCATTGAAACGGCGCAGATGGGCAATCCACGCGATGCGGTTCTCCAGTACCTGGCGGGAGTGGTGTGCATGCGCTTGCGCCTGTGGGGCAAGGCACAGCAATTGCTCAAACAGTCGGTGATGATGTTGCAGGACACCCAGCTCAAGCGCGACGGATGGCGTGCATTGGCCGAAATGGCCGAGCAAAGGCAGGATGCCAAAGCCGCCACAGAGGCTTATAAAGAGGCTGCAAAAAGATGACGGGTGGCGGATTCAGAGCTATTATCCGCCTATGGCCACACTCATTGAACACCTCATCAAACTGACCGACCACCGGGATCGGGACCTCTTGGAGTTGACGCTGTCCAAGGCGATCATTGACTTGCTGCCCATTGACCGCGTAGTCATTGCGCGCGTGGCGAGCCAGGAAGGTGTCAGGCGATGGCTGGAGATCGCCACGCTGGATGCGCGGGGTGGCGGCAAGGTGGTGGATCCCTTGCGGGTGGATTTTCAATCCTTGCTTCTTTTGGAAGATGCCAAGGACCGGCTCAATTGCATTCAATCCCGTGACCAGGTGGAGATTGCCTGGGCCGGTGAAGAAGGTCCGCGTATTACCTATATTCCGCTGTTTTCTGATTCGCGCACCGACGATGAGGGCGTGATCGAGATTCATTCCGGTGCGGCTTTGACCAGCGCGCAATTGCAGTCCATCGGTGAGCTGCACCGTGTGTTCCGGAATATGTACAGCCTGCTGGCCTACAGTGACCGGGACGCACTGACCGGGTTACTCAACCGCAAATCACTGGACGATACTTTTTACAGCGCGGTGCTGGAAGAACTGGACGAAGGCGCCGAAGCCAAATCCAACGCCCGCCAGGCCGTGGTGGCTTCTGGTCAGGAGCGCCGTCACAGGGTGCCGCCCAACTACTGGTTGGGTACCGTGAGTGTGGATAATTTTGGAGTCATCAATGACAAAAATGGCCATTTGATTGCCGAAGAGGTGCTGTTATTGGTGGCCAGGATCATGAACAACACCTTTCGCACCTATGACCGCATTTACCGGTTTGGTGGCGAGCAGTTTGCGGTGTTGATGCATTGCCCTGACGAGGCGCTGGTGCTTGCCGCCTTTGAGCGTTTCCGTGCCAATATGGAAAAATTCAATTTCCCGCAGGTCGGTCGGGTCACGGCCAGTGGCGGTTTCACCCGCATTTCGGCCGAGGATTCGCCCAGTACGGCCCTGGAACGTGCGGAGCGCGCGGTGGACTATGCGCAGCACCACGGTTACAACCAGGTGTTCAGCCACATTGATCTGGTGCGCAAAGGGTTTTTTGGCGACACTCCAAAAATCGGTGCTGTAGATTTGTTTTAATTTCTTTCGGCAACAAAAAAGGGCACTTCAAGTGCCCTTTTTTGTTGCCGAAAGAGGGGCGATTCGAGCCCCCCATCGGTGTCAGACGCTGGCTGACTCTTCAAATGGCAAAGCCATGTTGCGCAGATCACGCCTGGTTTCCACCAGAACCAGTGGGCCGGTGTCGATCTCCATGGGCGCGGGCCGCTCACGGGGAATGTGAACCGGCTTGGGTTCCGCCGCAATGGCGGCTTGTACCGCCGCGATGCGGTCCGCATCGGAGTTCACCCATTGCAGTCCTGAGCCCTGTGCCACTTGCTGCAAAGCCTCGGTAGGCAGCGCATACGCTTCCACTTTCGGCATACCCGTCGCCTGTACGGGTGCAGCCGCTGGCGCTGCCGCTGCCGCCACGACAGGGCCGGTGGGCGCTGGTGCAGCCACAACGGGAGCCGATGCAGGCGCAGGCGCTACGGCGGCCTGAACAACGTCGGTGGCTGGCGGCGCAATGGCCTCGGATGGCGCGTCCGCAGCAACGGGTGCATGGTGATCGCCACGCTCACCACGCTCGCCACGTTCACCGCGGTCTGTGCGGGGGCCGCGTTCACGGCCATAGCGGTCACGGGAACGTTTTTCCCGAGGCGCTGGCTGGTCGTCGCGAGGGGCCGGTGGTGCGGCTGTATCGCCATTGGGCATGGCTTCTGCGGAGGCCGCTGGCGCATTGGCGGCGTTGCCAGCTTCTGCGAAACCTGGCTGGGCCTGGCCATTGTCGGCAGTCTCGCCTCTGTTTCCATCGTCTTGGCGTGGTCCGCGCTCATTGCGTGGGCCACCACGGCCACCCCGACCACCGCGGCCGTTGCGGCCTTCACGGGGTTCGCGTCCTTCGGGCCGGTTCTCCACATCGCCTTCGGCTGGCGCGTTTGCCCGTTCTTCACCCCGCACTTCGGCGGGACCTGCATGGCGTGCATCGGGGTTGCTTGGTGTGCGCTCGGCTGCGTCTGGACGCTGCTCGCCGCCACGTCCCTGGCGGTTGCCGCGCTCACTCCGTTCTCCACGTGGATTGCGGTCTTGCCGTGGTTCGCCGCGGGCATTTTCCGGATTGGCCCGTGGGGCTTCCATGGGGGCCGCACCAACGTTCATCTCCATCGCGATGGGTTTGCCTTCCGCGTCAAAACGTTCGCGCTGGGCGCCGCCTTGGCCTTCGCTGCGGCCACCTCGTCCGCCGCGACCGCCACGTCCACCATTGCGACCGCCCTCATTGCGCCCTTCGCCGCGCCCTTCTGGGCGAGGGCCTCGGCCTTCGCCGCGACCCTCTGGGCGTCCTTCGGCGCGACCCTCTTGAGGGCGGCCACCGTTGCGGTTGCCGTCCCGGCCATTGCGGCCTTCGCGCTTGTCTTCAGACTTGGGGGCAGGTGCTGCCGCTGGCGCCACCTTGATGGGTGCCGGAGGCGGGCCTGCAAACAGTCCTTTGATCCAGGCAAAGAAGCCGCCACTGGCCGGTGCCTGCGCAACCGGCGCTGGCTGGCTGGCTGGCGCAGGGGAAGGTTTGACCGCTTCTGGTTTGGGCGGAGCCACCGGTGCGGGCGCATCGGGCAACACACCTTTGATGATGGGCGTTTGCTTGTTGGTAGGCTCTTGCGAACGCCGGGTTACCGAGGTGGGGTCTTCGATTTCATCGGCCATCTTGTAGCTGGCTTCGATGTGGTCCAGGCGTGGGTCGTCGTGTTTCAGGCGCTCCAAGCGGTAGTTGGGGGTTTCCAGCGTCTTGTTGGGAACCATCAGCACGTTGATGCGCTGCTTCAGCTCGATCTTGGCAATCTCGGTGCGCTTTTCGTTCAGCAGGAAGGATGCGACATCGACCGGCACCTGGCACAGCACGGAAGCCGTATTGTCCTTGAGCGATTCTTCCTGGATGATCCGCAGAATCTGCAGTGCGCTGGATTCGGTGTCACGGATGTGGCCGGAGCCACCGCAGCGGGGGCAGGGGATGGACGCACCTTCGGACAGCGCAGGGCGCAGGCGTTGGCGGCTCATTTCCATCAGGCCGAATTTGCTGATGGTGCCAAACTGCACACGGGCGCGGTCCTGGCGCAGCGCGTCGCGCAGGCGGTTTTCCACATCGCGGCGGTTGCGGGACTCTTCCATGTCGATAAAGTCGATCACGATCAAGCCGCCCAAGTCGCGCAGACGCATCTGGCGCGCCACTTCGTCGGCGGCTTCCAGGTTGGTGCGGGTGGCGGTTTCCTCGATGTCGCTGCCCTTGATGGCGCGGGCCGAGTTGACGTCCACGGAAACCAAGGCTTCGGTGTGGTCGATCACGATGGCGCCGCCGGAGGGCAGTTGCACCGTGCGGGCGTAGGCCGATTCGATCTGGTGTTCGATCTGGAAGCGGCTGAACAGCGGTGCATCGTCGCGGTAACGCTTGACACGGGCGGCGTGCTCGGGCATGACGTGGGCCATGAACTGCTGCGCTTGCTCATACACGTCGTCGGTGTCGATCAGGATGTCGCCGATGTCGTGGTTGAAGTAGTCGCGGATGGCGCGGATCACCAGAGAAGACTCTTGGTAAATCAGGTACGCGCCCTTGCCACCCTTGGCCGCGCCGTCAATGGCGGACCAGAGTTTCAGGAGGTAGTTCAGGTCCCACTGCAGCTCAGGCGCACTGCGGCCGATACCAGCGGTCCGGGCGATGATGCTCATGCCGTTGGGGTATTCGAGCTGGTCCAGCGCCTCCTTGAGTTCAGCCCGGTCATCGCCTTCAATGCGACGGCTGACACCACCGCCACGGGGGTTGTTCGGCATCAGCACGACATAACGGCCGGCCAGTGACACAAAGGTGGTCAGGGCTGCGCCCTTGTTGCCGCGCTCTTCTTTTTCCACCTGCACCAGCAGTTCCTGGCCTTCGCGGATGGCGTCCTGGATGCGCGCCTGGCTGACGGACACGCCTTGCTGGAAGTATTGACGGGAAATTTCCTTGAAGGGCAAAAAGCCGTGGCGGTCTTCGCCGTAGTCCACAAAACAGGCTTCTAGCGAGGGCTCGACACGGGTGACGACGGCCTTGTAAATGTTGCCCTTGCGCTGTTCGCGCCCTTCAATTTCGATTTCGTAGTCGAGCAGTTTTTGTCCGTCGACAATGGCCAAGCGGCGTTCTTCCGCCTGGGTGGCGTTAATCAGCATCCGTTTCATGGATCGCATCCTTCTTCTTCATTTTGCACATGCTCCTATTGAGCAAACGATGCCTGAACTGACGAGCTGAAGTGAGGAGGAATTGCCGGAGAACTTCGACTTACACAGAGTGTCGAAGCGTAGGCGCGTGGATGGGGACGAGGGAATGCGTTTGTGAACTTGCTATTAAATTCATAGCTGGTTGCGCCCTTTTTGCAAGGGCTGGCGGCCGATTTGTGCCCATAAACGGGGCGAAAACGCACCGCAGGCACAGGTTCATCAGTCGCATCAACACAAACATCTCGTTTCATTCCGCTCGCAGACGCAGAGTCTGCAAGCTTTTGGTATTCCGTATCAGTATTTCAATTCGTCCGCTTGACCGTGTTGTTTGCAGGCCATCGCACGCATCTGGCGTGTGATTTACTTGCAGTACGACCCGGCGGCATCGACCTTCTAGCGCAGCTGCAAATGGGACGTGGACTAAACTCCAGATAAATCAACCACTTACAGCATTACGCTAGTGAAACACATTATAGAGGGCAATCCCCATCCCCCAGGCTTGCAGGTGAAATCGGTCACCGTGGACGAAGATGACGCCGGGCAACGCCTGGACAACTTTCTAATGCGCCACCTCAAGGGGGTGCCCAAGACCCATATTTACCGGATCATCCGCAGCGGTGAAGTCCGCATCAACAAGGGCCGCGCCAGTGCTGACACGCGGGTCGCCGGGGGGGACGTGGTGCGCCTGCCACCAGTTCGGGTGTCTGAACGTGCCGCCGAGAAAACGCAGGCCATGGCCGAGCAGGTCGCTAGCCGTGTACCCGCCAAAGATTTTCCGGTGCTGTTTGAGGACGATCACTTTTTGGCAATCAACAAACCGGCCGGGGTGGCGGTGCATGGCGGCTCCGGCGTCAGCTTTGGTGTGATCGAGCAGTTGCGCATGGCAAGGCCGCAAGCCAAGTTTTTGGAGTTGGTGCACCGTCTGGACCGGGAAACCAGCGGCATTTTGCTGGTCGCCAAAAAGCGCAGTGCCCTGAAAAACCTGCAAGACCAGTTCCGTGAACGCGAAACGGGCAAGACCTATTTGGCATTGGTGCTGGGGCGCTGGCCCTCCAATAAGAAGGTGCTGGACAAACCCCTGCATAAGTATTTGATCGACAGCAAGGATGGTGCGGTGGGTGCCGGGGAGCGGCGGGTCAAGGTGGTCGGAAAAGACGACCCCGATGGCATGCCCTCGTTGACTTTGGTCAAAATACGGGCCGCCTCAGGCGCTGGTGCGGTCCCGGTGCAAAACCCGGTCCAGCTAGCCAGACGCGATTACTCGCTGCTGGAGGTCACTATCAAGACCGGGCGCACGCACCAAATTCGGGTGCACCTGGCCTCGGAGGGCATGCCCATCGTGGGGGACGACAAGTATGGCGACTTTGAATGCAACAAATTGCTGGCCCGAGGCAGCGGCAGCGAGGCACTTAAACGCATGTTCTTGCATGCCTGGCGTTTGCAATGCAACCATCCCGCCACGGGGGAGCGTCTGGAATTGAAAGCGGAGCTTCCCCCGGAACTCACCCTGTTTTTGGCGCATGCACTGCCCGGAGCCGCCTGAATCGGCCTATTTGCCGTTTTTTAACCACCTGAAATCTTCCGTCACCATGTCCACCACCTTGCCGGTTCGCGCACGCCAGTTCGACCTTATTGCCTTTGATTGGGATGGAACCTTGTTTGACTCCACTGCCATCATCACCCGCTCCATTCAGTTGGCGGTGGGTGATGTGGGGGGCAAGGTTCCCAGTGACCAGGAGGCTGCCTATGTCATCGGTTTGGGGCTGATGCAGGCGCTGGCCCATGCCGCGCCGGACGTGCCGCAGGAGCGGTACCCCGAGTTGGGCGCACGCTACAAATACCACTATATGGCGCACCAGAACGATATCAGTCTGTTCCAAGGCGTGCTGGCGATGCTGGCCGATCTCAAGTCCCGCCAGCACTGGCTGGCTGTGGCGACCGGCAAGAGCCGGTCGGGGCTGAACGAGGCCTTGCGTGCGGTGGAGCTGCAGGGCTTGTTCCACAGTTCCAGAACGGCGGACGAGACTGCAGGAAAGCCCCATCCCTTGATGCTGCAAGAGTTGATGCAAGAGTTTGGACTGGAACCTGAGCGGGTGTTGATGGTGGGAGACACCACCCACGACCTGCAGATGGCCCTGAATGCCGGCTGCCCCAGCGTGGGGGTGAGCTACGGCGCCCATGCGCCTGCGGCGTTTGATGCGCTCTCGCCCCGATTTATCGCCCATTCGGTGCCGGAGTTGCACCGCTGGCTGCTGGACAAGGCCTGAGCATGGAGCCGTCGACGATGCCCGCAGACCAGAATGCCATTCCCCTGTGCAACAGCGCGGACCTGCGCAATGGCGGTGAAGCAGTTCCATTCGACGTGCAGTATTGCGGACAGGCCTGCCGCGGATTTGCCATTCGGTACGAGGGCCGCGTCT
Source organism: Burkholderiales bacterium RIFCSPLOWO2_12_FULL_61_40 (assembly GCA_001770935.1). Classification (GTDB taxonomy): domain Bacteria; phylum Pseudomonadota; class Gammaproteobacteria; order Burkholderiales; family Burkholderiaceae_C; genus Allorhodoferax. The sequence continues at coordinate 74,358 of MESI01000078.1, read as the reverse complement.
ATGCCTACCTCAACCGCTGCGCCCATGTGCCCATGGAAATGGATTACCAGCCCAACCGTTTTTTCGACAGTACCGGGCAGTGGCTCATGTGCGCAACCCACGGCGCCCTTTACCGCCCCGAAACAGGCGAGTGCCGTGGGGGCCCCTGCCGTGGCGGGCTGGTCAAGATCCTCCTGTCGGAAGAAGACGGTGTGGTGTGCTGGCATACTTCCCACCATTTGAAACCTCTCGAATTTTGAAATGACCGATTTTAAAAATACCATCATCCCTGAATGGGCGTCAAATACCCCTCAATCCCCCGGAGATCCTGCGCATGATGCTCCTAAAAATATAGCAACTGCAGGACAGGAAGGGGCGCTGGGCTGGGAGCGTGCGGTTTTGGAGAAGTTGGCCATGGCGGCGATTGAGGAGCAGCGCCTGGCCAGGCGTTGGCGCAATGGCATTCGCTTGGCCTGGCTGGTGTTCCTGGTGCTTTTGGTCTGGTTTGGTGTGGAGCGTGGCGGCGCGACCGCCGATGTGTCCAAGCCGCATACGGCTGTGGTGGATATCAAGGGGGAAATCGCCTCCGGATCGGAAGCCAGTGCGGAGTTGGTGGTGGCTGCCATGCGCAGTGCCTTTGAGGACAGTGGTGCGCAGGCGGTGGTGCTGCTGATCAACTCCCCTGGTGGCAGTCCGGTCCAGGCAGGCATCATCAATGATGAAATTCGCCGTCTGAAAGCCAAGCACAACAAACCGGTGTACGCCGTGGTGGAGGAGACCTGTGCGTCTGCGGCCTATTACATCGCGGTGGGGGCGGACCAGATTTTTGTAGACAAAGCCAGTGTGGTGGGCAGCATCGGCGTACTGATGGACGGTTTTGGGTTTACCGGCTTGATGGAGAAGCTGGGCGTAGAGCGGCGTTTGATGACCGCAGGCGAGAACAAAGGGTTCATGGACCCGTTCAGTCCCCAGACCGAAAAACAAAGGGTGTTTGCCCAGGAGATGCTGGACCAAATCCACCAGCAGTTCATTGGCGTGGTCAAAGCCGGTCGCGGCCAGCGTTTGAAAGAAGCACCAGAAACCTTCAGTGGTCTATTCTGGACCGGGCAACAGGCCGTGGAGATGGGGTTGGCCGATCAACTGGGCAATCTGGACTATGTCGCGCGCGAGGTGGTGAAGGCCGAAGAACTGGTGGATTACACCCGCCGTGACAACGTTGCGGAGCGGCTGGTCAAGCGTTTTGGTGCTTCCATTGGCCAGGGGGCTGCCCATTCCCTGCAGTCCCTGCCAGCGCTGCACTAAGTTCAATCACCGGCCGATGGCAAACACCGTGGGCAGGGCGTTGTCCAGCGCCCACGGCTGATGCTTCCAGTTCTTGGCAAGATCGCTGCGGCAGGCGGCATGGTCCAGGGTCAGGCCACTGGCGGTTGCCAGGCGGGTGTTGTGTTGCAATCCCTGTACCAGAGCTTGCAGCATGGCGGTATTGCGGTAGGGTGTTTCGATGAACAACTGGGTCTGGCCTGTTTTCAGCGCCAAGGACTCCAGTTCGCGGATTTTTTGGGTGCGTTCTGCTGGTGTACTGGGCAGATACCCGACGAAAGCAAAATTCTGACCGTTCAGGCCACTGGCTGCCAGCGCCAAAAGCAAAGAGACGGGGCCCACCAAAGGCACGACCCGCAAGCCCAGGGTATGTGCGGCGCGTACGACCGAGGACCCCGGATCGGCCACGGCAGGCATGCCCGCCTCGCTGACCAAGCCGATGTCTTCGCCGTTCAGCGCGGCGCTTAGCAAATACCGGGCGTCAAATCCCGCCTGGTGGTCCCCCTTTTTGTGCACATCCCGAGGCAACTCTTGCAAGTGCATGGCCTGCAGCGGTTCGCAGAGGGGGTAGATTTCACCCACGCGTTTCAGGTAGGCCCGGGTGGATTTGGCGTTTTCGCACACCCAGTGGCGCAGCTTTGCGGCGGCCTCCAGGGTGCCTGAGGGCATCACCCGGTGCAAGGGGGCTTGTGTGGCACAGCCAAAGTCCAGGGGCGCTGGCACCAGATAGAGAGTGCCTGGTGTCGGGTGGGGTGTGGGAGTCTGCGCCGCAGGTGAAGTATTGCTGTGCATATTCATGGGGCAGTCCGCGCGTTACCCAGAAGATTCACGCCAGCGGCGCGCAGCATGGTGCTGGTGCGAATGAGCGGTAAGCCGATCAGTGCTGTGGGGTCATCGCTGTCAATCGATTCGAGCAGTGCTATGCCCAAGCCCTCGCTTTTGGCGCTGCCAGCGCAGTCGTAGGGTTGTTCGATGCGCAGGTAGTTTTCAATTTCGTCATTGCTCAGTGTCCTGAACGTCACCTTTACCGGAGCCAATGCTTGCTGGCAAAAACCGCTTTGAAGACACACCACCGCAACTGCCGTTTGGAAGATGACCGTGTTGCCACTCATTTGGCGCAGTTGCTTCACGGCGCGGTCGTGGGTGCCGGGTTTGCCCAAGGCCGTGCCCTGCATGTCGGCCACTTGGTCCGATCCGATGACGATACAGTCTGGAAACCGCAGGGCAACCGCCTGTGCCTTGGCCAATGCCAGGCGTTGTGCGAGTTCGTCTGGCCGCTCCCCCGGTAAGGGGGCTTCGTCCACATGGGGCGACTCCACGGTATAGGGAATGCACAGGCGATCCAGCAGCATGCGTCGGTAGCTTGATGTGGATCCCAAGATGAGTTTTCTGGGAGAAATGACGTTCATGTTGCGATTCTCTTACACTGCGCGCATGAAAAATGACTTTGTGCCAGTACACCTGAATGTGGATACCTTTGCCCGCACGGCGGGAAAACTCGTGGGCGATGAGCGTCTTGCCCGCTTTGATCGCTTGTTGGAAGAGACGCTGGGTTTGGGCGCGGAAACGCCCGTGAGCTATTCGGTTCGGGGCGAGGTCTTGCACGAGGGGGCGGCTGGCGAAAAAATTTGGCTTCATTTGGCCGCGCAGGTGGTCCTGCCTTTGACCTGCCAACGGTGCATGGGGCCGGTGGACATGCCTATGTTGGTAGAGAGAAGCTTTCGGTTTGTGGCCACCGAGGAGTTGGCGGCTGAACAGGATGAGGAGTCTGAAGAAGATGTGCTGGTGACCCGCCGTGACTTCAATCTGCTAGAACTTATCGAGGATGAATTGCTCATGGCATTGCCCGTGGTGCCCAAGCATGATGTGTGCCCGGAGTCTGTCAAAATGCAAGTTGCCGATGTGGATTTTGTCGATGAATCGGTCGAGAAACCCAATCCGTTTGCCGTGTTGGAGCAACTCAAGAAAAAGAGTGGCAACTAGGCTTTTCGCTTTGGGCTATAATTCGAGGCTTCGCGCGCTGAACCAGTCGCGCTTTTACTAACCCTTCAAGTGTTGCCGTTTGTGCAGCACCTTCGCTCAGGAGCGAATCATGGCTGTTCAACAAAACAAAAAATCACCTTCCAAGCGCGGTATGCACCGCTCACACAATGCTCTGGTTGTCCCAGGCATTGCAGTAGAGTCCACCACCGGTGAGACCCACTTGCGTCACCACATCAGCCCTACCGGTTTTTACCGTGGACGCAAGGTGCTGAAGACGAAATCTGAAGCCTGAACATTGCTGTTCTCGCAAAGCCCGAAGCTACAGGCACTGTAGCGACGGGCTTTTCTCATTTTTGGCCTCAGGGTTTGTTTGATTTTTCTCATTTTCGGGTGGCTGCCCCATGATCACAATCGCTGTTGACTGCATGGGGGGTGACCACGGCCCCCAAGTCACCTTGCCTGCTTGCAGGCTTTTTCTTGAGCAAAACGCCGACGCGTCCTTGATTTTGGTCGGTTTGCCTGACCAGATTGGTGGTTTTGTGCATCCACGGGCAAGGATCGTTCCCGCCAGCGAAGTGGTCACGATGGAGGATCCGCTGGAAATTGCCTTGCGCAAGAAAAAAGACTCTTCCATGCGGGTGGCGGTTCAACTGGTGAAGGACAGCCAAGCCCAGGCCGCGGTGTCTGCGGGCAATACCGGCGCCTTGATGGCCATTTCCCGCTACATTTTGAAAACCCTGGATGGCATCGAGCGTCCTGCGCTTGCCGGCCAAATCCCCAATGTATTGGGTGGCGCCACCACTGTTTTGGATCTGGGGGCCAATGTGGACTGCTCTGCCTTGCACCTGCTGCAGTTTGCCGTCATGGGTTCCGCTTTGGTGTCGGTACAAAAGGGTGAAGAGTCGCCCACGGTGGGCCTTCTCAATATTGGGGAAGAAGCCATCAAGGGCAATGAAGTGATCAAAAAAGCGGGGGAGTTGCTTCGATCCGCAGCCCAGTCCGGCGATTTGAACTTCTTTGGCAATGTCGAAGGCAATGACATTTTCAAGGGAACGGTCGACATCGTGGTATGCGATGGCTTTGTCGGCAATGTTGCCTTGAAGACCGGCGAAGGCCTTGCTTCCATGATTGGTGCTTTTTTAAAGGCCGAATTTTCCCGCAACATTTTCACGAAATTCTCGGCAATTGTTGCTTATTCTGTTTTAAATGCACTAAAAAGCAGGATTGATCACCGACGCTACAACGGCGTGGCTTTGCTTGGCTTGCGTGGTCTGGTATTCAAGAGCCATGGATCCGCAGATGTCCTGGCATTTGGGAACGCCTTGAACCGGGCGTATGATGCAGCCCGAAACAACTTGCTTGACCGTGTTCGGGTCCGCATTGCCCACGTAGCCCCTCTTTTGGCGGTTGCCGACGCTGAGCGTTCATCTGACGGGAATCAATAGCCCATACCATGAGACGATATTCGCGAATTACAGGCACTGGCAGCTATTTGCCACCCCGCAGGCTGACCAACGCCGATTTGGTGGCCGAGTTGGCCGCCAAAGGAATTGAAACATCGGATGACTGGATTGTGGAGCGCACCGGCATCCGCGCTCGGCATTTTGCGGACGCGGGTGTTTTTAGCAGTGACTTGGGCCTGGAGGCCGCCAAAAATGCGCTGCAAGCCGCAGGGTGTAGTGCCCAGGATATCGACCTCCTGATTGTCGCGACCTCTACACCGGACATGGTGTTCCCTTCAACGGCGTGCATTTTGCAAAACAAGCTAGGCGCCAACGGTTGCCCTGCGTTTGATGTGCAGGCCGTGTGCAGTGGCTTTGTTTATGCCTTGAGCATCGCAGACGCCATGATCCAGGCCGGAGCTGCCCGCCGTGCCTTGGTGGTTGGGGCCGAGGTTTTCTCCCGCATTCTGGATTTCACCGACCGTACCACCTGCGTGTTGTTCGGTGATGGTGCGGGTGCCGTGGTGCTGGAAGCGTCCGATACGCCGGGAATTCTTGCCAGTGACCTGCATGCCGACGGCAAACACGTCGATATTTTGTGTGTTCCAGGGCATGTGTCTGGTGGTTCTGTTCTGGGTGATCCCTTGCTCAAAATGGACGGCCAAGCGGTGTTCAAGCTGGCTGTTGGGGTGTTGGAAGATGCAGCCCGTGCAGCACTGGAAAAAGCCGGCAAGACCCCTGCGGACGTCGACTGGTTGATTCCGCACCAGGCCAATATCCGCATCATGCAAAGCACCGCCAAGCGACTCAAAATGTCGATGGACAAGGTCGTGGTTACCGTGGACCAGCATGGCAATACGTCTGCTGCCTCCATTCCGCTGGCGCTGGATTCGGCGGTGCGCAGTGGCAAAGTCAAGCCCGGAGAGACCCTTTTGCTGGAAGGTGTGGGGGGTGGTTTTACCTGGGGTGCGGTGCTCCTTAATTTATAGCTGCTTGCGCAGTATCTATAAGGGCCAGAGCCCTTTTTGATGAGTCAATTCATGAAAAATTTCGCTTTCGTATTTCCGGGCCAGGGCTCTCAGTCGGTGGGCATGCTGGACGCCTGGGGTGATCACCCTGTGGTGGTGCAAACACTGAATGAAGCATCTGAAGCCTTGGGTGAGGATGTGGCCAAGCTGATTCATGAAGGCCCCAAGGAGACTTTGGCGCTCACCACCAACACCCAGCCCGTGATGTTGGTGGCGGGTGTGGCGGCCTACCGCGTGTGGATGTCCGAGGTCGGTGTTGCACCCGCTGCGGTGGCGGGGCATTCGCTGGGTGAGTATTCGGCACTGGTGGCCGCTGGCGCACTGACCTTGGCCCAAGCGGCGCCTTTGGTGCGTTTGCGTGCGCAGGCCATGCAAGAGGCGGTACCGGTGGGCGTCGGGGCCATGGCTGCGATTTTGGGGATGGATGCGGTGCGGGTTGCCGCCGGGTGCGCTGAGGTAACGGCTTCCTTCGGTGCAGGATCTTGCGAGGTGGTGGAGGCGGTGAATTTCAATGACCCGGCCCAAACGGTGATTGCAGGCAGCAAGGCTGCCGTAGAGAAGGCATGTGAAGTGCTGAAGGCCAATGGTGCCAAGCGCGCTTTGCCACTGCCTGTTTCTGCTCCGTTTCATTCCAGTTTGATGAAGCCAGCGGCAGAGAAATTGAAGGAACGTTTGAAGTCGATCGAGTTTGCTGCGCCGCAAATGGACTTGGTCAACAATATTGACGTTGCAGTGGAGACAGAGGCAGACCGTTTGCGGGATGCGCTGTACCGCCAGGCGTTTGGCCCGGTGCGGTGGGTTGAATGTGTGCAGGCCCTCAAAGCGCGTGGCCTGCATACCGTGGTGGAATGCGGACCTGGCAAAGTATTGGCAGGGATGGTGAAGCGCATTGATGCGGAAATGACGGGTGCTGCCTTGTTTGATAGGTCCAGCATGGAAGACGTGAAAGGGATGTTGGCATGAGCGAAATCAAGTTTGAAGGACAAGTGGCACTGGTGACAGGCGCTTCGCGGGGTATTGGGGCGGCTATTGCGCTGGAACTGGCCCGCAAAGGTCTCAAAGTCATTGGTACCGCCACCACGGACGCGGGGGCTGCCAGAATCCAGGAAGCCTTGGCTGCATTTGAGGGGTGTTCGGGCCGTACATTGGATGTGACGAACGGGTCCGCTGGCGAGGCGTTGGTGGATGCGGTTGTCAAGGAGTGGGGCGGTTTGCAGGTGTTGGTCAACAATGCTGGTATCACCCGTGACACCTTGGCCATGCGCATGAAGGATGACGACTGGGACGCTGTCTTGGATACCAACCTCAAGGGCGTGTTTCGCATGAGCCGTGCGGTGATGCGTACCATGATGAAACAGCGCTATGGTCGCATCATCAACATCACCTCGGTGGTTGGTGCCTCGGGTAACCCAGGCCAAGCCAATTACGCTGCGGCCAAAGCCGGTGTGGCAGGCATGACCCGCGCGTTGGCGCGCGAATTGGGATCCCGTAACATCACGGTCAATTGTGTTGCGCCGGGTTTTATCGAAACCGATATGACGGCAAGCTTGTCCGAAGACCAGCAGAAAGGCCTGCTGGGTCAAATTCCGATGGGCCACCTCGGCAAGCCCGCCGACATTGCCAATGCGGTTGCCTACTTGGCATCGCCCCAAGCCAGTTACGTGACGGGGCAAGAATTGCACGTCAACGGCGGCATGTACATGTAAGAATTGAGAATCAAGCCGATTTGTCCGTTCGGCTACCTGGTTTGAGAAGATTTTCCAAGGCCGGGTAAAATTACGGATTCTTTTACAACCCTCAGAGGGAACCCATGAGCGATATCGAAGTCCGCGTCAAAAAAATCATTGCCGAGCAACTCGGTGTGGAAGAGTCTCAAGTCACCAACGAAAAAGCCTTCGTGGCCGATTTGGGTGCTGATTCTCTCGACACAGTGGAGTTGGTGATGGCGCTCGAAGATGAGTTTGGGATCGAAATTCCAGATGAAGACGCGGAAAAAATCAACACCGTGCAAAACGCGATTGATTACGCCAATACACACAAAAAGGCCTGATTCGCATCAGAGCACTTGGGTGTAAAAAAGACCTGCGCTGGTGCGTTGGCTATGGCCAACCGCCCGCAGGTTCTTTTATGTCACCGTTTCACACGCCGTATCCCACGGCATTTCATTGACGAACTACTGAAAATTCATTTCTATGTCCCGTCGTCGCGTTGTTGTCACCGGTCTCGGTTGTGTCAGTCCCGTAGGAAATACGGTTGAAGAGGCATGGTCAAACCTGCTGGCTGGCAAGTCCGGCATTGACCTGATCACCCGGTTTGATGCGTCCGCTTTCTCCTGCAAGATTGCAGGCGAGGTTCGCAATTTCGACCTCGATTCTTATATTTCTCCCAAAGAAGCCCGCACGATGGACACGTTTATCCATTACGGGATTGCGGCGGCAGTGCAGGCCGTTGCCGATGCGGGCTTGCCAACAGGTGACGCACTGGGCGAAGAAGAGTCCACCCGGATTGGCTGTGTGATTGGTTCCGGTATTGGTGGTTTGCCCATGATTGAAGGCATGCATACCGAATACACCAACCGGGGTGCCAGGCGCATATCGCCATTTTTTGTGCCTTCGACCATTATCAATATGACTGCGGGCCATGTGTCCATGCGTTTTGGGTTCAAGGGCCCTAACATCGCCATTGTGACCGCTTGCACTACCGGCTTGCACTGTATCGGTGAAGCGGGACGCATGATCGAATACGGCGACGCCGATGTCATGGTGGCTGGCGGATCGGAAGCCACGGTTTCACCTTTGGGAATTGGCGGCTTTGCTGCCATGCGTGCTTTGAGCACGCGTAACGATGACCCCGCCACAGCCTCGCGTCCCTGGGATAAAGACCGGGATGGTTTTGTTTTGGGTGAAGGCGGCGGCGTGGTGGTGCTCGAAGAGTATGAACATGCCAAGGCCCGTGGGGCCAAAATTTACGCGGAACTGGCTGGCTTTGGCATGAGCGCGGATGCCGGTCACATGACGGCGCCCAATATGGATGGCCCACGTCGCGCCATGCTCAGCGCCATGCGCAATGCCGGTGTGAATGCGGACCAGGTGGATTATTTGAATGCCCATGGCACATCCACGCCGCTGGGGGATCTCAATGAGACCAATGCCATCAAGGCGGCATTGGGTGAGCATTCCAGGAAAATTGTCGTGAACTCCACCAAGTCCATGACGGGGCATTTGTTGGGAGGCGCTGGTGGCGTGGAGTCGGTATTTACGATACTGGCGCTGTACAACCAAAAAAGCCCGCCCACCATCAACATTTTTAACCAGGATCCAGAGTGCGATCTGGACTATTGCGCCAACGTGGCGCGCGACATGCGCATTGATGTGGCGGTCAAGAATAATTTTGGTTTTGGCGGAACCAACGGCACCCTGGTTTTCAAGCGCATCTGATTCTCTGGCGCCATTGCTCCAGGCCTATGCACAGGGCGCCCGCAGTGAGTTACCTGGTCGCGAGATCACGCTGGCACCGGCGGGTGGTCATTTTTCTGTGCCTGCTGGGATTTGCAGTTTCTTTGGCCTGGGTGCATGCCCAGTCGAATTGGGTGCTTGACGCCATTGTTTTTGCGGCTTTGCTCGGAGCCGGGTTCCTTTCCTGGCGTGGCTGGCAGCAATCTTCCACGGGGTGCTTGCAGTGGGACGGGCAGCACTGGCATTGGTCTGGACTGGAAGACTCAGGCCAGTGCCGTCTGAACGTGTTGCTGGATTTTCAAAGTGTGTTGCTGGTCTGTGTGCGTGGCAACACCAACCGCCCGGTATGGCTGTGGCTTGAGCAGCACGAGCCTGTAAGTGTGCAATGGAGGGCGTTGCGCCGGGCTTTGGTCGGACGCCACAGATCATCGGGTGCACATGGCAACGCAGATGCGGCCAAAGCATTGGGGGAGGACGTGTGAGCCAAGCGCCAGTGATTGTCCCCCAGGATTCGGATGTGTTGCTCGTGCAGCGCACCGTGGCGGGTGACCAGCGCGCCTATGGTTTGCTGGTGGTGAAATACCAGCGGCGCATTCAACGTCTCATTGGCCGAATGGTGCGCGATGTGGATCTGGTGGAGGATATTGCCCAGGAAACATTCATTCAAGCCTATCGTGCGTTGCATCAGTTTCGGGGTGACGCCCAGTTCTACACCTGGCTGTACCGTATTGCGGTCAATACGGCCAAAAAATCCTTGCTCAAACTTAAGCGGGATCCGACCGTATCCGAGAATTTTCTCGCCTCCGAGGAGGATGATGAAACTTCATGGCGAAAAGAAGAACTAATTTCCGAGGAGACACCGGAGTCCGTATTGGGCGCCAAGGAGGTTGCAGACGCTGTCAACACGGCGCTGGATGATTTGCCCCAAGATTTGAAACAGGCGGTTACTTTGCGTGAGATTGAAGGACTGAGTTACGAAGAGATTTCCACGGTAATGGGTTGTCCCATTGGAACGGTGCGCTCACGGATTTTTCGTGCGCGTGAGGCTATTTCGATCAAAGTGAAACCTTTGTTAGAGCAACAGATGGGCAAGCGCTGGTGAGGTATTCCCAAATGAATGATGCAATATCCCTGTCTGCGGAGCGTATTTCCGCTCTTGCCGATGGTCAGCTGGAAGGTGATCAGTTCGTCCAAACGCTGACTGAGGTGTCTTTTGACCCGGACTCCGCACAGACGTGGCTGGCCTACCATGTGGTTGGTGACGTGCTGCGCAGTCCGGAGTTGGCACCTTCAGTCCATGATTTGGCGTTTTTGGACAGATTTACGCAGCGCCTGGCATTGGAAGTAGAACGGCGGCCTGCCGCTATGGATGGGCAGGTGCCTCAAGATGGTTTGGGGTCGGAGCGTTCTTCTGTGCCGCTGGTGGCAGTTTTACCCAGCGCCAACCAGAGCGTGTTTCGCTGGACAACTTGGGCTGCTGCCGCGAGCGTGGTGATATCCGCTGTGCTGGGCTTGGGGTTGTGGGATCAGTCTCCGAATCAGAACGCTGGGCAGTTGTCTATGGTTCCTGAGCGTGCAGCACAATCGCCGTTGGTTGCTGTTGACGTGGCGGGAACCGGTGTGATGATGCGTGACCCCCGGTTGGACGAACTGCTGTTGGCGCACCGGCAACTTGCAGGGCATTCCGCTTTGCAGATGCCTGCAGGCTTTTTGCGAAATGCAACCTACGAGGGGCCCACACGGTGAAGTGCCTGGCGTACGTTCGCTTATCCTTTGTGGTTGTTTTGTGCTTTGGGCTGGTGCATGGTTCAGCTTGGGCGCAAACTGCGGCAGCCGAAAAGTCCGTCAACACATGGTTGCTTCGCATGCATGAAGCGTCGGGGCAGCGTACTTACTCGGGAACGTTTGTCGTGTCCGCCGCTGGCAGCATGGCCAGTGCGAAAATTTGGCATGTATGTGATGGCACGCAGCAACTGGAGCGGGTAGAGTCCCTCAGCGGCACTCCGCGCGCTATCTTTCGGCGCAATGACCGCGTGATCACTTTCTTTCCGCAATCCAAGGTGGCGGTGGTGGAGCAGCGTGAGTCTTTGGGCTTGTTTCCCAACTTGCTCAAATCAAATGATACCGATATAGGTCAGTTCTACCAACTCAAGGTCCAAGGGAAAGAACGTGTTGCAGGTTTTGATGCCGACGTTCTGCAACTGCTTCCCAAAGACAACTTGCGCTACGGATACCGCATCTGGAGTGAGAAGAAGACCGGTCTGGTCATTCAGTTGCAGACTTTGGATCTCAATGGCCAGGTGATTGAGCAGGCGGCTTTTTCCGAGTTGCAGCTTGATGCCCCGGTGAGCATCGATAAACTGTCCCAAATGATGGACAACACGCAGGGGTATCGGCTGGAACGTCCTGATTTACAAAAGACAACTGCGAATGGCCTCGGTTGGACCTTGCACAAGGTTGTGACCGGATTCAAACCGGTCGGCTGCTATGAACGCCCCGCTGTGCCGTCTACCAAGGCTTCCAACGCCATGGCGAAACCCATACAGTGGATGTTTTCGGATGGGTTGGCGACGGTGTCTTTGTTCGTTGAAACGTTTGATCGCCACAACCATGTTCGCGAAGGCGTGACAGCGATGGGGGGGGCTACCCATATCTTGACCCAACGCATGGGGGATTGGTGGCTCACTGTGGTTGGTGAGGTTCCGTCTTCCACCTTGGGTCTTTTTGCGCAGGGGCTTGAACGCACGAAATAAGACGTTAAATGGAAGTTTGTTCGCGAAGTGTCGCGAAGCGGAAATGAATCTTGTGGGCATAGGAAAATACGATGACAAGTAGATTGATCAAAACACTGCGGTCCTGTTTTATGGCGGCTACCTTTGCTGGCGTTGTCGCTGTGCTGCCAGCACAACCGGCAATGGCGCAGATGCGTGGCCTTCCCGATTTCACGGATTTGGTGGACCAGGTCGGGCCTTCGGTGGTCAACATTCGCACGCTGGAAAGGGTCGGCAAGCGTTCGCAGCAGGGGGCTCCGGGCGAAGAAGAAATGCTGGAATTTTTCAAGCGCTTTGGATTGCCGATTCCAAACACCCCGCGCCAACCGCCGCGGCAAAACCGACCGCAGCCGGACGAAGAACAGCCGCGCGGTGTGGGCTCTGGCTTTATTCTTTCATCGGACGGTTTGATCATGACCAATGCCCACGTGGTTGATGGCGCCGATGAAGTGCTGGTAACACTCACCGATAAACGTGAGTTCAAAGCCAAAATCATCGGTGCCGACAAACGCAGCGACGTGGCTGTGGTCAAAATTGACGCCAATGGCTTGCCCGCCATCAAAGTGGGAGACGTGAGCCGTCTGCGGGTTGGCGAATGGGTCATCGCCATCGGCTCTCCTTTTGGCCTGGAAAATACCGTGACGGCCGGTATTGTCAGCGCGAAACAAAGGGATACTGGCGATTATTTGCCCTTTATTCAGACCGATGTGGCCATCAATCCAGGTAACTCGGGCGGACCTTTGATCAATATGCGCGGCGAGGTCGTGGGTGTCAACAGCCAGATTTACTCCCGATCTGGTGGGTCCATGGGCATTTCCTTCTCTATTCCCATGGACGAGGCGGTTCGGGTCAGCGACCAACTGAGGAGTGCTGGGCGCGTGACCCGCGGGCGCATTGGCGTGCAGATCGAGGCGGTCAGCAAAGAGATTGCCGAATCGATTGGACTGGGAAAACCGGTCGGCGCACTGGTTCGCGGTGTAGAAGCGGGCTCTCCTGCTGAAAAGGCGGGCGTGGAGGCGGGAGACATCATCATCCGGTTTGAAGGCAAAACCATTGAGAAATCCAGTGATTTGCCGCGCTTGGTGGGCAATACCAAACCCGGCACCAAAAGCACCTTGGCGGTGTTCCGCCGTGGTGCAGTGAAAGAACTGAACGTCACGGTTATTGAGATTGAAGCCGACAAGCCAGCCGTGAAAACTTCGGCGCGGGGAGAAAAGCCCAAAGCGTCAATTGCGGGACAAATTTTTGGATTGACCGTGAGTGAACTTTCCGAGGCTCAAAAGAAAGAGCTAAAGGTCAAAGGAGGCGTCAAGGTCGAGGTGGCCGTGGAGGCTGCCGCCCGCGCCGGGCTGCATGAGGGAGATGTGATTTTGTCGGTCGCCAATAGTGAAGTGACATCAGTCAAGGACTTCGACGCAGCGCTGGCCAAACATGACAAAAACAAACCACTGAACATGTTGTTCCGACGGGGCGAGTGGACGCAATATGCGGTAATCCGAACCGCTCGTTGAAGCATACGGTGCGCGAACAACCCTAATTCGAAGCAGGTTTTCAATCTGTATATGGCATGCGCGCAACGAAATATTTTCCTATTCTGGATGCTTGTCGTGACAGTGAGCCTGTACTGGCTGCAGGCCCTGCATGAAGATTTGGTTAGAATAGAAGCATCGCGGCCCTCATTATGGATATAAGGCGTGGCTGAAAATCCATGATATGGGATGAAGTGCACTCACCCACAGTTCACCCACATGTTATCCAAGATTTTTTGCGATAGATTGTTGATAACTTGTGCATAGATTGGCCGTTGCTGGTTTGCAACGACTTTGAAATCCGTTTTTTTGGGCTGTGCTCTCCAGACTTTTTGCCTACAATGAAGCTCCAACCTTCGCAGTTGCCAAAGATTGTTGGTTCAGGGCGCGTCTCAACCAGACGCGCCCTTTTTTCTTGGTCGTTCGTTTTAATTCAATCACTTAAAGCTTTTCGTTGATGAATCACATCAGAAATTTTTCGATCATTGCCCACATTGACCATGGCAAATCCACTTTGGCAGACCGCCTGATACAGCGATGCGGAGGTCTGGAAGCGCGCCAGATGGAGGCGCAGGTTCTGGATTCGATGGATATCGAAAAGGAGCGTGGGATAACCATCAAGGCGCAGACTGCAGCACTCAAATACAAAGCCCAGGATGGCAGGGTTTACAACCTCAATTTGATCGACACGCCGGGGCATGTGGACTTTTCGTATGAAGTCAGCCGGTCCTTGTCCGCATGCGAGGGTGCCCTGCTGGTGGTGGATGCGAGCCAGGGGGTTGAAGCGCAGACGGTGGCCAACTGCTACACCGCCTTGGAATTGGGCGTTGAAGTGGTGCCGATCTTGAACAAGATGGACCTGCCCAATGCAGACCCCGACAACGCACGCTCTGAAATCGAAGACGTGATTGGCATTGACGCGAGTGACGCGATTCCTTGCTCTGCCAAATCAGGCATGGGCATTGAAGAAATTCTGGAGGCCATCGTCGCCAAGGTTCCCGCGCCCAAGGGCAATCCGAATGCTCCATTGCGCGCCATGATTATTGACAGCTGGTTTGACAGTTATGTCGGCGTGGTGATGCTGGTGCGTGTGGTGGATGGACGCTTGGGCAAGGGGGAGCGCTTCAAGATGATGGCCTCGGGGGCTGCATACAACGCCGACAATCTGGGCGTTTTCACCCCCGCCAACCAGCCGCGTGAATCGCTGGAAGCCGGTGAAGTGGGGTACATCATTGCGGGCATCAAGGAGTTGCAGGCCGCCAAGGTGGGAGATACCGTCACGTTGGAGAAGAAGCTGCCCAACAACGCCGGTCCTGCGACCGAGGCGCTGCCCGGTTTCAAGGAAATTCAACCCCAGGTGTTTGCAGGCCTGTATCCCACCGAAGCCAGCGAATACGACTCGTTGCGCGACGCGCTGGAAAAACTCAAGCTGAACGATGCCTCGCTGCACTACGAACCTGAAGTGTCGCAGGCGCTGGGTTTCGGCTTCCGGTGTGGTTTCCTGGGCCTGCTGCACATGGAAATTGTGCAGGAGCGTCTGGAGCGTGAGTTTGACCAGGATCTGATCACCACGGCGCCCAGTGTGGTCTACCAGGTGATGAAGAACGACGGCGAAGTCATCATGGTCGAAAACCCCTCCAAGATGCCGGAAGTGGGCAAGACCGCCGAGATTCGCGAACCCATCGTTACCGTGCATCTGTACATGCCGCAGGAATATGTGGGGGTGGTCATGACCCTGGCCAACCAGAAGCGCGGCGTGCAAATGAACATGGCCTACAAGGGGCGGCAAGTGGTGCTCACCTATGAGATGCCACTGGCCGAAATCGTGCTGGATTTCTTTGATAAGCTCAAGTCGGTGAGCCGGGGTTATGCGTCCATGGACTACGAGTTCAAGGAATACCGTGCGGCCGATGTGGTCAAGGTCGAT
>MESI01000078.1:0-58911 GCA_001770935.1 Burkholderiales bacterium RIFCSPLOWO2_12_FULL_61_40 | reverse complement strand
AATACCGTGCGGCCGATGTGGTCAAGGTCGATATTTTGTTGAATTCGGAAAAAGTCGACGCGCTGTCCATCATGTTGCACCGCAGCCAGAGTCAGTACCGTGGGCGGGCGGTTGTGGGCAAGATGCGCGAGATCATTTCCCGGCAAATGTACGACGTGGCCATTCAGGCGGCTATTGGCGCCAATATTATTGCGCGTGAGACAATCAAAGCGCTGCGCAAAAACGTGCTGGCCAAGTGCTACGGCGGCGACATTTCGCGCAAACGCAAACTCCTTGAAAAACAAAAAGCAGGCAAAAAACGCATGAAACAAATTGGTTCGGTCGAGGTTCCTCAGGAAGCGTTCCTGGCTATTTTGCAGGTGGAAGATTGATGCAAGTTCTGACCTCCGCCATTTTGGCTGCTTTCGCGCTGTATGCGGGCTCCTGGTATTTCGGCTTGGTGGAAGGCAACTTCGCCCTGTTGCTGTTCCTGGCGACGGTGGTGACCGGCGTGTACTGGCTGGCTGAGCGGTTTTACTTTTTGCCACAGCGGCAAAAAGCGGTGGCCGTTTTGGAGGCCAATGACATCCAGCGCCGTGCAGAATTGAGCAAAATGGGCATCCAGCGGGTCGATGGTGACATTGCCGAAGCCAAAGTGCGCTTGTTGATGCAACCTTGGTGGCTGGACTGGACCGCAGGCCTGTTCCCGGTGATCATCGCCGTGTTTGTCTTGCGATCGTTCTTGTTTGAGCCCTTCAAAATACCCTCGGGCTCCATGATTCCCACGCTGCTGGTGGGGGACCTGATTTTGGTGAACAAGTTTCACTATGGGCTGCGCCTGCCTGTGCTCAACATCAAGGTCACCGAGGGCAAGCAGCCCCAGCGTGGTGACGTGATGGTGTTTCGTTACCCTCCCAAACCCAGCCTGGACTACATCAAGCGGGTGGTTGGTGTGCCGGGGGACACGGTGGCGTATTTGAACAAACGCCTGACCATCAATGGCCAGGCGGTGGCGACCTCGTCCGTCCCTGAGTTTTTTGACGAAGACACCATGCGTTATTTCAAGCAGTTTGAAGAAACCTTGGGTGCGCATAAACATAAGCTGCTCAACGATGACGAACGTCCCGCATTTGTGCCGGGCGTTGACAACTTTGAAGGTCGTAGCAGCTGTACTTACACTGTGGAGGGGGTCACCTGCAAAGTGCCAGACGGCCATTATTTCATGATGGGTGACAACCGCGATAACTCGATGGATTCGCGCTACTGGGGCTTTGTGCCAGAGAAAAATATCGTTGGAAAAGCTTTTTTTGTCTGGATGAATTTTGGCAGTCTGAAGCGCATTGGTGCTTTTGATTGATTTTTAACGTTGGCAATGAGGTCGGTTGACAGGAGAAAAATATGGCAGTGCAGCGCAAATCCAAGCAGCGTGGAATTTCCTTTATTGGTTTGGTTTTTGTAGGTTCTCTACTGGCCATGACAGGGGTGGTCGCTGCCCAGGTGTTTCCCACCTTTCTGGAATACCAGTCGATCACCAGAGCGGTCAATAAGGCCAGGGAAGGGCAGACGGTGGCCGAGGCCCGCATGATTTTCGACAAGGTCGCGCAAGTTGACGACATCAAATCCATCAGCGGCAAGGACATCGAAGTCACCAAAGAAGGCGACAAGGTGGTGGTGAGCTTCGCTTACGAACGTGAAATCCATCTGGCCGGCCCCGCGTACCTGACGCTCAAATACGCTGGGCGCTCCAAATAAGGTGGCAGATCCCTTGCTTGAGTTGCAGCGTCGCCTGCAACATCATTTTTCTGATGTTTCCCTGCTGACCAGGGCGCTGACGCACCGCAGTTTCTCCATTGACCATTACGAACGCCTGGAATTTTTGGGCGACTCGGTGCTCAATCTGGCGGTATCGGATCTGCTGTATGCACGGCTGGCGTCCTTGCCTGAAGGGGACTTGTCCAGGGTGCGCGCCAATCTGGTGAAGCAAGAGACCTTGCACCAATTGGCCGTTGGCCTGGGGCTGCCGGATGTCATCAAGCTGGGCGAAGGGGAGTTTCGCTCGGGTGGCCAGAAGCGGCCCTCCATTTTGGCCGATGCGCTGGAAGCCATCATTGGCGGGGTGTACCTGGACGCCGGTTTTGCCGTGGCCCAGGCGCTGGTGCACCGTTTGTTCAAAGCGGTGGAAATCAATCCCCAGATGGAGGCGATCAGCAAGGACCCCAAGACCGAGTTGCAGGAATGGCTGCAGGGCCGCAAAATGAAATTGCCAGCCTACACCGTGGTGGGCACCATCGGGGCCGCCCACAAACAAAGCTTTGACGTGGAGTGCGAAATATCTGAATTGCACTTGGCAGAGCGTGGTATTGGCGGTTCGCGCCGTGCCGCAGAACAGGCCGCAGCTGCCGCGATGCTGCAAACCCTCAAGACAAAGAAAACCTTATGACTGCTCCTAAAAATATAGCTGCTCACGCAGATTCCACGGGGGCTGACGTGGAAAAAGATGTGGATTCCAATCTGGATGCCATGCTGGAAGGCTTGCTCAAAGGCACGCCCAAACTGGCCCAACCCGGAACTCCCGCAGAAGGACAGCGCTGTGGACTGGTGGCGATTGTGGGCAAACCCAATGTGGGCAAGTCCACCTTGCTCAACGCCTTGGTGGGCCAGAAGATCAGCATCACCTCGCGCAAGGCGCAAACCACCCGCCACCGCATTACCGGCATGCGCACCGAAGGGGTCACCCAGTTTGTGTTTGTGGACACTCCGGGTTTTCAGACACTGCATGGCAATGCCTTGAACAAGTCGCTGAACAAGACGGTGGTTGGCGCGGTGGCCGATGTCGACCTCATTTTGTTTGTGGTGGAGGCTGGCAGTTTCACCCCCGCAGATGCCCGCGTGCTGGCCCTGATGGGCAAGAGTATTCCTACCTTGCTGGTTGCCAACAAACTCGATAACGTGCACCGCCGCGGCGACATTGCGCCCTGGCTGCAGGAGATGCAAACCAAGCACACCTTTGCCGAATTTGTGCCCATGTCGGCCAAAAACCCCAAGGACATTGCACGTCTGCTGGGGATTTGCGAAAAATTCCTGCCCGAACAAGCCTGGTGGTACTCGGAAGACGAGCTCACCGACCGCAGCGAGAAGTTTTTGGCCAGCGAGCTGGTGCGGGAGAAACTGTTCCGCCTGACCGGCGACGAGCTGCCCTACACCTCCACCGTGGTGATCGACAAGTTTGAGGAAGAGCCGCCGCAAAGAAAGGGCCAGAAGCGCCTGCTGCGCATCGCTGCCACCATCGTGGTCGAGCGCGACGGCCACAAAGCCATGGTGATTGGTGACAAGGGTGAACGCATCAAACGCATCGGCATGGAAACGCGCGTGGAGCTGGAAAAACTGGCCGATGCCAAAGTATTTCTGGAACTGTGGGTGAAAGTTCGCTCCGGCTGGGCCGACGACGAAGCGCGGGTGCGGTCCTTCGGATATGAGTAATTGGCTACCAAACGCATTTCTGAGGAGCCTGCGTATGTCTTGCACCGCTATGACTGGAGCGAGTCCAGCCTGATTCTGGAAGTCTTCACCCGCCACCACGGGCGTATTGCGCTGGTGGCCAAGGGGGCCAAGCGGCCTACCTCCAGCTTCCGCCCCATACTGCTGCCCATGCAGCCTCTGCATCTGGCCTTTGGCGGTGATGCCGAAATCCGCACCCTCAAGAGTGCGGAATGGCAGGGCGGGCATGTCATGCCCTCGGGCGATGCGCTGCTCTCGGGCTACTACCTCAACGAGTTGCTGCTGACCTTGCTGGCGCGCGATGATCCCCACCCCCGGCTTTTTGATGTGTACGACCAGGTGGTCGAGGTCATCGCCAGTGAACACGGCGAAATTTTGCAAGCGGCACTGCGAACCTTCGAGCTGTTGCTGCTGCGCGAAATAGGCCTCTTGCCCCAGCTCGATGTGCAGACCATGACTCTGCGGGAGTTGAACTGGGATGCGCGCTACACCCTGGTGCCCGAAGGCGGTTTGCGCCAGGCCCATGCGGACGACCGCGCCCACCTGAGCGGCGCCCAGTGGGTGGTATTGCAAGAGGCGGTGCATGCAACCGCGCCTTTTACCCGCACGCTGCGCGCCTGCGCGGAGGTGATGGGAGAGCTCAAGCCCCAACTGCGGGCCTTGCTGCACTACCATTGCGGGGTAAAAACCCTGCGCACGCGCCAGATGATGATCGATATCCAATCCCTGTAGCAATGGCCCCCACGCTTGTCACTTCGTGTACTGCACTGCCCCCCAAGGGGGCGCATTTTTGGCTCCGCCGCCCTACGGGAGCCTTGGGGCGGCCCGGCGGCAAAACATGAGCTCTACCATGCAAACCTCTCTTTCTGTCAACCTCAACAAAGTGGCCCTGGTGCGCAACACCCGGCACCTCGGCATTCCCAGCGTCACCCGCGCGGCCACGCTGTGCCTGCAGGCGGGTGCTGCCGGCATCACGGTGCACCCGCGCCCGGACGCGCGCCATATTCGCGCCGACGATGTGATTGAACTGGCCGAGTTGCTGCAAGCCTGGCCGGACCGCGAATTCAATGTCGAAGGCAACCCCTTCCACAACCTGATGGACTGTGTACGCGATCTGGTGGCGCGCAAGTTGCCGGTGCACCAGGTCACTTTTGTGCCCGATGGCGAGGGCCAGTTCACCAGCGACCATGGCTGGACCTTTCCCCAGGATGCCGAGCGCCTGCGCCCCCTGATTGCACAAGCCCACGCCCTGGGTTTGCGCGTGAGCCTGTTCATGGACGCCGACGCGGCCGCCATGTCGGCGGCCAAGGCGGTGGGCGCCGACCGCATCGAGTTGTACACCGAGCCCTACGCGGCCGCCTGGGGCACGCCTGGGCAGGCCGCGCAACTGCAGCGCTTTGCGCAGGCGGCCCAGGCCGCGCTGGACGCGGGGCTGGGCGTCAATGCGGGCCACGACCTGAACCGGGACAACCTGGCTGCGTTTGTGCAGCAGGTACCCGGCGTGCAGGAGGTGTCCATCGGCCACGCCCTGGTTGCCGATGCGCTGGAGCTGGGCTACAGCGCCACCGTGCAGGCCTACTTGCGTTGCCTGGTGCGCCAGACATGAGTACCGCCGGGCCGTCCCAAGGTACGAGGGCCCCCTTGGGGGGCAGTGCAGTACACGAAGTGACAAACGTGGGGGCTGCATTGGCATGATTTACGGCATAGGCACCGACATCTGCGACGTGCGCCGCATCCGCGACAGCCTGGCGCGCCATGGTGACCGTTTTGCCGCCAAGGTGCTGTCTGAGCCGGAGTTCGCCATCTGGAAGGCTCGCAGCGCGCGTTGGCCCGAGCGCGGTGTGCGTTACCTGGCCACCCGTTTCAGCGCCAAGGAAGCGTTCAGCAAAGCCATCGGCCTGGGCATGCGCATGCCCATGACCTGGCGCCTGTGCGAGATCGCCAACCAGCCCCGGGGCCACGCCCAGGCCGGGCAACCTTTCATCGTGCTGCACGGCGGCCTGAAAGCGTGGTTTGAAGCCCGCGAGCTGCAGGTGCACGTCAGCGTGACCGACGAAACCGACTACGCCGCCAGCTTTTGCGTGGTGGAAGTTTCTGCCGATAAATTGGAAGCGAAATAGGCCTCCAGCCCCCGTAGAATAAGCGCAAGAAGCTAGCAAATTCATAGCAACTGTATTCACACCAGTACCGACCATGACCCAACACGCCCCCCTCATCATCGATATTGCAGGCCTTTCCCTGAGCAAAGTGGACCGCCAGCGCCTGAAACACCCGCTGGTCGGCGGCCTGATTTTGTTTGCCCGCAACTGGCAAGACCGGGCCCAGCTCACGGCGCTGTGCCGCGCTATCAAAAAAGTGCGCTCCGACCTGCTGATTTGCGTGGACCACGAAGGCGGGCGGGTGCAGCGCTTCAAGACCGATGGTTTTACCCATTTGCCGCCCATGCGCGCCCTGGGCGAGATGTGGATGGCACCTGCTGCGTCGCCCGGCAATGCCAGCAAAAAAGGCGGGGCCATGGATGCGACCAATGCCGCCACCGCCTGCGGTTACGTGCTGGGCGCCGAGCTGCGCGCCTGCGGTGTGGACCTGAGCTTCACGCCAGTGCTGGACCTGGACTATGGGGAGTCCAGCGTGGTCGGCGACCGCGCCTTCCACCGCGACCCGCGTGTGGTGGGGCTGCTGGCCAAAAGCCTGATGCACGGCCTGCTCAGCAGCGGAATGGCCAATTGCGGCAAACATTTTCCAGGCCACGGCTTTGTCAAAGCCGACTCCCACACCGACATTCCGGTGGACAAACGCAGCCTGAAAGCCATTTTGGCCGACGACGCCGCCCCCTACCGCTGGCTCAACACCGTGACCACCGGCGTGATGCCCGCCCATGTGATCTACCCCAAGGTGGACGCCCGCCCGGCCGGTTTCTCCAGCACCTGGCTGAACGACATCCTGCGCGGCCAGATGGGTTTTGGCGGCGCAATTTTCAGCGACGACCTTTCGATGGCCGGGGCACGCCTGATCGACGGTCAGCAAGTCAGCTACACCCAGGCGGCGGTGGCGGCTCTGAACGCGGGTTGTGACATGGTGCTGCTGTGCAATCAGTCGGTGGCCAGCAGCGAAGGGGGGGGCAAGGCCGTGGATGCGTTGATCGACGGCCTGACCGAAGCCCAGCTCAAAGGTGAATGGCAGCCGCAAGACGCCAGCGAAGACCGCCGCCTGGCGCTCTTGCCGCGTACCCCGGCCCTCACTTGGGACGCGCTGATGGTGCAGCCGGACTACATGCGGGCGCTGGACTGGATCGGCTGACCTGCCGGTGGACAGGCAGACCTGGATTTAGTTCTTGCCAGCTTGCGCGCCAGACCACCCCTCTTGAATCCTGGCGGGTATATTCCCCGCCCCTTGGGGCGGCTGACTTCGATGGAGTCCGAAGGGCTCTGTAAAACGAAGGCGAGCCGCGCAGCGTGCGAGCCGTAGTGCAGTGATACTCCGCCCCTCTGGGGCGGGGACGTTCATTTTCTGCGGGCATGGTTCAAACGGCATGTATTGGACAACTACTGTCCGAACAACTTGAGTCAACTCAAGAGCATGGTTCGCCACAAAATTTGGAGTGCCTAAAAGCGACCGTCTTTCAACGCCGCGTGCAGGAGGCTGGCTTGTGGTGATATCAGTTGTTACTGAAAGATCAATGGTCCGGATTGAAGACCGTTTGTGGACAAACTATCTACAAATGTTCCCGATCATGGCTTCACTTTAAGTTGCATTTTGTTACAGATTGCCCTCGAAACTCACCCGAATGGGGGATAGACACTTCGATTGCCATCCCCTATATTGCCTGCAACTTACAACACCGCGCCTCATTCGATGAGTTGCACCGAATGAGGTTTACGTGTGATAGCAGCCACCACCGTGATGCCGGTACCCTGTTTTTCGGGCATATACCACCTCACAGCGCCGCTATTTAGTGCTTTCCCCGCTTTTCAGCGTTCCCGAGGTATACGCGTACGTTTCGGGGAGCTGCTGCATGCTCATCCCCCCCCTCTTGATCAATTCCATTGGCCGCCCACGCCAAAAAGTGGTTTGCAACGATATCTGAAAAATCAATTTACCGGATAGACCGGGGATAAATACAAGAAACCTATATGCGTAAGTCAACCATAAAAAATGATCGTCCAGACCGTGTCGGAAGCCTTATTTTGTCTCCGCTTATGTCGGCATTAAGTCAAGTCTTTAAGCCTGAAACACGCCAAAAAGGCAGCACTGTCAAAAAGCCGGTTGATGCGTCAAAAGCAGTAATTCCTTCACCGTCTATCCGTTTCGAACCGTTGGAGCCGCGCGTTCTTTTGGCGGGAGATGTGAATCCAGCGGCGCTGACCATCACTGGTGCAATCAGCGTTCAGGGCGAGCAAGACCACTATGAATTTACGGTCGAAGAACCTCGGCGTGTTGTATTTGACAGCCTCACAAATAGCAACGATTTGAGTTGGAAGCTGGACGGCCCCAGCGGGCAAGTCACCAACAGAACATTCGCGCAAACGGATTCCGACTACAGCGCATCAGCGGCGTTTGAGCTTGCGCCCGGCAAGTACCAGATTACGGTAGATGCGCAAAATGATGTGCTTGGTGCCTATGCGCTGCGCATCATCGATGCTGATGCTGCGGTTTCCTTGACGCCTGGAGTCGACGTCAGTAACACGCTGGATGGGGGAAACAAAACTGCTGTTTATCGGTTTTCCGGCACGGCGGGCGACAAGCTTTATTTCAAGCCAGGTGCGGCCAATAGCAACACTTATTGGCGCTTGGTTGACCCCTTTGGGCGCCAAGAGGGTGGGGTTAATTATCTTGGCAATGACCTCGATACCTTTGCCCTGCAACGCACTGGCGACTATCTGCTGCTGGTAGAAGGCGACATCGGAAACACAGCACCTGTCAACTACCAATTCAATCTGCGTACTGTTACAGACAGCACAACACCGATGGTGTTGAATGCCACGACCACTGCGAGCATCACGCAAGCAGGGCAGACCGCCAATTTCACCTTCAATTTGACCGAGGCAACTTCGGTGCTGTTCGATAAGTTGACGGACGCCAACTTCAACTGGTCTCTGACCGGGCCAGCGGGGCAAGTGGTTGCCAGGCATGGGACTTATGACAATGACAATTACTATGGCTACAACGCCGATTACCGCAGCGACCACGAATTTGATGGATTTGAACATCTTGCATTGACAGCTGGAGCCTATACGCTTTCGGTAGACGTGGATGGTGCCGCCACCGGGGATTTCCCATTTCGGCTAATCAGCGAAGCATCCGCACAAACACTGCTTCCCGGTGCAATCACTTCGGGCAGTCTTGATCTGGCGCGAGGCTCCAGTCTCTTTAAAGTTGCGCTGACGCAGGGCGACAAAGTGTATCTGGATGGCCGCTCTGTCACTGGTGGAGCCATTGGCTGGCGCTTGATTGACCCTTATGGTGTACGTGTCAACTGGTCGCCCCTGACCACAGCCAAAGACCCCTTCGCCGTCAATGCAACGGGTGACTATTGGTTGGTGCTCGATGGCGGAACCTACAACGCTGCGGATGCCGTCGTTAACTACCAGTTTTCGCTCAACCAGGTTCCAGATGTTGCAAAGACGCTTGCGGTGGGCACCCCTATGTCTGACTCCATTGATCTTGCGGGGCAAGCCACAGTCTATAGTTTTGATTTGACCGAAGCTACGCAGCTGATGTTTGACGCGCAAACCAACCGATCAAACTTACTGTGGTCTTTGATCGGCCCGCGCGGCAGTGAAGTAGTTGATCGCCGATTCGACCAAAGCGATGCAACCAATGGCCTCAGTGTGTTGGCGCTACCTGCCGGACACTACCAGTTGCGCGTGCGCGGCAGTGCCAGCGCCACAGGTGCGTTTGCTTTCAATCTGCTAGACCGCAGCGCCGCTACGGCGCTGGGTCTAGATACCTCGGTGAGCGGCACCTTAAGCCCTGGCAATGCAGCGCTTGCTTACAGCTTTGTAGCAGCAGCCGGCGATTTCGTGGCTTTCCAGAGCAACAGTGTGAGTGGTGGCAATGCCACTTGGCGCTTGCTAGACCATTTTGGGCGCGACGTTGCGGGGGCCAACAACCTGGCTACCAACCGCGCCGCATTCAGCTTGGCCGTAGCGGGAACTTATACCTTGCTGGTAGAAGGCCGTCTGGATGGCGCCACGCCCATCGCGTATGACATTCAACTGAATGCCGCCGGAAACCAGGCTCCTGCCCTCTTGCCTGCTGGTGATGCGTTGACTATCGGTTCGGTAGTGGCAGGAAATCTACTGTCAACCAGCACCACCCAAACCTATCGCTTCACACTGGCAAATGACTCCCAGTTGGCAATGGACAACCAAAGCAATATCAACCCTTATGCCCTTTGGACCTTGGTGGGACCACGCGGCACCGAAGTAAATCAAAGATATTTTTACGCCAGTGACGCGTACGACGCAAATCCGATGCTGAATCTGCCGACTGGCGAGTACGCGTTGACTATTTCCAACAATGGCAACGGTGGTGCCTACGCCTTCCGGCTGCTTGACACGGCGGAGTTCCCCTCGCTCGCCCTGGATCAGCCAATGTCGGCTACCCGCTCTCCTGCCAATGCCACCATCGGTTATGGCGTAGATGCGGTAGCGGGTACCAAGCTGCTGCTCAATTCAATTGGCTCAGGCGCCTGGCGGCTGATAGACCCCTTTGGGCGTGAAGTGACAGCCACTTATGACCAGCCCAATGTGGGGCGTTTGTACACGGTTACCAGTACGGGACGCTATACCTTGCTCAATGAAGGGCAATACAACGAAACGGGCACCAGCAACGTTGCTTTCACTCTGGCTCAGCAAACCCACAGTAGCAGCGCCTTGAGTTTTAACGACCAGATCAGCGGGAGCCTTGCGGCGCGCCAAAATGTGGTCGATTACACTTTTACGCTGGACCAAGCGGACATTGTGGTGTTTGACGCCTTGGACCCCACCCTTGGCAACGCAGCCAATGTGCAGTGGAAACTAGCGGGTCCTAAAGGGGATATTGTCGGTTGGCAGTCGTTGAGCAATGGCTATAGCACTCCCTATGCGTTGCCGCCTGGGCGCTATACGCTGACTATGCGCAACAGCCAGGACATCACGGCTTCCTATAAATTTCGTGTTCTAAACCGCGCTGCCGCTTTGCCCATGACGCCGGGCTCCGAGGTGAATGAAACTATTCCGCTGGGGGAGAGTCGAATCTATCGCTTCAACGCCAACGCGGGCGAGCACTATTACTTTGATGTCCACGACGGTGACGGTGGTTACTACAACTACTACTACAACGGTTACTGCAATGTCTATTTGGTTGATCCCTTCGGTCGCACCGTAGCCAACTTAAACACCATATTTGACAACTCAGATTTGGCTCTTGGCGCTACCGGAGAGTATCTCCTTGTTGTCAATCCGGTTAAAGGCTACTACCAAGCGGCGCTTACGGCCAAGAACGCGTGGTTCAACCTGGCGCCAAAGATTGCATCTTTGTCCGCGCTGACCTTAAACGACGACATCACTGGCAGCATTGCACAGCCCGCTCAAACGCTAAAGTACAGCTTTACCCTGGCTGCACCTACAACGGTATTGGTGGATATTGGGGGGGCGACCAATGCGGCGGCCTTGCGGTGGAGCCTTAGCGGCCCGCGCGGCAGCGAAGCATCCTTACGCAGCTTTGGCGCTGGCACGCCCGATAGCCTGTTCGCCTTGCCCGCTGGCACCTACGAGTTCTCAGTGGACTACAGTGATTTGTCTACAGGTAACTTCAATTTCCGCTTGGTAGACACTGCCAGCGTTCCCGTGTTGGCCCTGGGCAGCGCCACCGCGCTGACCTTGAACCCCGCCAGCCACGCACAGGCCTACCAGTTGCAGGTAGATGAAGCTGGTGATTTTGTGTTCGATCCCAAAACCTATGCGCGTTCTGTACCTTGGCGTATCGTAGACCGATTGGGCAGCACGCTGCGTAGCGGCAACATGGGTACAGCCAGCCAGCCCTTCGCGTTGGCAGCAGGACGCTACTTCTTTGTGGTGGATGGCCCCAATGGTCTGAATGTTAGCGACCAGTATGAATTCACACTGCGCCGTAAAGTTACGACCCAGCAATCCCTCACCCTCAATGCAGACCTTACTGGCAGCATTGACAGCATAGGCCAAAGCTACGACTACAGTTTCACGACCAGCACCCCCATCACGGTGCTATTTGACAGCCTGAGCAACCGCAGTGATTTGGCTTGGGAGTTAACTGGGCCAACAGGAGCCTTGCGTTCCAATATTAGTTTCAACACGGCGGATGAGGGTATCTACAATGCCCCCATTCGCCTGGACGCAGCGGGTGCGTATCACCTGCGGGTGACCCCGCGTGGCATTGCTAGCGGGGCGTTCAACTTCCGCCTGCTCAATCTCTCTGATGCTGCAGCACTGCTCCTAGGCAGTGCGCAAGCCCTCAGTTTGAATCCTGGCAACAGCGCCAAAGTATTTAGTTTGGACTGCAACCTCGGTGACTACTGGTCACTGGATATTTCCGGTGTCACCAGCGGCAGCGTACGGGTGTGGGTGATCGACCCTGACGGTATCCATTTGACGCCGGTCTCCAATGCCTCGGCAGGGAGCACGGTTTCGGCGGCGCTTCAGAAAACGGGGCGGCACACCATCGTTATCGAAGGTGCAATTGCAAATACAGATCCGGTTGAGCTCAGTTGGATCGCAAGTCTAGCCACCCCTAAGGTAGCAGCTTTGGTGGTCGGCACCGCAGTGAGTGGTACCACTTCAGTGGTTGGTGTTCCTGATAAGTGGAATTTTTCGCTCAATGCGACCAACCGTTTGGTGCTCGACGGCCTAAGCGGTTTGGGAAATAGTTGGACGCTGCGGGCATCCAATGGCACGGTTGTCCGGTCGGGCAATTTGAGCGCTATCGGGGTCATGGTTTTAAATGCGGGTGCCTACACGTTGGAAGTTCAGGCAGACAACGCAGCGGCTTTGGGGGCGTATTCCGTGCGCCTGCTGGATGTTGCTGCCGCTCCAACGCTGACACTCGATCAAGCAAACACCGGCACGCTGGACTCGGCTTCGGGCTCCCAAATTTACCGTGTTAATACCACCCTGACAGAAGCTGCTTTGGCGTTGGACGCTGCATCTACCAATGGCGAAGCAGGAACGGTTTATGTCTTTGACTCTATGGGTAACCTGCTGGGTTCCAACGCGTTGCCGTTGACCCATATGGATACTACTGCTAATGCGGTAGGGAGTGAACGAATCATCCTTACCAAAGGCGCAGCACAAGCGACAGCCGCCTTGGCCTTTGCGCTCACACCTACGCAAACGGTTCAAGCCCGGGTCAGAAACAGCTTGGGTGATGTTTTGAATGGCAGCCTGGCACACCAGGGCGATACGGTGGTGTGCCGTGTCAAAGTGCCGTTTTCGCAGTCGTTGAAAGCCATGACGCTGATTCATGATACGGGCTCCACGGGCGTCTCTTGGAGCATTGCAAGCGTTGGGAATTCGTATTGGTCAGACGACCAAGTTGTATCCGCCGGGGAGTATGACCTGACCTTGACGGCAGACGCCGACAATGCGGTTTACGCATTGCAACTTCTGGACTCTGCCTCGGCACTTGCGCTGCCATCGGAGGGCGCTGTCGGACACTTGGAGCATGGGCTTGATGCACAAGTTTATAGCTACGATTTGAAGACGCCTGGGGCACTGCATGTGGCCATAGACACCGCTACTGCTGCACAACTCCAATGGGCCCTGTACGACAATAATCGTAACCTCGTCGCCCAAAGTGCAACGGAGCTTACGCTGGACACCTCCGCGCTGGACGCGGGCCACTACCTGTTAGTGGTTTCTGGCCAGGCGAATGTGTCTGATAGTGTTAATTTCACGGTGCGGATGACTCCTGTGGCAGCCGCAGCCAATACTATGGCTGTTGCTATTGGTGCCGCTATTGGCGGCAGCCTCACTGCCAGCGATGGTACCCGCACTTACTCCATGCACGTGCCTTTTGGTACCTATGTCCAAATTCATAATCTAGGGTCTGATGATGGTGTTTTGTGGCAATTGCGTGCAGTTGGCGGTTACGACAATTGGCATGCGGTGGTGGGCGGTTCTGGCAGTGGACCTGATCAGGAGGCCAGCAGCCCCTACACACGCTACATCGGCGCTGGTGACTACGAGTTTTTGGTCAATAGCAACGGGGCTGACAAAAGCTTTTCCTTGCAAATAGTGGACCTGAACAACCTTCCTGAGCTGCCCGCCAACGGGGTTGCTGCAAGCCTGGACGGTGGCACACAGGTGGCGGCGTATCGCTTGGCAGTTTTTCCTGGGCAACGGCTCCAAATTGATACCTCCAGCGCTAGGGCAGCAGACATTAGTTGGGTGCTTTTCGACGAAAGCAAATCTGTTGCCGCCCAAAGCAATAGCGCTGGAACCTTCACAACAGGGGGTCTCAATGTTGGGCGATATACCTTGTTGGTCAAAGGCAAAAATCCGTCTGCCCTTAGTTTAGATTACACCTTGAACGTTACCCCAGCCGCACTGCCCGCATTGCGGGTGGGTGAACACATTGCGGGAGATGTGTTCGAGGGGCAGCAGCCCGCGCAGGCCTATCGCTTTACGATTCCAGTGGGTGGTTACTACCAAGTGCACAATTTGGGTTCAGACAGTGAGATTGACTGGGCTCTGAACGAAGTTGGAAACTCCTACCTCAACTGGGTTGGTGTGGTGCCGCCCCAAACTAACGGTGTGGATGGCGAAGCGCAATACCCTCACGCCCGCTATTTGGATGCGGGTGACTATGACCTCTCAGTTCGCAGCAATGATCTTGGCCATCATTTTGGACTTCAGATTATTGATCTCGGTGATGCGCCGCTTCTGACGGAAGGGAGTACTGCCGCAAACTTTGCGCCAGGTGCTGATGTTGCAGTCTATCGACTGGATTCCTCCAGCAATGGCGCGCTGAATATTGATGTTGCGACAGCCGATAGCAGCACCATTTCCTGGGTTGTATTTGATCGATACATGAACGTCGTCACACAGGCGCAGGAGGCTGGCTCTGCGGTGATCCAGTCACAGTCCGGCAATGGCGGACCCTATACCTTGGAAGTCAAACGTCGTGGTTCTCTGGTTCAGGACTTGGATTTCACGATGAATCTGGAGCCTGTGGCCCCCATTGCGTTGCAGTTCGACCAAACGGAGTCGTTTGCCCTGAATGCTGGCGTAAGTTCGCGTGCACAGTATTCCTTCACCGTCGATCAGCGTAGTACCTTGTTGTTCGACGCGCGCACTGCACTAAGCAACGCTTACTGCTCTTACGTTTTACGTGATGCGCAGGGTCGTGACTTGGCCAATAATTCTTTTGACAGCGCATCATGGGCGGATGCGCTCACACTCAATCCGGGTGACTACACGCTAGAGTTACAAGGCTACAACTACGACGGCGCGACCAACGTCTCGCTAGATTTTCAATTGGTCAATGCGGGTAGTGCAAGCAATCCCGCTGTCACCCTGGGTGTACCGTTTAACGGAACCCTGCCTGAGGGTGACGAAACTCAAGTGCTGTGCTTAGCAGGGGTGGCAGGCGACACCATCTCCATTGACGTCAGTACCAGCGCCAGTGGGTCTGCCCGCTGGCGGTTGTTCAATGCGGACGGGGAGACCGTGTTGTCTAACGACTCCGGTACCGGGACGGCAAGTCTCGGGTTGCGTGCATCTGGCACCTATTTGCTTGCTATCGATGGTGCGCCTAGCAATGGCCAAGGAGTTAGCTATTCAGTCAGCGCCGTGCTAGCGGACCATGTCGATTTTCCAGTTGCAAATAGCGCACCAGTTATCCTCGGTGCAGTCACCACGGATACCTTGGCGGCCAACGAGACCAAGGGCTACAGCTTTACCCTGGCCGCACGCAGTCTGGTCGTCATTGGCGGAACGTCTACTGGCAATAGTGAAGTCGGCTGGGTTTTGCGGCGCGGCCAAGACTATGTTGGCCATGCGGCAAGTTTCTCCCAGTATGGGCACCATCCCACCGTGCTTGAACTGGATGCTGGGGACTATGTACTGGAAGCTAAATCCAACGACACCAACGACGAACCAACCGACATCAGCTTTGCAATAGAAGATGGGGCCAATGCCACAGTGGTTGCTACGGGCGACAGCATTGTTGCCACAGGCACAAATCTCTACAAGATGGACTTGTTTGCCGGACAGACTTACCTTGTCAGGTCGGCAAACAACTCAAGCTGGAACATCTATCAGCCTAACTTGTCCATTGCACAGAACCTGTACAGTTGGGACAACAACGTATTCACGCCCCTGGTCAGTGGAACCTGGTATTTCGCCTACACCCAAGGCGACTCTTCCGATGCCACACTGGATATGCGTGTAGCGCAACCACTGGTACTCAATGCCGAGGTCAGCGGCGCGGTGCTTCCCTACAGGCTGGGCGATAGCTATACGCTTACGCTCACGGAAAACACGAGTCTGTACATAGACTTCTTGGGCTTGGACGCGGACGCTGGGGTTGCGATCTACCAGGGCAATAATCAGGTTAATTCCTTCAGCGTGTCGGCTGCAACGCCCGGCGCAGCACCATTTACGCTGTCTGCGGGAACTTATCGTGTTGAAGTAGCGGCACAGGGGGGGGGCGTAGTCAACTATTCCTTGAACTTGCGCGATATTTCTACCGCCAATATGGTAGCTGCTGATGCGCAAATATCGGGTGCTTTAGTGTCAGGCTCGGCTGCTATTTACCGGTTTGATGCGCAAGTCGGGCAGCGGCTTTACTACACTCCAACTGATCTTGGGGGGCTGACCGGGCAATGGACTTTGTACAACGAATTTGGTGCGCAAGTTCAAACCGGTGACAGTGCACAAAACCAGGCGCTGACACGTTTCACCCGCAGTGGCACCTACTTTTTAGTGTGGGACACCAACGCCGATGGTTTGGGCACCAGTGCTTCTTATCGTTTTACGCTCTCCAGCACACCCACTGAAGTAGCAATTTCGCTGGCTATCGGCAGCACCGTCCAAGAGACGTTACCTGCCGGTGCTTCCACCCGTACCTATACCTTTACCCTTGGCACCCAAACGCGTTTGCTCTTAGATGCCTTGCAGGCAGACGGCGACAGCGTGAGCTGGCGTTTGGCAACTGCAGACGGGGTAGTCGATAGCGGTACCTGGACTGCAGCCACCGCAGACTCGGCCCGCTTGCTCAGTCTGCGTGCCGATACCTACACACTGAAAGTATTTTCTACGTCGGTCACGCAAGAGACTCTGGCATTTCGCTTGGTGGACCTGCAAAGCGCAGCCACCCTGGCAATTGGCGACGAAGCCAGTGGAGCCGTAGTTCCCGGCACTGCGGTGGTGATGGGCTTCAATGGGGTCGCGGGCGACAGCTTTGACTATGTACCGCTGGTTACCGATCTGCTCAGTGGGCGTTGGACCCTATTTGACCCTAACGGCGGTCAACTGGCCGGGGGTGATCTGGCAACCCTTGCAACCATGCCACGACTGACCCAAAGTGGCCGCTACACATTGGTGTGGGATACAGACGCGGTGGATGGTGCTGGGGTGCAGACTGACTATCGTTTTGCGCTAAAAACGCACACTCTGGCGGTTGGCAGCTTGGTCACTGGTGGTTATCTCTATGGCACCAGCCCTTATCAGACCTATGAATTGACGGTAGCCGAGCCTACCCGGCTGCTGATGGATGTTTCACAGTTCAATGGCTATGGATTCAAATGGACCGTCTCGCGCCCTGGGCAAACGGTGGCGGAGCAGTATGTTTGGGGGGCATCGTCTGACCCCAGCTACAACCCAATTATTGAGCTGCAGGCAGGCACCTACCGTTTTGCGCTGACACCCTACGAATACGGGTACTACTCTTACAACACAAGCTACGCCTTCAGGCTGCTGAACTTGGCACAAGCACCCGCATTGGCGCTTGAGGTTGCCACCACAGGCAACGTGCCCGTGGGGCAAGCCACACCCTTCCGCCTGGATGCCCAGGCGGGTGACTACTATGCGATAACGCCAGACCAAGCTACCAGTGGCAGATGGCGCGTGGTGGACGAATTTGGTACCGCCATCAAACAAGGCACGGGCGCTGGCACGGTGGCCAACCTGCCTCGAACGGGAAGCTATTGGCTGATCTGGGACACCGATGGTTCATCCTCCCCCAGCACGACTTCCCAAGACTACAACTTCACCGTGCGCAAAGTTGCCGCGCCACTGCCCACTGTTTTGGCGCTAGACACAGTGACCAACGGCACACTGGGCGAAGAGGGGACGCTGAGCTATACCTTTGAGACCACCGGCGCCGCCACATTGTGGTTGGATCCACTGAGTTATCTCAACTTGCATGCCGACATCGTCGATGCCAATGGCGTGAACTTGTACTCTGCCAACCATTACAACGAAGGAAATCAGGCCATCAAGGTACCGGCGGCCGGCACTTACACACTGAAATTCAGAAATGGTTACAGCAACCAGAATTTCAGTTTCAAGTTGTTGGATATCACTGCGGCCACCATGCTCGCCCCAGAAACCGTGGTGTCTGGTAACGTGAATCCTGCCAATGGTGTGGCCGTGTACCGTCTTAACATAGCAGAGGCGGCCAACTTTGTGTTTGATGCGGCCACAGGTTCTGGCACCGGGCTGACCTGGAAACTAATTTCCCCTTACGGTGTCCAATTGCAAACGGGCAATACCGGTTCTGATGGCTCAGCCTTCCCGCTGACTGCCGGTGAATACTGGTTGTTGCTCGACGGACAAGGTAACCAAAGTGGCGGCGCCAGCTATAGCTTTATGGTGCACACCACTGTACCGACCTTGCAGTTCAACACCACGGTATCGGGTAATACCCCGGGTGCTGCTACGTCAACCAGATACAAACTGCATTTAGACGCCTCTACGACCTTGGCATTCGACAATTTGGGAACTAATGTCAATTTGAGATGGCGTCTAGAAGGCCCATCCGGGGTTGTGTTTGAGCATTCCATGGTGGGTGATGAAAACTACTCCTGGTACGCGAACAACTACACCTACTACGATGGCTACAGTATCTACAACAATGCCAAGGATTTTGGCGGAAAGTTGACGGCGGGTGACTACACCCTGGTCATCGATACCGTCAACGGCGCAGCGGGCGATTATTCGTTTCGTGTACTCAATTTGGATGTGGCGACTGCGGTGGTGCCCGGCACTCCGATTTCCACAGTAGTAACCCCCGTCAATGGTGTCAACCTTTTCCGCTTTGATGCGATCGCTGGTGAGCGTTATTACTTTGATTCGTTGACCACTGTGGTGCCAGATCTCGTTTTGAATGACGGCAGGCACTCTACGCCGCATTGGACACTGCTGGACCCTCTTGGACGGCAAGTGTTTTTTGACCGAAGCATGGGGATCGATAACCTGCAATACCACCACTATGAATCCGGCATAGGGAATTACTATCAGCACGTTTTTAGCGGCTACGACCAAGAGCCCAGTGCTCTCTCCATCACCGGCACCTACACCCTGGTGCTCGAAGGTATCAATGCAGGGACAATACCCCAGTCCAAGGTGGCGTTCAACGTAGTCAAAGTATTCGAAGCTCCCCCTGTGGTGCTCGACACCCTGCTGGTCAAGCCCGCGCCTGACCTCGCCGTTAACAGCGTGACGCTGTCTCCTGCAGATTCGCTGCAAACCGGTCAAGCCGTCAATGTACAGTGGGTGGTAGAAAACCGTGGCGTGCTGCCCACCGTTGGCAACTGGAACGACCGTATCATTGTGCGCAACCTGGATACGGGTTCCATCGTCACCGATATATCGGTGCCTTACCTTGCTGCAGACGGGGGCAATGGCCCCATCGCCGCTGGTGAAGCACGCACCCGCAGCAGGTTGATTCAGCTGCCCGATGGAGCGTTGGCCGCAGGCCACCTCAGCATTACCGTGCTGTCCGATGCATTTAACAGCATCAAGGAAAGTAACGCCACGGGCACCGGTGAAGGCAATAACGCGTTGGCGATCGAGACCACCGTCGCCTTGGCACCCTATGCCGACCTGGTTATTGAAGACCTTGGCATGAGTCCGTCTGCAGGCTTTCAACCCGGGCAAAACGTAGCCGTCACTTGGACGAGCGCCAATCGGGGCAGCAAGGAACTGGACCACGATTGGAGTGAGCGATTGGAAGTTCGCAACCTTTCCACCAACGAATTTGTGGTGAACGTGGTGGTCCGTGAAGCACTGGGGGCAACCGTATTCGGCATTGGCGATATACGCCTGCGCAACGCCAGCTTTACCTGGCCTAGCGGCCTATCTGCATCGGGGCGTTTTTCTATTCGGGTGATTGCAGATAGCGCGTCTGAAGTGCCCGAGGCCAACTTGGCCGGCACCGGAGAGGGCAACAACACGGGCGAGCTTATTCGCTTGTCGGGCCCTGATATGCGCATCAAGAACCTGCGAGTGGATAGCACGGGCGTGCAGGCTGGCAGCTTGGTGACCTTGTACTGGGAGGACTGGAACGACGGCAGTAGCGCGGCTTCTGCCAGTTTTGATGATCGTATCGTTGTACGAAACACAGCGGCCAATTTGGTGCTACTGGACACCAGCGTGGGCTACGACCCTCTTGCGCTGACCAACGGATCAGCCAACGGCGCAATTTCGGCTGGGGGATTCCGCGAACGCACCTTCACCTTCCGCTTGCCCGAAGGCTTGAAGGGTGCTGGAGATATTGGTATCACCATCACTGCCGACCAAAATAGTGCCGGAATGGGCGTGTTGTTTGAAACCAATCTCACAAATGATGCAGAAACCAACAACAGTGCCGATATTCATGCTGAGTCAGCCAGCAAAACCTACGCGGATTTGCATATTGACACCTTAGCCACGTCCGCACTGGGCGTAGGTGGCGAGCCAGTAACCATGAGCTGGACTGTTTCCAACCAAGGCCAGGCCGACACCACCGCCGCCTGGAATGACCAGCTCGTCTTCAGCAATGATGCCATTATTGGCAATGCCGATGACGTAGTCATTGGCACCATTCGGCACACCGGTAGTTTGCATGTTGGGGAAAGCTATGCCCAAACTGCAAGCATTCGGGTGCCCATGCGCACCGAAGGGCGCTACTACCTGGGCGTGCGCAGCGATAGTTCCGCAGAGGTCGTGGAGCCCGATACCCGAGCCGACAACAGCAGCAGCGCCCGCGCAATTGACCTGAGCACGGCATACGCCGACCTCACCACCACGCAAGTGACTGCGCCTGCCAACGCCCAAAGTGGCGAAAACATCCTGATCACCTGGGTGGTCACCAACAATGGCAATGCCACTACCGATTTGGCATTGTGGAACGACCGCGTGGTGCTCTCAGCAGACACCACGATGAGCGGCAACGACATCGTGCTCTCGGGCTCGGTAACCCATGCGGGCTTGCTGGCTCCTGGTCAGTCATACACCGGACGCGCCACGTTGACCTTGCCGCGCGACCTCAGTGGTGACTACTACGTCCTAGTGGACACCAACACTAACCGCAGCGTCACGGAAACCACCCACCTTGGCAACAACAGTGCCTTCAGCATGGCAACACTGCATGTGGGGCTGGCACCTACGCCAGACCTGGTAGTGACTGATGTAGTAGGCCCAACGGTGCTACGGCCCGGTGATGCTGTCAGTATCAGCTATACCGCAGGTAACAACGGCACGGCCACTGCGTCCGGCTCCTGGCGTGACCGCATCTATGTAGATCGTGGCGTTGCGGGTTTGCACGAAGTAGCCAGTGTGTTTAACACCACACCATTGGATGTGGGGGGGAGCGTTGCGCGTAATATCAACTTCACTTTGCCGTCCTGGTTCCCGGAGGGTGATTTCCGTTGGATCGTTAAAACCGATACTGATAACACGGTGTTTGAGAGAGCGGCCGAGGACAACAACCAGGCCGCTGCCGCCACGACAGTACATGTAGCGCGTCCAGACCTCAGCGTGGCTACCGTAAATGGCCCAGGCTTGGTGCAATCGGGTGTCAGCATGCATGTGGATTGGACCGTGAACAACGTTGGCGGCGAAGTGCGGGTCAATTGGGTTGACCAAGTCTTCCTGGCTAAAGATGGGGTATTGCGCAAGGTCGCAGACGTGGCCCGCACGGGGCCACTGGCGGAAGGAGCCAGCTACAGTGCATCTGCCGACTTCTTGGTGCCGCTCGATTTCACTGGTGAATACGAAGTCGTCGTAGTTGCAGATGGCGGCAACGCCATCGACGACCGTACACGCACCAATAACCGGGCCGCACAAAACCTGACTGTCAACTTGGCGCCGTATGCTGACTTGGCAGTCTCTGCCGTAACAGCACCTGACCGGGTGATTGACGACCCTGCCCCACTTGATGTGAGTTGGACCGTGACTAACCAGGGTACTGGGGAAGGGCGTACCGGCAGTTGGACCGATCGCATCATCCTTTCGACCGACGATATCGTTGGCAATACGGATGATCGCGTGGTTGGTGAGTATGTTCATACTGGTGGTTTGGTGGCTGCCGAGGCGTACAGTCGCACTGAGCATGTGTTGCTGCCCGCAGCCACTGTCGGACGATTTAAGCTATTCGTGGTCAGCGACGCGAAATCCGAGGTATTTGAGAATAACCTCGAAGCCAACAACATCGGACGCATTAGCCACGATGTAGACGTTATGACCATGCCCTACGCCGATTTGCAGGTCGAATCCGTCACTGCGCAGGGTGTCGGCGCCAGTGGTCGCCCCCTGCATGTGACTTGGGCGGTCGTTAATTGCGGCATCGGTCTCACCAATGCCACGCAATGGTCCGATCAGGTATGGTTGAGCCGCAATCCTGATGGTTCGGACGTTGTAACTCAGCTCGGCTCGGCCAGCCACATTGGTCAGCTGGCGGTAAATGACCGCTACACCCGCAGCATCGACGTGACCCTGCCCGAAGGCATCGAAGGCAGCTTCTACATCAATGTGCACACCGGTGGTCCATTTGAGTTCGTCTACATGAACAACAACACCGGTAGCACAGTGGCCATTCCGGTTGTACTTTCCAAGTCCCCCGATCTGAAGGTCGAAACCATAACGCTGCCAAGCAGCGCACAGGAAGGCGCACTCATTGATGTGTCGTGGAGCGTCGTCAACCAAGGCGAGGCCAAGGCCAACGGAGTCTGGACAGATACCGTTGTAGTGATTCCTGCCAATGGCTTGGGCGCGGCGGTAACGCTGGGAAGTTTCAGCTACGACCGTGGGCTGGAGTCCGGCATCCGCTACACACGCACCGAGCAGGTTCGCCTGCCCGCAAAAATAGAAGGGCAGTACCGGGTAAAGGTCATCACCAATGCCGGTAGCCAACTGTATGAATATGGCGCAGCACGCGACAACAACAGCTTGGTATCAACCGATGTCACCGAGGTCAGCCTCAATGACCGGCCGGACTTGCGGGTGGGCACCATGGTGGTGCCCGATCATGTGACTGCAGGCACCAGTGCGTCCATTCGCTATACCGTGGCCAATCAGGGCCCGTCTGCTGCAAGTGGTCGTTGGAAAGATAAGGTCTTTTTGTCGCTGGATGCCAACCTCAGTGGAGACGATGTCCTGGTCGGCCAATTTGACAATGGCGCCGCGTTGGCCCCCACGGAGAGCTATGCCACAGACAGTGCTTCCGTCAATATTCCAATCCGCTATCGCGGCGACGCCTATTTGATCGTCGTAGCGGATGGCAACAACAACGTTGACGAATATCCCAGTGAAGGCAACAACATCAAGGCTGCACACTTCTATGTGGACCCCATTCCGTTCGGCGACTTGGTTACCAGCGATGTGGTCGCACCAGACCAGGCCGTGCATGGAGCCAGCATTGAAGTGCGCTACAAAGTGGCCAACCTGGGCAGCAACACCACCCGTGGTGACGCCGCCAATGTGAGTAGCTGGACCGACACGGTCTGGTTGGCCCGTGACAAGCGTCGCCCCGGTGCCTACAAGGGTGATTTCTTGCTAGGCTCTGTCACTCACAACGGAAACCTCGCGGTGGGTGAGGACTACTTGGGAACCACCCAGGTCAACATTCCAGACAACGTGTATTCCGGCAACTATTTCGTTACGGTGTGGAGCGACACTTACGACGCGATTCTTGAAGACACGTTGGCGTCGCAACTCAATCCGGACGACCCCAACCAGATTGACAACAACAACTACAAGGCGCGCGCCATCAGTGTGCTGGGCGTTACCCCACCTGACTTGGCTGTGACCGAAGTCAGTGGTTTGGCCGCAGCCGAGGCAGGTGGCAACTACTCCTTCAGTTACACCGTGCAAAACCGTGGTGAGCTCTTTACTGGCGATTGGACAGACTCGGTCTATATTACCGACAACCCCAATTTAGATACAGCGCGAGAAGTGTGGAGTTTGGGTAGCTATACACAACAGCGCACCCTGGGCAACAGCGAAAAATACAGCGTAACTCAAACGGTGCAGCTGGCACCGTCAGTCAAGGGCCGTTATGTGGTGGTGAAAACCGATGTCCGGAGCCAAGTGGGCGAAGTGAGTGAGTCCAATAACGTGGGCGCGGGCAACTCGGTTATCTCTGTGCACCCTGCGGACTTGCAGGTGACTGCCGTAGAAACGCAGTCAGAGAATTTCTCTGGCGAAGAAACAGTTGTCTCATGGACTGTTACCAACCAGGGCGACGCGGTATGGGCCGGCACCCATGACTGGATTGACCTGATCTACTTCAGTCGTGATCCGGTCTTCATCCCCAGTCGCGCGATTGCGCTGGGAAGTGCCGTTCATTCCAATATAGGTGGGCTGGCGTCCAACGCAAGTTACACCACTTCAGCCAAGGTAAAGCTGCCTCCCGGCACCGATGGCGGATACTACATCTATGTAATTGCTGATGGCGCGAGTGCTACGGCCAAAGGGGAACTACTCAATGGCGGGGTAAATGAGCTAGCTCGCGACAGCTATTACAAAGATACGGCCTACGAAGGTGCTCGCAACGACAACAACATTGCGCGCGGCACACTGAACGTCACCTACCGTGAACCTGATTTGCAGATCGACACCATCACGGTATCTGATCTAAATCCTTCTTCAGGTCAGCAAATTACTGTGACTTGGACCACCACCAATCGTGGCACCCGTGACACCCGCACCAATGGCTGGTTTGATGGAGTTTACCTATCGCGTGACGATTCTTTAGATGGTACCGACCACCCATTGGTTGACCGGGGCAGCGATGCTGAACGGGTTCTTCGTGTTCGTTCGACGGCGCTCTATGACAACAACAAGCCAAAATACTTGAAACCGGGTGAGTCTTACACCAACTCAGCTACGTTTAATTTGCCAGAGTCAATCAGTGGCAACTTTCACATCATTGTCAAGACAGATACCTCGACCACCTCTGGTGGCGACGAATCCAGCACCATCCGTGATCAACTGGATACGCTTACCAATGCCCGAATGTCAGACGCGGTCAAAGAGTTCAAAGACGAAGGCAACAACGTTTCATCCATTGCGTTGACCATCGAAATGCGCACACCACCTGATCTGCAGGTGGTGCAGGTCACATCGCCCAGCACCGTGCTGGCTGGCCAGGCTTTCAGCGTCAACTACCAAGTGCTCAACGCAGGTGGCGCCACCCCGAGCGACCAGCTGCATTGGAACGATCTGATCTACTTGTCCAAAGACCGTTTCCTGGACGTCAACCAAGACCGCTACGTCGGCTACGTTGACCACAATGGCGGCTTGGCCTCTGGTGCCAGCTATAACGGGGCGCTCACAGTGACGGCACCACGCGATCTGGAAGGTGCCTACTACGTATTCGTCATTACCGACCCTGCACGCGCCTGGGGTACGGGCGAATTCGGAACCGTACGCGAATTCGGCAAAGAGCAAAACAACGCTACTGCAGCAGTACAACCCATCATTGTGGAAACACCGCCGCCAGCCGACCTCAAAGTCAGCAATGTGGTGGTGCCAGCAAGCGCCAACGTGGGTGACGAGGTGCAGATTGACTACACCATCATCAATGACTCCATCAACCCGGCTTATGGCCATTGGACCGACGCCCTCTACCTTTCCAGCGACAACGCCTGGGATTTAGGTGACATTCTGTTGGGCAAGGTTGACCACAATGGCGACCTGGGTGCAGTGGCTAGCTACACCGGCACCTTGAAAGCCAATTTGCCCCCGCTCAAAGACGGCAACTGGCGCATCATCGTGCGCCCAGACCTGTACAACGAAGTCTTTGAAGGCAAGATAACGTACACAGCCACCGAGCTGAACCTGCCCCCTGGAGAGGCCAATAACCGTTTGGCATCGGGCTCTACCCTGCAAGTGCAGGTGCCTACGCTCACCGTCGCCAGCCTGCTGCAAACCACACTCAGCGCGGGGCAGGCGCGCCTTTACAAAGTCAGCGTTGCCAGTGGCGAGACCTTGCGTGTCACGCTCGACTCCTCTGATACAGAGGGCTCCAATGAGTTGTACATCCGATATGGCGATATCCCAACTGGTTTCGCATTTGATGCGTCTTACAGCAACCCCGTTGCAGTGGACCAAGACGCCACCATTGCCACTACGCAAGCCGGCGACTACTACGTGCTGGTGCGTGCCCGTCAAGGCAGTGAGACGCCGGTAACACTACGCGCCGATCTGATGCCCTTGTCCATCACCAAGGTAACGCCCGACCAGGGCGGCACCGGCGACGAGAACCACCGTTGGGTCACCTTCGATATATACGGCGCCAGCTTCAAAGCTGGCGCCCTGGTCAAACTCTCTCGCCCCGGTGTGGCCGAGCTGGAGCCAGACCGCTGGCAAGTGCTCGACGCCACCCACATCCGCGCCGTATTTGACCTACGCACCTTGCCCCATGGCCTGTATGACGTGGCGGTCACCAACCCCAATGGCCAACGTGTGGTCGAAGCCAACCGCTACTTGGTAGAGCGTGGCATTGAAGCCGATGTCACCATCGGCGTGGGGGGGCCACGCACCTTAAGCCCTGGCGACAACGGCTTGTACAGCGTGTCACTGCAAAGTTTGACCAACGTGGATACGCCTTATGTGCGCTTTGATTTTGGCGCCACAGAAATGGGCTACAGCCAGGACGTACTCGGGGGCCTCAACCTGCCCTATGTACTTTTTGGTGCCAACGTATCTGGTCGTCCAGATGGAAAAACCGCCGACGCGGCGGGCAACACCCAGACCTATGGCCAAACACCAACCGCTGGCACCATCCGTGCCGACGTGCCATGGGCACGCCTGGATGGCGCGGACGATACCAATGGCTTCAACCTGGCCCCCGGCTACGCGTTTGACGTGGCCGCTGGCGGCTTCGTTGGCATGAGCTTCAA
This sequence comes from Burkholderiales bacterium RIFCSPLOWO2_12_FULL_61_40, assembly GCA_001770935.1. Taxonomy (GTDB): domain Bacteria; phylum Pseudomonadota; class Gammaproteobacteria; order Burkholderiales; family Burkholderiaceae_C; genus Allorhodoferax. Next base: position 32,087 of record MESI01000078.1, on the reverse strand, counting down.
CCTTCAAACCTACCCAGGTCTGAAGGAATGGATCAACTACGACTTTGAGGGCTTGCGCGACAAGCTCTATGCCACCCACCCTGACTGGAAGGCCCAGGGCCTGCTCGATGGAGGTGTCTCCAGTCTGAACAATATTCAGGCTGGATTGGCAGCCAAATTCCTGGCTCCTCCTGGACCGGATTCGGACCACATTACCAAGAGAGAATACTTGGCCATGCCGTTCCGCTTCAATCTGGTGGGCGCGGCCACCCCCTTGACGCGTGACGAATTCATCGCAGACCAAACTGCGCATGCCAAACAATTACGCACTGCTATCCTGACTGACACCACCGCACCCAGCAGCCTGTCTGTATTGGCTGCGGATGAAGCACAGTGGGTTGCTGGCTGGCTGGGTGCGATGGAGACCGCCGGGTTGTTGCGTCCCTTGGCCGAGGCACCGCCGATTCGGGATAACCCCAAAGTCATGAGCCTGAACGCCACGCTGGCAACCGGCATTTTGCTGGCCAAGGCTGGCGACACCTACCGCACCCAGGCCGATGTGCTGGGCTTCTTCACCAAAGTCCAACAATGGTATGGTGATACCGCAAAATATGCGGGTGACCCCAATGCCCTGAAAACCGGCATTGAATACATGGAATACCGCCGGGATGGTGATGGTAATGAGGTTGAGATTCCGGTGCCCAAGATGGCTGACGCTGCCGCGTTTGACCAACACGCCGCCCAAGAAACACACTTCTTGAACTTCAACGTCTACACCGGTGGAGTGACCGAGCTCGAATACTTGCGCCATATTGGCGTGCTGGATGGCAACTTCCAACCGATTGCCGCGCAGTCGCTCAATCTCTCACAATACCTGCAGCAAGCCGCCCAGCAAAACGCCGATGCACAGGCATTGATCAGCATGCGCGGCCCGCAGGGCGCACTGGGTGGCTCGGCAAGCGATGGCAGCAGCTATGTTCCAGCGGACACACCACTGCCCTACAGCGTGTCCTTCAATAACCCGTCCAACCATCCTGTTGGACAGTTGCGCATCGTCACACAGCTGGACACGGACCTCGACCCACGCACCTTGCGTCTGGGTGACCTCAAGCTGGGCGACATCAATCTCCATGTGCCAGACGACAAAGCCAACTTCCAGGGCGATTTTGACTTCACCGGCAGCAAGGGCTTCATCCTGCGCGTCAGTGCCGGTATCGATGTGGCCAGCCACACTGCTACCTGGTTGCTCCAAGCTATCGATCCAGACACCGGTGAAGTCATGCGCGACAACACGCATGGTTTGCTGGCCCCCGCAAGCAGCGCCAGCCAGGCCAACGCCGATCAACTCAAGCGCGGTTTTGTCAGCTACACCGTGCGCTCGGCAGACACGGCGCAATCCAACGCCAGCATCACCGCCACGGCCCGCATCTTGCTGGACGACGCACCGCCTATTGACAGCGCCACCATCAGCAGCACGCTCGATGCCCATGCGCCCGTCACCACCGCCACCGTCACCGCATTGGGCAACAACACCCAAGGTGCGCCTGTTTTTGACGTGAAGTGGGTGGCCGCAGACGACGCCAGTGGTGTTAAATCGGTCACCGTCTACGTGGCGGAAGACGGTGGTGACTTTAAAATTTGGCAACGCCAAATTGCCCCCACCCAAACCCAGGCCGTTTTTACCGGCGCAGCCGGTAAAAGCTACGAATTCCTGGCGGTGGCCGTTGACAACGCGGGCAACCGCGAAGCGGCCTCGGTGGCCAATGCCGTTCTGCCAGACGACGGCACCCGCCAAGCCGTACTAGACGGCTTGGGCGTGAACGAAACGCTAAGCCAAACGGCCGAATTGCCACAGGCTGTGCCCGACCGCAGCTACGCTGCCAACGCGCTGTTCGCGCAATCGCTGCTCCAACTGCCGGGCCAAGTGGCCCCAGCACAGCCCGGCGACCTGCGCTCGGTGCTTGCACCGTTCACCCTGCGTGGTCTGGCCGACGGCTATGCCCATAGCGACGCCGACATCGGCGCCCTCGCCATGGTCGAGCTGGCAGACCACTCCTTCCTGGTCAGCGCAGGCAGCCTGCGCAATGAGGTGTTCAGCTACACCAAAGACGGCGGCCACTCCACCACACCCCTGTTCACATTGGCCGAACCAGTGCTGGACATGGCGATGGACAGCATGGGCCAGCTATGGGTGATGACGGGCAGCGAACTGCTGCAACTCGACCCCCTTACTGGCACCGTGTTACACCGCATGAGCGGACCAGGCCAAGACCCCCTCACCCATGCCCTGGCGATCCAGCCGGGTAGCGGTGATATCTATGTCTCCTCTGGAAACGGCATCGAAATTTTCCGGCCCAACGAGGCCGACGCCTCCAAGGCCTGGAAGCACTTCAGCAACCAGCGCGTGGGCGATCTCGCCTTCGCACCCGATGGCCGCCTGTGGGCGGTGCGTTGGAGTGGCGTGGACATCACCGCAGCCCAGCCCAATGGCACTACGGACATCGTCAGCTTCCCCATGAGCGGGCGCACCATTGGCCGGGCCGAGCTGGAATACCGCTTGAGCGGCGTGATCGACAGCATTACCTTTGGTGCGGCCGGCACTGAGCTTGAAGGCTTGCTGCTTGCTTCCAGCAACTTGCACCAGCGTGCGGTGGTGGACGGCGCTGACGCCACACCACACCAATCGTCTGTGTGGATGATTGAACTGCAATCCAAACGCGCCTTGCAGGTTGCCGCAGGTGGCACCCGTGGTGAAAGCATTGTCGCCACCAGCGACGGCCGCATTTTGGTGGCTCAAACTGGGCATATCGACGAAATAGCGCCCATCCACGCCCCTAAAGTCAAGGCTGTAAGCGTGCCAGACGGCGCTTTGTTGCCCCTGCCTGTGGGACAAATTGCGGTTACCTTCGACCAAGCCATGTGGCTTGGTGCCACCAGCGGCGACCCCTCCAGCGTCATCGACCCCGCCAATTTCACCTTCACCGCCTTGGGCGCCAACGCCGGGCGCATCATCACGCCGCAAAGCGTGCGCTGGGACGCCACACGCCGCACCGCCTACCTCGATGTCAACGGCTTGCCTGCAGGGCAGTACCAGTTGGACATCAGCGGCACACTGCGCAGCTTCAACCAGACCCGTCTGGAGCACGGCTACCTTAGTACCTTTACTGCTCTGCTGGACATGACGACCCAGGTGAAGCTCGACTTCAGCAACACCCGGGCCAACCGTGCCGACGGCACCGTCAGCTACGACGTCAGCCTCACCAACATCGGCACCGACGACCTCAATGGCCCGTTGATGCTGCTGCTAGACCCAGGTCTGTATTTTGGCGACAGCATTGCCGGCGCCAACGCGGGGACCGGCGACCAGTCTGATTTGTGGATATTGGACGTCAGCGCAGGCCTGAGCAATGCACAGCTCGGTGGCAAGCTCAAAGTGGGCGCCACCCTGGCTAACCAAACCATCACCGTTGTCCCCGCCAGCCGCTTTGCCACCATGGCCGGCATGGCCTCGCTGGTCAAGTTCAACTTGGGCCATGGTGTGTATGCGGTGCCGCAGGAAAACCTGCCGCCTGCACTCACGGTAGCGGGTGCCACCACGCTGGACGCCGATACGCTTGCCCCCGCCACAGCTGGCCTTGCCTGGAGTGGTCAAGTGGAGGCTATTGACGCCGACGGCACCCAGTTCTTCTGGGAGCTGGTGCAAGCCCCCGCAGGCGTAAGCCTCACCGCACCCACCGCCTATACATCGGACGCCGATGGTTACCATTCGGTCGCCACCTTGCAATGGACCCCCATCGCACGCGACCTGGCGCACAGCGAAATTGTGGTTCGCGTGCAAGACAGCCGTGGCGGCGTGGCCACCAAGCGCTTCCAGGTTCCCGTCATCGGCGGCAACCTGGCACCCACGGTCGATGCACTGCAAGACATCACCCTGACAGAGGGCCAAACCCTGTCACTGCCACTCACCGCAGCGGACGGCGATGGCGACAGCCTCACCCTGACCGTGCGCAACCTGCCCGCTGGCGCAGTCTTTGACGCCAGCACCGGCATGCTCACCTGGACCCCTGGTTACGACCAGGCTGGCCGCTACAACGACATCACTGTCATTGCCACCGACGGTAAAGCCACCGCCACCCAGCACTTCAACGTCACGGTAGGGCAAGGCTATGCCAAGCCCACTTTGGGCGCTGTGGCCGTGCAAACCCTGCGCGAAGGGGATACGTACGCCCTGCAACTGGCTGGCAACATGCCAGGTGGATTAGTGCAAGCCGATGGCACCAGCATCGTCTTGGAATACTCCGCGCCCTGGTTGCCCGGTGGCGCCACGCTGAACTCCGAGACCGGCTGGCTGGAGTGGACACCCGACTACGCCCAGCACGGCAACTACACCGTGCCCATCACCCTCAGCGCCACCTTCACGCCGCCCGAGGGCGAACCGGTTACCACCAGTGTGACGCGCAACGTGGTGTTTAACGTGCTCAACGCCAATGGTGCGCCTGTTTTTGACGCCGCTGAAACCTGGAACATCGTGGAAGGCCAGCCACTGCGCATCAGCGTATTCGCGTTTGACCCAGACAACCCAGGCTTCGAGCCCAAAGTCCGTCTTACGCCCAACGGCGCGGCCACCACAACCGCTTCGGGTTCAGAAACCACGGCCCCCACCGTGACGTACCAGGTTGCCGGCTTGCCTGAGGGCGCCAGCTTTGATGCCGACACTTTGGAGATTGTTTGGACTCCCGGTTATGCCCAGGCTGGCACCTACTCGGTCACCGTTACCGCCACCGATGACGGCGACGGCACAGGCACGCCCGCAATCAGCCAGGTCACCCTGCCCATCGTGGTCAGCAATGCCAACCGTGCCCCCGATATTGGAGATGTCAACAACGCCTTTGTCGCCAAAGGCGCGGTGCTTGAAATCCCTGTCAGCGTAGTAGACGCCGACGGCAACGCCGTCCAACTTACCGTCTCTGGTTTGCCCAGCTTTGCCACCTATACCCAAAATCCGTCTACAGTGTCTGGCGCTGTATCCGGTGTGATTCGCTTCGCCCCCAGCGATGGAAACCGTGGTGACTACCACATCACGGTCGTGAGCCAGGACGATGGCGACGGCAACATCAACCAAGTGCTGACCCAGGCCAAGTCCTTCATCGTCACGGTCACCAGCCCAACCGAAGCGCCGACTATTACCGCGCCCAGCCAAGTGGTGGCCGTGGTGGGCCAAGTGCTTTCGGTGGCTATTGACGTTCGTGATATGGACCAGGACGCCCTCAGCTACAGCGCCGCCGGATTGCCCATCGGGGCCACGCTTACGGCGCTCACACAGTACGGTCAGGCCCTCTTGAGCTGGACCCCCACAGCCGACGATGCCGGCCCGCATGACATTGACATCACCGTGACCGATAGTGGCCTGGGTCCACAGGACGCAGGGTTTGAGCAAGGCACTACCACGCCTGTGCCCAACGCCACCGTCCACCGCTTGCGCGTGGTGGTGCGCAGTGCCAACGCTGCACCCGAACTCTTGGGTGTGCAGGTCAACAGCGTGCAAGTCACCGACAGCGGCAACACCACCTTGCCCTTGCAGCTGGGCGCCACCGAAGGCACCCCTTTGAGCATTGAACTCTTTGGCCGCGACACAGATACTGACCTCATCAACTGGAGCGCAGTGGGCCTGCCACGCGGCATGACCCTGCAAGTACCCGCTAATGACAACAGCACAGGCAACGGCACCCGTGCCGTACTGAACTGGACTCCAGACCTGTTTGCAGCCCAAGACAACCTCAGCACTGGTACGCCCGGCCTGTGGCGCTTTACGGTCACCGGCAGCGACGGCATGGCAGAAGTGGCCCGCACCTTTGAAATCGCGGTCGCCAACTTCAACCAAACCCCGCGCATCCTGCCCATGCCGCTGCAACTGGTGAGCGAAGGTGAACTTTTAAGCTTCACCCTGCGCAGTGCCGATGCGGATGCCGATGCGGTACGCACCAGCCTCATTTACGATGAGAACACTCCCACCGGTGTCTCGTTTGACGGCAATACCGGCTACTTTGAATGGACGCCGGGCCAAGACATCGTCAACAACGCAGGCCTGGACAACAAGGCCTACACCTTTACCTTCCAGGCCACGGATGGGCTGGCCACCACCACGCAAAGCGTGCAAGTGCGCGTGTTTGACGTCAACCGCGTGCCCCGCCTCACTGCGGGCAACCATGCAGTCGCCATCGGCCAAACCCTGTCCATCCCGGTACACCTGGGCGCCAGCACTGCAGCCAACGCCTTGAATGGCGACATCGTGGCCAGCGATGACGACGGCACCGCCCAAACCCAAGCCCTGGCGATCAGCTTCACCGGCTTGCCCGAGGGCGCCAGCTTCGACGCCCAAACCCACACCCTGAACTGGACCCCCGGCCCAGCCCAGGTGGGCGACTTTGTGATCACCGCAAGAGTCAGCGATGGCCGCAACACCACCACCCGCACATTCACCGTGCGCACGGTTGCCGACGCTGCCGCCAACGCGCCCAAGATACTTGTCTCCACCACCCCCAGCACCCCGGCCCTACCGGGGCAGGTGATCGTGGCCACCGTGCGTGCCGACGCCTACAGCCCCATGGCCAGCATCACGGTCCAAGCGCGCGGCGCAGCCCTGCAAGACCCGAACAATGCAGCCAACGCCAGCACGGGCGCGGACACTTGGCAGACCGTAACGCTTGACAGTGCAGGGCGCATACGCCTCACCCCGCTGGCGCCGGGCCTCATCGAACTGCGCGTCACCGCCCTTGACCGCGATGGCTTTGGCAGCACCCACACCCACACCGTGCGCGTCAAAGACCCTGCAGACACCCAAGCCCCGGCACTGGCCTGGATGGGCTCGCTCATCGGCGCCAGCGTCCTGGGCGCGCCGGTCAACATCACCGAAAGCACGCCGGTGCAAATGCGCCTGCAAGAACGCCAGCTCATGGGCTACAAGCTCGAAATTGCCCCCGCCACCCCCAACGGCGCCAACAGCAGCGCTTGGCAAACCCTGGCCGAGCAAAATGCCTTGGCCACCGACAGCACCCTGCAACTCACCCTGGCCACGCTGGAGCCCGCCCAATGGGCCAACGGCGTGTACCAGCTGCGCCTGAGCGCCTGGGACCTGGCAGGGCGCACCACCACGATAGACGCCCGCGTCATCATCGACACCGCGCAAAAGAGCCTCTCCGCCACCATCGCCACCGACGCCAGCTACGTGCTGGGTGGGCACACCTTCGCCCTGAACCGCAGCCTGGATGACAAAGCCGGTGCGCGAGCAGGAACACCCGTGGAGTTTGGCAACTGGATCATCCCCGCGCTGGATACCCGCCTGAGCACCGACCAAAGCGAATCCACCGCCACAGGCGCCGTGGCCCCTTGGCGGGCGGGTGCCCGCGTCTGGCTCCAGGTGCCCAGCGACTACGCCACAGCAGGCGCGGCGCAAAACTACCTCAGCTTCACGCTGGACACCCCCAGCGAACGCCTGGGTCCGGATGCCAGCGCCCCCCTGGTCTGGCACCCCGTGTTCAGCACCAGCCAAGGCTGGACGCTAGAGGCCCATGGCGAAGAAGACCTGGTGAGTGGCGCCAACGCGACCCCTGACGCCTTGCTGCGCCAAGGCCACACGCTCTACAGCCAGGCCAGCGGACTGCCCTGGGTGCCCACGGGCTACACGCTCACGAGCCCCGACGGCACCCGCACCACGCTGGACGCCGCTGGTAAAGTCACTGGCGTCACCTTTGCCGACGGTGCCCAGTGGCTGGTGTCTGACGCTGGCATCGCTGCAGTCACCGGCGACAGCGCGACACGCGTGGACTTCATTCGCGACAGTGCAGGGCGCATCACCCGTGTTACTGGCCCTGGAGACACAGCTAACAGCGATGCCAAAACCACCGTCTACCGCTACGACAATACCAACCGCCTGATCCTGGCGCGCGCCCTGAACGCACCCGACTTCGGCACCCCTTACGGATATGACGCCGCAGGCCAGCCATTGGCAGAAACCGTCAACCACACCCTCACCGCCAACCTGGGCGCCGCAGTCAACTGGGTCAACGACAGCACACAAAACCAGTGGAGCGGCACCCTGCAAAGCGGCCAAACCACCACCCTGGCCTTTGCCGTGCGCGAGAGCGAACTGGCCTCCAGCATCAAAACCCCGGGTGCACAAGGCGCCATCATCATCGCGCTGGAAAGCACACTGGCGGATGCACAAGGCACCCTGCAAGTCACCGGTGCTACAGTGCTGGGCACCGCCACGCTCAACGGCAAACAGACCACCTTGCTGCGTGTTACCGAGGCGGGCCTCAAGCTCATCCGCATCACGGGCGCGGGCAGCGCGCAGGTGCGTATCTCCATTGCCGGAGACATCAACCGCGACGGCACCATCGACGGTGCCGACAGCGCCGCCTGGGAGCAAGCCGCTGCCAACAGCGATGCTGTGGGCGACCTCAATGGCGACGCCCTGGTCAACCAGACCGACCGCCAGGTGTTGTACGCCAATTACGGCTTCAGGGCCAACCAGGCCCCGGTGGCCGCCAGCACACTGCCGCAGACCCGAACCCACACCGACCTGGCCACCACGCTGCCCCTGAACACCGTGGCCCAGGACCTGGAAGGCGACAGCATCTTCTGGCGCATCGTGGGCGTAACCCATGGCACGGCCAAGCTCAGCGGCGATGGGCAATCCATTCTCTTCACGCCCGATGTGGGTTACGTGGGCCAGGCCACCCTCACCGTGCAGGCGGACGACGGCTTTGCGGCCAGTAGTCCGATAGAACTGGCGGTCAACGTCAGTGGAGCCAAGCTGCTGGCCATCCACCTGGTGCCCTTGCCATCCCTGCGCCCGGGCGCGTCAGCAGTCATCCGGGCCACAGCAGACTTTGCGGATGAAAAGGGTGTCAATGTCTCGGCCAATGGCAGCTACCTCACACTCAACCAGACCGACCTCCGCGGCATGGGCCTGGTGGGCCAATCCCCAATACAGGTAGACGACAGCCGCGACCTGGTGCGCGCCACCGGCAGCGGGGCGGCCCTGGTGATCGTCACCCGCATCGACACCGATGGACGCACGGTGCGTGCGGTGGCGGCCCTCAACACCGAGGCGCCTCCCCCGGCGCCGGACCCACGGGGCAGCAACGATGAGGGTGACGGTGAGGGTGACGAGCACGACGAGCCCTTTATCGTGCAGCCCGACGTCTACCCCGGCACGCTGGCCCTGGTGCCCGGCGGCACGCGCCAGCTCAAGGTGCATCTGCTGGAGCCGGATACGGGGACACAAGTGGACATCAGCCACGCCAAGCCCACGCCAGACAGCGGCACCCGCTACCTCGTGTCCGATGAAAGCATCGCCACCGTGGGCGAGAGTGGCCTGATCAGCGCCCACCAAGACGGCCAAGTCACGATCTCTATCGTTCACCTGGCCAGCATGGTGGATGAATTTGGGGCCATCAGCCAACAAGTCATAGGCCAAAGCGACATCACCCTGGTGGTGCAAACGGCCCAAGCCACCGACGAAGACGACGCCACCCCCGCGCCCCGCACCATTGCGGTGACGAAGGACCTGGGCGGCGTGGTCCGCAGTGCCACGGGCGAGACCGTGCTGATCGGCGCCGGCGCCCTGGCGGCGGACGCGCCGGTATCCATCCAGCGCATCGACACCACCGCCATCGAAGCCCAAGCGGGCCTGCCCATTCCCGGCCCCGGCGTACTGGAGGCGGTGGGTGCCTTCAAGCTCGACATGGGGGATGCTTCCAGCCTTCACCCCCTGCAACTGGCCATACCGGTGCAAGCCGGTATCACCGCACAGCAGGGCGATGAAGTCCTGTTCTTCCGCAAAGGCACGGTCCTGGTGCCAGAGGGCGGCTTTAAAGACACCTGGTGGCTGGTGGACAACGGCTATGTGGGCGCCGACGCCAATGGCCAACTCATCGCCCGCACCGCCAGCCCGCCTTATGGCGGGCTGGACAGCTCCGGCGAATACGTGGTGTGCAAACGCATCCCCGGCCTCATTGGCGGGGTCATGGATCTGGGCATAGGCGCTGGCGCCTGGGCCTCATTTGGTGGCATGGGCTTTTGCCTGGGTGGAGGCATGTTGGGCGCCAACATTGAATCCGCAGTCATCGGCATCCTGGCCACCATGGCCGGCCCCATGGGCGGAGGCAGCTACCGCTTTGGCGTGCCGCAATTCTCCAGGGACATCGTGATTCCCACCATCCCCGTGGACGACTACTTCAAGCTGGACCTGCCCAGCATCATGCCGACGGTCGTCAGTCCTAACGGCAATGTGGCCTTGCCAGTCATCTCCGCGGCATCCGTGAACGATGCGGGCGAAATGCACATCACCCTGGACAACAGCGCGCCAGGGCTTTTTAAAGGCAGCATCGTGCTGCGTGCCTTGCTGGCCGATGGCTCCACCCGGGACGTGCAAACCCTTGCGGGCGATACCAACGGCGACCTCACCGTCACCCCGCCCGCCGACATCGCCATAGGCAGCGTACGCTGGCAACTGGTGCGCCAGATATCCCAGCAAGAGTTCACGGGCTCGGGCAACCTGACGGATACGCCCCCTTTGGAATTTGCGGGCAATACCCTCAAAATCGCCCCCCACCCCCTGATGGCCGCGGTGCTCAACCGCACCGGCATCACCTTCATGCGCGAAGAGCAGCCCCTGGTCACCACCGCCTTGGTGGGGCTGCTGGGTCAGCCCAATAACTTCAACGGCCAATACATTACCGGCACCAAAGTTCAGCCCGTGGCCTACTCGGGCGACCTCAGCCGAGTTTACGTAGCGGGCAATGGCTGCATCTTTGTCATAGACACGCTCAGCTACAAACAGCTCCAAACCATCACCGTGCCCACGGGCACCAACATCGTCAGCCTGCTCACGGTGGGCAGCCTGCTCTTCATTGGCGAAGGCAACAACTATGGAGCCGCCCCCTCGCACTCCCGCCTGTGGGTGATGCACACCGACCCGGCCAGTGCGCAGTACAACCAGCCCATCACCGTGAAAGGCACGGGAATTGAGCAATCGCCCCTGGGCGTGAGCGGCATGGCAGCCGGGCCGGACGGCAAAACACTGGTGCTGGCGCTACCCAAGCAGCCCAACCGGGCCAGCCTGTACGGCAAATCCGAGCCCGGGGACATCCTGGTGTTCGACCTGAACACCCTGGACCTGAAAACTGGAAAAATCGCAGCGCCCCTCAAGGCAGACCTGCCCGCGTCCGTAGGCAAGTCGCCGCAAACCATTACCGCCACCAACGACCCCGACCACTTCCTGGTTGCCAACGTGGCGGACAACAGCGCGGGCCTGGGCACCTTGGTGATCAAGCGCGACGCCGACAAGCACATCACAGGTGCCAAGCTCAGCCGCATTGAGTTGCGCCAGCCGCACAATGCCATCCAGCGTGACCGCCTCAACATCCAGCGCGCCCAAAGCGCGGTGCTGGTGGAAAAAGACGGCGTGGAATACGCCATCGTGTCGGACGACAACTACGCCTTCCTGGACACGTACGCGCAGGCCATGTTCGAGGCACCCATGTTCGCGCAGCTCACCCCCTTTGGCCCGCCAACGCCCCTGGGCGGCAGCGCCAGCGCCAAGAAAGTGTCCGTGGGCGGCAAGCTGGGCATAGTGAAGGACCCGTTTGGCAAGCTGGGAGAGCCCGTCTTCATGGGGGCCACCCTGCCCCTGGACGGCTACGGCATCGTCAACCTGAGCCTGTCGCCGGACGGCAAAGTGCTGCTAGGCCAGCTCAAGGGCGGCTACAGCGCCAACTTCTTTGACATGCAGCAAAGGGAAAACCAAAACCACGCCTGGAACGTGGACCTCTTGCTCAAGGCAGCCATTGAGTTCCCCGACAAAGACCGCATGAGCAAGCACATCAAGCTGGACCCATCCGCGGAGCTGCTGATCCCCAACAGTGGGGGCGGGTATTTGGGAATGCCGGTGGGGACGTTCTTTGATCCGGAAATCTATGAGCTGACACTCAATGGAAATATGGGAGACGTGTTCGAAGTGGATTTGAAGGAAATGGTCGCACGCAAACTGAACAGTCTTCCCATGCCAGGGGAACCCGGAGGTGGTCTCAATGAGGTGCAAAAGACTTTGGTCCAACAAACCAAAGATCAAAAATTGAAGTATTTCAGCTTGGCGCCCACTACCGATATGGAGAGTTACACGACGAATCCGTCGCGCGCGGGATTCAAGCTGGTAACGAAGAAAGTTGAAAACAAGGACAAACTGATAACCGCTGGCAACGCCAACTTCTTTGACACCGGGGTGTTCTATGCCGTGCCTAACATCACGGACACGGCAGAGGCACCGGTTGCCAACAACAACTACCGGGGGGCCAAGCCTGATCTGCGCTCGGATATCGAGAAGCTTCGTGCTGGCGACCGCGTTACGTCAAAAATGTCATTCCTTCACTTTTATTTCAACGAGAAGGAGGGTAACAACTGGATAAGCAAACGCATAGATCTGACACTCAACGCCACAGACATCAAAGGGGTAGCTACATTCGTGGGTGATCGTCCACTGGACAATCCGGGCTATAGCGATTTTTCTGAAAAGATGGTCGGTGGCATCAAGGGCGGTGCCGTCAACGACATAGTCGATGTCTACCGCGTAGAACAACGTCTTAAATACCTTGGCTTTCCTGCGATGAAAACAGGAAACTCTGGAAACACCATTCAGAATTTTTCAGTAGATGGTGTGTTTGGCACAGAAGAAACCAACGCCCTAAAACTCTTTGAAAAAGTCGTTCGATATACAACCGAAAGTCAATCGGGTACTGGTTCAAGCACGGAGAAAGTAACGACTGCCAGCGGATTCGGTCAGATCAAAGTAACCGTCAAGATTGAGGCCAACGGTGCGGATGCGGCCATCATCACCAATCAAACCGTGTCGATTGATGATTGGCTCATACAAATCACCAATAATCAACTTAGCGCTGAACAGCGAGAACAAGCGATCGGTGAATTGCGCACAAAAATGTTGCAGCTTCAGACGGATATGACGCAACTGCAAACCGAGGGTACTAAGAAGGCGTTAGTGACAGCACAGAATGTCGCGAAACAATTGATTAGCCCGACCACAAGCTTTGCGAAAGCATCGCCAGGAGCAGACGGGGAGATTGAAGTAAAGGGAGCCAACGATACCCAACGCTCCTTGACTTTGAACTGGCTCAATGCTTACAACGCGCCGCATTGGATGGAGTTATTTACCACAAAAACGACGAATCCTGCATTGCCTGGTTGGGTCAATAGCCAAAACGACAATGCTCGCAATCTAAAGGGCTCAAGTGCATTGACCAATGTGGAGCGCTACGGTACCAGTTGGCTGCGCGATCTGATGCGAGCACGCGAGTTTGCGCCAGTGGACTTGCGGCCAGAGCGAACTCGGGAATTTACAACGACCGTGAGCCGGAACGCTCTGTTCAATGGCGCAACCGATGCCAACCATGGGGTGACACCAAAACCTGGCGGGCTGCACGCGACACATGACGTGGGCTTGGCATTTGACCTTGGTATCGCAGACCTTGTGAGCCGAAATGCGAACCAGAGTCGCACGGATCAGAACATCCCAACAATCACGCAAGTTGCCAATCCAGGGTGGAGTTTGGCCAACGCTATTGCTTGGGCGGGGGATGCGGCAATACCGAATGAGGAGCAGAAGCCCCCAGGTAAGCCTGACAAGACAGACAACTTCCAGCAAGACGCGTTGCGTGACTTCCTATCCTTGTACCAGGTAACGCGCGAAGACCAGACTGCCCACATAACTGCGGGCGGTGGCAATGCTGAAGACAAAATCTTAGTGCAAAACGCTCTCTTCAGGTCTGGTGGTCAAAGCCTGATTTCCAAAGTGTTGTTCGGCGACCCCAGCAAGAATAGCTTTGCAAATGTTCGGGCGGTTTTGAGTAATCTTGGTATTGCCAATGGTTCAGCACCCGAGCACTACAACCACTTTCACATTTATTTGAAACCGCCGACCTTGCAAGAGATTCGCAGTACCGGAAACAATTTGGTAACAGATGCGGTTTTGGATACTGTTTCGACTCAAACTTTGAAGGATGCCAATATGATTTCAAGCCCTGACTTTGCTTTAACGGAGGCACTTTCGAATGTGCCTGTCATTGTTGCCAAGGCTCAAGTGCAAATGCGCGGATGGGGGAATGTTCAACTAAGCGATGAGCCAGGGTTTAGGAAGGTTATTACTTCGTGTTTGGATGTTCGTGGGTATGCGAATATCGATAGAGCTGAAAATGTCTTGGCATATATGGGCTTTAGAGAGGATCCCAATACACGCATTTGGTCGCCTCCACTTGATCTGGACAAGGACATTAAATATTCAATACTTCAACAGCCAAAGCATGGAATTGTTGATCGTGGACTTAGGAGGCCCGGATCCGAGTCGTATGGTTATTCAGTCACTGAACGCAACCCCGACGGAACCCCGTCCTATTACGGACCAGACAAGGTGGTCTACCAAGTCGAAGTCAAAGGACAAAAGTTCAAAGTTGTTTTCAACCTGCTCTCGATTCCAGCGGCCGAGTCTTTCGGTGGACAGGTCTGCGAAAGCCGGCGTTTTAGCCTGTCAGACGCTCCTAATGGGACATCAGAGACATGGTTGGCAAATGCGCAACTGTCGGCCTTGCTTTCCCAAGCCAGTGGAATTTCGCTGACGCTTGCCGACCTCCCCGGATCCTCCGTCGGCGAGACAACAGGCGAGGGCGCAAACGCCACCATCACCCTAGACACCACCGCCGCCGGCCACGGCTGGTACACAGACCCCACCCCCCTGGACAACACCGACGACTTTCTGCCCACCAGCAACCCCAAGCTCTGGCAAGCCAAGGCCGGCAGCGACGCCGCAGGCCAGATGGACCTGCTCAGTGTCCTGCTACATGAATACGGCCACGCCCTGGGCCTGGACCACAGCGCTGACAGCGGCGACTACATGGCCGCCACCCTGCAGCCGGGAGAGCGCCGCCTGCCCAGCGCCGAGGAACTCAGCCTCATGGGCCAACTGGTGGCCCAACTCCAGGCCAGCAATGCGCCAGCAGACCCCGCACAGCCTGGTTCACCGCTGCCCTCGCTCCCCCTGGGCGCACTGCTCATAGGCCGCCTCACCCTGGGCCGCAGACCCGAGGACAGCGCTGGCGCAAGCGGTCAAGCACAAGGTAGCCAAGCCCTCTTCGCCGCCAACCCCACCCTGCAAGGCGGCAACCTGGCCAGCCTGCAAGACTGGTCCACCCAAGGCAGCGTCAGCGCGGGCGCAGCCGATGGAAACGGCACGACCGGCGCCACCCTGCTGGAGAGCGCCACCAGCCAAACCCGCCTCAACCAGGTCTTCATGGTCGGATCCCAAGACCGCTACCTGAGCTTCACCCTGTCCAAGCTGTCCCTGGACGATGCAGCCAGCGGCCCCGACGACGCCTTCGAGGTAGCCCTGCTCAACGCCGACACCGGTGCCGCCCTCACCGGCCCGATTGGCCTGACCCACACCGACGCCTTGCTCAACCTGCAAGCCAACGGCGCCGAACTCGCCGCCAGTGGCGTCACCCACGTCACCAATCTGGACGGCAGCCGCACCTACCTGGTAGACCTCTCGGGCATGGCCCGCAACGCGGACGGCACGGTGGCGGTCAACCTGTCATTCGATCTGATCGGCTTTGGCAACACCGCCCCCACCCTGGGCAGCCAAGTCACGGTGAGCGACGTGCGCCTGCTTGGCCAGGCGCAAACCCTGGACGACAGCGCCACCAGCGCGGAAGACACAGTGGCCCAGATCGTGGCCCTAGCCAACGATGTGCTAGCCCCGCAAAGCGGCTTTGCCCCGGTAGTGGTGGCCGCCCCGGTGCATGGCACGGTGCAAGTCAACGCTGATGGCAGCTTCAGCTACACGCCAGATGCCAATTACTTCGGAGACGACAGCTTCACTTACCGCTTAAGCAACGGCGTGGTGGACTCCAACACCTCCACCGTCAGCCTGCACATCACAGCGGTGAATGACGCACCGGTGGCTACCGATACCACCGGGCTGGACGCCACCCTGACTGAAGACGGCAAGCTCACCCTGAACCCGCTGGCCCAGGCCAGCGATGTGGAGGGCGACACCTTGAGCGCCCAGATCGTGGCCGGGCCACAGCACGGTAGCCTGAGCGTCAACACCGATGGCAGCTTCAGCTACACGGCAGAGGCCAACTACTTCGGTACAGATAGCTTCACCTACCGCGTCAACGACGGCGAACTGGACTCCGGCTTGGCCACGGTCAGCCTGACAGTGGTGCCGGTGAACGACGCGCCGGTGGCTGCGGACGTGGCGGTTAGCGTGCAAGAAGACGGCACTGTTGCTATCAATTTGCTAGCTGCTGACGTAGACAATACGAGCGCTGAGCTGCAATTTGTCATAGAAACCCAGCCCGCCCATGGTGTGCTGGTTGCCAAGGCAAACGGCACTTTCAGCTACACGCCCAACGCCGACTTCAACGGGGAAGACAGCTTCACCTACACCGTGACCGACAGTGACTTGGTCAGCAATGTAGCCACGGCACGCATCACCGTCACAGCGGTCAACGATGCACCGGTGCTGCCAGGCCAGAGTCTGACGCTGGCCGAAGACAGCTCTTTGGTGATCGACCCACTCAAGGGTGCCAGCGACGTGGAAGGCGACACTTTGAGCGCCCAGATCGTCGCCGGCCCCACCCACGGCACATTGGCGGTCAACACCGACGGCACTTTCAGCTACACGGCGGATGCCAACTACTTTGGTGCCGACAGCTTTACCTACCGCGTGAACGACGGCGAACTGGACTCCGGTTTGGCGACTGTCAGCCTGACGGTGACGCCTGTGAACGACGCACCGGTGGCTGCAGATGTGGCGGCTAGCGTTCAGGAAGACGGCTCAGTCGCTATCACTTTGCTAGCTGCTGACGCAGACAACACGGGAGCTGAGCTGCAATTTGTCATAGAAACCCAGCCACTGCATGGCACATTGGTTCGCAGCTCGGTGGGGGGCTTTAGCTACACCCCGGCTCCTAACTTCAACGGCACCGACAGCTTCACCTACACCGTGACCGACGGTGACTTGGTCAGCAACGTAGCCACGGCATACATCACCGTCACGGCGGTTAACGACGCACCCGTGCTGGCTGGCGACAGCCTGAGCCTTGCCGAAGACAGCGCTTTGGTGATCGACCCGCTCAAGGGCGCCAGCGACGTGGAAGGCGACACCCTGAGCGCCCAGATCGTGGCCGGGCCACAGCACGGCAGTTTGACCGTGAATGCCGATGGCACGTTCAGCTACCTTGCGGATGCCAACTACTTTGGAGCCGACAGCTTCACCTACAAGGTGAGCGATGGCGCGCTGGACTCGGGCGTTGCCACCGTCAGCCTGACCATCACCCCGGTCAACGACGCGCCAGTAGCTACAGACGTAATTGTCAGCACTGCGGAAGATACGCCGGTTGCTATCAACTTGATAGCTGCTGACGCAGATTCTGCGGGGGCTAGCCTGCAATTTGTCATACAGACCCAGCCACAGCACGGCGCGTTGACGCGCAATGCCAACGGCAGCTACAGCTATCTGGCCAACCAGGACTTCAATGGCACGGACAGCTTCACCTACAAAGTGAACGATGGTGAGTTGGATTCCAACCTAGCTAGGGTTTCCATCACCGTCACCGCAGTCAACGACGCCCCCCTGCTTGGCAACCAAGCGTTGACGATGGCGGAAGACACCGCCGTGATCGGCAACCTGCTGGCAACGGCAGCCGATGTGGACAACGCGATGCTGAACGCGGCTATCGTTGCAGGACCGCAGCACGGCGCCCTGAGTGTTAACGCTGACGGAACGTTCAGCTACTTGGCAGACGCCAACTACTTCGGCGCCGACAGCTTCACCTACCGTGTGAATGATGGCTCATTGGTCTCCGGTCTTGCAACGGTTAGCTTGACGATGACTGCCGTCAACGACGTACCCGTAGCAACCGATGCAGCAGCAACCATCAGCGAAGACAGCACGCTCATCGTCGATCTGCGCGCCTTTGGCCTGGATGTGGAAGACGTGACGCTGACTCCGGTCATCGTCAACGGCCCTACAAACGGAATGCTGAGCCAGAACGCGGATGGCAGTTACACCTATATGCCAGCCGCTGACTTCAACGGCACCGACAGCGTTCGCTTCGCCCTGCGCGACAGCGAAGGCGCCTTGAGCAACGAAGCCACGCTGAGCATCAACGTGACAGCCATGAACGATGCGCCGACCCTGGGCAACCAAGCGTTGACAACTGCGGAAGACACCGCTGTAACCGGCAACCTCTTGGCAACCGCTACGGATGTGGACAGCACAGCGCTGAACGCAGCCATTGTGGCGGGTCCGTTGCACGGTAGCCTGTCCGTCAATGCGGACGGCACGTTCAGCTACTTGGCAGACGCCAACTACTTCGGTCTGGATAGCTTCACCTACCGCGTCAATGACGGCGAACTGGACTCAGGTCTGGCCACGGTCAGCCTGACGGTGACGCCTGTGAACGACGCCCCGGCGGCTGCGGATGTGGCGGTTAGCGTGCAGGAAGACGGCACCGTCGCTATTACTTTGATAGCTGCCGACGCGGACAACACGGGGGATGAGCTGCAATTTGTCATTGAGACCCAGCCCGCTCACGGCACCCTGGTGCAAAACACCAACGGCAGCTTCAGCTACACGCCAGATGCCAACTTCAACGGCGCCGACAGCTTTAGCTACACCGTGACCGACGGTGAGCTGGTCAGCAACCTAGCCACGGCCTACATCACCGTCACGGCGGTTAACGACGCGCCCGTGCTGGCTGGCGACAGCCTGAGCCTGGCCGAAGACAGCTCCTTGGTGATCGACCCGCTCAAGGGCGCCAGCGACGTGGAAGGCGACACCCTGAGCGCACAGATCGTTGCAGGCCCCACCCACGGCACATTGGCGGTCAACGCGGATGGCAGCTTCAGCTACACGGCCGATGCCAACTACTTCGGTCTGGACAGCTTCACCTACCGCGTGAACGACGGCGAACTGGACTCCGGCATTGCAACCGTCAGCCTGACGGTGACGCCTGTGAACGACGCCCCGGTGGCGGCGGATGTCGCGGTTAGCGTGCAGGAAGACGGCACCGTCGCTATTACTTTGATAGCTGCTGACGCAGACAACACGGCGGCCGAGCTGCAATTTGTCATAGAAACACAGCCCGCCCACGGCACTCTGGTGCAAAACGCCAACGGCAGCTTCAGCTACACACCGGCTCCTGACTTCAACGGCGCCGACCGCTTCACCTACACCGTGACCGACGGCGTGCTGGTCAGCAATGTCGCCACCGTCCGCATCACCGTCACGGCAGTCAACGACGCCCCGGTAGCCACCCCGATACAAGCCACCGTGGCCGAAGACGGCCGCGTGGAGCTCACGCTGCTCGAAGGTGCCAGCGACGTGGACGGTGATGCCTTGAGCCTGAGCGTAGGTGCCCCGCAATCCGGCACCCTGGTTAAAAACGCCAACGGCAGCTACACCTACACGCCCAACGCCAACTTCAACGGCACCGACAGCTTCGGCTACACCGTGAGCGACGGCCAGTTCAGTGCGGGCAGCGTGGTGCAAATCACCATCACGGCGGTCAACGACGCGCCCGTGGCGCAGGATGACAGCGCCACCCTGGACGAAGATGGGCGCGTGACACTGGCCTTGCTGGACAACGACAGCGATGCCGATGGCGACACCCTCAGCCTGGAACTCAAGAGCCAGCCCACCCACGGCACCCTGGTGCAAAACGCCAAGGGCAGCTACACCTACACCCCGCTGGCCCACTGGAGCGGTGAAGACAGTTTCAGCTACGCCCTGTGGGACGGCCAAGCCTGGTCCAACACCGCCACGGTGCGCATCCAGGTCACGGCGGTAGCCGACGCCCCCCAACTGGTGCTCACCGACGTCGCCGATGCACCCAAAGAACTGTGGCGCACAGGCTGGGAAAGTGTCAGCAATAAAAACAGCACCTCCACCCTGGTGCAGCAAAGCGAGTTGGAGGGCTGGACGCTCTTGACCCGCCCCGACAGCAGAAAAGGCGGCTCCAACGGCTTTGAAATCTGGAGCACCGCCGACAAAATGATGGACGCCACCCACAAGCTGCGCAGCGTCAGCGCAGCGATCAACGCCGGTAAGAACTGGCTGGAACTCAACAACTCCGGTGGCCACATGCACCAGACCCTGGGGCTAGAGCGTAGCGTGGACACCGTGGCGGGTGCCAGCTACACCCTCAGCCTGGAGGCCGCCGGGCGCCTGGGCTACAGCGCCGACTACACCCGCATCGGCATCTATGTGGACGGCCAACGCATCGGCGGCTGGGACGGCACCAGCGCCAGCACGGCACTCAACTGGCAGGCCCTGTCATTCCAGTTCATGGGCACCGGCGGCAAGCAAACCCTGCGCATTGCATCGGAGGCCACCCAAGTGGACGCCAATGGCCGGGGCATGATGCTTGACAACATCGCCCTGAACGAAACCCTGCCGGCCAACACCGGCTGGGAAGACAGCGCCATTCGCTTGTCGCGCATCAGCGCCGCCCTGGTGGACACCGATGGCTCCGAAGTGCTGACGCTGAGCCTGCAAGCACTGCCCTTGGGTGCCACGCTGAGCGACGGCACGCACAGCTTCACCGCCACCCAGGACCAGGCCACGGTCGACATCACTGACTGGAGCCTGGGGAACTTGAGCCTGGTGCCGCCTGCGGACTTCAACGGCACGCTGAACCTGCGCGTGGTGGCCAGCGCCACTGAGCAAGCCAACGGCAATACCAGCAGCACCACAGCCAATTTGACTGTGACGGTGTTGCCGGTGGCCGATGCACCAGTGTTCACCAGCACGCCACCTGCCAGCATCACCCTCAACGCCAGCACCACGGTGGTGGGGGACAGCGTGTTCCAGACAGTGGCTGCGCCCAACAGCGAGGCCAGCATGACGGCCACCTTCAGGCTCACCGAGCGTGGGGGGGCGTATGCCAACGAAGTGGGCTACTTCCGGGTGGACGACGCCAGCGGGCGCATCGGCACCCTGCGAGCGGGTGATGCAGGCTACGCGCAGGCCGCACTGGACGCCAGCCGGGCCGTGACGGTGTTCGGTGGGCGCACCGGTGTGGGGGGCCATGCCAGGACCACTCTGGGTGGGGGGCAGTACGTGGGCTTTTATCTGATCCAAAATGCCAGCATCAGCACCTGGCGCGCCAGGAACCCGGCCAATGCGCTGGGGGGTGGATCGGGCAAAGGGCCGCTGGCGTTCTTTAGCTTCCAGCAAGCCAACCCGGATGGATTTGACCATTTGCATGCCAGCTTCAGCGGCCAGGACAGCGGCAAGCTCACCTTGCAGTGGGAAGACCTGACGGGTGGTGGCGACAAGGACTTTGACGACATGGTCTTGAGCGCCACGGGCTTTCAACAAGCCAGCGCAACGGTGCCCACCGTGTTCAGCTACGCCGCAAACGCCAGCGATGCGGATGGCGATACGGTGCGCTACAGCCTGAGCCAGGCCCCCGCCGGTGCCACCATCAACAGCCAAACGGGCGTGCTCACCTGGAGCCCCACGGTGGCGGGCAATTACAGCTTTAGAATCAGCGCCAGTGATGGCAAGGGTGGCGTGACGCTGCAGACCTTTACCTTGGCAGTGGTGGCGCCCGGTGCGGGGACTGTGCCCGTGGTCGATAGCCACAATGGCGGGGTCAGCATTGTGGTGCGATCCGCTTGCGGCACCGAAACACGGGATGATCGTGACACACCGGTGCATTACATCGTGGTGAATGGTGGCGGCGCATCCGCAGCGGCACACAACACCCAATCCAGCGCGAACGCACTGCGGGTAGACTGGGGCGGTAGTGCGCTACAAGCATCGTTTGGCGTGAAGCCAGACGACTGGGTGACTGATTTGCTGGCGAACGCGTCGAGTCAACGCACCCTGGCCCAGAAAACCGGGTTGACGGTGAGGGTCAAGGGGTGAAAATGGTTTTCGTCAGCGCGTGGTCAGGGCTGCCCGCAAGGAGGCCTTTCCGCAGCGCTATGGTTGATCCCGCGCGCATGCCCGTTTAACATGCCATTCTCACTGACACACCAACGCCAACATCATGAAACCATCAATTGCATTGCATACCCATCGTGATGCCATCCGGCGCATTGTCGAGGCACACCGCGCTGGCAATGCGCGGGTATTCGGCTCCGTCGTACATGGTGACGATACAGAGGAGAGCGACCTCGACATCTTGGTCGACCCGACCTCACAGACCAGCTTGATGGATATTGCTGTCATTCAAGTCGAGTTGGAGCATTTGTTGGGAGTGACCGTGGACGTGCTCACGCCCAACGCCTTGCCAATGAAGTTTCGGGGCAGTGTTCTGGCAGAGGCATTGCCGGTATGAGCAAAGACAAACTTCGAACAGGAGACTATCTTGCACACATTCTGCAGGCCATCGAGAGAATTGAGCGGTACACCGTTGCCATTGATCAAGACGCCTTCATGCTAGACCAATTGATCCAGG
Source organism: Burkholderiales bacterium RIFCSPLOWO2_12_FULL_61_40 (assembly GCA_001770935.1). Lineage (GTDB taxonomy): Bacteria > Pseudomonadota > Gammaproteobacteria > Burkholderiales > Burkholderiaceae_C > Allorhodoferax. The sequence continues at coordinate 9,564 of MESI01000078.1, read as the reverse complement.
ATGGCGTCATCCGCAACATCGAAATCCTCGGCGAAGCGGCCAACAACATCAAGAAGACTGATCCTGGTTTCGCCGACAAACACTCCGAAATCCCATGGGTGGTGATCTATGCGATGCGCAACCGCGTTTCGCATGCCTACTTCGAGGTTGACTTGGGTGCCGTCTGGAATACCATACAGAACGACCTGCCGACAATGAAACGGCAGGTTCACACGCTCGTGACTGGCCTGACTGGCTGATTGCGCGCGTCCTTGCTGTCATGGTTGACGGAGCTACGCTCGCCTACCAAGTCACCGGCCTGCCAGAGGGCGCCAGCTTCGACACACAACCCCAAGCCCTGAACGCACCAGAGCTGTTATTTGTAGTTTTTTTATTTTCTATGATCGTCAATGGCTGACAACTCTCCCTCGAATTCTCCCAACAGATTGCTGCGACGCAGTCGCGATGTTTTGCCTTGGGATGCGTTCATCCTTGCCAAAAATTCGAACGAATTTTTCAGTGCATGGCTTTCCCTGATTTGTAGTCAGACGCAGTCTGCCCGTGTGGCCGCCATACTGATTGAAGGCGTTGACGCCCAAACCTTTGTACCGGTGGCCGCCTGGCCAGACGCCGCGCCAGACATGGCGCGCCTAAGCACTGTGGTGGAGCGCGCGCTGAGTGAGAAGCGTAGCGTTGTGGCTCCTGATGCGACGCAGGGGGTGAAGTTCACCCATATTGCCTACCCCATCATGGTGGGACAGCGAGTTGGTGGAGTGGTAACCCTTGATCTGGGCGGCTCAGATGAGGAGGTGCAAGCTGCCTTGCGGTTGATACATTGGGGCAGCGCGTGGCTGACCAACATGTTTGCGCAGCGCGAACTTGAGTTGGCAACCCTAGGCATGGAGCGCGTGAGTGGGGTACTGGAGGCCACAGCTGTGGCACTGCGGCATGGCAAGTTTCAGCAGGCTTTGTTTGAGGTGGCCAATGAACTGCGGCAGCGTTTTGCCTGTTCGCGTGTGGCCATTGGGCTGGTTGAGAATTCTGTTGTGAAGGTTGTCGCCTTGTCCGAGGCGGCAACCTTCGAGAAGAATACGCCCATCGTGAAGGCCTATACCAAGGCGATGGAAGAGGCGTATGACCATGGCAAGCCGGTGTTGGTCAGTACGGTTGTTCGTGGTGAGGCAGATGCGGCGGCGTCTGCGCCGTACCCGCAACACTTGGCATTGCTGGCTTGCTCTGGCGATAGTGATGTGTTGTCTTATCCACTGATTCTGGGGACCCGTTGTATTGGCGTTGTGGTGTTGGAAAAGTCAGCCGAGTTAGGGTTTGATGCTGCCGACATGGCTTGGCTGGAGGCGTTTGGCGCGCTGGTAACCCCTGTGATGGAGCAAAGGAAGGCCGCTGAACGCAGTGCGCTGAGCCGCATGGTGAGTGAAACTAACAATGTGCTTGAAAAGCTGTTTGGGCCACGGCATTTGGTGTGGAAAGCGGCTGCAAGCGTGGCATTGTTTGTTGTTGCACTGCTGGTGCTGGTGCATATTGACTACCGCGTGACGGCCAAGACGGTGATCGAGGGTGAGGTGCAGCGTGTGGTGGCTGCACCGTTTGAGGGGTTTATTGCCGCGAGTTTGGTGCGTGCAGGCGATACCGTTAAAAAAGACCAAGCGCTGGCGCAGTTGGATGACAGAGAATTGAAGATCGAGCAGGTGCGATGGGCCAGCGAGCGCGACCAGTTTGACAACCGCTTGCGTGAGGCGATGGCTACGCATGACATGACGGCGGTGCAGGTGATTGGCGCGCAGCTCAGACAGTCCGAGGCGCAATTTGCCCTGGTTACCGAAAAAATCGACCGGGCGCATTTGAAGGCACCTTTTGATGGGGTGGTGGTGTCAGGGGATTTGAGCCAGCAAATTGGGTCTCCGGTGGAGGTTGGCAAGAAGTTGTTTGAAATTGCGCCTTTGCAGAGCTACCGGGTTATTTTGCAGGTGGACGAGCGTGAAATCCGGCATGTGGCTGTTGGGCAGAGCGGACGGATTGTTATTACAGGCATCTCGGAAGAGTCCATGCCGCTGACGGTGGTCAAGGTCACCCCGGTGGCCACTGCGCAGGATGGAAAGAATTTCTTCAGGGTTGAGGCCAGTCTTGGCCACCAAGTGCAGCGTTTGCGCCCCGGGATGGAGGGGGTGGGAAAAGTTGAGGTTGGGGGGCGGCGACTGTGGTGGATATTGACCCATACCTTCAACGATTGGTTGACCTTGTCGTTGTGGACCTGGATGCTTTAGGCAAAGTTGATGGCGCGCATTATTTTTAGCCAGTCCTGGCACAGCGTGGCGGAGTTGAGGCCCAGATTGATTCCGCAAGCCCGGATCAATCGCCACTTATACCGTGGCAAGGTTTGGTATGTGGTGCAAGACCAGTCCGGTGGGCGTTACCACCGCTTGTCCCCAGGTGCATATGCTTTGGTGGCTGGTATGGATGGCACACAAACCGTTCAGTCACTCTGGGAGCGGGCCAACGAATCATCCACCAGTGACTTGTGCACTCAAAACGAGGTGGTGGACTTGCTTGTGCAACTGCATGCAGCGGATTTGTTGCAAGCAGATGCCACGCCAGATTCTGCGGCGCTGTTTGAACGCTTTAAGAAGAAGCGGGTTCAATCGATAAAGCAGTTGCTGCTGAACCCCATGAGTTTGAAGTTGCCGCTGCTTGATCCAGATGGTTTTCTTAACCATTGGATGCCGCGCTTGGAGTGGTGCTTTGGTGTGCGGGGACTATTGGTTTGGTTGGCCTTGGTGCTTCCTGCGCTTGGGTTGGCGGCGCAGCATTGGACAGAGTTGACCCTCAACCTGTCGGACCGCGTGTTGTCGTCCAGTAATTTGCTGGTGATGGCGGTCGTGTTCCCTATCGTCAAAATTTTGCATGAACTTGGCCATGCTTTTGCCACCAAGAAATGGGGCGGCACGGTGCATGAAATGGGGCTTATGTTTCTGGTATTCGCCCCCGTACCTTATGTGGATGCTTCGTCTTCGTCTTCTTTTGCGTCAAAGCATCAGCGCGCTGTGGTGGCTGCGGCAGGGATGTTGGTCGAGTTGGCGATTGCAGCGCTGGCGATGTATGTCTGGTTGCTGTCCGAGCCCGGGGTAGTAAGGGCAGTTGCGTTCAACGTGATGTTGATTGCCGGGGTGTCCACGCTGGTTGTGAACGGTAATCCGTTGCTGCGCTACGACGCATATTTCATATTGACCGACTTGATAGAGATGCCAAACCTTGCGCAGCGGGGGCCTAAGTATTTGACGGATCTTTGGGATCGGCGTGTCTTTGGTGTACAGGATATGGAGCCGTCGGCCGAGTCCTGGAGCGAAAAGCGTTGGTTGTTGTTCTACACGCCATTGGCATGGTGCTATCGGATTTTTGTGACGATATCCATCTCCTTGTTTATTGGGAGTGAGTTTTTTATTTTTGGTACGGTGTTGGCGCTATGGGGCGTGTTCACGCTCATTTGTATGCCACTTTGGAAGGCCTACAAGCATGTGGTGAGCAGCCCGTCTCTGCAGCGCCGTCGAGCACAGGCGATGAGAATAAGCTTGAGCCTGGTGTCTGCTGTGTTGTTGATTGCGTTTGCCTGCCCACTGCCTTTGCGTACGCGTGCAGAAGGGGTGATTTGGTTGCCAGAGCAGTCTATTTTGCATGCCGGTGGCAATGGGTTCTTTCAACGCTGGTTGGTGCAGCCAGGTAGCCAAGTCAAGCGTGGAACTCCCCTTTACTTATTGGAAGACCCATTGCTGTTAACTGAGCTGGAAGTGAGTCGTGCGAAGGTGGGCGAAGCGCAGGCCAAGTACCGGGCTGACCAGTTCTCCAATCCGGTGAAAGCCGCCGTGTCTTTACCGCAGTTGGAGCAAGAGCGCAAAGTGTTGCAACGTGTGGAAGAACGGTTGGCCAAAATGGTGGGATATGCCGAGGCAGACGGAGTTTTGGTGGCCGCCAGAGCACAAGATATGCCCGGGCAGTATTTTAAGAAGGGTGATTTGATGGGCTACGTGCTGGAGGTCAATCAGCTGATGGCCCGTGTGGTGGTGCCGCAAGATGATATTGATCTTGTTCGTACCAAGTTCAGGTCGGCAGATTTGCGGTTGGCTGAGTTGACGGAGCAAGCGCATAAGGTCGTTCATGCGCGTGAAGTGTCAGGTGGTGTGGACGAGCTGCCTACCGCTGCACTCGGCTTGTCTGGCGGGGGCATGATTCCGACATCACCCAACGATCCCAATGGCTTGAAGACCATTGGACGGGTTTTTTTGGTAGATTTGTATTTACCCCCCGATGCACTGCCGTCTGCATTTGGCGAGCGAGTGCATGTGCGCTTTGACCACGGTTTTGAGGCACCTGCACTGCAGGGCTTGCGTCGCTTGCGTCAACTATTTTTGAGTCGTTTCAGTGTCTGACGTTCGCGCATTGGTGGTTGGTCGGGGGATTGAGGTGGGTGATGGCGTTTACCATGAGCGCGCCGAGCCTCCTCATTCGGTGCTGGAAGAAATTTTGCGCGCGTGGGCTAGCCGGTTTGCAATGGGCGGGGCAGGGCGGGCTCAGGCATTTCTCAAGCGAGCGAATGCTCTAGAGTCGATTCGACTGGTGGAGGACGATCAGACCCTTCGGGGGGGCTTGCAAGCTGTTGCCCAACAGATGTGCACGCAGGGGTTTGTGGATGAGCTGCTGGCGCAGGCATTTTCTTTCGTGCGCGAAGGATCTCGCCGGGTACTTGGCATGCGCCACCACGATGTCCAATTGCTGGCCGGTCGTGCCCTGCTGCAGGGGAAAATCGCAGAAATGGCGACGGGTGAGGGAAAGACTTTGGCTGCGACATTGGCAGCGTGCACTGCGGCTGCAGCTGGCGCGGCGGTGCATGTGGTGACCGTCAATGACTACCTGGGGGCGCGAGATGCCGAGAAAAATGCCCCACTGTTCACCTTTTTCGAATTCACTCTGGGGGTGGTTGTGCAGGATATGTCGGCAGGCGATCGCCGTAAGCAATACGGTTGCCATATTGTGTACGTGTCGAATAAGGAGCTGACCTTTGATTACCTCAAGGACCGCATCTCAGTCGGTGGGGTTTTGAAAGCGCATCAGAAATTACGTCGACTTCACAGTCCACATGGTGCCCCCCAGACGATATTGCGCGGCTTGCATGTGGCCATTGTCGATGAGGCGGATAGTGTGTTGATTGACGAGGCGAGAACCCCCTTGATTATTTCTGAAACGCTGCCGGATGATCTGGATGAAGTGGTTTATCAGCAGGCCATTGCGCTTGCTGGCAGTTTGGTTGCAGAGGCCGACTATGTGCTGACGAAAGACCGGGATATCTGGCTTACGCAGGCGGGCTATGCGAAGGTGCAGTCTCTGTCCAGTGACCTTGGTGGAGTCTGGAAATCACCGTTGTGGCAAAAAGAGTTGGTGCAAAAGGCGCTTTCGGCGCTGCATTCATTCCATCGCGACGAGCATTACATCATTGCTGAAAACAAGGTGCAAATCGTCGATGAATTCACGGGGCGTGTGATGCCGGATCGTACTTGGGAGCGCGGCCTGCACCAGATGATTGAGGCCAAAGAAAACTGCGAAATTACCGGGCAGCGCAAGACCTTGCAGCAAATCACGTACCAACGGTTTTTTGGGCGCTACCTATTACTTGCTGGCATGACCGGTACCGCTAAAGAGGTGGAACTCGAAATCAAGCGTGTCTACGACTTGTCGGCAGTTCGGATTCCGACGCATAAACCCAGCAAGCGCATACGCCTTGCCGACCGGGTGTTTCATACATCAGAAGAGCGCTGGCAAGCAGTGGCCAACCGAGCCGCTGAGGTGGCCGCTGGGGGCCGGTCTGTGCTGGTTGGTACCCGTTCAGTGGAGGCCTCAGAAACGCTGGGTCGCTTGCTGGAAGAGCTGGGTGTTGCCCATACAGTGTTGAATGCGCGTCAAGATAAAACCGAGGCAGACGCAATTGAGCATGCTGGGCAACCTGGTCGTATCACGGTGGCTACTAATATGGCAGGGAGAGGCACAGATATCAAACTGTCACCGGAGGTCGAGGCGAAGGGCGGTCTGCATGTGATTTTGACCGAGTTTCACGAAAGTGCCCGCATCGACCGGCAGCTATTCGGGCGCTCTGCGCGACAAGGAGATCCCGGAACCACTGAGGCGATTGTGTGTTTACAGGATGAGTTGTTCGTCAGGTATATCCCGTCTTTAAGCGCTTTGATTGCGCCGTGGTGCGTTGGAAGCAGTCGTCGTAGCGTGTCGTTATTCAGATGGGTTGTCATTTACGCCCAAGCCAATGCGGAACGAAAAAACAGACATATCAGACTTGACACAATCGGACGGGATCGCAAATGGCAGCAGGCGCTTGGATTTGTCGGCATTACAAAAAAATGAGGTTTTTACAGGTGCCATTTCAATTTTGGAAATGGCATCCGCATCCGGTGTGCTGCCGTCTAATAGTGCGAACTGCACCTGTTCAATGAATGAATCGGTGACTTCTCCGGTCGCTGCACGGAGTTTTGCAAACGAAACGATATTGTCATAGAGAGCGCGTAGCAGATCTCTTCGTGCGGCTGCAAGTTGTTGTTTGGCTTGCAGTTCTTCCAAGATGGTTTTTAGTCCGGTTGTTTGCCCGGACAGTGCCGCTCTTACCGCCGTATTGGCCGCAGTAACGGCCTGCCTGCCTGCTGCCACTTTTCCCAGAGAAACTCGTGCCGAAGCCCATGCCTGCTTCACCTGCAGTGCGGCAGTTCTCCGAGCAGCGTCCAGGTCAAATTCAGCTTTGTTTGCCAACGCAATCGCCTCGCGGACTTTTGCGGTTTGAGCGCCGCCTGAGTACAGAGGGATGGACACTTGAAGGCCAAATGAAGACTGCTGCATTCGATATCCGCTTTGGCTGGGTGTATTTCCTGCTTCCGCCTGATCATTCCTGGAGACGCTGGCGACCAAATCGACGGTTAATTCATGTTGGGCCTGTTGTTTACGAATCTCGTCGAGAGCCGCAGCCAGCCCCTCTTCGGCCGTTAAGATGCTTGGGTTTTGACTTCCCGCTCTTGACAACCAAAGGTCAACAGGGTCAAGAGATGTGAACAGTGGTTGATCTAAAGCAGATATGAATGTTGGGGGAGTTAAGTGCGGCAGGCTACCGGCAAGCTGCTCAACAGCAGCAAATTTTGACTGGTAATCTGACTCTGCTCCGACTAGTTCGGCCAAAGCCTGCTCGTGCTTGCTTGCTGCGTCGTCGCGTTGCACCTCATTGCTGATGCCGAGTACTAATCCGCGCTGATGAATATTAAGTTGCAGTTGGCTTGCTTTGATTTGTCCGCTTGCGAAATGCACCGTATCGCGTGCGGCCATGAGGTCGAACCATGTGGTTATAAATCGGGTTGCAAGCTCCTGCTCTGTTCCCGCTAGCTGATGACGCGCCTGCCGCTGGCCGTCTTCTGCTTGTGTCCAAGCGTGCCGACTGGCGCTGCGCCAAAGAGGTTGTGTCAGATTCACCGCGCTAGTCGTTGTACCGAAATGCTCTTGAGTGACAGTGCTGGGTTCTTGTACCTGCTGGTAGTTGCGTAGATTTTGGTTTTTGGAGTAGGTTGCGCTGAGCTGTGGTAGCAACGCTGCAGCAGCCTGAATTGTGCGCTCTTCTGCTGCAACCAGATTAAATCTGGACGCTTGCAGAGTTGGTTCATTGGCACGGGTGGTTTGCCAAATCGTTAAGAACGACTGCGCCTGAGCGCTTGGCGAAGCTATCACGGCAAATAGCAATGCTGCGCTCAGTGCGGCCTTACGGGATGGCCGGGCAGCCCAACCTCGGCCAAAGACAAACGCTGTCATTTCATGCTAACTGGGTCACAGGTTTTTAAGGCGAAACAAATCCATGTTTCGATTGTTTTTTGCTTATTATGCGTTGCGGTTATATCCGCCAGATTTCAATGACAACTATCAAACAGGTGATGAATGCTGAAGATTGAGCCTAGCAAGAGTGCCAGATTTTATGCCGTTCTATGTGGGCTGCTGACGACCGCAAATATCCATGCAGCAAATTTCGACTGCTTAATTGAACCTGCGCAAGCGGTGGAAGTGGGTAGTCCTACAGGCGGGCTGCTTGAGAAAGTAAATGTTAAACGGGGGGAGCGGGTTTCAAAAGGGCAGATCGTCGCGTCCCTAGAAAGCAAGGCGGAAACCGCCGCTGCAGATTTGGCAAAATTCAAGTCAGGCGCACTGGGACCGACGGAGGCCGCGAAAAATAAAATTGAGTTTGCCCAGCGCAAGTTTGTTCGACGCAAGGAAATGGCGACCGAGCACCTTGGGTCTATGCAAGAGAGTGATGATGCTGAAGCTGAATTGCAGCTTGCCCGCTCGGAATTGCTGGTCGCCCAGGAGTCACGCCAGCAGGCTAGCTTTGAGTACCAGCAACAAGTCAGCTTGTTGAATTTGCGGATGATTCGAAGTCCATTTGATGGCATTGTGGTCGATCAGCTGCTTTACCCCGGTGAAATTGTTGAACCGAGTGGCGTAAAGAAAGCCATTCTTAAACTGGCGCAACTTGATCCACTGAGAGTCCGTGTGATTTTGCCTATGTCTGCTTTTGGTCGCCCCAAGCCTGGCATGACAGTGGATGTTGTGCCTGAATTGCCGATTGGAGGGAAATACAAAGCAGTAGTCAAAACCACCGACAAACTCGTCGATGCAGCGAGTGGCACCTTTGCCGTGTTTCTGGAAATGCCGAACAAGCAACTTGATGTTCCTTCTGGAGTGAAATGCCGGGCGACCTTTGGGGTTTGGGATTGACTGCAAAGATTCGGTCCAAATTCAAGGAATATTGCTTGCAAAGGCAATCCGCATGTGTCAATTGGTGTCGATGAGGTGTGCTCAACTCAGTATGTGGTGGCTATGGTCCCATGTGTCGGCACTGTTTTTTGCAAAGCCGACCTGCACCGCCAGCAAGTCGATGCCACGGCTCAAGCCGGGCGCCACCTGATCGGCTTGGGCATTCAGGGCGTGGTAGCTCAAGCGTTGCCCGCCTAAAAACAAGGCAGTCTGGTGTGGACAACGTTCGCCTGTCGCTTCAAGAATATCGGCCAGAACTTCCTGGCGAATCAATTCAGGCCGGTGGGGTCCCGGCAATATTTTGGATGGCGGTGTCATGCGCTCTCAGGGTGCGCGGTGCAAACGGGAGCCCGCGAGCGCTGCGATCTGGTCGTTGGTTGCGGTATCGATGTTGGGATGACGCGTGAGCACCTTGGCTGCGGTGAGCAGGGCGCGCAGCTGCTGTACATCTTTGATGGTCGGGGCCACTTTGATTTGGGCCAGCGCTGCCTGGCTGTTGCCGCTCTGGATCAGCGCGGCAACCTTGGTCGCCCAAACACTTTGGCGGGACATGGGTGGATTCCTGAAGGGGTTGAATGACATGCCATTTTGGCACATAGCCCTTATAGATGCTGCGCAGGCAGCTAGTGTGCCAGCGTAAGCCGGTAGATCGTAGTTGATGGAAGTTCAATACAGGGAAGAAATAGCGGAATCACTCTGGCCCCGAGTCATGCGCTGTACACCGCGAGG
>MESI01000077.1 GCA_001770935.1 Burkholderiales bacterium RIFCSPLOWO2_12_FULL_61_40 | reverse complement strand
CTGTACGCCGTCCAGGTTTTCTGCTGCCGAGACGCCGCCTGCGGCTTCCGCAATGCTGAGCACCGGCTGCGGCGTGGCCGTGCCGGGGCCGCCGGGGGTGGTGGTGTCGACGGTGAATCGCAATACATCGCTCAGGCTGCTGGTATTGCCTGCAGCATCAGTCTGGGTGGCGCTTAGAACATGCGCCCCTTCCGACAGTGGCGTCGTCGGCGTAAAGACCCAGCTGCCATCCGCCGACACCGCAGATGAACCAATCAGGACGCCGTTGTCATAAACATTGACTGCTGCGCCCGGCTCCGCTTTCCCTGAGTAGGTCGGCCGAGTGTCGTCGGTTGTCGCGTTGTTGGCGAGTGCGCCCTGCACGGCGCCCACGTCGTCGGCTGCGCCGGGGATGGCCGGGGCGAGCGGGGCCACGGTGTCGACGGTGACGCTGTAGGCGGCGGTCGGCGGGCTGACGGTGCCGGCGGTGTTGGTCGCTGTGGCGGTGATGTTGTGCACGCCGTCGGCAAGATCGGCCGCTGGGGTCAGGCTCCATTGGCCGCTGGCGTTGACGGTGGTGCTGCCCAGGAGCACGCCGTTGTCGTAGACCTTGATGGTGGTGTTGATCGGGGCGGTGCCTTCGATGGCCGGGCGTTTGTCGTCGCTGAAGCCGCTGGTGGTGACGGCGCCCTGGAGCGCGCCGATGTCGTCGCGCACGGCGCTGACGGTCGGGGCGGTGACGGCGCTGGTGTCTGCATCAATCGCGTCAAAATGGGGCTGATCTGAGATCGTTGGTGCCGTATCCTGCGTAGGGGTAAATGAGTTGATTTCCTCCGAAACCCGAAGGATTCGCACAAAACTATGTGATTTACTGGCATTGCCACCGTCTAAGCCGGCCGCGGTTGGATCCATTTCTGTGGATAGATCACCGCCTGCCGCGAGCACTTTTGCAATTTGCTCAGATCCGCTGTTGAGGTCTTTCAGTGCGGCTTCTGTTTTGTCCGTGGATGCGGTACCCAGGAGGTTGGCGTCAATCAGCAGTTCACGGCCTGCGGCAATCATCAAGGGCTGGCCGTTGGGCAGTGCCAGCTCAAGACGTGTCCCGTCTTCTGTGATGACTTGCTGGCCCTCTTGAATTTCGTCCCCCACCTTGAGTGCAATGCGCACGCCGTCCGTATTGACCACCCATGCTTTGCCTTGCAAAGCTACGATAACACCACGGGCTTGGGCGAAAACTTGATTGGCTGCCATACGGGACTCCAGAATTGAGCGAAAAATAGATTCGCTGAATGTAAAGTGCCGCAAGGCGATGCGCTATTGTCCTCAAGTACAGGTTTTTGGGTAGTTCGGGTACTTAATGAATACCGTGGACCCGCAATGCCAGTTGAAGGCGGTCGGTCAGGTTCAACTTGTCGAATACCGCACTGAGATGGGCCTTGACGGTTCTTTCCGAAATTTTGCAGTCCTGTGATATGACATGGTTGGATGCCCCATTCGCAGCCAAAACGGCAACCTCCCGCTCCCTTTGGGTCAGGCCAATGTCCCAATCCATTCCCCTTGGGGTGTTGGAGGGGGCGGTCCGATTGGCGCTGTGAATCAGGCGCTGCATGAGTGTGGGGCCAATCCAGACATGTCCCGCCTGGACCACCTCTTTGACTTGCAGGAGGGTGGCGGCGTTGGCAAATGCATGGCAGTAGGCTGCACAACCGGCGTCCAGCGCCTGGATGGCTTCATTGTCATTGGGGTTGGAGCTGGCTGCCACAACCTTTATTTGCTGAGTATTTATCAGCTTCATCCAGGCCGGGTGCGTCCAGGCGGCGATGTCTGGCACGGACAAATCGAGCCACACCACCGTATCGCCACTGCTTGCAGGCGGCTGCAAATCCATGAAGCGGGAATGGGTTGCCGCAGCGCGTCTGTCAAGGGCGTGCCGCCAGTGGTTCAGTAGTCCTGCGTCAGCCGAAACAAATAGGAGGTGGGGTGCACGGGTCATCGTTCAGTCATTGCCTTTGCCTTGGCCCTCAAGATAGGTTTCAGTAAATACGAGAGCACGGATTTTTTCCCGGTCAGGATGTCAACTTCCACGACCATGCCTGGGATGATGGGGAATTTATGGGGGCCAATGGTGGTGGACAATGTACGGACGCGGACCAGAAAATAGGCATTTCCTTTTTCATCCAGGACGCTATCGGCGCTGATGTGCTCCAGTGTGGCGTCGAGGCCGCCATAGATGGAGTAATCGTACGCAGTGAATTTGACCAATGCCTTTTGGCCGGGGCGCAGAAAGGCGATGTCCTTTGGCAGCACCCGTGCTTCCAGTAGCAATGCATCGTCCGAGGGGACCAGTTCAATAACATCCTTGCCGGGTTGCACGACGCCCCCGACGGTGTTGACTTTGAGTTGTTTGACGGTTCCATTGACGGGAGATCGAATCTCCGTTTGGTTGACCCGGTCTTCCAGGGCGGCACTGCCTTCGGAAAGGGCGCTAATTTTTGCATTGACTTCGCTGAGCTCAGACCGTGCAATGTTGCGGAAGGTCAGCTCAACCTCCTGCATTTTTCGGCTCGCTTCGAGAACCGAGGACTCCAGTCTGGGAATGTCCGAGTTCGCGCTGTCGCGTTCACCCCGGTACCGGGCGACATCCCGTTCCAGTCGCAACAGATCAACATCAGAAACGGCACCTGTTTTGACCAAGGGGCGCGTCATCTCCAGTTCCCTGGCGGTCAGTGTGTAACTTTGGGCGGCTTGTTCACGGCGTGCTTTGGCGGAAATCAGTTCTTGGGAGCGTTGCGATGCCTGTTGTCGGAATACCCCAATGGTGGCGTCCAGCTCGGCCCGCCGCGACGCATAGAGCGCGCGCTCCTGTACGATGATTTCTGGTGCTTCCTGGACAACCGTTGGCGGTGGAATGAATCGGCCACTGTCTGCCAGTGCCTGCAGACGCGCCGCCTTGGCCAGTAGCGACAAGTACTGCGATCGGTTCTCGCGCAACGAAGACACCATTCGCGTCGGATCGACTTTCAGCAGCAAGTCTCCAATTTTGACGCTTTGGCCTTCTTTGACCAGTATTTCGGAAACAATGCCTCCATCCAGGCTCTGCAAAATTTGTATTTGCCGGGTGGGGATGACCTTTCCTTCGCCGCGGGTTACTTCATCCAGAACCGCAAAAGCAGCCCACACAATGAGTGTCAGCACCGCCGCAAAACTCAGCCAGACGACAATCCGCGCGCCTCTTGGCGTTTGCTCTGCGATGGCCCAATCCGCATTGGCATCGAAATCGCCGTCCAGATCCTGCTGTTGGCCTGCGAGTGCCTTCATCCCCGCATCCATCCATCTGGAACACCCGCAGTAAAAGCGATTCCAGACTTTCCTGGCGCGTGAAGAGGATGCCGTAGTTTCCATCAATTGGCTCTTCCGATTCTGCCGCCTTGCAGCGCCTCAACCACTTGGGCTTTGGGGCCATCTGCCATGATTTGGCCGTTGTCAACCACGATCAGGCGGTCCACCAGCTCCAGCAGGGAGGTGCGGTGTGTAACCAAAACAACCGTCTTGCCCGTCGTGAACCGGCGCAAACGTGCCTTGAGCAAATCTTCACTTTGGTGGTCCATGGCGCTGCTGGGCTCATCCAGCAACAAGATGGGTGAATCATTCAGCACCGCTCGGGCAATCCCTACCGCTTGGCGCTGGCCGCCTGACAACGATTCCCCCCGCTCTCCGATAGACATGTCAAACCCCCGTGGATGGCGGTTTGCGAACTCTGTGACTCCGGCAATCTCCGCGGCGGCAATGATGTCCTGGTCATCGGCAAACGGGGCTCCCAATGCGATGTTTTCCTTCAGTGTGCCGTAAAAAAGACTGACGTCTTGCGATACAAAGCCGGCGGCTCTGCGCAATTCCGCAGGGTCAATCTGACGCAAATCAATTCCATCAATCAGAATTGCACCTTCGGAGGGCTGGTGCAGCCCCAGGATCAGTCGCTGCAGAGTGGATTTTCCCGAACCCACACGGCCAATGAACGCCACCCGCTCTCCGGCGTGGATTTTGAAGGACACCCTGCTTAAAACCGCTTGCTGTTGGCCGGGGTACGTAAAGCTCACATTTTTGAACTCAATGGTTCCCTGGAACCCTTCGCGGTGCAAAAACGGCGCATCGTCTGCGCGTTCGGGCTGTGTTTGCATGTGGGTGGCGATGGATGCCAAGCCGTTTTTTGCGTGGTGGAACTGCATCAGGAGGCCTGCAACTTGTCCAAACGGTGCCATCGCCCGTCCCGCCAGCATGGACGCGGCAATGATCGCGCCCATGCTGATCTGGTTGTCCATAAGCAGGTATACGCCCACTACCAGAACGCCGACCGACACCAGTTGCTGCAGCGTTTGCGCCATATTCATGATGACGGAAGAGAGCAGCTTCAGTTGGGTGCCGGTTTGTGCGAGAAACACGGTGGAGTGTTCCCATTTGCGTTGAAAGCTGCTTTCAGCCACCATGAATTTGATGGTTTCGATGCCCACCAGACTCTCAACCAAGGTGGCATTGCGCTGGGCCGATGCACGTTGCGTGACTTCCACCAACTCCTGCATCTTCTGCTGGACCACCATGGACGCCACCAGCAGGCACACGATACACAGCACGACAGGAATCATGAGCCACGGTGAAATCCATGCAATCACGCCAAGAAACACCAGAACGAAGGGGATGTCCACCAGCGTGGTGATGGAGGCCGAAGCAACAAAGTCGCGTACGGACTCAAAGGCCCTTAAATTGGCAGCAAACGAGCCGACAGACGCCGGTCTGTCCGCCATTCTGAGCCCCAAAACCCGCCCCATGATGTTGGCTGACAGGGTGACGTCAATCCGTTTGCCAGCGGTGTCCAGAATGTACGCGCGCAACACCCGCAAGACGGTGTCGAACACCATCATCAGCAGCACACCAATGGTGAGCACCCACAGTGTTTCCTCGGCCCGATTGGGGACCACACGGTCATACACCGTCATGGTAAACATGGGCATCGCCAAAGCGAACAGGTTGATAACCAAGGCGGCCAAAAGACTGTCGCGGTACAAGCGCCAGTTTTGCACCACCACCCCCCAAAACCAGTGCCGTGCCTTGATTTGTCCGGAGCCCGGTGCGCGCTGGTCAAAATTGAACACCGGGCGGACGAAAAAAACGACCCCGGCGTAAAGGGATTCCAGTTCTTCCCGGCTGAGAACATCGGCCGATTCGCCACTTTCCGGAAAACGTACCCGCGCGCAGCCCGTGTCAAGCCACTCCAGCAAGATGCAGGCCTGCTTGTCTTTCAGCAGCAAGATCACGGGCAAGAGCCCTGGTCGCAAATCGTTCAATGCACGGCGCGCCAATCTCACGGTCAGCCCCGCGCGCGCTGCGGCCCTTGGCAAGAGGGCCGGTGTAATCAGATTGCTTTCCAGCGGCAGTCCAGCTGACAGGGCCTCCCGTGTGGTGGAAACCCCAAAGATTCTGGCGATGGCCACCACACTGTCCAGCAACGGATCAAAGTGGACGCTGTGTTCGCCCAGGCGCCAGTCACTGTGTCGCCCAACGCTGGATTGAAGGGGGATGGTAGACATGGCGCTACAGAACCTGGTCGTCGCCACCAAACAGATTCAAGGCACCCTGCACACGGTTGCGCAGGCCCTTTCGCAGCATGAGTTTTTTCTGGGCTGCCGCAGGCAAGTCGGTATGGCGGATCACGTTTTTCATGATGAGAGTATCAATCAAGTCTTCGATGACCCGAACAAAATCCGCGTCGACCGCATTGAACGCAGGTGCGGCTTCGCCTCCATTGAAAAAGAGCTGGATATCCGGGTGGTGCTCATCGATGGGTTCGCAGCCGGGCTGCGGCAGCCTGGATACGGACTGGATGGCACCGTCAGCATGTCGGACAACGTAAAACATAATTTTTCTCAGGCGTGTGATCCCCCGCCGGGCCAAAGATCGCAGTGCAATTATGCAGTTTGTTTGGGCGTTGAACCGCTGGATGTGGGGCGTTTGCAGGGAGGGGGTAACACTGCCATGCAGTCTAGCCGCACTTTTTTACTTGGGCTACTTGGGGTGTGATGAATTTCACGAAAAAGGCCCCGCGATTTTTGCGAGCCTGCGTTCAGGAGAGGACGGCGTGTGGCCTTCGGGTCGCGGTCGGGTTATTGAATCACGCTCCGTTTCCGGGAAAGTTTCGAATTCTCTTGATACCCTGTGGGGTATGCATATATACTGCATACGGTATCTAGGAGATGGTATGAAATTTTTAAATTTTCCTTTTGCTGTTCACCGCTTGCTGACCTGTGGCGCGTATCGAAACTGGCTGGTGATGGCCATGTTGGCAGCACCTGCAATGGCCCAATCGAATGCAATTCCCACCGTGGTTGCCCAGGCCAGGGTGGTTGGTTCCGTGTATGAAACTGACGGCGTGATTCAAGCGGTCAGGCAAAGCACCTTGTCTGCCCAGGCGTCCGGTCGGATTGCCACTTTGCAGGTCAAGGCCGGGGACCGGGTACGGGCGGGCCAATTGCTGGCCACTATCGATGACCGTGAAGCTTTGGTGGGTGTGCAAAAAGGCCAGGCCCAGATCAACCAGGCGCAAGCCGAGCTGCGCAATGCCCAGGCCCATCTGGAGCGCACCCGGGATTTGCAAGGCAAAGGGTTTGTGAGCAAGGCCGCGCTGGATACCGCAGATGCGCAGTACCAGAGCAGTCTGGCCATGCGGGAGCAGGCCGCCGCCGCCGCCAGGCAGTCCGGTATTTCGCAGGGTTTCACGCGGGTCAACGCACCCTACGATGGCTGGGTGCTGCAAACCCATGTGCAGGCTGGCGACCTGGCGGTACCTGGGGTGCCGCTGGTCACCATCTATGCACCACAGCCTCTGCGTGCCGTGGCGCAGGTGCCGGGTTCGCGTACCCAGATGGTTCGTGCAGCCACCCAAACCACTGTGCAAATAGAAGATGGCAACGGGCGGGACCGATGGATTGCACCCATCAGTCGCAGCGTGGTTCCGTCGGCCGACCCGGTCTCCCAAACTACCGAATGGCGTTTGGACCTTCCTGCCAGGGATAGCGCCAATCTGCTGCCTGGACAGCAGGTGCGCATTCGCTTTGAACAGGCCCAGGGCGGTGCCGCATCCAAATTGGTGCTGCCGCAAGCGGCTGTGGTGCGCCGTGGCGAGCTCACCGCCGTGTATGTGGTGGCTGGCAATGGCTTTTCCTTGCGTGCAGTGCGCCTGGGGGCAGCGCAGGGTGCGGATGGGGTGGAGGTGTTGGCCGGAGTTTTGGCAGGCGAGGTAGTTGCGCTGGACCCCGTGCGGGCGGGGCTTGCCCATGCCACGCCTATGAACACCAAGAAGTGAGAGTGCCATGAAAACCAGCACCCCCTTGGGTCTATCGGGCCGCATTGCGGCAGCGTTTCAGTCCAACGCCCTGACGCCCTTGTTGGCATTGGTGGCGCTTCTACTGGGGCTGTTTGCCGTGCTGGTGACGCCGCGGGAAGAGGAGCCGCAAATCAATGTCACCATGGCCAATGTGCTGATTCCCTTTCCGGGGGCCAGCAGTGTGGATGTGCAAAACATGGTGGCCCGCCCGGCGGAGCAGACGCTGGGGCAGATTGCCGGTATTGAACACACGTATTCGGTGGCAAGGCCAGGTCTGGCGGTACTGACCGTCCAGTTCAAGGTGGGGGTGCCGCGCACCGAGGCGCTGGTGCGCTTGTATGACGTCCTGAATGCCAATCAGGATTGGCTGCCCCGTGACCTGGGCACGCTCACGCCCATCGTCAAACCCAAGGGTATTGATGATGTGCCGGTGGTCGCCGTGACTTTGTGGAGCAAGGAAGGTCTCTCGGCTTTGGACCTGGAGGCGGTGGCGCACTCCGTGGAAGCGGAACTCAAGGCGGTTGCGGGTGTACGCGAAGTACAGACCCTGGGTGGGCCGGGGCGTGCCATTCAGGTGCGTGTGGACCCTGCCCGTTTACGCGCACGCGGTGTGGACTTGTTGGGCTTGAAGAAAACGGTGGCCGCTGCCAATTTCGGTATGCCCGCAGGTGCGGTGATTGTGCCGGCCCAGGCGGGAGCCACCTCCCAAATGCTGACGGTGGAAGTCGGAGAATTCCTCAAAAACGAAGAGGAAGTGGGGGACTTGGTGGTCGGCACCAGCCAGGGCAAGCCGGTCTATTTGCGCGATGTCGCCTCCATCAGCACGGGGGCCCAGCAGGCGCGACGTTACGTCTGGTACACCCCGGGCGCCGCATCGGCGCAAGGTGATGCAACACCGCAGGACGGCGCCATGGTTGCTGGCCAGACCTTTGGCGCGGTCACCATCAGCGTGACCAAAAAACCGGGGGAGAATGCGGTGGATGTCTCCCGCGCGGTACGCAGCCGCCTGGAGTCACTGCGCAACACCGTGATTCCCGGCAATATGGAAGCCACCGTGACGCGCGACTATGGCGAAACAGCTGCGGAAAAGGCCAACAAACTCATCCAGAAGCTGGCTTTCGCCACCGGATCGGTGATTTTGCTGGTGGGCTTTGCGCTGGGCCGGCGTGAGGCGCTCATCGTGGGGGCGGCCGTCATCCTGACCTTGACCGCAACCCTGTTTGCCTCCTGGGCTTGGGGATTCACCCTGAATCGGGTGTCGCTGTTCGCGCTGATCTTTTCGATTGGCATTCTCGTGGACGATGCGATTGTGGTGGTGGAAAACATCCACAGGCACCAGCAGCTCAAGCCGGGCGCGCGGCTGAAAGACATTATTCCGAAGGCGGTCGACGAGGTGGGCGGCCCTACCATTTTGGCCACGCTCACGGTGATTGCCGCCCTGCTGCCCATGGCTTTTGTGTCCGGCCTGATGGGGCCTTACATGAGTCCGATTCCGATCAACTCCAGCCTGGGCATGGCCATTTCGCTGGCGATCGCTTTCACTGTCACGCCCTGGCTGGCACTGAAGTTCATGCGAGAACACGGGCATGGCCCAGGCCATGGCCATGGCCTGGGCGTGGATGGCCATTCCGGTCTGTCTGTCTCCAAAATTCAAAAGCTCTTCAACTCCATCCTGAGTCCGCTGCTCAACAGCGCGCGCAAGCGCTGGTTGCTGCTGGCAGGCATCCTCGCAGCCTTGGTGCTGTCGGTGGGGCTGACGATGGTGCAATGGGTAGTGCTGAAGATGCTGCCCTTCGACAACAAGAGCGAGTTCCAGGTGGTGGTGGACATGCCTGCCGGCACCCCCTTGGAAGACACCGCCGCCACCTTGCAGGACCTGGGTGCCTTTCTGGCCCAGCAGCCCGAGGTGGTGAATTTGCAGGCCTATGCGGGCACGGCATCGCCCATTACCTTCAACGGCCTGGTTCGCCAGTACTACCTGCGCTCCGACGTCGAGCAGGGTGATTTGCAGGTGAATCTGGTGGACAAACACCACCGCAGTGAAAAAAGCCATGCCATTGCCCAGCGCCTGCGCCCAGGGCTGGAAGCCATTGGCGCCAAACACCACGCCCGCATCAAGGTGGTGGAGGTGCCGCCCGGTCCGCCAGTGATGTCACCCCTGGTGGCGGAGGTGTACGGTCCCGACGAAGCGGGTCGCCAAAAACGCGCGGCGCAACTTGCCAAGACCTTTGGAGACACCGCCGACATCGTGGGTGTAGACAGCAGTTTGCGGGAAGACGCTGCACGCGCCTTTTTGCGGGTGCGCCGCCAGCGGGCGGAGTCCCTGGGTATTCCCGTGGCCGCTATTGCCCAGACGGTGTCTGCCGCCTTGTCCGGCACCGATGCCGCCTATTTGCACGACCAGCAATCCAAGTACCCGGTGCCGGTGCGCCTGCAGTTGCCACTGGAAAGCCAGGTCGGCCTGGATGCGATTCTGGCGTTGCCTATGCGCGCAGGCAACGGCCAGTTGGTGCCCCTGTCCGAACTGGTGCAGCTAGAGCACGGTGTGATCGACAAGCCGCTGTACACCAAGGACATGCTGGGTGTGAGCTATGTGTTTGGCGACATGGCGGGCAAACTGGACTCGCCCCTGTACGGCCTCTTTGCCATCCGCGGCAAGCTGGCCGATGCCGCACAAGCCCAACATGAAGATACAGGCGAATACTGGATCAAGCAGCCCGCAGACCCCTATCGGCAGTACGCCATCAAATGGGATGGCGAATGGCAAATCACCTATGACACCTTCCGGGACATGGGGGCGGCCTACGGCGTGGGCCTGATCCTGATCTATTTGCTGGTGGTGGCGCAGTTCAAGAGCTACCTCACGCCCCTGGTCATCATGGCGCCTATTCCGCTCACCATCATCGGCGTGATGCCGGGCCATGCATTGCTGGGTGCGCAGTTCACGGCCACCTCCATGATCGGCATGATCGCACTGGCAGGCATCATCGTGCGCAATTCGATTTTGCTGGTGGACTTTATCGAGCTGCAGGTCCGCCAGGGTCTGGCCTTCAAGGACGCCGTGTTGCAGTCGGCTGCAGTGCGGGCGCAGCCGATTGCCCTGACCGGTCTGGCCGCCATGGTTGGGGCCTTCTTTATTCTGGACGACCCCATCTTCAACGGTCTGGCCGTTTCCCTGATTTTTGGCATTCTGGTGTCCACCCTGCTCACGCTGGTGGTGATCCCCGTCCTGTATTACGCGCTGTACCGGCGCCGTATGGAATCGCGCGCCTAAGGCGGTCGGGGCTTCACCGGCCACATCCGCCCCAACGATCCCAATTTTCAGGATTTCCCAAATCTTTTTACCAAGGAGTGTTTTTATGACCGTTGACCGTTACATCCGCATCATGGCTGGCTTTTTTGTCATGCTGTCGCTCGCTCTGGGGGTAGAGGGAAGCCCCCTGTTCTACAGCCAATGGGCCTTGGCCTTCACCGCCTTTGTGGGCTTCAACCTGTTCCAGTCCGGCTTCACCAACTTCTGTCCCCCTGGAATTTTGCTGCGCAAACTCGGGGTGCCCGATGCAGGTTCCTCCTGCGGACGTTGAACCAAGGACCATCATGGGCGAAAATGGAGCGTCCGAATCCCAAAGTGATGAAAACTGCGCCATGACCGTACTGAACAAATCCGAAGCCCGCACCGATGTCCTCAACCGCCTGCGCCGTGCCGAGGGGCAGATCCGGGGGATCCAGCGCATGGTGGAGGAGGGGGAAAGCTGCTTGAAGATCGGGCAGCAGTTTGCCGCAGTGCGCAAGGCGCTCGACAGCACCTATTTGCGCATGACGGTGTGCTTCATGGAGCAGGAGTTGGAGTCGCGCATCCGCCCCGACGCCGAACAAAAGGCCGGACTCGACCAGATGGTCAAGGATATGGAAACCCTACTCGCCCGCATGGGTTGACGCAATCACACCGCCGCCCAGGCACACTTCGCCGTCGTACAGCACGGCGGATTGGCCGGGTGTCACGGCCCATTGGGCGTCCTGGAACGCGAGAGTGAACTCGGCCCCGGTAGCGCGCGTCAGCGCGCAAGCCGCATCGCTTTGCCGGTAGCGGGTTTTGGCCGCCAGCAGGCCCACGGGCGGCGGCGTGTCGGCCACCCAACTGGCGTCCTGCGCCTCCAGTGACAGGGATTGCAGCCACGGGTGGTCGTGCCCCTGCACCACCCACAGGGTGTTGGCCTGCATGTCCTTGCGGGCGACAAACCAGGGCGTGTGTTCGCCTCCGCCTTTCTGTGCCCCTTTGGCCTTGAGGCCCCCGATGCCCAGGCCCTGGCGCTGCCCCAGCGTATAAAACGACAGGCCCACATGCTGGCCAATGGTGCGGCCCTTGGCGTCCTTGATGGGGCCGGGTTCCTTGGAGATGTAGCGGTTCAGGAACTCGCGAAACGGCCGTTCGCCAATAAAGCAGATACCGGTGGAGTCCTTCTTCTTGGCATTGGGCAGGCCAATCTCGTCGGCAATGCGCCGCACTTCCGTTTTGTGCAACTCGCCCACGGGAAACAGGGTTTTGGACAGCTGCGCCTGGTTCAGGCGGTGCAAAAAGTAGCTTTGGTCCTTGGACGGGTCCAAGCCTTTGAGCAATTCGTGGCTGTCCGTGGCCGCGTTCAGGCGGACGCGGGCGTAGTGACCGGTGGCAATTTTCTCGGCCCCCAACGCAAAAGCGTGGTCCAGGAAGGCTTTGAACTTGATCTCGGCATTGCACAGGATATCGGGGTTGGGCGTGCGCCCGGCCTGGTATTCGCGCAGGAACTCGGAGAACACGCGGTCCCGGTATTCGGCGGCAAAGTTGACGTGTTCGATCTCGATACCCAGCACATCGGCGACGGCGGCGGCGTCGACAAAATCGATGTTGGACGAGCAGTATTTGCCGTTTTCATCGTCCTGGTCGTCATCCTCCCAGTTCTTCATGAAGATGCCGATGACCTCATGGCCCTGCTGTTTCAATAGATGGGCGGTGACTGCAGAATCTACACCACCGCTCAGACCCACCACAATGCGTTGCTTGCTCATACCCGAATTCTAATCGGGATGGGTGGGGCCGCGATTAAGTGCCAAATTGGCCTCTGGCCCCCGTAAATAGTGCGTAAACAGCTATGAATTTTGTAGCGAAAGTGAAGTCTGCAGCACACAGGGATCGGTGTGGACCAGGGCCAGGGCGAAGCGCTGGCCCTTCACATAGTCTTCCATGCACTGCAGCACCAGGGGACTGCGGTGGCGGGCAGTGCTTTGGCGAATTTCGTCGGCTGTCATCCAGACGGTGCGCACAATGCCGGTGTCCAGGGGGCGGCTGGCATCGAACGCCCCCAAGGCGCCGCAAAAGGCAAAACGCAGGTAGGTGATGTCGTCCGTGCCTCGTTGAAACCGGGACAGGTAGACGCCAACCAAGGCCGTTGGGGTGAATTGGTGGGCGGTTTCTTCCAGTGTTTCCCGTATGCAGCCCTGCTCGGGCGACTCCCCCGGGTCCAGATGCCCGGCCGGGTTGTTCAGCCGCAGTCCTTCGGGCGTGTGTTCTTCCACCAAAAGAAAACGACCGTCGTTTTCAATGACGGCCGCTACGGTCACGCTGGGCTTCCAGCGCTCAAGGTGTGCCATGGGGCATCAGGCTTTCAGCGCGGTCAACACTTCGTCCAGCATCTTCTTGGCGTCGCCAAACAGCATGCGGTTGTTGTCTTTGTAGAACAGCGGGTTGTCTACGCCGGCGTAGCCCGAGGCCATGCTGCGTTTCATCACGATGGAGGTCTTGGCCTTCCAGACTTCGAGCACCGGCATGCCGGCGATCGGGCTACCCGGGTCGTCCTGCGCGGCGGGGTTGACGATGTCGTTGGCACCAATCACCATGGCCACATCGGTGTCGGGGAAGTCTGCGTTCAACTCGTCCATTTCAAACACGATGTCGTAGGGCACCTTGGCCTCGGCCAGCAGCACGTTCATATGGCCGGGCATGCGGCCTGCCACCGGGTGGATGCCAAAGCGCACATTGACGCCCTTTTCGCGCAGGTACTTGGTGATTTCGAACACCGTGTGCTGGGCTTGTGCCACCGCCATGCCGTAGCCGGGCACGATGACCACGTTCTTGGCTTCGCGCAGCAGTTCGGCGGTTTCTGTTGCGTTCACGGGTGTCACCTCACCCGCGGGTTGTGCCGCATCACCGGCTGGTTTCTTGGCGACGCTGGTGGTGCCAAAGCCGCCCGCAATCACGCTGATAAAGCTGCGGTTCATGGCGTTGCACATGATGTAGGACAGAATCGCGCCGCTGGAGCCCACCAAAGCGCCCACCACAATCAGCAGGTCGTTGGACAGCATGAAGCCGGTGGCCGCTGCGGCCCAGCCGGAGTAGCTGTTGAGCATGGACACCACCACCGGCATGTCCGCACCGCCAATCGCCATGACCATGTGGATACCAAACAGCAGCGCAACCACGGTCATCACGGCGATGGGCACCATGGCCTCTTCGATGGAATGGGCATTGAGGAAGGCGCGCCCGAACCAGATCACCACCAGCAAGCCGGTCAGGTTCATCCAGTGGCGTCCGGGCAGCAGCAGCGGGCTGCCGCCAATGCGGCCGGAAAGCTTGCCGAACGCGATGATGGAGCCGGAGAAAGTGACCGCGCCAATGAACACGCCGATGTAAATTTCCATCTCGTGGATGGCCTTGGCTGCGCCGGTAAAACCGGCGGACGCCTGCGGATCGATGAAAGTGGCATAACCCACCAGCATGGCAGCCAGGCCGACCATGCTGTGCATCAGCGCCACCAACTCGGGCATCTGCGTCATTTGCACGGTGCGCGCCGCGTACAGGCCAATGGAGCCGCCCACCAGCATGGCGCCGATGATCCAGCCGTAACCCGCGCTGCTGACCTGGGGGCCGAACACGGTGGCCAGCACGGCCAGGGCCATGCCGATCATGCCGTACAGATTGCCGCGCCGGGAGGTTTCCTGGTTGGACAGGCCGCCCAGGCTCAGAATGAAAAGGATGGTGGCTCCAATGTAGGAGACCGTTGCCAGACTGGTAGACATGGGTCTTCTTCCTTATTTACGGAACATGGCCAGCATGCGCTGGGTCACGGCGAAGCCGCCGAACATATTGATGGCGGTCAGCACAATGCCAGCCGCCGCCAGGCCGCGTATCCAGCCGTCGGGGCGGTTCACGACCTCCGCAAACGGCGGCGCAATCTGCACCAGCGCGCCAATGGCAATGATGCTGCTGATGGCGTTGGTGACACTCATCAGCGGCGTATGCAGGGCGGGTTTCACATTCCACACCACCATGTAGCCGACAAAACACGCCAGCACAAACACGGTGAAGTGCGCCAAAAAAGCTGCCGGTGCGTTGGCACCGACAAACCAGAACAGCGCCGCCGATACGCCAAACATAATGGCCAGCTTGTTGCCCGCCATGGGTTCGCTCGGAGCGCCGTGGCCGTGGCCTTTCTTGGCCGCCGGTGCTGCAGCGGGCTTGGCAGCCGCTGCGGGGGCGGGCGGGAGCTTGGGTGCGGGAGCAGGCCAGGTGATGCTGCCTTGCTTGACCACCGTCAGGCCGCGAATCGCATCGTCTTCCATGTTGACGTCGATCACGCCGTCCTTGGTTTTGCACAACTCTTCGGTGAGGCGAAACAGGTTGGTCGCGTACAGCGTCGACGACTGCTTGGACAGGCGCGAGGCCAGGTCGGTGTAGCCCACGATGGTCACGCCATGTTTGACGACCGCCTGGCCGGGCTCGGTCAGCTCGCAGTTGCCGCCTTGTTCAGCGGCCATGTCCACGATCACGCTGCCAGGTTTCATGGAGCGCACCATCTCGGCGGTGATCAGCTTGGGCGCAGGTTTGCCGGGAATCAGCGCGGTGGTGATGATGATGTCCACCTCCTTGGCCTGCTTGGCGTACATCTCCCGCTGGGCCTTCTGGAAGCCCTCGCTCATCACCTTGGCGTAGCCGCCGCCACCGCCGCCTTCTTCGGCGTATTCGACCTTCACAAATTCGCCACCCAAAGACGTAACCTGGTCCGCCACTTCGGCACGGGTGTCGTTGGCGCGCACGATGGCGCCCAGGCCCGCGGCGGTGCCGATCGCAGCCAGGCCGGCCACGCCGGCACCGGCGATGAAGACCTTGGCGGGTGGAACCTTGCCCGCCGCTGTGATCTGGCCGTTGAAGAAGCGGCCAAAGGCGTTGGCGGCCTCAATGACGGCGCGGTAACCGGTGACACCCGCCATGGAGGTTAAGGCGTCCATCTTCTGGGCACGGCTGAGCATGCGCGGCAAGGCGTCGATGGCCAGTACGGTGACCTGTCTGGCGGCGAATTGCTGCATCAATTCGGGGTTTTGCGCAGGCCAGATGAAGCTGATTAGCGTGCTGCCTTCGCGCATCAGCGCCACTTCGTCGGCGGTGGGTGCGCGCACCTTGAACACGATGTCGGAGCTCGCCCACAGTTGGGCGGCGTCGGCGACCACGGTGGCGCCGACTGTGCGGTAAGCCTCGTCGCTCATATTGGCGGCGTCACCGGCACCGGATTCCACGGACACCTGGAAACCCAATTTGATGAGTTTTTCCACCACCTCGGGAATGGTGGCAACCCGTTTTTCTCCAGGGAAAATTTCTTTGGGCACGCCGATGCGCTGCGCCATTTTCGGGGTCGTGGTGACCGTGGGTGCGCCCGATGTCGTTCCAGTGGATACGCCAGTCTGCATGAAGCGACTCCTCAATGAGTTGAAAACTGATGTCAAGCTTACATTAGTTTTTTGACCGGATTCCTGGGTGGCCGTCACCTTCTTGACCGGGGTGCGGGCCCCCCGCAGGCCCTGCGGGGGGCAGTCCTACAGGCGTGGGGGTCTTGCGGGTGGGCGTGGAGGGGGCGCTTTTTTAGAGCGTTGACCCTCCGAATGATTAGGGAAAACACCGCAAAGCCGGGTTACCGTAGCATTGACAATTCCGGCGAGTGTTTTTTTATCTATTCTGGAGAGATTCCCATGACAGACCGCATCTGGCTTAAGAGCTACCCCCAAGGCGTGCCCGCTGACATCGACGCGAGCCAATACGCCTCCGTGGTGGAGATGATGGAGGAGAGCTTTAAGAAGTACGCAGACCGTGCGGCCTACAGTTTTATGGGCAAGGAGCAAACCTACAAGCAAGTCGATGAGTTCAGCCAGGCTTTTGGGGCCTATCTGCAGGGTTTGGGTTTGGTCAAAGGGGATCGCGTGGCGGTCATGATGCCCAATGTGTTGCAGTACCCGATTGCCGTGGCTGGCATCCTGCGCGCCGGATTCACCCTGGTCAATGTCAACCCCCTGTACACCGCCCGTGAGCTGGAGCACCAACTCAAGGACGCTGGCGCCAAGGCCATTGTGATTCTGGAAAACTTTGCGGTCACGCTGGAGAAATGCCTGGCCGCCACGCCGGTCAAGCACATCGTGCTGTGCGCCATGGGCGACCAGTTGGGGCTCATCAAGGGCGCGCTGGTGAACTACGTGGTACGCAACAAAAAGAAACTCGTGCCCGCCTTTTCCTTGCCCACGGCCGTACGCTTCAACTCTGCGCTTGCCACGGGCATGGGGGGCACGTTGAAGAAGGTGGCAATCAAACCTGACGACGTGGCGGTGTTGCAGTACACCGGGGGCACGACGGGTGTTTCCAAGGGCGCGGTGCTGCTGCAGCGCAACCTGGTGGCCAACATGCTCCAGGCCGAAGTGTGGAACGAACCCATGCTCAAGAAGATTCCGGCCAACCAGCAGATGAACTCGGTGTGCGCTTTGCCGCTGTACCACATCTTCGCTTTCACCGTGGGCATGATGCTGAACTTGCGCGCCGGAGGCAAGCTGATTCTGATTCCGAATCCGCGCGATATGGCCGCGGTGCTGGCGGAGTTGTCCAAACACAAGATACACACCTTTCCCGCAGTCAACACCCTGTTCAACGGGTTGGCTAACCACCCCGATTTCAATAAAGTGGATTGGAGCCACCTGCTGGTGTCGCCGGGCGGCGGTACTGCGGTGCAAGGCGCAGTGGCCAAACTCTGGTTCGAGAAAACCGGCTGCTCCATTTGCGAGGGGTATGGCCTGAGCGAAACGTCGCCCATTGCCACCTCCAATCCCGTGACGTCCAAAGAATATTCAGGATCTATCGGTGTGCCGGTGTCGAGCACCTGGATCAAGCTGCTGGATGACGACGGCGTAGAGGTGCCCATGGGCCAACCTGGTGAAATCGCGATCAAGGGACCGCAGGTGATGGCGGGGTATTGGCAGCGGCCCGACGAAACGGCCAAGGTCATGACGCCCGATGGCTACTTCAAGACCGGCGACGTGGGCGTGGTGGATGCGCGCGGTTTCTTCAAGATCGTGGACCGCAAGAAAGACATGATCCTGGTCAGCGGCTTCAACGTCTATCCGACCGAGCTTGAAGATGTGCTGGCAACCATGCCGGGGGTGATGGAATGCGCCTGTGTCGGTATTGTGGACGCCAAGTCGGGAGAGTCCGTCAAGCTGGTGATCGTGAAAAAGGACCCCGCCCTGACCGAAGCCCAGGTGCGCGAATTTTGCAAGGAAAACCTCACGGGTTACAAACAGCCCAAGGTGGTCGAGTTCCGCGCTGAATTGCCCAAAACCCCGGTGGGTAAAATTTTGCGCCGCGAGTTGCGCGATAAATAAAAGGCCTTGGGATGCTTTGAAAAAGCGGCCCCGGGGCCGCTTTTTTTATGGCGGTTACGCTCTGCGCCTGTTTCTTTTTTTACATTTCACTCCACGCCGCCATGACCCAAGCCCCCCCCACCGCCATTTTGAGTGCCCTCGCCGAAGAACAGGGGGGCCTGGTGGCCCATTTGGAAAATCCACAGCAGGTGCAGCGCGCCGGGCGTGTTTTCTGGTCTGGCCTGCTGCATGGCCAACCGGTGGTGCTGGGGCTCTCGCGCATTGGCAAGGTGGCGGCGGCGACCACCACGGCCGCCCTGATTGAGGGCTTTGGTGTGGAACGTGTGCTGTTCACCGGGGTGGCGGGCGGGGTGGGGCCGTCGGTGCGTGTCGGGGATGTGGTGGTGGGAACCGGTTTTGTGCAGCACGATATGGATGCTTCCCCCTTGTTTCCCCGGTTTCAGGTGCCTTTGTACGGGCAGACCGTTTTTCAAGGGGATGCGCCGCTGACCGCGCTGCTGGTGCAGGCCTGCCAGGCCGCCCTGCGGTCAGGCGGCGTGGAAGGTATGCCCGTCGCAGTTCACCAAGGCCTGATTGCCAGCGGAGACCAGTTTGTCAACGGCGTGCAGCAGTCCGATGCCATTGTGCGATCCCTGCAGTCCCATGGGCATGCGCCGCTGGCGGTAGAGATGGAGGGTGCCGCCGTGGCCCAGGTCTGCGCCGACTATGGAATTCCTTTTGCAGCAGTGCGCACTATCTCTGACCGTGCCGACGACACGGCGCATGTGGACTTTGCCCAGTTTGTCACGCAAGTGGCCAGTGTCTATGCCCACAAAATTGTGAATGAGTTTTTGCTGTTGCTATAATTTTTATAGCTGTGCGCCAGCGTAAGCCGGTAGATCGTAGTTGATGAAAGTTCAATACTGGGAAGAAATGGCGAATCACTCAGACCCCGAGTCATGCGTTGCA
>MESI01000076.1 GCA_001770935.1 Burkholderiales bacterium RIFCSPLOWO2_12_FULL_61_40 | reverse complement strand
TTTGCAGCGCGGTGAACATGGTCTCGGAGCGTCCGGGGTACTGTTTTTCCCAGTCACGGATCATGTTGCCGATCTGTTTGCGCTGCAAATGCTCCTGGCTGCCGCACAGGTTGCAGGGGATGATGGGGAACTGGCGGTGCTCGGCCCAGCGGATCAGGTCTTTCTCTGCCACATTGGCCAGCGGGCGGATCACGATGTGGCCGCCGTCGTCGCTGACCAGCTTGGGTGGCATGCCCTTGAGCTTGCCGCCAAAGAACATGTTCAAAAAGAAGGTTTGCAGCATGTCGTCGCGGTGGTGGCCCAGCGCGATTTTGGTGATTTTCAGCTCGTCGGCCACGCGGTACAAGATGCCCCGGCGCAGGCGGCTGCACAGGCTGCACATGGTTTTGCCCTCGGGCACCACTTTTTTGACGATGCTGTAGGTGTCCTGTGTCTCGATGTGAAAGGGCACACCCAGGGTTTTGAGGTATTCGGGCAGGATATGGTCGGGAAAGCCGGGCTGCTTCTGGTCCAGGTTCACCGCAATCAGCTCGAACTTGACGGGCGCGCGCGCCTGCAGCTTGAGCAGGATGTCGAGCATGCCAAAGCTGTCCTTGCCACCGGACAGGCAGACCATCACCCTGTCGCCCTCTCCAATCATGTTGAAGTCGATGATGGCCTGGCCCACCTGGCGGCACAGGCGTTTTTCCAGCTTGTGCGTTTCGCGTTCGATTTTGAGGTTGCCCGCGTTGGCGGGGGTGACTTCGTTTTCTATCCAGACTGCACTCATAAAACTCTTTCTTCAGTTACCGATTTACCACGCGCCGGTTTCTACGCGGATGGCGACTTCACAGTCGTCAAAGATTTCCAGCTTGGCAATTTTGACCCGCACACCCAGCACGCCGGGCAATTGCATCAGGCGGTTGGCCAGTTTTCCGATCAGGCTTTCCAGCAGGTTGACGTGTTCTGCCGTGCATTCGTTAATGATGATCTGGCGCACCTTGCGGTAGTCCAGCACATGGTTGATGTCGTCGTCGTGCGGCAGCAGGCGCTGGGAGCCCAGGTGCAATTCGGCGTCCACCTGGATGGGCTGGGGTGCTGTTTTTTCTGATTCCAGGATGCCCAGGTTGGCGTCGAAGCGCAATCCGGTCAGTGTCAGCGTCTGGGTGCCTGTGGTGTTGCTCATAGTCGAATACCGCTTACATCAGGGAAAAATCGCGCTCAAAGCGTATCAGGTGCTGGCCGCCATCCACCAGCAGGGTGGTGCCGGTGATGGACTGGTTTTGCAGGGCAAAGAGCACGGTGGCCGCCACGTCTTGCGCGGTGGAGGAACGGCCCAGCGGTGAGAGTTTGTGCAGCGCGGCGAATTTGTTTGCGTTGAGCATGTGGCTGGTCAGGGTCAGCCCCGGCGCCACCCCCACCACCCGCAGGCTGGGGCTCAAGGCCAGGGCCAGCATGGTGGTGGCGGCTTCCAGCGCGGCTTTGGAGAGGGTGTAGCTGAAAAAGTCGGGGTTCTGGTTCCACAGCTTTTGGTCCAGCAGATTGACCACCGCGCCACTGAGGGGGGGGGAAGAGGCGTCTTGCGTTTGGTTGCGTTGGGCGATGTGGGTGTGCAGGGCCTGGCTGAGCAAAATGGCCGCGCCCGCGTTGCTGCGCATGTGTTTTTCCATGGCGGTAAAACTGAAGCTGGCGGCGTTGTCGTGTTCAAAGGTGGAGGCGCTGTTGACCAGCGCGTCGACGTGGCCGAATTCTTCAATGACTGTTGGCAGTAGGTTGCGCACTGCCGTTTCATTGTTGAGGTTGGCACGAAAAGAGGCTGCTCCCGGCGTCAATGCTGCGCAATCAGCTACTGTTTTTGTAGCATCCTCGACCGAGTCGCGGTAGTGTACGGCCACCCGCCAGCCCTGGGCGGCCAGCGCCAGCGCGATTTCGCGGCCCAGGCGCTTGGCGGCACCGGTGACCAAAACCGTGGGTGTGCGTGAAACGGGGCGAGAGGCAGACATTGGGCGACAATTCGGGCAGATATGACAACACCTCCGAGTTTAACGATCCCCCTGCTGCAGCACGGCACGCCGCAGGCCCTCCACGCGGCTTTGGCCTCCCACCTGCGAAACAGCATCCAGGCCCATGGCGGCTGGATGGGTTTTGATACCTTCATGGCCCAGGCCTTGTATACGCCGGGGCTGGGCTACTACGCCCATGGCTCCACCAAGTTTGGCAGCCTGCCGCACACCAGTGATTTCGTCACGGCGCCCGAGATGACGCCGCTGTTTGGCCAGGCGCTGGCGCGCCAGGTGGCGCAGGCCCTGGCGGCCACCGGCACCGATGAGGTGTGGGAATTTGGCGCGGGCACCGGTGCGCTGGCGCTGCAGTTGCTGGACGCCTTGGCCGCCCTGGGTGTGCGCCTGCGGCGCTACACCATTGTGGATTTGTCGGAAACGCTGAAAGCCCGCCAGAAAGCCACGTTGCAGGCCCACGGCGACACGGTGCAGTGGGCGTCAGCACTGCCTGTCGGCATGCGCGGCGTGGTGGTCGGCAACGAAGTGCTGGACGCCATGCCGGTGCAACTGTTGGCTCGGGTGAATGGCGTCTGGCACGAGCGCGGCGTGGCCTGCGCCGACACGGGGGCCGGTTTTGCCTGGGAAGACCGTGCCACGGACTTGCGCCCGCCGGTCGAGGTGGAGGGCGCGCACGACTACCTCACCGAGATCCATGCCCAGGGCGAGGCCTTTGTCCGCACCCTGGCCGATCGTCTGGAAGCGGGCGCCATTTTTCTGCTCGACTATGGTTTTCCGGAAGGGGAGTACTACCACCCCCAGCGCCACATGGGTACCGTCATGTGCCACCGCGCCCACCAAAGCGACCCCGACCCCTTGCAGGACGTGGGGCTGAAAGACATCACGGCGCATGTCAATTTCACCGGCATCGCCCTGGCCGCGCAGGACGCCGGGCTGGAGGTGCTGGGCTACACCAACCAGGCGCATTTCTTGATGAACTGCGGTCTGGTCGAGGCCATGCAATCGGCCCCCTTGCCCGAGCGGGTGGCAGCCCAAAAGCTGCTCATGGAGCATGAGATGGGCGAGCTTTTCAAGGTGATCGGACTGACCCAAGGCGCGGTCTGGGATGCCCTCGGTTTTGCCCGTGGCGACAAGACCCACCGGTTGTAACCAAGACATCAAAAAGCTTAAAAAATAGGTAACAAAGTAACGGCTTGGTAACTCGGGAGGGCGGTTGCGGGTTAGTATCCACGGCTATTTAACGATCCCAATGCGCGAGGCCGCCATGCAAACCACCACCCGAACCGAGACCATTGAACGCACCCAGCGCCCCTGGGGCTGGTATGAAACGGTGTCGGAGGTGGCGGGCAACAAAATCAAGCGCATTGGCGTGTTGCCGGGCCAGCAACTCAGCCTGCAAAAGCACCACCAGCGCTCCGAGCATTGGGTGGTGGTGCAGGGCTGCGCCCGCGTCACCCTGGGTGAGCGGGAATTTGAGCTCCCCTTGGGCGGGCACTGTGACATTGCAGTGGGGCAGGTGCACCGCCTGGCCAATACCAGCACCGAGCCGGTGGAGATTGTGGAGGTACAGTTTGGCGCCTACCTGGGCGAAGACGACATCGTGCGCCTGCAAGACGACTATGGCCGTCCCTAACCCGAGCCAGCGCATTGCACCTTTTGCCCACCCTGTGAAAACCCTTTCGGACACCACCATGCAAGCAGCCATTTTTGCCCCCCAGATTCAACTTCCCGCCGGTTCGGCCCCTGTCGCTTGCGTGGACATCGGTGGCACCAAAGTGGCCATCAGCGTGGCCGACGAACACGGCATCCGTGGCAAAGTGGCCGAACCCACCGCCAAAGAGGGGGACAACGGCGCCCTGGCCGCCCAGATCATCCGCATGGTGGGCCAAAGCTGTGCCAGCGCCGGGGTGGCGGTGGCCGATATTGCGGCTGTGGGGGTGGCCACCTGCGGCCCCTTTGTGCTGCGCGACGGCCTGGTGGAGTTGGCCGGCCCCAATATCTGCGGCGGCATGGCCGGCAAAGCCCGGGGCCTGCCCAACGACTGGGCTACCGCCTTGCTGGAAGCCCCGCTGCGCGCCGCCTTCCCCCATGTGCGGGTGGAAAACGACGGCGTGGGCGCGCTGGAGGCCGAGCGCCGCTGGGGCGCCTTGCAGGGCATTGACAACTGCGCCTACGTCACCTGGAGCACCGGCATCGGCATGGGCCTGTGTGTGGATGGCCGCATTTTGCGGGGCAAAAACGGCAACGCCGGCCATGCCGGGCACACATTTGTCAGCGACAACATGGACGCCCTGTGCGGCTGCGGCAATGTGGGCGACGTGGAAGGCCTGGTCGCGGGCAACGCCATTGCACGGCGTTTTGGTGTGCA
The DNA here is from genome assembly GCA_001770935.1 of Burkholderiales bacterium RIFCSPLOWO2_12_FULL_61_40. Taxonomy (GTDB): domain Bacteria; phylum Pseudomonadota; class Gammaproteobacteria; order Burkholderiales; family Burkholderiaceae_C; genus Allorhodoferax. The sequence goes on along the minus strand of MESI01000076.1, from coordinate 3,341 downwards.
GGGTTATGTCGATGCTGCTATGCTTTTTGTAGCTGCTTACGCAGGTGATACAAGGGCCAATGCCATTATTGATGACTTATGCCGAGTGATGGGGCGCACGCTGTACAACATGATCGCCACCCTCGATTTGCAGCGCATCAGCGTGGGTGGCAGCGTGTTCTGGCACCACCGCGACTTTTTGCTGCCCAAGCTGCGTGCCCAGGTGGCGGGCAAGCTGCCAGCCCTGACCGACGGGGTCGAGATTGTGCCCGCGGGTCTGGCCGACCGCGTGGGCGACTACGCCGCCCTGGCCCTGGTGGTGGGCACGGGTGCCTGATTCCGTTTCCATAGATCTGAAAACGGAATAAACCCGTCCCCGCTCGCCTCTCCTACTCTCCCGCTCTCCTTTTACTAGCCGTTTTCAGCAAGCGCCGGGCCTTGCCGCCCTGGCGCGGATGCGGCCTGCCTGGCGTTGGCGGAGTCCATCCTGCGCGGGATGGGGTCTGCGCAATGGCAGTTAGGGAAAGCCCTAGTAGTCATTAATCTTTAATTAATTAACAATTAATGAATTCGAGGTGGCATGGTGTTGCTTCGAATGGAATGACACTCGCGGCCCCTGTGGTTCGCGACAACTACACTTTTTGGAGACATGATGTTGAAGCTTTCGAAACTTGCCACAGCTGTGGCGTTGGTGGTGGCGGGTGCTGCGGTGCATGCGGGCGAAGTTGAAGTGCTGCACTACTGGACATCGGGTGGTGAGGCCAAATCGGTTGCTGAACTGAAAAAGATCATGCAAGCCAAGGGCAACACCTGGAAAGACTTCGCCGTGGCGGGCGGCGGTGGCGATAACGCGGCGACTGTGCTCAAGAGCCGTGTGGTGTCGGGCAACCCCCCAGCCGCCGCCCAGATCAAGGGACCTGGCATCCAGGAATGGGCTGCTGAAGGTGTTTTGGCCAATCTGGATTCCGTGGCAGGCTCTGAAAAGTGGGACAGCCTGTTGCCCAAGGTGGTGGCGGATGTCATGAAATACAAAGGCAGCTACGTGGCTGCTCCCGTGAACGTGCACCGCGTGAACTGGATGTGGGCCAATGCCGCAGTGCTGAAAAAAGCCGGTGTGACGGGCACCCCCAAGACCTGGGACGAGTTCTTTGCAGCCGCTGACAAGGTGAAAAAGGCCGGCCTGATCGCGGTAGCGCACGGTGGCCAAAACTGGCAAGACTTCACCACTTTTGAATCCGTGGTGCTGGGTGTGGGTGGTGCCAAGTTCTACAACGACGCGCTGATGAAGCTGGACCAGAAGGCTCTGACCAGCGACACCATGAAGAAATCCCTGGAAACCTTCCGCAAGGTCAAGGGCTACACCGATGCCGCTTCTCCTGGCCGTGACTGGAACCTGGCGACGTCGATGGTGATCAAGGGTGACGCCGCATTCCAGTTCATGGGTGACTGGGCCAAGGGCGAGTTCTCTGCCGCAGGCAAGGTCCCTGGCAAAGACTACATCTGCGCTGCCGCTCCCGGCACCGCCAATGCCTACACCTTCAACGTGGACTCGTTTGCCATGTTCAAGCTCAAAGACGTTGGCGCCCAAAAAGCACAGGGTGAACTGGCCGCCGCCATCATGGGCACTGAGTTTCAGGAAATTTTCAACTTGAACAAGGGCTCCATCCCGGTGCGTTTGAATATGGGCATGGGCAAGTTTGACGATTGCGCCAAGCTGTCAGCCAAAGACTTTGTGGACACCGCCAAGACCGGTGGACTGGTGCCTTCCGTGGCCCACGGCATGGCGATCAAGCCCGCTGCCGAAGGCGCGATCAAGGATGCAGTCAGCCAGTTCTGGAACGACGACAAGATCTCGGTGGCTGATGGCATGAAAAACATCGCCAAGGCGGCTGCGACCAAGTAACGGTGTAGTTGCCAGCGCCCGCAGAAGGGATGGGGTACGCACTTCCGTTCGTGTCCCCCGCCCTGCGGGCTCCTCCTTTACCTCACTGCAGCGCGCACCCCATCCCTTCTGCTGGAGCGGTGTGAATGCGTGCTGTGCCTGATGTGACGCAGGTTTGCAACCCTAACCAGAGCGCAATAGTTATGAGAACCTTTGAAAACCTTTTGCCCAAGCTGGTGACCTGCCTGGCCTTGCTCGGCAGTGCGTGCCTCATGGCCGGTGAGGTGGAGGTTCTGCACTACTGGACTTCGGGCGGCGAAGCCAAGTCGGTGGCCGAGCTCAAGGGCATGATGGCCAGCCGGGGGCACAGCTGGAAAGACTTCACGGTGACCGGCGGTGGCGGGCAAAACGCCATGGCGGTGCTCAAGCAGCGGGTGCTGGCGGGCAGTGCGCCTGCGGCAGCCAATATCAAGGGGCCGACCATTCAGGAGTGGGCCGATCTCCATGTGCTGACCAATCTGGATGCCATGGCTTCGTTTGAAAAATGGGATGAGGTGCTGCCCAAGGTGATTGCCGACCAGATGAAGCACAAAGGCCGCTATGTGGCCGTGCCGGTGAATGTGCACCGCGTCAACTGGTTGTGGGCCAATTCCGCCGTGCTGAAAAAGGCCGGTGTCACCGCCTTGCCAAGCAGCTACGACGAATTTTTTGCCGCGGCCGACAAGATCAAGGCCGCGGGTTTCATTCCGGTGGCCCACGGTGGGCAGGATTGGCAGGATTTCACGGTGTTCGAGTCGGTCGCCCTGGGTGTGGGTGGCGCGGCGTTCTACAACAACGCCCTGGTCAAACTGGACCGAAATGCCCTGGCCAGTGAAGAGATGCGCAAGTCGCTCAATGTGTTTCGCCGCATCAAGGCCTATGTGGATGACAAGTCCACCGGGCGCGACTGGAATGTGACCACCGAGATGGTGATCAAGGGCAAGGCGGGCTTCCAGTTCATGGGCGACTGGGCCAAAGGCGAGTTTCTGGCCGCCGGGCAGAAGCCGGGGGCGGACTTCAGCTGTTCACCGGCGCCCGGTACAGCCAAGGCTTACACCTACAACGTGGACTCCTTCGCCATGTTCCAGCTCAAGGGCTGGGAGGCGCAAAAGGCCCAGGGTTACCTGGCGTATTTGCTGATGGGGCAGGATTTTCAGGAAAAGTTCAACCTGCGCAAGGGCTCGATTCCGGCGCGTTTGAACATGAAGATGGATAAATTTGACGACTGCGCCAAGACCTCCAGCAAGGATTTTGTGGCCACGTCCAAGGCCGGCACGCTGCTGCCCTCGGTGGCCCATGGCATGGCGGTGTCATCGGCTGCACAGGCGGCCTTGCGCTCGGCGGTGAGTGAGTTCTGGAACAACGACAAAACCACGGTGGGCGACACGGTGGCTAAATTGGTGGCGGTCGCGGGTCAACGGCAAAGGCAATAAGCAATGAA
>MESI01000075.1:34412-36840 GCA_001770935.1 Burkholderiales bacterium RIFCSPLOWO2_12_FULL_61_40 | reverse complement strand
GCATGACTCGGGGCCAGAGTGATTTCGCTATTTCTTCCCTGTATTGAACTTCCATCAACTACGATCTACCGGCTTACGCTGGCGCACTAGCTGCTTGCGCATGCAAATAAAGGGCTGGTGGCCGAAATGGCTTAAATGTACGGCGGCCTAACGCCCCATCTCCGGGGGGACCAGCAAGCGCTCGACCACCTTGCCATGTTTCAAATGCGATTCCACGATGTCATCGATGTCCTGGGCATCCACAAAGGTGTACCAAACACCTTCCGGGTACACCACCGCCACCGGGCCCGCCGCGCAGCGGTCCAGGCAGCCGGCTTTGTTGACCCGCACCTGGCCGGGCCCCGACAGCCCCGCTTCCTTGACCAGCGACTTGCAGCGGTCAAACCCTTCCTGGGCCTTGTGCCGGGCACAGCATTCTTCGCCATGCTTTCGTTCGTTCAAACAGAAAAAAATATGGCGTTCGTAATACGAACCCGTAGGGGACTTGGTTTCATTCATGGGGAGATTTTAGGTTTTTGCATCCCGCTGCCAGATTTGCGACAGCAGATAAACCAGTGTGGCGTAAGGCCACAACCAGCCCAGCCATTGGGCCAGGCCATGGAAACGGATAAAGCGCCCCTGCTCCCAGTTTTGCAAGGTCTGCGCAAAATAGGGATTTTCGGGGGCCTGGTTCAGCAAACTCAGGTAAATACCCAACGACAGCAGCGCCAGGGCGGCACTGGCGCGCCAGGGCACCACCACCAGCCCCCAAGCCACCGCCACCGCCACCGCCATGCCCACCTGGGTTGGCAGGTCCAGCCAGGCCCAGGCGTGGCTGGGGCCCCAGCTCAAGGCGGCGGACAGTCCGGTGACCACCACGCCCACCGCCATGGTCATCGGCACCAGGACCACGCGACGCCAGCATGTACGGATGATGCAAAAGCCCAAAAGGCAGGGAATCAGCAAGCCCAAAAAGACACACACCATCTGCAGACCCGGAACCAGGGGCTGCAGGGTGTCCTCCCGTACCGGAAGCCACGCCAGGAAGGGGGTATCCAGCATTAATTCCGCCAGAGCCTGCTCTGCCCGGAACAGCACCTGGCCCAGCCCAAAGGGCACCGCGGCAGGAAACAGCAAGGCCAGGGGCCAGGTCGCCAGCAGCACAATGCCGCCCCGCGCATCTTCCACAAACCAGCGCGCCCGAACCCGGCTCCAACGGTCAATAGCGCCCAACCGGACCAGCAGCAGGGTGGCCACAGACCCCACCCATGCGCCCATGCCGTTGAGGAACCAATCTTCCTTGGACGCCACCCGGGCAGGCAAATAGGTTTGCAAAGCCTCCAGCACCAGCGACAGCGCCAAAGCAGCCACTGTGGGCATCCACACCGCGTGGCGGCCGCGCCCGGTGCGCAATGCGCTCAGTGCCAGCAACCCGCCCAGGGGGGCATACCCCACCATGTTGATGGCCACATCAAAACCGGTCCAGTAACGCGGAAAAGGCGCCGTCAAAAAGGCCCAGGGCATCAAACCCGGGTCGCGCCACACCGAAAATGGGTAAAGGCTGGCATACACGATGAGCCCCACATACAGCAGCGCCATCGGCCAGGCGGCGGTTTTGTGCATGTGGCGCTCTGCGGGGTTTATTCCGTTTTCAGATCAATGGGAGATGAGGCGCACCGACGCAGGCAGTGCTTTAGCACGACAAGGAGGGGCAACGACATATCGCATTGATATCGAAATGGAATTAGAAGGGTTTGACCACCACCAGCACCACAATGGCCAGCAGCAGCAGCACCGGAATTTCGTTAAACCAGCGAAACCACACATGGCTGCGGGCGACCGGACCGGCTTCAAAGCGGCGCAGCATCACGCCACAGGCATGGTGGTAGCCGAGCACCAGCAGCACCAGGGCCAGCTTGGCGTGCATCCAGCCATTGCCCGGGCCGAACCCAATGCCATAGACCCACCACAGCCACAAGCCCAAAGCCACGGCGGGCACCGCCAGCAAGGTGGTGAATCGCATCAGCTTGCGCGCCATCAGCAGCAGGCGCGCCCGTTCGGCCTCGGAGCCTGCGGGCACCATGGCCAGGTTCACAAAAATGCGCGGCAGGTAAAAAAGCCCGGCGAACCAGCTGGCCACGAAAACGATATGGAAAGATTTGACCCAGAGCATGGGCAAAGTGTAGTCGCAGACACGGGCATGCCAGGCAAAAAATCCCTGGCTCGGATGGGGTGGTAGGGCACTTTGCTCCGTTCGTGTCCCCCGGCCACGCACGGCGATAGCCGTGCATGGCCTATTGCCACAAGGTGAGCGCATCCGCGACAGCGGATGCGTAAGCCTCCTCCTTTACCTCACTGTGCAAAGCACCCTACCCACCCCATCCGAGTTGGTGTACTTTTGTACAGGCAAAAAAAACCCCAGCACGGGGCTGGGGTGGTAAGCCTATTT
>MESI01000075.1:0-34403 GCA_001770935.1 Burkholderiales bacterium RIFCSPLOWO2_12_FULL_61_40 | reverse complement strand
GGGCTGGGGTGGTAAGCCTATTTGCTGTCACACATCAAGGCTCCGCTCAGGGAGGAAAAGCGGAAGGTAGCAAGCTACCCGGAACGGAATTTAACAAACTTTTCCGGCAGTTGCAAGTGAAAACTTCAGATTGTTAAAAATTATTTGCGGGTATTGAGGCACAATTTTCCCATGACCTCTTACGCCCCCTTCCCCCTGGGCCGTCCACGCCGCCTGCGCAAAGACAGCTACACCCGCAATCTGGTACGTGAAAACCAGCTCACCGCCCACGACCTGATCTACCCCGTGTTCGTGGTCGATGGCCAAAACCAGCGCGTGCCCATTGCCTCCATGCCCGGCGTCGAGCGCCTGAGCCTGGATTTGCTGCTGCCAGTGGCCGAAGAGTGCGTCAAGCTGGAAATCCCGGTGATGGCGCTGTTTCCGGTGATCGACCAGTCGCTCAAAACCTTTGAGGGCAAGGAAGCCCTGAACCCCGATGGCCTGGTGCCCCGCGTGGTGCGCGCCCTGAAACAAGAATTTCCCCAGCTCGGTGTGATGACCGACGTGGCGCTGGACCCCTTCACCAGCCACGGCCAGGACGGCCTGCCCGACACCCGCCCCGAGAACGAAGGCTACATCCTGAACGACGAAACCACCGCCATCCTGGTGCAGCAGGCCCTCACCCAGGCCCGCGCCGGCGTGGACATGGTGGCGCCCAGCGACATGATGGACGGGCGAATTGGCGCCATCCGCGCCGCGCTGGAAGCCGAAAATCTCATCCACACCCGCATCATGGCCTACAGCGCCAAATACGCCAGCGCTTTTTATGGCCCGTTCCGCGACGCCGTCGGTTCGGCCAGCAACCTGGGCAAAAGCAACAAAAAGGTTTATCAGATGGACCCCGCCAACAGCGACGAAGCGCTGCGCGAAGTGGCCATGGACATTGCCGAGGGGGCCGACATGGTGATGGTCAAGCCCGGCATGCCCTACCTGGATGTAGTGCGCCGCGTCAAGGACGAATTCAAAATTCCCACCTTTGCCTACCAGGTGTCCGGCGAATACGCCATGCTGAAGGCCGCCGCCCAGAACGGCTGGCTGGACCACGACGCAGTCATGATGGAAAGCCTGCTGGCCTTCAAGCGCGCCGGCGCCGACGGCGTGCTGACCTACTTTGCCCGGGACGCCGCCAAGTTGCTACGAAATGTATAGCTGCTTGCGCACTATTCTCAAGGGCTAGAGGCCGATTTGGCTTGTAAAACTTTCTGAAGAGAGGCCATGCGCATTTTCCAGATTCAGAACGCCAACGTGTCCGAAAGCAACGCGCTGGCGACACTGCATGCCCAGGGGCTTCCCGACCAGGGTTTTGTCTGGATTGCCTGCGGCCGACGGGAGTTTGAGGTGCAGCAGGCCCAGATCCAGGCCACGCTGCAACAGCTGTGTGGCCTGCAGCTGGTGGATTTGCACATCTCGGACCTGCTCAACAACCAGTTGCCGTCCCACTACGACTACACCTCACAGTACGACGTGCTGGTGTTTCGCCGCTTGGCGGCTGGCAACAGCCAGACCGACCTGGACAAGCCCGGCCTGCCCCTGACCCAGGTTCCGGCCCGCGGGGGGCCACCGATTTTGCGGCGCATCGACACCAGCCCGGTGGGTTTTGCCGTGTTCGACCGGGTGCTGCTCACCGTGCACCCCACCGACTGCGCGGTGCGCGACGCCTACGCCGCCAAACTGCTGCAAGCCGCCAGCGCCGAATCGCACGCGGCTGGCGCGCGCCTGCCCACCAGCCCGGCGGACCTGATGCTGCGCATCATCAACCAGATGGTGGACGGCTACCTGGCGCTGCGCCGCGAACTGACCCAGCAACTGGACCACTGGCAGGCCGAGCTGCTCAACCCCAAAGCCCGCTTCAACAACTGGTCGTCGCTGCTGGACGCCCGGCTGGCGCTGCACCATCTGGACGAAATTTGCGAAGAACAACGCTCCAGCATCCAGGACTGGATCGAGGCCATCAAGACCTGGCCCGAGGCACGCACCGAGGCGGAGCGGCGCGAGCGTGACTTGCTGCAGGTGCGCAGCCGCGATGTGCTGGAGCACATCGAGCGCGTGGTGCACCATGTGCGCCGGCTGGAGCAAAGCGCCGAAACGGCGGTGCAAATGCATTTCAGTGCGCAGAGCCACCGCACCAACGACATCATGCGCACCCTCACCGCGCTGACCGCCGTGTTTCTGCCGCTGAACCTGATTGCCGGCATCTTCGGCATGAACTTCGACTTCATCCCCTTGCTGCATGCGCAGGCCGGTTTTTGGTGGGCCATGGGCAGCATGGCCATGATTGCCGTGGCACTGGTGGTGGTGTTCTGGCGCAAGCGCTACCTGGCACGCACCGAACGCTAGCGCACCACACCATCGGCCCTACCGGCGCAACGGCGGCCTATGCACCGGCCAGATCAGGCCCCACCTCAGCGTGTCACTGCGCCTGAAAAAAACCTAGTTGCGGGCGTAGGACACATGGAAGCTGTGCACCCCGGGGAATTTGGCCATTTCCGAACTCAGATCGGAAATGGGCACCATTCTTTGTTTGCTGCGCGCCACCGCCACAAAGGTCCAGGTAAAGGCCCCCCCGTCCAGCGCAATGACGATGGTGCCCCCGGCAATGTCGTAGCCCCGTTCGATGGCCATGGTGCGCAAAGCGGCCTCCACGGGTTCATAGCCCGGATCAAACTGCAGGGTGATGGCGACCGCCTGACGCGACGGCAGCCACGCCTCCAGCTTGGAAATCCACACCATGCACACCGCACTGAGCAGCGCCAGCGCCATCGCCGCCGCATACAGGCCCACCCCCACCAGAATGCCGATCACAGAAGACGCCCACAGGGAGGCGGCGGTGGTCAGCCCGCTGATGTTGAAGCCCTCTTTCATGATCACGCCCGCGCACAAAAAACCGATGCCGGTCAAGATACCCTGCATCACCCGGGACAGGTCGCCGTTGGTGAACAGGGTGCTGGAGTTGCCGCCATACCAGAAATGGGAGTAGCCGCCAATCACCGTCAGCGCGGCGGAGGCCATGCACACCAGCCCATAGGTGCGCATGCCGGCGGCCCGTCCATGGAAGGAGCGCTCGTAGCCCACCATCAACCCCAGCGCCAGGGCGCCCACCAGGTGCAAGAGTACGAAGAAATTGGCTTCCACGATCGGACCGGACCAATACGCGGCAAAGGCTTGTTGTGTCAACATGGCTGAAAGATACCGCATTTGCAAATTTCTCAGGGCAATTTTTCGCACCGAAACACCGCCTTGGCTGCGTTACCATGCGCTACCTTACTCAGCCCCTGACCGGAGCAACCCATGGACCTGAAACCGCTGGTGACCCTGCTGGCCATCGTCAACCCGCTGGCCATCGTGCCTTTTTTCATCCACTACACCCAGGGCTTCTCCCGGGAGCAGCGGCGCAACACCATCTGGGTGTCGTCGTTCAGCGCCTTTGTGGTGATTGCCGTCAGCGCCCTGGCGGGCCTGCACATCCTGGAATTTTTCGGCATTTCGCTGGCCAGCTTCCAGGTGGGCGGCAGCATGCTCTTGCTCACCAGTGCGCTGAACATGCTCAACGCCCAGCCGGCCGAGGCCAAGACCAACACCCATGAAATGGAAGACGGCGCGGAAAAAGCCGCCCGGGGCGCCAGCATTGCCGTGGTGCCGCTGACCATTCCCTTGCTGACCGGCCCGGCCAGCATGTCCACCGTGGTGATTTACGCCGAAAAAGCCAAGACGTTTTTCCAGCTCAGCACCCTGGTGGGCTACGGTGTGGTGATCGGGCTGGCGACCGCCCTGTGTTTTGCCCTGGCCGAACCGATTGCCCGCGTGCTGGGCAAGACGGGCATCAATGTGATGACCCGGCTGATGGGGCTGATCCTGGCGGCCCTGTCGGTGGAAGTGATGTCCGACGGGCTGATCAAGCTGTTTCCCCTGCTGGGCCGTTAAGTTTTCAGATCAATGGCCCGGTGTGGCCTGGGCCGTTTGCTGCACCCACTGCTCCATCTCCTCAATGGCGGCGTCCGCCGCTGCGGTCAGTGCCCGCACGCCCCCAGCGGCGTCCGGACTGGCGCTGGCGCGCTGTAGCACAAAGCTGCGCTGGGCCACCAGCTTCTCCCCCCCTGCGCCGGGCTGGCCCAGCGTGGCACGCAGGCGCAGCAAACCGGTGCTGTGGGTGGCCGACTCAAAAAGCTGGCTGAACTCGTCCAGCTCCACCCGCAGGGTCAATATCGGGCCCCCGGCCAGCACGCCGTCGGCCGGGTTGAGCACCGCGCGGCGCTGGCCCAAATGCTCGCGCAGGCGCTGGCGCAGCAGCTCGGCGGGCGGCATGCTCCAGCGGGCCTGGGCGTAGGGGCGCAGTTGCTGGGCGTCGCTGTAGGCCAGGCGGTACAACACGGCCGTGCTGTCCAGCGCACCCGTGGCTTGCACCCCGGCCAGGGCCAGCGGTGGCAAGGGGGCCATGCGCTGGGTGGGCTGCTCCGAGGTGGTGCCGGGGCCAAAGTCGTAGACCCAAGGCCGGGGCGGCGGCTGCAGGGTGCCGCAGGCCGCAAGGCCTGACAACAATATAAGACAAAATAGGCCTCTAGCCCCCGTAGAATAAGCGGTAGCAGCTAGCATTTTCATAGCAAACATCCAAAATAACGCATCAGATACCTTCGGCCTCAACGGGCCTGCGGGGCCACAAATCCGCGTTCCCCCGGACCGGGGCGCATTTGCCCCCGACCCAGGAGCAGGGACTGCGGGTTGTCCGTCACCGAATCCGCCACCTGCCCGACCTGGCGCACGGCGCGGGCCGTGTCGTCAAACGTGCGGTTCAGGCGCGGCACCAGGGTGGAGTTGAGGGTTTGCCCGGTCGCCACCAGCACGCTGGTGCCCTCGGCGATCTTGTCCAGGGTGCCGCCCGGCTCGTTCATCCGGGCCGACATGCGTTTGAATTCGTTGGACGAAGCCCGGACCGATTCGGCGCTGGCGCTCAGGCGTTCTGCGGCCGACTGCATGCTTTTGAGCGAGACACTGGCGTCTTGCATCAGCTGGGGCAAGCTGGGCTGCCCGGCCCCAACCCCGCCCTGCGCGCCCAGCACCTGCTCGGCCCGCTGCGACAGCTTGCCGATGTGGGCCGCCGCCTGCCCCAGCTGGCCGATGGCCGCCATCAAGTTCTTCTGGTTGTCCGGCGCCAGCAGCTGATTGGCGCGCTGGCTGGCCTGCTCCAGCTGGCCCACCAGGCTGCTTCCCTGCTCGGTCAGGCGCGACATCAGCCCGGCACGCATGGGGATGCGGCCCGGTTGCTCGGGTCCGGTGGCCAGCGGCTGGGTCGACTCCCCCGCATCGTCCAGCTGGATGAAGGCCAGGCCGGTCACGCCCTGAAAACCCAGGGTGGCAAAGGTGGACTGGGTGATGGGCGCATTCTCGTTGACCGCGATGCGCACCAGCACATGGCCTGCGGTCTTGCGGTCGAGTTCAATGGCGCTGACCCGCCCGACCGGCACCCCCTTGTAACGCACCCCGGCCTGGGGCTGCAGACCGGTGACACTTTCGCGGCTGGAAATCTCGAACACGCGTTTGTCCGAGTTGTCGCGTGTCAGCCAGACCGCCATGGCCACCAGCATGGCGGCCATGGCCAGCACAAAAATTCCGGCGGCCAGGGCGTGTGATTTGTTTTCCATAGGTCTCTCCTTTTACACGGCATCCGGGCGGGTGTGCAACAAACCCATGGCGCGGTGGCCCCGCCCGCCCAGAAAAAAGTCCCGCACAAAGGGGTGGCCAAAAGCCACCACCTCGCGCACCGGAGCGTCCACAATGACGTGTTTGTCGGCCACCACCGCCACCCGGGTGCTGATTTCGTAAATCGTATCCAGGTCGTGCGTCACCATCACCACCGTCAGCCCCAGCTCCCGGTGCAGCGAGCGCAGCAGGGTGCAAAAGGCGTCCGAGGCGTCGGGGTCCAGCCCGGCGGTGGGCTCGTCCAGCAGCAGCAGGGGCGGGTCCATCACCAAAGCGCGCGCCAGTGCCACACGCTTGACCATGCCGCCCGACAGATCGGCCGGCATTTTGTGGGCATTGGCGGGGTCCAGGCCCGCCATCTGCAGCTTGACCATGGCCACGTCGCGCACCAGGGCCGCGGGCAGGGTGCCCAGTTCGCGCAAGGGAAAGGCAATGTTTTCCAGCACCGTGAACGCCGAGAACAAGGCCCCGTGCTGGAACAACATGCCCACCCGGCTGGCCGCCCCGGCGCGCCCCAGCTCGGCGGCGGGGCGGCCCAGCACGGTGACACTGCCGCGTGCCGGTGTCTCCAGCCCCAGAATCTGCCGCAAAAGCACGGTCTTGCCGCCACCCGAGCCGCCCACGAGGGACAGCAGTTCGCCCTGCGCGATGGTGAGGTCCAGGTCCTGGTGGATGACGGCGTCCACCCCGTCGGCGCGAAACACCGACCATAGCTTGTCGATCTGCACCACCGGGGGCGCTGCCGCAGCAGCGGGGCCGCTCATACGCCAATCCCCTTGAACAGCACGGCAAACAGGGCGTCCACCAGAATCACCACGGTGATGGAGGTCACTACCGAGGCCGTGGTGCCCTGCCCCAAACTCTGGGTGTTGGGCAACACGCGCAGGCCGTAGTGGCAACCAATCAAGGCGATCAGGCCACCGAACACCACCGATTTGGACAGCGCCAGCCACAGATTGGACAACTGCACCGCCTTGGGCAGCGCGGTCAAAAAATAGGCCGGGGTAAGTCCCATGGCCAGGTCGGAGGCCAGCATGCCGCCCAGCAGCGCGGCCAGGGTGGTCCACACGGTGAGCAGCGGCATGGCCACGGCCATGGCGATGGCCCGTGGCATCACCAGCCGGTAACCCTTGGCGATGCCCATGACGCGCATGGCGTCCAGTTCTTCGGTCACCCGCATGACGCCGATTTGTGCGGTGATGGCCGAGCCCGAACGCCCGGCGATCAAAATGGCGGCCAGCACCGGCCCCAGTTCGCGGATCAGGGAAACGCCCAGAATGTTGACGATGAAAGCATCGGCCCCGAACTGGCGCAGCTGCTGCGACATCAGGTAGGCCAGCACCACCCCAATCAAAAAACCCACCAGAGCGGTGATGGGCATGGCGGTGGCGCCGATGCGGTAGAGGTGGCCCGAGATATCGCGCCAGGGACCCTTGAGCGGGTGGCGTAGCAGACGTCCCAGGTCCAGCGCCAACTGGCCCAGCAAACGCAGCGCCCCAGCGCCGTGGTCCGCCACACTGAACACCCAGGCGCCCAACTGCAAAAACAGGCCCCAGGCACTGCTGCGCTGTGCCGGCGGCGGTGCCACCGAAAAACGCGCCACCCGCTCCAGCATGGCGCGCTGCCCGTCCAGCAGGTGCAGATGCTCAGGCCAATGGCGGCCCCAGCTGTTCCACAGGAGTTGTGCGCCGGTGTGGTCCAGGCGGTGCAGCGCCCGCAAGTCCCAGGCGCAGGCACCCCCCAGCGCCTGTGTGCGCGTAAGCGCGCTTTGCACCGGCACCCAATGGCCGGGCGGGGCCAGGTGCGCCGCCGTCCAGCGGCCGCGCAGCACGGCGCACGCCCCTTCGGGCGTGGTCTCCAAGGTAATCTGCGGCGGGGAATCCATCGGGATGGCAACAGGGCTCACACAAATCTCACACATGCTGGGAAACGCATGGTACCTGCTGCGCCGGGGTCCGGCCTGCGCACCCGCCCTATTTCACCCCTCCTTGCACCCCCTTTTCACGCAAAATAGCGCCATGAACACCAGCACTCCCCCCACCCCCTTCGCCTCGACCCCCGAGCTGTCCGTAGAACAACGCGGCCCCGTCCTGTGGCTGACCATCACCCGCGAAGAACGCCGCAACGCCATGAGCCATGGCGTGCTGGCGGGCTTGGCGCAGGCCATCACCGCCGCGCAGGGCCGACGCGACATCCGGGCCATGGTGCTCACCGGCGCGGGCACCAAGGCCTTTTGCGCGGGCGCCGATCTGCAAAGCGCCCAGGCCTTCACCACCGACTATTCCGAACCCCACGGCCACCTGGCGCAACTGCTGCGCGCCGCCCGCGCCAGTTATGTGCCGCTGATCGCCCGCGTTAACGGCGCCTGCATGGCCGGCGGCATGGGCCTGCTGTCCATGTGCGACATGGCCGTGGCCTCCACGCATTGCGTGTTTGGCCTGCCCGAAGTCAAGGTCGGCGTGTTTCCGGCGCAGGTCCTGAGCGTGCTGCAGCATCTGATCCCCCGGCGCGTGCTGGTGGAAATGTGCATCACCGGCGAACCCATCAGCAGCGCGCAGGCCCTGCAGTACGGGCTGGTGAACCATGTGGACGACGATGTGGATGCCAAACTGCAGTGGCTGCTGGAGCGTTTGCTGGACAAGTCCCCCGCCGCAATCCGCCGGGGCCTGTACACCCTGAAAAAAGCCGAGTCCATGCCGTTTGAAGAATCCATGGCCTTCACCGAGAGCCAGATCGCCCTGTTCACCCTGACCGACGACGCCAAAGAGGGCCAAAAAGCCTTTCAGGAAAAGCGCAAGCCGGTCTGGGCCGGGCAGTAAAGCGGCATGCAAGCGGACCTGTTCCCCAGCGCCTTGCTGGACACCCTGGGCCTGGTGCTCTTTGGCGCAGCCCTGCTGCATACCTTTTGCGCCAAATACTTTGAGGTGCTGGCCCACCGCCACCCGCGCCATGCGGGTCTGCTGCATTTGCTGGGCGAGGTGGAGGTGGTGTTTGGCTTTTGGGCCATGGTGCTCATCGTCTGCATGGCGCTGCTGGCCGGTGGCCAGATCGCCATGGACTACGCCGAATCGCGCCAGTTCACCGAGCCCCTGTTTGTGTTTGTGGTGATGGTGGTGGCCGCCTCCCGCCCCGTGCTGGAAGCCGTGCGCACCCTGCTCAAGGGCGTCGCCCGCGCGGTGCCTGTGCCTACGCCATTGGCGCTGGCATGGCTGGGCTTGGCTGCCGTGCCTTTGCTGGGCTCCCTGATCACCGAACCGGCGGCGATGACGCTGGCGGCGCTGATGTTGTCCCCCCAGATTTTTCGTCCCGACCTGCCTGAGCGGCTCAAGTACGCGGCCCTGGGCGTGTTGTTTGTGAACGTCTCCATAGGCGGCACCCTCACCGCCTATGCGGCCCCGCCGGTGCTGATGGTGGCGGACGCCTGGGCCTGGGACAGCGCCTTCATGGCCACAACCTTTGGCTGGAAGGCCGCGCTGGCGGTGCTGCTCAACGCCAGCGTTCTGGTGTACTGCTTGCGCCAACACCTCACGCCGGAAGACGCTCCCGCCGCGGACGCCGACCGCCCCGCCATCCCCTGGCTGGTGAGCGCGGTGCACCTGGTATTTCTGGCCGGAGTGGTGGCGCTGGCGCACCATCCGGTGCTGTTTCTGGGCCTGTTTCTCTTCTTTCTGGGCTACACCCAGGCCTACGCACAATTCCAGAGCCCGCTGATTCTCAAGGAAGGGCTGCTGGTGGGATTTTTCCTGGCGGGACTGGTGGTGCTGGGAGGCATGCAGCAGTGGTGGCTGCAGCCCCTGGTGTCGGGCCTGGCACCCACAGCCCTGTTCTTTGGCGCCTTGGGCCTCACCGCCTTGACCGACAACGCCGCCCTCACCTACCTGGGCTCCCTGATTGAAGGCATCTCCCCGGCCTCGCAGTACATGCTGGTGGCCGGTGCCGTGGCCGGTGGCGGGCTCACCGTGATCGCCAATGCACCCAACCCTGCTGGCGTGGCCCTGCTGCGGCGCGGCTTTGCCGATGGCTCGATTGGCGCCGGCGGATTGCTGCTGGGCGCGGCCCTGCCCACGCTGGTGGCCGCCGCGGTGTTTCTGCTGCTGTAATGCAGGCGCTCCCTATGGACCAGCCTCTTGCTTTGTAAGCTGCCTGGGCCTTTGGTAGTCTCTAATTCCGTTTTCAGATCAATGAGAGAGAGGCGCCCCGGCGCAAGCAGTGCTTCAGCACGACCAGGAGGGGCAACGGCATATCGCATGGAAATGGAAATGAAATAATTCCTCCACTCCCACGGAACACCCACAGCATGAGCGACACCACTTTCGACTACATCATCATCGGCGCGGGCACGGCCGGTTGCCTGCTGGCCAACCGGCTCAGCGCCGACGCGACCAAACGGGTGCTGCTGATCGAGGCCGGCCGCAAGGACGACTACCACTGGATCCATATCCCGGTGGGTTACCTGCACTGCATTGGCAACCCGCGCACCGACTGGCTGTTCAACACCGAGCCGGACGCGGGCCTGAACGGCCGCGCCCTGCGTTACCCGCGCGGCAAAACCCTGGGCGGCTGCAGCAGCATCAACGGCATGATCTACATGCGCGGCCAGGCCCGCGACTACGACCAATGGGCCCAGTTGACGGGCGACGCCAGCTGGAGCTGGGAGCACAGCCTGCCCTACTTCAAGCTGCACGAAGACCACCACGGCGGCGCCAGCGCCCTGCACGGTGCGCGCGGCGTGGCCCCCGAGCTGATGCACGACAACCACACGCCCTACCGCAAAATCCTGCGCCACCGCAACGCCGGTGGTGAATGGCGGGTGGAAAAGCAGCGCCTGCGCTGGGATGTGCTGGACGCCTTTGCCGCCGCCGCCGTGCAGGCGGGCATTCCCGCCACGACCGACTTCAACCAGGGCAGCAACGAGGGCGTGGGCTACTTCGAGGTGAACCAGAAAAGCGGCTGGCGCTGGAACACCGCCAAGGCCTTTTTGCGTCCCACCTGCTACGGACGGCCCAACTTCGAGCTGTGGACCAGCGCCCAGGCTGCCAAGCTGTTGCTGGAACCCACGCCCGCCCCTGGCAGCGGCTGCACCGCCCCCCTGCGCTGCACCGGTGTGCAGGTGTGGGACGGCCATGCGATGGTCAACGCCACGGCGCGCCTGGAAGTCTTGCTGTGTGCTGGCAGCATCGCGTCGCCCCAACTGCTGCAACTCTCCGGACTGGGGCCGGTCCCCTTGCTGCAAAGCCGGGGCGTGCCCGTGGTGCAGGACCTGCCCGGTGTGGGCGCCAACCTGCAGGACCACCTGCAGATCCGGGCGGTGTTCAGGGTCAAAAACGCCACCACCCTCAACACCCAGGCCAACTCGCTGTGGGGCAAGGCCCGCATCGGCATGGAGTACCTGTTTAAGCGTAGCGGCCCCATGAGCATGGCGCCCAGCCAGCTGGGGGCCTTCACCCGCAGCGATCCGGCGCAGCCCCACCCCAACCTGGAATACCATGTGCAGCCGCTCAGCCTGGACGCCTTCGGCCAGCCGCTGCACACGTTTGACGCCATCACCGCCAGCGTGTGCAACCTCAACCCCAGCAGCCGGGGCACGGTACACATCAAGACCGCGCGATTTGAAGACGCTCCGGCCATTGCGCCCAACTACCTCAGCACCGCGGAAGACCGCCAGGTGGCCGCCGACTCGCTCAAGCTGACCCGGCGCATTGTGGCGCAGGCGGCATTCCAAAAGTACCAGCCCGAGGAATACAAACCCGGCACCCAGTTCCAGACCGATGCCGAATTGGCGCGCCTGGCAGGCGACATTGCCACCACCATTTTTCACCCGGTGGGCACCACCAAAATGGGCACACCGGACGACCCCCTGGCCGTGGTCAACGCCCGGCTCCAAGTGCGCGGGGTGTCGGGTTTGCGGGTGGTGGACGCCGGGGTCATGCCGCGCATCACCAGCGGCAACACCAACTCGCCCACCCTGATGATTGCGGAGAAGGCTGCGCAATGGATTGTGGAAGATGAAATCACGCGAATGAAGGGTAAATCCTGATGGGCAAGCCCTTGGCGGTGGAGTACAGTCACGCCAACGCAAAATTTTGCAACTGCGAGACACTGAAGGTCAACCCAGAGAAGACGCCGAGGAGATGACAGCGGCCAACAAGAACACATAACACTGCACTTCAAGATGCAGCTTCCAAAAGCACTGGCGGGTCCAGTGCTTTTTTTATGCCAAATCGGGCTGTAGCCCCCGTCCCTATTGCGCAAGCAGCTCCTGATTTAATAGCGAAAAAGTGCTTTGCACCGCAATGCGACAATGCCAGCATGGAACTGATTCTTGTCTCTTTGGCCTCGCTCCTGGCCGGTTTTGTGGACTCCATTGTGGGCGGCGGCGGACTAATACTGGTCCCGGCCCTGTTTGCCGTCTTTCCCACCACCCATCCGGCCACCCTGTTCGGCACCAACAAGGGCGCATCGGTGTGGGGCACCGGCATCGCCACCCTGCAATACAGCCAGCGGGTGCAGATGCGCTGGCATGCCCTGGCACCCGCCGCCGCCGTGTGTTTTGCGGCCTCGCTGGGCGGTGCCTGGCTGGTCACCGTGGTGTCGCCCCAGTATTTGCGCAAGGCACTGCCGCTGGTACTCGTGCTGGTGCTGGCCTACACGCTGGCCAAAAAAGACCTGGGGCGCCACCACACGCCGCACTTCACCGGGCGGCGCGAAGCCTGGTTGGCCAGCGGCATCGGTGCGGTGATTGGTTTTTACGATGGCTTTTTTGGCCCCGGCACCGGCAGTTTTTTTGTATTTTTGCTGGTGCGCCTGCTGGGCTATGACTTCCTGAACGCCTCGGCCGGAGCCAAGCTGTTGAACACCGCCTCCAATCTGGCCGCCATTGCGCTGTTTGCCCTCAAGGGCCATGTGTGGTGGCACTTTGTGCTGGCCATGGCCGTTGCCAATGTGCTGGGCAGTCTGGCGGGCACCCACCTGGCGCTCAAGCACGGCACCGGTTTTGTGCGCGGCGTCTTCATCGCCGTGGTCTCGGCGCTGATTCTCAAAACCGGTTACGACGCGTTTTTGCGCTGAGCTGCGCCCAAGGGGCGCTAGCCGCCGACTTTGGGCGCACTGGCGGCAGGCGTTGGCGCAGCGGGCGCCGACCCGCGCGGCCAGGGCACCTCGGCGGCAACCAGGGGCTTGCCCAGGGGGGCAGTGGCCTGCCCCTTGCTCACTGCGGCCAAGTCGGCCTCATTGGGATACTGGCCCAGCAGCCAGTAATCAAAGGCGCGCCGTGCAATGGGTGCCGCCGAGGCCGAACCAAAACCGGCGTTCTCCACAATCACCGCCAGTGCGATCTTGGGATCATCAGCGGGCGCAAAGGCGATGTACAAGGAATGGTCGCGCTGGCGCTCTTCCATCCGTGCGGCGTTGTATTTTTCTTTTTTCCCAAGGCTCACCGCCTGCGCAGTCCCGGTTTTCCCTGCGCTGATATAGCCCGCGTCCGCAAAGACCCGGGTCGAGGTTCCGCCCTGCGTCACCCCCACCATGGCCTTGCGGACAATCGCCACATTTCCGGCATTGAAACCCAGGTCTTCCGGCGGCGGCGGCGGCACCGCCGTACGCACCCGCGTGTTGGCATCCTGGGTGGCAATCACCAGTTGCGGCTTGTGTTTGACCCCATTGTTGGACAAGGTGGCCACCGCCTGGGCCAGTTGCAACATGGTAAAGCTGTTGTAGCCCTGGCCAATCCCCAAAGAAATGGTTTCGCCGGCATACCATTTTTGCTGGGCAGCGCCATAGCGCTTGAAGTAATTGCGCTTCCAGTCCTGACTGGGCAGCACGCCACGCACCTCGCCCTGGATGTCAATGCCGGTGATCTGGCCAAAACCCAGGGGAGCCATGAAGTTGCGCATGGTGTCCACGCCCAATTCGTTGGCCAGCGAATAGAAGTAGACATTGCTGGACTCCACAATGGCGCGGTGCATGTCCATGATGCCGCCGCGTTCGTTTTCGGGGCTGCCGAAGCGGTGGCCGCCGAACATGTAAAACCCGGGATCGTTGACCAGCGTGGTGGCGGAACGCGCCCCCGTTTGCAGGGCGGCCAGGGCCATGAAGGGTTTGTAGGTGGACCCCGGCGGGTAGGTTCCGCGCAGGGCGCGGTTCAGCAGGGGCTTGTCGGGGGACTCGTTGAGCATCTGCCAGTTCTCCTGGTCGATGCCTTCCACAAACAGATTGGAGTCAAACGTGGGCTTGCTGACAAAGGCCAGCACTTCACCGGTTTTGGGGTCCAACGCGACCAGGGCTCCGCGCCGCTCACCAAACATGTCTTCGATCAGTTTTTGCAGTTTGATGTCAATGGACAGGACCACCACATTGCCCGGCGTGGCCGGGTTGCTGGCGAGCTTGCGCACCGCACGGCCACCGGCGGAGGTCTCGATGCGCTCAACCCCCGTCATGCCGTGCAACTGGCTCTCGAAACTTTGCTCCACACCCAGCTTGCCGATGTATTCGGTGCCACGGTAGTTGGCCTGGTTGTCGTCGTCTTCGATCTTGGCTTTTTCAGACTGGTTGATGCGCCCGATGTAGCCAATGACATGGCTGGCCAATTCGCCATAGGGGTAGTTGCGAAACAGGCGCGCCTTGATCTCGACCCCGGGAAAACGAAACCGGTTCGCGGCGAAACGGGCCACTTCGGTGTCGGTCAGCCGGGTGCGCACCGGCAAGGACTCGAAACTTCTGGATTCATCCATCAGCTTCTTGAACCGGCGGCGGTCCCGCAGGGGGATATCCAGGACCTTGGACAACTCCTCCAGCGTGTGCTCTATGTTCTCGCTTTTGGAGGGGGTGATTTCCAGGGTGTAGGCCGAATAGTTGCTGGCCAGCACCACGCCGTTGCGGTCCAGAATCAGCCCCCGGTTGGGCACAATCGGCACGATGGAGGTGCGGTTGCTTTCGGCCTGTGCCCGCAAATCCTCGTGCCGCCAGATTTGCAGGTACACCAGCCGCGCCGCCAGCAGCGCAAAGCACACCACAACCAACCCGCTGATGGCCAGCACGCGGGTGCGGAAACGGGCCAGTTCGGCCTCCACATTGCGTAGCTCTGTCATACCATGCTAGAGGGGGCGATTGGCATCAGGATTGGGCGCCCGGCGCTGGGGAGCCAGCAACAGGACACTGGCCACGGGCCACAAAAGCGACTCGATCAGGGGTGCCAGCACCACCCACCAGCCGGGAAACGTGCCACCGCCCAACATGCGCAGCACCAATTCCACGCCGTGCGCCGCAGCAAACAAGGGAAACACCTGGGCCGCCTGGGACGGTACCGTGAACCACAACAGGCGACGGTGCATGGTGATGGCAAAAAAGCTCAGAATCGTGTAGGACATGGCATGCTGCCCGAGCAGGCCGCCCTGGTGCGCATCCATGAGCAGTCCGAACACAAAGGCGGCGCCAATGCTCACCCGCAGGGGCTGGTGCACGGTCCAGAACACCAGCACCACCGCCAGCACATCCGGACTCCACGCGGCGCGCCCCCACAGCCCCATGTTCTCCAGCATGTTGAGCAACAGCCCCGCCACCAGACTGCTCCAGATAAACCAGGGACGGGCCGGCAGCAGCAACTGCTGGCCTGGACGCATGATCATTTCAAAACTCCACGCTTGCCATTGGCCGCTGGCACTTCCGGCGCGGGCCTGGGCGCAATTTGCGTTGCCAGTGGCTCCAGCACCACCACATGCCCCGCACCGGAAACCAATGCCAGCGGTACGCAGTAAATACGCGCAAACACGGCGTCCACCCGCCGCTCCACTTTTTCTACCCGCGCCACCGGCAAGCCGGGGGGGTAAATGCCATCGACGCCGCTGGTGGTCAACAAATCCCCCACCGCCACATCGGCATTGGCTGGCATGTAGCGCAGTTCCAGGGCATCGGCATGGGTGGACGTATCCCCAAAAGCGACGCCCCGGGCGCCGGTGCGCACGTTAAGCACCGGAATGGCGTGGTCCCGGTCGGTGATCAAGGTCACCTCGCTGACCATGGGGTACACACGCGTCACCTGGCCCAGCACACCCATTTCATCCAGGACCGGCGATCCCAGGGCCACCTTGTTGGCCAAGCCTTTGTCAATGATGACTTTTCGGGTGTAGGGGTCGGCTGCGTCGTACAGCACCTGGGCGGCCGTGGCGGGTGATTGCAGGCGCTCGCGCAAGTCCAGCAGCTTGCGCAGGCGACCGTTTTCCAGTGCCAACTGCTCGACCTGGCTGGCCCGCTGAGACCATTGGCTCAGTTTGACTCGGGCCGCCTCTTGCTCCGCTTGCGCCGCGGCAAGAGACTGAAAGTACTGGCCAGCCCCCTGGGCCAGAATGACCGGACGCAGGGCCAGCCACTGCACCGGATACAAGGCCGTCGCCAGCACCACCCGCAAGGGCTGCATGACTTTGAAACGGGCGTCGGCCACCATCAGAAAAAGTGCCAACGCGCTGCAGACCGCCAATTTGGACAGGGCAGAGGGTCCCTGGCGGAAGAAGGGGGGAGGGTCCCTGTCCAGCGTACCAAGCGGCATCGCTGTGCCTGTTACCTATTCGTTGGTAAAAATGGCGCCCAGACGTTCCATCTGTTCCAGCGCCATGCCGCAGCCGCGCACCACGCAGGTCAGCGGGTCTTCGGCCACCAGCACCGGCAGGCCGGTTTCTTCGGCCAGCAGGCGGTCCAGATCGCGCAAGAGCGCGCCACCGCCGGTGAGCATCATGCCGCGGTCGGCAATGTCAGCGCCCAACTCGGGCGGGGTTTGCTCCAGCGCGTTTTTCACGGCGGAAACAATGTTGTTCAGCGGATCGGTCAGGGCTTCCAGAATCTCGTTCGATGAGATCGTGAAGCTGCGCGGCACGCCTTCCGACAGGTTGCGTCCGCGCACTTCCATTTCCTTGACTTCGCTGCCCGGAAACGCCGAGCCAATGTTCTTTTTGATGTTTTCAGCGGTGGGCTCGCCAATCAGCATGCCGTAGTTGCGGCGGATGTAGTTGATGATGGCTTCGTCGAACTTGTCGCCGCCCACACGGACGGAACCTTTGTAAACCATGCCACCCAGGGAGATGACGCCGACTTCCGTGGTGCCGCCGCCGATGTCCACCACCATGGAGCCGCTGGCTTCACTCACAGGCAGTCCGGCACCAATGGCCGCGGCCATGGGTTCTTCGATCAGGTACACATCGCTGGCGCCAGCGCCCAGGGCGGACTCGCGAATGGCACGGCGCTCGACCTGGGTGGAGCCGCAGGGCACACAAATGATGATGCGCGGGCTGGGTTTGAACACCCCGCGCGGATGCACCATCTTGATGAATTGCTTGAGCATTTGCTCGGTCACGGTGAAGTCGGCGATCACGCCGTCTTTCATCGGGCGAATGGCCTCAATGTTGCCCGGCACCTTGCCCAGCATGGCCTTGGCTTCCTTGCCCACCGCCTGGATGGTTTTTTTACCCTGGGGGCCGCCTTCATGGCGGATGGCCACCACCGAAGGCTCGTCCAGCACAATGCCTTTGTCACGCACGTAGATCAGGGTGTTGGCGGTACCCAAATCAATGGCCAGGTCAGTCGAGAAGTACTGACGGAAATTCCCAATCATCGCAAAATCCTCTCAGGTACAGAAGGCGCTTCGGCCCCCTATCACCATGGTTTTATCGTTGAAAAATCGTAAGTTGGCGGTCAGAATTCGCGTTTTCGCAGAACTTGGGCCAAAGGCGGGATAATAACCGATACCCTATGAATAACGCACCCCGAAGGTCTTGATCAGGCCGAATTTACCTTCGGTTTCACCTCCATTAGTACCATGCCACTAACCGCTTCCGATATTGCACGCATCGCCAACCTGGCACGCCTGGAACTGGCGCCACTCGAAAGTGAGCGCATGCTCACCCAAATGAATGCGTTTTTTTCCATTGTGGAGAAAATCCGGGCTGTCGATACCTCCGGCATCGAACCGCTGGCGCACCCGGTGGCCGCCATTTCGGACATTTCCCTGCGCTTGCGGGAAGACCGGGCGACGGAGCCCAACCAGCGGGACGCCAACCAGCGCAATGCACCGGCTATTGAGCACGGTCTCTTTCTGGTGCCCAAGGTCATCGAGTAATTTGCAAAGTAAACCATGACGTCTCCCTCCCTCTCCCCATCCCAGGACCTGCACGATTTGACGGTCCACGCCCTGGCCCAGGCGCTAAAAAGCAAGCAGGTCTCCAGCGTCGAGCTGGCCACCCATTTCCTGAACCGCAGCCGCGCCCACGCCCATCTGGGCGCCTATGTGGATATCCAGGAAGAAACCACGCTCGCACAGGCACGCGCCGCCGATGCGCGCCTTGCACAGGGCAGCGCAGGCCCGCTGGAAGGCGTTCCTATCGCCCACAAGGACATCTTTGTCACCCGCGACTTCGCCTCTACCGCCGGTTCACGCATGCTCAAGGGCTACCACTCGCCCTTTGACGCCACCGTGGTCTCCAATCTGGCCCACGCCGGCGTGGTGACCCTGGGCAAACTCAATTGCGACGAATTCGCCATGGGTTCCAGCAATGAAAACTCAGCCATTGCCCCGGTCGGCCAGGACACCGCCTCCCCTGTGCGCAACCCCTGGAACCCCGAACGCATCCCCGGCGGCTCCTCCGGCGGCAGCGCGGCAGCGGTGGCGGCGCGTCTGGCACCGGCGGCCACGGGCACCGACACCGGCGGCTCCATCCGGCAACCCGCTTCGTTTTGCGGCATCACCGGCATCAAACCCACCTACGGCCGCGCCTCGCGCTACGGCATGATCGCCTTCGCCAGCAGCCTGGACCAGGCCGGCCCCATGGCCCGTAGCGCACAGGACTGCGCCCTGCTGCTCTCCAGCATGTGCGGCCCCGACCTGGACCGCGACTCCACCTCGCTGGACATGCCTGCGGAAGATTTTTCACGCACGCTGAACGACTCCCTCGAAGGGCTGCGCATTGGTATTCCCCAGGAGTTTTTCGGCGAAGGCCTGTCCGCCGATGTGCGCGCAGCCGTTGATGCCGCGCTGAAAGAATATGAAAAGCTGGGGGCCACACTGGTCCCCATCAGCCTGCCCCGCACCGAGCAGTCCATTCCGGTGTACTACATCATTGCCCCGGCGGAGGCCTCCAGCAACCTGAGCCGCTTTGACGGCGTGAAGTTCGGCCACCGCGCCGCGCACTACACCGACCTGGCCGATATGTACCGCAAGACCCGGGCCGAAGGCTTTGGCGACGAGGTGAAACGCCGCATCATGATCGGCACCTATGTGCTCTCGCACGGTTACTACGACGCCTACTACCTGCAGGCGCAAAAAATCCGCCGCATGATTGCCGATGACTTCCAGAACGCCTTCAAAGCGTGTGACCTCATTGCCGGCCCGGTGGCGCCCACCGTGGCCTGGAAGATCGGCGAGAAGTCCGATGACCCGGTGGCCAACTACCTGGCTGACATCTTCACCTTGCCGGGTTCTCTGGCTGGCCTGCCTGGCATGAGTGTGCCGGTGGGTTTTGCAAGCAGTCCTGCCGACCAGGGCATGCCGATTGGCATGCAACTCATCGGCAACTACTTTCAGGAAGCCCGCCTGCTCAACGCGGCCCACCGCTTTCAGCAGGCCACCGACTTCCATCAGCGTAAGCCAACTATGTAGAACCAATATGGAAGACTACCTTGATGCTGCTCACCGCCACTTTGAAGACGCGAGGCTCTTGCACGGTCAAACTCCCGCGCGGCTCGCGAATGCCAGTCACTTGTATGGTTTTTGCGGAGAGTGTGTACTCAAGGCGATCATGAGCGGCAAGTCCAGAAGTGGCGTAGCCAGAAAGCATTTGCCTGACATTTTGAATGAGTTCCTTCAACATAGTGTGGCCAGAGGCAACGCTATGCTGGCAGAGCGAATTCGTAAGACATGTTCTGGATACTCTGCGTGGGATGTTTCTGAAAGATACACCCATAGGCTAGCAGTCACATTTACTGCCGAACGGATAAAGACAGAAGGCGAAACAGGGCAAAAACTTTTGAATCTTCTGGAGCACTGGGAAAAGGGGCTTATCTAATGACCGCTGAAAGCTACCTCAATTGGGATACCACCCTTTCGGATTTGGTCAAGACGCTGGAAAACCACCGACCCAAGTTGGGAGAGATGTGTGGTGCCAAGGAAATTATTGTTCTCAGAGACTGGCGAGGCAGGATTCATCTGGGCTTCCCGTGCTCTAAGGAAAAATTCATAGATGGCGGTCTGGGTTCTTTTTTGCTCGAAGCAAACACTCTTTTGGGTCCCTTGAGCGCAGCAAGCATCGCTGACAATGTGACTGCAGGTGATCGCTCTGCCACCGAGTTGCTCGTCAAAAATTTGGCTTTTTTCCTGGATGAACTGTTTGATCCATCTGATTTTTGGGACAGTCCATTTTTGGTGCGGCTTGGGGGTAGCTCGAACCTCAAATTGAGCTTGCTAGACCGCCAAGATAAAGAAAATGACTGGCTCAAGCGAACTCCGCACCAAGCTGGCAACCAATCCGTGCCCCGCGCAGTTTTTTTCGGTGTCAAAGGCGGTGTTGGACGCAGTTCTGCATTAACTGCGCTGGCGCTGCATTTGTCGGGCCAGGGAAAGCGGGTATTGGTGATTGATGCCGATTTCGAATCACCTGGAGTCTCCTCAAGCTTGCTCGATGCCAACGTGAGACCTGATTTCGGTTTAGTTGACTGGTTCGCCGCAGAGGCTCTAGGCTACGAAGGGCTGGAAGATCTGGCGCAGCAAAAAATTGTTGAAACAAGCCCCCTGAGTGAGCGGACACAGGGGAGGATTCTCGTTGCACCCTCCCACGGTATAAAAACCCAGACTTACGTTGCCAAACTGGGGCGGATGTATAGAGTCACCGAAGAAGGTGTGGGCTTCGCGGAACGTCTCTGTAGCATCGTGAGTTTGCTGGAGCGGTTACACAGCGCAGACGTAACACTTATTGACAGCAGAGCTGGCATTGACGATACGGCAGCAGCAGCCATCACGCAGCTAAATGCAAGGGTTTCATTTCTGTTTGCAGTAAATACACAACAGACCTGGGACGCGTACAGTCTTCTCTTCAAACATTTGAGACACCATCCAACCGTCCATACAGAGGACGACTTCCGATACGGATTGCGCTTCGTCTCCGCACTAACGCCCGAGGAAGTTGGATCAACGAAGGGATATTGGGCAAATTTACGCGAAGCCGCCTATACAACTTGTGCAGAGAATCTATATGACAAGGACGTGATAGAAAATTCAGAATCACCGGTAACAGTCGTCAATAACGACCAGCAATTCAACCCCGCTTTTGATGACGAGGACACTCCACACTATCCTTTAAAAATAATTTGGGACGAAGTTTTGCGAGCGTTTGATCCAGTGCAAGAGCCTGGGCAACTGGCTCCAGCCGTGATGGAAAAGAGTTTCGGCGATTTTCTTAAACGGGCAACCAGATTATTGGAATAGCACATGGCAACTCTATCGAATAGAAACAATGTAAGTCGATGGCGAGATGCTTTCGCCAAAACCATGGCGAACCTGCGGCCTGACAGCCCCCCGGAATCATGGAAAGACGTATTTGTTCCACCGACCCATTACAAAGCGTTGAATCCACAAACAATGCTTGTTGAGGGAATGCGTGGTGCCGGCAAGTCCTTCTGGACAAAAGTCCTGCACGACCCCGTATTGCGAGGCTCGCTTGCGCAAAGTAATACAGACCTCAGGTTGAAAGCGGAACTACAACGCGTAACGGACTGTAAAGCGCTTCTTTGGGACAAGACGGGCTCACAAGACTTACCAAATCAAATCAGCGTAACCCGGTGGTTGAGCAATCCAGATTTCGAACCAATGCTGTTTTGGGCGGTAGTCGTGTTGGCTCAATTTGAGATTGATCCAGCTCTCGGCATGCCAGAGCCAGACCCGTTCGAACCGTGGAAAGCACGAATTGAGTGGGCACAAGACAAGCCCGAACGGATGATCCGCGCATTGAAGGTGCTGGATTCAAAATTTACAGCAACTGGTGATACTGTGTTGGTAGTGATCGATGGCCTCGACAGAGTTTCCACTCGTTTTGCACACACGCAGAGCTTAATGCGTGGACTCTTTCAGCTACTGCTTGAATTTCGGTACGCAAGGGGGCTTCGGTTTAAAGTCTTTGTGCGAGAGGACATCCTGAGTACTGCTGCAGCCACTGTTTCCGATGCTTCAAAGATCATCAATGAAAAGGTCACCCTAGACTGGACTCAACAAGATCTGTTTGGTTTGGCTTTTCATACGATCGCACAAGAAGACGGCGCTTTCCGAAAAAGATATGAGGAAGTTTCGGCGATCAGCGGAAAGAGCGTTGGCGAGCGATGGGACCATCCTGAATTGTTAACCGCGGCAACGCAGGAAAAATTTTGGATTTGGCTGGCAGGTCCCTACATGGGGAACGCCGCAACAAAGGGTCACACATACTCCTGGATTTTTAAGCACTTGGCAGATGGCAAAGGCAGAATATCCCCGAGAACCTTTCTCCTTGCTGTCAAGGAATCTTTGACGGCGACTCAAAACAATTTTTCTGCTCACAAATTTATCATCCATCACGAAGCCATTCGGGATGGGGTTCGGCATGCCAGCAATGCACGGGTTGAAGAATTGGACAATGAATATTTGTGGATCAGGCAAGCAGTTGAAATCATCAAAACAAAAGGAAGAACTGTCCCAATCGACTGGAACGACCTCCGTTCCATCTGGATTACCAACAAAGACATGGGGAACGATACTGTCTCACTGATCGAGAGGAATCAGGCCAATGCGCTCATTCCTTGGGAACCTGGAAGTGACTGGGACACAAAAGTAAACGCTTTGCGCGACACGATGAGCAATATCGGAGTATTGCAATTGCGGGAACGGCAACGTGTTCAACGCATTGACCTACCAGATATATTTCGCCTCGCCTACAAAATTGGACGCAATGGCGGCATTGCCGTCAATCGAAAATCATGAACAACGTCACTCAAGAAAAAAAAATACTGGTCATGGGCTACGAGGTGGTGATCGGGTTTGAAACCCACGCCCAGCTCTCGACCCAATCCAAAATCTTCTCCCGCGCCTCCACCGCCTTTGGCGCCGAGCCCAACACCCAGGCCTGCGCCGTGGACCTGGCGCTGCCCGGCACCTTGCCGGTC
The DNA here is from genome assembly GCA_001770935.1 of Burkholderiales bacterium RIFCSPLOWO2_12_FULL_61_40. Lineage (GTDB taxonomy): Bacteria > Pseudomonadota > Gammaproteobacteria > Burkholderiales > Burkholderiaceae_C > Allorhodoferax. The sequence goes on along the minus strand of MESI01000075.1, from coordinate 11,507 downwards.
ATGAACAAAGGAGCCGTGGAGCGCGCCATCCAGTTTGGCCTGGCCGTGGGGTCCCACATCGCGCCCAAGAGCATTTTTGCGCGCAAAAACTACTTCTACCCCGACCTGCCCAAGGGCTACCAGATCAGCCAGTTCGAGATTCCGGTGGTGCAAGGCGGATCGGTGGAGTTTTTCCTGGGCGATGAGAAAAAATCGGTACGCCTGGTGCGCGCCCACCTGGAAGAAGACGCGGGCAAATCGCTGCACGAAGACTTTGTGGGCCAGACCGGCATCGACCTGAACCGCGCGGGCACACCGCTGCTGGAGATCGTGACCGAACCGGACATGCGCGGAAGCAGCGAGGCGGTGGCCTACGCCAAGGAGTTGCACAAGATCGTGACCTGGATCGGCATTTGCGACGGCAATATGCAGGAGGGCAGCTTCCGCTGCGACGCCAACGTCTCGGTGCGCAAACCCGGCGGGCCGCTGGGTACGCGGCGCGAGATCAAGAACCTGAACAGCTTCAAGTTCATGCAGCAGGCCATCGACTACGAGGTGCGCTGGCAGATTGAGCAGATTGAAGACGGCCACGCCATCGAGCAAGCCACCGTGCTGTTCAACCCGGACACCGGGGAGACCCGTGCCATGCGCACCAAGGAAGATGCAGCCGACTACCGTTATTTTCCCGACCCGGATTTGCCACCGCTGTGCATTTCTGAGCAATGGATTGAGGACGTACGAGGACGCATGACCGAATTGCCCCGGGTGATGTCCGAACGCTTCGTGCGCGACTATGGCTTGCCCGAGTACGACGCGACCCAGCTCACACAGAGCAAGGCCATGGCCAGCTACTTTGAGGAAACGGCCAAGGCCTGCCGCCAGCCCAAGCTGGCCAGCAACTGGATCATGGGTGAGGTTGCACGGCGTTTGAACGCTGACAACATTGACATCAAAGCGGCCCCGGTCTCTGCGCTTCAGCTCGCCGTACTGATAAAGCGAGTTTTTGATGGGAAATTGCTCAACAACGGAGCAAGGCAGCTATTCGATATGTTTTGGACAGGTAGCAAAACGATTGTGGCAGGCTCATTTGAAGCGCTGGATCAACAGACCGAAGCGTTCATCGAAGCCGAAGGGCTGCGCCCAATGAACGACAGCGGCGCACTGGAAGCCATCGTCGATACGGTTATCGCCGCCAATGCCAAAAACGTCGCAGAGTTCCAGGCCGGCAACGAGAAGGCGCTCAACGCCCTGGTCGGCCAGATCATGAAGGCCAGCAAGGGCAAGGCCAACCCGCAACAGGTCAACGACCTGCTGCGCAGCAAGCTGTCCTGAGCTACTTGGAAACCGTGGTCCAGAGCTGGCGCAGGCGCGCCAGTTCGTCGTCAAAACGGGCGGTGACACGCTGCGCTTCGGCCTCCTGCTCGGCAATGAAGCGTTTTTGTACGCCATGGCTCTGGATGTTTTCTTCCAGTTGTCGGCGCAGGTACGCGGGGGCTTTGCTGGGGTCTCTTTTGTAGAACTCCATCTCGGCGTCAATCAATACCCGTTGCCGACCCAACTCGTCCATGCGCGTGCTGGCCGCCTTGACGACCGCAGCAATCTGGGACAAGGCTTCGGCACGCTCCTGGTCGTGCACGCCCTTGTTGGGGTAGCGGATCCGCAAGGCCCGGTCACGCCGCTTTTCGTCCCCCAAACGTCCCTGTTCTTGCGCTTCCTTCTTGGCCTTTTGCTCCAGGGCTGCGCGCTCCAGCGTGGTCAAGGTCGGTCCAACCTTGGTTTTGACCGTGCCACTGGGATTGAGCACCTGCTGTTCACGGTCGGAGCATTCGGGGATGGGGCGGTCGGCGGTGAGCTTGCGCCCCTTGGCATCTACACAGGTGTAGATGCCCGCAATCACGGGTGGGTTTTGCGCCCACGCTGTGCTGCTGGCACTGGCCACTGCCAGCAGAACCCACAGGGGGCCCCAACCATTGATACGCATGCTCACCCTTCATCAACACCATAACGCTCGCGGTAAGCCAGCACCCGTTGGTGGTCTGCGGCTGTAGCGCCGCTGCTGCGCTTTTCCAGATAGTGCATCAAATCGCCGAGCTTCGCAATCGCACAAACCTGTAGGCCCAGGTTGCGCTGCACAAACTGCACCGCGCTGTAAGGTACGTCTTGCCCGTTTTCGGTGGCTTTTTCTTGCCGGTCCAGGGCGATGCAGACCGCATGGGGTGTGGCACCGGCGGCCTGGATGATGGCAATGGATTCCCTGGCTGCGGTGCCTGCGGACATGACATCGTCCACAATCAACACCCGCCCTTGCAGGGGCGCCCCGACCAGCGTTCCGCCTTCACCGTGGTCCTTGGCTTCCTTGCGGTTGTAGGCAAAAGGCACGTTGCGCCCCCGGCGCGCCAGCTCCACGGCCAGCGCGGCACCCAGCGGAATGCCCTTGTAGGCCGGACCGAACACCATGTCGAATTCAATGCCGCTGGCCAGCAGGCGTTGCGCATAGAATTCGGCCAAACGCCCCAGCTTGGCTCCATCGTCAAACAGGCCCGCGTTGAAGAAATACGGGCTCATGCGTCCCGCCTTGGTCTTGAACTCGCCAAAGCGCAGCACCCCGCACTCCACCGCAAACTGCACAAACTCCTGGGCCAACGGGTCCTGCGAAGGGTCTTGAATCGACATGGGAAATTCCTTGTTTAAGTTAACCAGCCTGAACCTCAATGGCATCCGCTCCGCCACCAGCAAAGGACTGGAAGCCTGGCTCGCGCAGGCGCAGCCTGATTGTATTTGCGTGCAGGAAGTCAAGGCGCAGGCCGCCGACGTGGCGGGCAAGTTCGAACAACTGGCCGAGTTGCAGGGGCACTTTCATTACGCCGAGAAAAAGGGTTATTCCGGTGTGGCGGTGTACACCCGGCACACCCCCAGCGATGTCATCGTGGGCTACGGCTCGGACGAGTTTGACCTGGAGGGCCGCTATGTGGAACTGCGCTTTGACACCCCAGCGCGCAAGATGTCCATCATCAGCGCCTACTTTCCCAGCGGCTCCTCGGGCGAAGAACGCCAGCAGGCCAAATTCCGCTTTCTGGCCGAGTTCTATCCGCATTTGCAACAGCTCCAGGCCGAACGCGAATTCATTCTCTGTGGTGACATCAACATTGCGCACCAGGCAATCGACCTGAAAAACTGGAAGGGCAACCAAAAAAACTCCGGCTTTTTGCCCGAAGAACGCGCCTGGATGACCCAGCTGCTGGGCGACGGCGGCCTGGTGGACGTCTACCGCACGCTGGAGCCCACCGCCACCGACGGCTGCTACACCTGGTGGAGCAACCGGGGCCAGGCCTACGCCAAGAACGTGGGCTGGCGGCTGGACTACCACCTGGCAACCCCCGCACTGGCGGCCCAGGCGCGCGGCCACGCCATTTACAAGGATGAAAAGTTTTCGGACCATGCGCCCATCACGATTGGGTATGACTTCCCACTGTGACGGTAGCCAACTACATCACGCTTCTTCACCTTTGCGTTCAGTCTCAGCTTCTGTTTGACCGCCGCCACACCACTCAGGCTCGCATGTGCAACCTCCAGCCGGGAAATCCTTTGACGCGCTGTAATTTTCATGCGCACAATATGCGCATTCTTCTGTTTGGAGTCTCACCATGGAAACCCGTCCCGCGTCGAGCCGTAAACGGCCTGTCAATCTCACGATGAACGAGGCGCTGGTGGCACAGGCCAAGGCCTATACCCACAACCTGTCGGCCACCATGGAGTCTTTGCTGGCTGAGTTTGTCGTCAATCAACAGTGCGTACAGCGCAATCGGCAACAAGCAGCCGATGCCTGTGCGGCCGACTGGAATGCGGTGCACGCGGCGGTCGGCTCGTTTGCAGACGAGCACTCCACGTTGTAATGGCGCAATTCGATGTTCATCGCAACAAGGGGGCTTTGCGCGAGTCGATTCCTTTCGTCGTGCTTGTTCAGTCCGCCCAATTTGACCGCTACTGCAGACGCGTGGTCGTTCCGCTGGTGCTTCAAACCCTGCTCCCACGCGGCACACCCACCGTAGGTGCCAGGATGAACCCGGTCTTTGTCGTTGACGGTATTCGTGTTGTCCTGCATCCACTGGACCTGGTTTCGGTGGCTGTCGATCAACTGGGCGAGGTGGTCGGGTCGCTGGCGCAAGAGGGGCCAACCATTGCCGATGCGCTGGACGAACTGCTCACCCGGTCCTGGGGTTGATTGAATGCAGGTGGCGCGCGTCCATGCCAATTACAAGGGCGAGAAATTCTCCGACCACGCCCCTATCACCATCACGTACGCTATTTAATTCATAGCTGCTTGCGCACAATCCACGCGGCCTAGAGGCCAAAAACATCAACAAAATGCTGCACTACACCACCGTCCCCGTGACCGCCTTTGCGCAAAACTGCTCCATCGTCTGGTGCGATGAAACCCTGCAGGCGGCCGTCATCGATCCCGGTGGCGACCTGGAGGTGCTGCTGGCCGAAGTGCAGCAGCGCGCTCTGACACTCACCCAGATCTGGCAAACCCACGCACACATTGACCATGCCGGAGGTACGGCGGAGCTGGCCGACCAGCTGGCGATTCCCATCATCGGCCCGCACCCGGGCGACCAGTTCTGGATCGACGGCCTGGCGCAGCAAAGCACGATGTTTGGCTTTCCACCCGCCGCAGGTTTCACCCCCACGCGCTGGTTGTTCGATGGCGACACCGTCACCGTGGGGCACTGCACGCTGAACGTGCGCCACTGCCCCGGCCACACGCCGGGCCATGTGGTGTTTCACTCGCCCGAAATCCACCGCGCCTTTGTGGGCGATGTGCTGTTTGCAGGCTCCATCGGCCGCACCGACTTCCCGCAGGGCGACCACGCCGCCTTGATCGCCAGCATCACCCAGCGCCTGTGGCCCATGGGGGACGACACGGTGTTCATTCCCGGCCACGGGCCCGAGAGCACCTTTGGGCAGGAGCGCCAAAGCAACCCCTACGTGGCGGGCACCTGAGGCGGCCCAGGACATGCAGGGCCGCCCTCCACCTTACAAGGACACTTGATGGCATTCGAGCCGCATTCGCGCAGGCCCACCAGGTTAAAACTCCCCGTGAAAGCCCCGCTCACCCACCCGGCTGCGGTGCTCGTTCTGCTGTTCCTGGCAGCCATTGGAGTCGGCACGGGGCTTCTGATGCTTCCATGGGCACGGGCTGACGGCCTCGGTGCCGATCTGTTAACGGCCCTGTTCACCGCCACGTCGGCGGTGTGCGTCACCGGGCTGGTGGTGGTGGACACCGGCAGCTACTGGTCCGGCTTCGGTCAGGCCACGATTCTTGGCCTTTTCCAGCTTGGCGGTTTCGGGATGATGACTTCGGCCACCCTGCTTGGCCTGGTCATCAACCGCCAAATAGGCCTTCGGTCGCGCCTGCTGCTGCAGGCCGAGACCCACTCGCTCTCGCTTGGCGACGTCCGCAGCATCGCCCGGCTCATTCTGGCGGTGACGGTGGCGGTCGAACTCATGGCGACGGCCGCGCTGGCCCTGCGCTTCGCGCTGGGGCACGGCATGGCCTGGGACGAAGCGCTGTGGCAAGGACTTTTTCACGCCGTTTCCGCCTTCAACAATGCCGGGTTCTCCACCTGGGGCGACAGCGTGAGCCGCTTTGTCAGCGATGCCTGGGTCCTCGGCCCCCTCATGGTGGCCATCGTGATCGGCGGCCTGGGCTTCCCGGTGCTGCTGGAGCTGATGCGTGGTAGGCGTATCCACCGCCACAGCATGCACACCGTCCTGACGCTGTGGGGCTCGACCGCACTGGTGCTGGGCGGGGCATTGGTCTTCCTGCTGGCCGAATCGGGCAACGCCCGGACCCTGGGCCCCCTGGGCTGGGCCGAGCGCGGCCTGGCGGCACTGTTCACTTCCGTATCGGCCAGGACGGCCGGGTTCAATGCCGTGGACATAGGCAGCCTGAGCCACGAATCGCTGGCCCTGCACTATGTGCTCATGTTCATCGGTGGCGGCAGCGCCGGCACGGCTGGCGGCGTGAAAATCACCACCTTTTTCATTCTTTTTCTGATCGTGTGGAACGAAATCCGCGGGCATCAGGATGTCGAGTTCCGCGGACGGCGCATCGCCTCCAGCGTGCAGCGCCAGGCGCTGACCGTCTTGGTTCTCAGTGCCACCGTGGTGGTGCTGGCCTTGCTGGCCTTGTTGCCAATGACCCCACTTCCCTTCGAAAAGGTGCTGTTCGAAGTGATATCCGCCTTTGCCACCGTGGGCTTGTCCACCGGTATCACGGCAGAGCTGCCGGCGGCGGGCCAGCTTATCCTGATCATCCTGATGTTCACCGGCCGCGTCGGCGTGGTGACCTTGGCTGCCGCGCTCGCCATGAACCATGGGCGGCGCAATTACCGTTACCCAGAGGAGAAACCCATTGTTGGATAAAAAATCGCCTTCGGGCTCAGACAGCGTCGTGGTCATCGGCCTGGGCCGCTTTGGCGCCGGTGTCGCCGAGTCCCTGGTGGAACTGGGGCACGATGTCCTGGCCATCGACAGCAACGCCGAGACAGTCCATGCACTGGCCGGTACGCTGCCCCACCTGGTGCAGGCCGATGCCACCGACCTCGCAACACTCCAGCAACTCGGTGTGGGCGACTTTGCCCATGCGGTGGTCAGCATCGGCCAGAACCTGGAAGCCAGTGTGCTGACCGTGCTCAACCTGAGCCAGATGGGGATCAAGGACATTTGGGCCAAGGCCAACAACCCGGCGCACGGACGCATCGCGGAGCGGGTCGGCGCCCACCATGTCGTCTTTCCCGAGGCCGACATGGGCGCACGCGTGGCGCACCTGGTGACCGGCAAGATGATTGACTTCATCGAGTTCGACGACGGCTTTGCGATTGCCAAGACGCGGGCACCGCGCGAGACCCACGGCAAACCCCTGTCGGAGTCGGCGGTGCGCCAGCGGCACGCGGTGACCGTCGTGGGCGTCAAGCGGCGCCACCAGGACTTTATTTATGCCAAGGCCGAGACGCTGATCCAGGCCGGAGACCTGCTGATCGTGGCAGGGGCGACGCACGACGTGGAGCGGTTTGCGGCGCGGTTTTAACACCTGCCCCGCCCCGCAATGGACACCTCATCTGGCAGATGAGGCTACCCTGCCCACCAGAATTGCTATGTAATTGGTGGGGGGCAACGACCTATCGCATGGATAGGGAAATGGAATTAGCGGCTGACCTCCTGCCACTGGCGCATCGCCTCGGGGTTGCCATTTCTGGCCTTGATGTACAAATTCAGCAAGCTGATCTCGCGGCACTGGTACTGCGGGTCTTGCGCGCAAGGCACTTCGATCAGGCGGATGCCGGTGTTTTCTTCCAGGCAGCGACGGTAGTAATCCGCGAACGCACCAATCGTTTCGCAGCGTTGGCCATCGCCCCCGTAGGCCCGCACCAGTTGCAGCACGTCGAAGCTGCGGGTTGAGCAGTGGTAGATGGGGCCGTCGCCGCTTTTGCCCAGGTGGAAAATGTCGTTGCGCATGTAGACGATGGTGACCGGCAGCGCCTGCTTCTGGAAGTGGATCAACTCGTTGAGCTGGAAGTGAAAACCGCCGTCCCCGGTGAGCACCACCGTGCGGTCCGTGCTCTGGCGCCGGCGGATGGATTCGGCCGCCACCCGCGCATACGGCAGCGAGGTGCCCATGGCCGCATACCAGGGGTTGGCCAGCCAGTTGATGCCAATCTCCGTCGCCTTGGGACTCAGGCCGAAACTGGCGAAAAAGGAGTTACCCACCTCCGGCACAAACACGCTGCCGAAGGCCTGGTCCTGCTGCACCTGGTTGATCACATCGACCAGCACATGGAAGTCGAATTTGGCCTCGGGTGCCAGCGCAGGCGCCTGCCTTTGCGGGGCCTGGAAGCCGTAGACGGGCAAATCCGCGTCCAGCAGGCCCTGCACGATGCGGATCAATTCGGCCTCGCGCGCCACGGTGGATTTCACCACGGTCTTGTTCTCAAAATCGGCGATGAAATGGGTGCCGGTATGGAAGGCGCTGGCCGTATCCTGGGCGATGATGCTGCTGCCCAGGTCCAGCACATAGTCGGTCTGGGACTCGATGCAGTGCCGGATGGCCGGGTCGCTGAAGGCGCCGTTGTAGGCGCCCAGGCACAGCGGGTCGGTTTCATCGACCGCACCTTTGGCAAACCAGTCGCTGACATAGGGAATCTGGAACCGGTGGCAAAACGCGTGCATCAGGCGCGTCAGCTCGGGGTTGCGCCGCACCTGCACGCCAAAGTAGACCAGCGGCGCGCGGGCCTGCTGCAGTTTTTGAACGATGGTTCCCAGCACGGCCTCCAGCCCGGCAAACACCAGGTCCGGCCCCGCCAGGTGGTCCAGGGGCGGCAACAACAAAGGCTGGGTCAGCGCAAACACCAGGTTGCGCGGCACTTCGATGAAGACGGGCTCGCGGTGCAGCCAGGCGTGTTTGACCAGCTCAAAAAAGCGGAAGGCCGAGATGTTGGGCTGGCCGCGGGAGCGGTCGCCCTGCAGGCGCTCGCTGCGGATGCCCATGGCGGCAAAGGCATGCAGGGCGGCGTCGTATTCGGCACGCCAGCTGTTGCCCGGCTGCACCATGTGGTGGATGCCCGACTGGTGCACCTCGTCTTCGCCCGGCGCGCCGGAGATGAACACCACCGGCAGCCCTTCGGTCTTGGCCAATGCTGCGGCAGTGGCACAGGGCAAAGAGCCCACCGTGTAGGTGGTCAGGCAAAAGCCAATGCCCTCCAGCTCGGCCTGGGCGCAGGCGCAAAAGCCGGCGTGCATTTCATTGCTGGAGGGCGACACCGTCAGTCCGTCCTGGTCCAGCGCGGCGATCAGGTTGGCGGCAAAGTCGCCGCCCACGCCGTACAGGGTATCGACACCGAAGTGCCGGATGATCTGGCGCATGGCCTGGCCCAGGCTGACCAGGGAGCGCTGGTACTCGGCACCGAAATTCTGTTCGTAAGGCGTCATTGTCATGGGGAGGTCCGTCGCTTGGGTTGCAATCCCGAAATTATTCGTCCAAAGCCATGCACAAGGCAGCCGTTCTTGGCAGCCTCTTCGCCCCTACGCACATGTTTCGTGCATAAAAGGCATACTAAGTGCATCAAAACTCCATGCACGTCTGAATTGCCGTTTTTACCGCCGTTTAGCGCGCTCGTACAAGGGCAAGACTTTGGGCAGGTTGGCCTCGATCTCGGCGATGCGGGAGCTGCCAGATGGGTGGGTGGACAACCACTGCGGCGGGCCCGAACCATTGGCCGCCCCCATTTTTTGCCACAGCGTGACGCCCGCGCGGGGGTTGTAGCCGGCGCGGGCGGCCAGCTCCATGCCCACCAGGTCGGCCTCGGACTCGTCCTTGCGGCTGAACTTCAGGGTCAGCAACTGCGCGCCGTAGTGGGTCACGGTTTGCCCCACCTGCCCCAGGCCCAGCACCTGGCTGAGCAAGCTGGCGCCCATGCCGGTGGCGGCGTTTTTGCCCATGCGCTCACGGGCGTGCTCGCGCAGGGCATGGGCGATTTCATGGCCCATCACCATGGCAACCTCGTCGTCGGTAAGTTTCAGTTTTTGCAGGATACCGGTGTAAAAGGCGATCTTGCCGCCGGGCATGCAAAAGGCGTTGATCTGGCTGGAGCCCAGCAGGTTGACCTCCCACTGCCAGCCCTTGGCGCGGGGGTTCCACTCTTGCGCGAACGGAATGATTTTTCGGGCAATGGCCCGCAGGCGCAGCAACTGGGCATCATTTTGGGGGGCCAGCGCATTCTTGCCAGCGGCCTGTTTGAGCATCTGCGCGTACTGCGTCGCCGCCGAACGCTCGACCTGTTCTGCAGACGTAAATTGGGTGAAGGCCGAGTTGCCCCCCACCTCCACGCCCTCGCGGGCCTGCACCGTCGGTGTTGCCAAAGACAACACCAGCCACAGGGGCAAGCACACGGCGGCGGCCCCTGCCTTTTTACCCAAGGCCCTCATCCTTGATTCCATGTTCTGGCTATCCTTCCACTGGTATTCGTATGCATGCGCCGGTGATCGCGCACAGTATTATTCCCCCATGACTACTTCAACGCCCAAGGTGGCCCCCAAGACCGACAAGCCCAACTGGGGCACCACCCTCAAGGTCTACCTGGAGCCTGCCTCGCTGCGCATGCTGTCCCTGGGGTTTTCGGCGGGTTTGCCCCTGTTGCTGGTCTTTGGCACCCTGAGCTTTTGGCTGCGCGAGGCCGGTATTGACCGCACCACCATTGGTTTCTTGAGCTGGGTGGGTCTGGCCTACGGCTTCAAGTGGGTGTGGTCCCCGCTGGTGGACCGCATGCCCATACCCGTGCTGACCCGGCTGCTGGGCCGACGGCGCAGCTGGTTGCTGGCCTCGCAGGCCGTCATCATGGGAGGACTGGTGATGATGGCCCTGATCGACCCTAAGCTAGCCTTGGACCCCATCGTGTGGTGCGCCGTGGCGGTGGCCTTTGGTTCGGCCACGCAAGACATTGCGCTGGACGCCTTTCGCATTGAGTCTGCCGACACCGAGCACCAGGCCGCGCTGGCCGCCACCTACCAGACCGGTTACCGCCTGGCCATGATCTGGGCTGGCGCCGGGGCGCTGTGGATCGCCGCCCGGGCCGAGGTGCCCGCCGCCGTGGCCGGTGCGGCCGCCACCTACCAGCAGGGCGCCTGGCAAACCGCCTACCTGGTGATGGCCGCCAGCATGTTGCCCGGGGTGCTGACCGTGCTGTTTTCACCCGAACCGGCGCGGCGCATCCTGCCCCCAGCCAAAAACGCCAGCGAGTGGCTCAAGAGCGCGCTGGTGGAGCCCTTTGCCGAATTCCTCAGCCGCTACCGCTGGCAAGCGGTCTTGATATTGGCGCTGATCGCCACTTACCGCATCAGCGACGTGGTGATGGGCATCATGGCCAACCCGTTTTATGTGGACATGGGGTTCACCAAGGACGAAGTGGCAGCGGTGACCAAGGTCTTTGGCGTCATCATGACGCTGGCGGGCACCTTTGTCGGCGGTGTTTTGTCGCTGCGCTTGGGTGTGATGCGGGTGCTGATGCTGGGGGCGGCGCTGAGCGCGGCCAGCAATTTGCTGTTTGCCTGGCTGGCCTCGCGCGGGCATGACGTTCAGGCCCTGGTCTGGGTGATCTCGGCCGACAACCTGGCCAGCGGCATCGCCTCGGCGGCCTTCATTGCCTACCTCTCGTCCCTGACCAATGTGGACTACTCGGCCACCCAGTACGCCATGTTCAGCTCCATGATGCTCTTGCTGCCCAAATTCGTGGCGGGTTACTCCGGCGTGTACGTGGACCATTTTGGCTACGGTAGTTTCTTCTCCGCCACCGCGTTTCTGGGGGTGCCGGTGCTGGGTCTGGTGTGGCTGGCTTCAAGAGTCAAATCGGCCTCCAGCCCTTGAATACAGTGCGCAAGAGTTGCGGTAGGAACGAGAGTTAACCCCTCGCCCCCCGCGCAGATCCGTACGTGCGGAATTACCGCATACGGCTCCTGCCTCAGGTGTGTGA
>MESI01000074.1 GCA_001770935.1 Burkholderiales bacterium RIFCSPLOWO2_12_FULL_61_40 | reverse complement strand
GGATGCGCACCTGAAAAAGCTGTTGGCCGCCGATTACCTGCTGCAGGAGCGCCGTGGCGGTGGCCCCCGGGTGCAAACCACCTACGCGCTGACCGCCACCGGGCGCGCCGCCTTTGCCAGCTACCTGTCCCATCTGCAAAAACTTTTCAGCCTTACGCAGCCTGTCGTTACTGATCACAACGACGCGTTGCTCCCGCGCCCTCACCTTGCGTGAGGCATTTACGCAACCCTCCCAACGGAGTCTTTCCATGTCACGTCCCCTCCTCCCCCGAAAATGGGCCTCTCTCGCCCTGCCCCTGCTCTTGGCCGCCAGCCTTGCGGCCTGTTCAGGCCTGCAGCGCACCACCGGCAGCCTGCCCGATGCCGCCGTTCTGGATGCCTTGCCAGTGATCAAGCTCGGCCAAGCCAAACCGGCGCAAGGCGACTACATCGTCTATTTGCCCGCCAGCGAACTGGTCTCGGCCTCCGCCAAAGTTCAAGGCACCCTGTTTGAAAAAACCGACAGCAAAGAGCTGCAAGTCAAGCTCAAACAAGACCTGTACCTGTATAAAAACTGGGTCAGCACGGACAAACGCCAGTGGGTCAAAGACGCTGACGCCATCACGGGCAATGTGCACGTCAAACTGCCCGGCTACGACAACCCCCAAGCCGGGGAAGTGCTGATCGAACTCAACACCAAGAGCTAAACAACCACGGCCCTGGCGTCATTGCGCTTTCCATTCCAGCGAATGGGGCGCAGTGGGCAGCCACAAGCCACTGGCGGAACGCCTGCAAACCGAGGAGTCTTAAGCCAAATCAGGCTCTAGCCCCCGTAGATAGTGCGCAAGCAGCTACTCTTTTTATAGCAAAAGCACAAGCAGACGGCAGCCTAGCGCCCCAGCAAACCCTTGAGCAGGTCCTTGGCCTTCTCTTCTATCTGGGTCGTGATCTCCTGCTTTTTCTCTTCCAGCCGGGCTTTGGCCACCTCGCCCACCATGCTGCTGAATTCGATCTTGTAGGCCAGGTTGTCAAACGGGCCGCTCAAGCGCACCGGCACCGTCAGCCCCTTCAACTGGTCCAGGCCTTTGCCGCCCTGCCCTTCGCTGCTGCCCACCACGCTGGCTTTGGCCAGGTAGTTCATCTGGCCCGCGCCAATGTCGATATCGCCCGCGCCTGCCAAACGGATAAACGGGGATTTCATCGCCAAATCTTCGTTGTGGGCCACGCCATTGGCCACCTTGAAGGAGGCCGACAGCTCGGAGAAATCGGTTTTTTCCCCGGCCTTGGCCTGCTGGGTGCTATCGGACTTTCCGCCCAGCTTGTTTTGGACATCGCGCAGGGTTTGCGCCAGGTTGATGCCCTTGATGGCGCCGTCTTTCAGGCTGAGTACAGCGGTGCCCGACAAGGCCTTTTTCATGGCGCTCACCGTGGCGCCATGGCTGCGCAGGTCCAGCGCCACATTGCCACGCCCTTCCAGCAAGTCTTTGTCCATTACATCCTTCATCAGGGGATTGATCTGGATGCCCGCCAGGTTTTGCTGGATGGCAACACGGTTGCCCACCGCATTCACCGACAAACGCCCGTTCGCGCTGCCCTGGTAGAGGTTCATGGTCAGGGGCGCAATGTCCAGTTGCCCGCCTGCCAGGCGGACCATGGCATTCACCTTGTCCACCTTGATCCCCGACACCTGCAGCGCGCCGATGCGCACGGACCCGCGTACATTGGGCCCCTCCAGCGCCGAGAGGTCCAGCGCGGTCTCTTGGGCGGTGCCCTTGTCGGCCTTGGCGGCGGCCGCGTGGGTTTTGGGAGGCAAATACTTGTCCACATTGAGCTGGTCCACGTCCAGGTCAAACACCAGCGCCAGCGGGCTGAATTGGGGCACCGTCACCTTGGCGGCGATTTTGGACGCGTCGAACTGCGTTGCCAGGTTCAGTGCCGCAGACTTCCGGGCCGCGTCCACCCGCACACTGCCGGACACCGGCAGCTTGACCTGCTTCATGGGCATTTTGGGGCTGGCCACCTCCAGGCTGCCCGCCAACTGGGGCAGCGCCACCGTTTGCGCCGCCATGTTCACCGCCACCGGTGAACTGAGCTGGCCTTTGACCGTGGTGTCACCCGACTTGGCATCGAGCTTCAGCGCCAAGCTGCCAATGGTCAGGGCATCGGCATTGCCCTGCACACCAGTCAAGGTCATGACGGCCTGCGCCTGGCGTTCGCGCCCCGACAAGATGGCCTCCAGGCGCACGGTGTCGCCACCCGACTTGTCCGGCGCCAGGGTGAGTTGGGGAGCATCCAGCTTCAGTTCGAACGCATCGACGCCACGCATGCCCTTGGCGGACAGGGCCAGTCCGTCGATGGTGGCCGTTTTTTGGGCCGTATCCGCCTGCACCCGCCCTGTCGCCACATTCATGTTGGATACCACGGTGGTGCTGTTGGATTTTTCGTCGCGCCAGGTCAACTGGGCGTCGGTGACTTTGATGCTGGCAATGTCAATGTGCAGCGGCTGCGCCGGTGCAGACGCGGATGTGTCTGCAGAGGGTTTGGCAGGCTCTCCCATCAGGTCGGAGAAGTTCAAACGGCCGCTTTTGGTCTTGATTGCGGTCGCCTTCAGGCCATTGAGCTCCAGACCCCGCACCTGGACCTGCTGGGACAGCAAGGGCACCAGGGCCACCGACACCCGGGCCGACTCCAGCGCGACAAACTCCTCTTTACTGGACGGTTCGGACAGGGTCACACGGTCCAGCGCCACCCCCACGTCCGGCCACAGCGACAGTTGCGGTTGGCCCTCAATCACCAGCGTACGCTGCTTCTGATCCAACATGGCCCGGCTGAGTTCAGCCTTGACTTTCTCACCGTCAAACAAAACATAGAGCACGCCCGCGCCCACCGCCAGCAAGGCCACCACGGCACCTAGACCGATGGCGACAAGACGCAGAGCTTTCATGAAATTCCTTTGCAGTGGGCAACGTGGGCTAAAAACCCATTGTCTTTGATGCCGGGCGCCGCGGGGCTTGCAGGAAAGCAAATTTTCAGCACTCCAGTGAAACTTTGCACAGGCCGCAGGAACTTATTTCGCCTTGTTCCCTGATGCGCTGGTTTTGGCGCGCCAAAACCGCGCCTTGGTGCTCAAATTCCAGGCCTCGCGCTCAGCCTCGGATCTGCGGGACGCCAGGGGATTTGCCGGCACTGGTGCCACCAAGGAAGCCCTTGCCACCTGGGATGGCCGCTTGGCAACAGGCGCGGCTTGCGCAACACGGTCCTGCTGACTGCGCCAAAGGGCATAGGCTTCCCCAAAATCATCATCCGTTTGATAATTTTCGCGCTTGGGCTTGTTGCCCATAGCGCCCGGACTGGTAGCGTCATTCATCGGCATCTCCTGATGGGGGGCGGTGGCCACTTCACTTCATCCAACGCACCCAGAATCTGCGCGTATTTTGAACCAACTGCGAGGTGTCATGCCAACAAATGCAGCCACCCCCCTCTGCAACCCGGCTTTCAACGCAAACGCCACTGCCAAGCGCAAGCCTTAGGGCTTTTGCAATAGCTTTCGCGCCTGTTCCATGCCGCCATAGTTCTCAGCCTTGGAATAGCCCAACTTCTTCAGCGTGTCCTGCGCGATACCTGAACGACGCCCTGATTGGCAGTACAGGATGATCACATCATCCCTGGCCACTTTCGCTTTTGAAATTTCCTGACCAATCAACGCATAGTCGATGTTGAGCGCTTCAGCAATATGGCCCGCGGCATATTCCTGGCTGGTGCGCACATCAATCACGACCGTCCTGGCAGACACCGATAGAGTGCCCATGGCCAAAACCCAAAGCAGTACTATTTTCTTCATTCCAATTCCTTTCAGCAAGCGATGGATGCCACCCGTCCATCCCAAGACATTCCTTGATTTTGAGCCACAAAAAGCAAAAAAAGCCTGCCACTCCAAAGAACAACAAGCTTTCAGCACCCACAAAAAATGGAATGGTAGGGCGTCACGGACTTGAACCGTGGACCAAAGGATTATGAGTCCTCTGCTCTAACCAACTGAGCTAACGCCCCAACCGAACCGGTGATTGTAACGGGCCGCGGGCCGCTTATTTGTGGTGACTCAAGGCATTGCTCACCAGCTTGGAGGTGATGTCCACAATCTGGATCATCCGGTCGTAGGCCATGCGGGTCGGTCCGATCACCCCCAGGGTGCCAACCACCTTGCCATCCACTTCATAGGGCGAGCTGACGATGGACAAATCTTCAAAGGGTACGACCTGGCTTTCCCCTCCGATGAAGATGCGCACGCCTTCGGCTTGGCCGGCGATGTCCAGCAGGCGCATGAGCTGGGCTTTTTGTTCAAACAGGTCGAAGGCCCGGCGCAGGTGGCCCATGTCGCTGGAAAAGTCGGACACCGACAGGAGATTGCGCTCCCCGGAGATCACCACCTCGTCCTGCGTTTCCGTGATCGCTTCGGAGCTGACCGTCACCGCCGCCTGCATCAGTGTTGCTATTTCGGAGCGCAGGGATTCGACCTCTCCCTGCAGGCGCTCGCGCACCTGTTCGATATCCAGCCCCACGTACTGGGTATTCAGGAAATTGGCCGCCTCCACCAGCTGGGCCTGCGAATAGTCCACCTCGGTATAGATGACCCGGTTTTGCACATCGCCGTCGGGCGACACGATGATGACCAGCAAGCGCCGCTCCGAGAGCCGCAAGAACTCCATGTGGCGAAACACCGAGGTGCGCCGGGGCGCGATCACAATGCCCACGAACTGCGACAGGTTGGACAGCAGATTGGCTGCGTTGGAGATGACCCGTTGCGGCTGGTCGGGGGCCAGGCTGTGCGATGCGTAATGGCTGGGCTGCACGGTCAGCATGGTGTCCACAAACAGACGGTAGCCCTTGGCGGTGGGGATGCGCCCCGACGAGGTATGGGGGCTGACAATCAGGCCCAGCTCCTCCAGATCGGACATCACATTGCGGATGGTGGCGGGCGACAGTTCCAACCCCGAAGCCCTGGAGAGCGTGCGGCTCCCCACCGGTTGGCCATCGGCAATGTAGCGCTCAACCAGCGCTTTCAACAACAACTTGGAACGATCATCAAGCATCGACACATTTTAGTGATGTAATTTAAGAATGAAGTCCAAATTTCGCCAGGTT
>MESI01000073.1 GCA_001770935.1 Burkholderiales bacterium RIFCSPLOWO2_12_FULL_61_40 | reverse complement strand
GGCAGCGCCGCCTCGCTTACCAGCAGCGTGGACGGTCAGTACGTCTCGGTGGACTGGGTCGGTGCCGATACCCTGCTCAAGGTCGACTACAACGGCGTCACCGGCGGTGTGAACCTGGAAAACGCCATCATCCTCACCGACGTCCACGCCACCCTGGAGCAACTGGTCGAAAACCACCAGCTCAAGGTGCAAGTCTAAGCGCACGCGCCACGTCCCTTGCCGTACTCCGGTACGGCCATGGAGGCAGTTGGGTTCGCGCTGTCCATGCGTGGTTGTGCCCACCCTGCTGACACGAAAACATCGGGGGCGAGCAGTCGGGTTCGCACTGCAGCATTCGTTGCCCGGTCAGACGTCACCACCAACCAGCAGATGATTAAGGCCTGGAGGGGCGACACAGTCGCGAGCAACTGGTGGATGACAGGGCGACCCGTTACCTCGACTCGGGCAGGCCCCTGGCGAGAGTGGCAATTCGTCTTGCTCGACCAGGGGAATACCCGCTACTGCGTGGGGCTCTATCCCGATTTTCCTATAGGGACCTTCATGAGATCGTTTCGGCAGAACTCAATTCTGCTTCGCCATAAGTGAGGCGCTGACGAGGGAGCGGGGCAGTTCCGGTTCGACAACCGGGGCGGGGCCGCTGAACCTAGGTCCTGCTCCGTGACTTGATGTGACGCTGGCGTTGACCCTTGCCGAAAGTGCTCGAAAGGATGTTTGCCTAATGAAGAATTGGCGCAATGGTTGCCGTAACACGACTGGCGGCTCGGCATGGGGGTGCTCATGAGTGACGTTGCCGAACATGCGAGCAAGATCGACCCGACGCTGATGAAGCCTCGGCCAGCCAAGACCGGCGAGACTGCCGTCGAGTCGGAAGCGGTAGGGCCATCGCCTGAGAGTCTGGCTTTTTGCCTGCATCAGCAGATGGCCGGTGCCATGGTGATGGCGGCCCGTTCGCTGGGTTTTTCGATGTCGATGGAGGCGATGCTGTCGTCGCTGACCGACGGACTCGATGAGACGCGGGGCGCCGATGTACTCGGCTACCGGCAATCGGCAAAGCGTTTCGGCCTGAACATGGATGTGCTTCCGGCTCGGCGCGTGCCCAGTGTGGCCGCTACGGCGCCGTTGATCCGCATCGACCCCGACGACGCGAACAACCCGGTGCGCCTGATCGTTAGCGGCGAGCTGAAGGGTCAAGGCTCGGTGCTGATGTTCGATAACGCCGGGGGAACCCGGCGCGACCCTGACGGCGATACCTTGTTGCAGATGCTACGCGCCAATGCCGGGGTGGATCACGGCAGTGACAATCCGCGGGTGATCTGGCTGCGCTGTGGCCGCAGCTTGTTTTCGGCGCGGCGCATGGGGATGTGGGCCGATCTGCTGGGGCAGGACAAGGCGGGCCTGGGCTGGCTGCGCCAGGCGCTGTTGAACGAGCGCTCGGTTTATAAGCACGCGGCCATGGCCACGGTGGTGGTGTCGATATTCGGCCTGATCACGCCGTTGTTCGCGATGCTGGTCTACACCACGATTGCGCCCAACGCGGCGCTCAACACCCTGACCACGATGGCCATCGCCGTGGGTGTGGTGCTGGTGTTCGATTTCGTTACCAAGCAGTTGCGCTCGTCGATGGTGGACGTGACCGCTCGCCGTTTGGATGTGATCCTGGCGCGTACGCTGTTCGAGCAGCAACTGGGCATGAAGCTGGAGCATCAGCAGATGGCTGCCGGTACCCAGGCCGACATGCTGCGCGGCTATGCCACGGTGCAGGAGTTTTTCAGTTCGGCGGTGCTGTTGAGCGTGGTCGAGCTGCCGTTTGCCCTGATCGCGCTGTCCATCGTGTTTTATATCGGTGGCTGGCTGGGTTATGTATCGATTGTGGCCATCCTGGTGATCCTTGTGTTCAATCTGATTCTGCAACGGCCCATGGAACAGGCCAGCCGATTGTCGACGCTGCATGGGCAGGAACGGCAAGGTACGCTGGTCGAGGCCATCATTGCCGCCGAAGCGGTGCGCGCCGTAGGTGCCGAGCGCACCATGCGGCGGCGCTGGCGTGACCAGGTGGCGACATCGGCAGTGTCGAACCACCAGATGCGCACCTATCAGCAGCTGGCTTCCAACTCTACTGCGTTCATCGTGCAGGCCTCGGGGGTGCTGATCCTGGTTTTCGGGGCGGTGATGATCGGCGAAAAGCACCTGAGTATCGGGGCCCTGGTGGCGGTGGGCATGCTCAACAGCCGGGTGATGGCACCTTTTTCCCAGCTTGCCGGGCTGCTGATTCGGCTGTACCACACGCGCACGGCGCTGACTTTCCTGTCGCGTTTCATGGCGCTGCCGCAGGTGCGTCAGGCTGACCATACCTATGTCAGTCGGGCGGATCTGCCCGGCGAGTTGTCGGCGCATGCGATGGATTTCCGTTATCCGACGGGGCCGGAGACCTCCGTCGAGGCGCTGTGCGAGGTCTCGCTGTCGTTCAAGCCCGGCGAGCGGGTGGCGATTCTGGGCCGCAACGGTTCGGGCAAGAGCACGCTACTGAAAATCCTCTCCGGCGTGGCGTCGCCAAGCACCGGGGTGATTCGGATCGACGGCATCGACATGCAGCAGGTCGACCCCGCTGAGGTACGCGGCTTGATCGGCTATGTCCAGCAGGAGACGCTGCTGTTTTCCGGCACGTTACGAGAGAACTTGGTGGCCGGCTGGCCGCACGCCAGTGACGAGGAGTTGCTGAGGGCGGCGAAAATTTCCGGCGTCGACGAGTTTGCCCGTCTGCATCCGCAGGGCTATGGAATGCGCCTGGGCGAGCGCGGCGCGGGCCTGTCCACTGGCCAGAAGCAGGCGGTGGCGATTGCCCAGGCGATGATTCGCAATCCTCGGGTGCTGCTGCTCGATGAGCCAACCAGCGCGCTGGATCAGACCGCCGAGGCGCAGTTGTTGGGGACGCTACGAGAGGCTCTCAAGCACCGCACCGTTATTCTGGTGACGCATCGCCCGGCGTTGTTGAATCTGGTGAACCGAATCGTGGTGTTGGATGCCGGCCGGGTCGTACTGGACAAGCCGCGCGATGAGGCGCTGGCCATCCTGGCGCGTGGCATCCGGGCCGACGCCGCTGTCAGGACGGGAGTCTGAATCATGCGCTGGAATAATATCGAGTCGTATTCGCTGGCTACCTCGCACGCGCTGGAGGAGGCGGCGCTCGAAGCTGTGCCGGCCGGAGCCAGGATGATCGTCAAGATGCTGCTGGTGTTGCTCGTGCTGTTTGTGATCTGGGCTGGGCTGTTCCATATCGAAATCGTCGCTTCTGGCAGCGGCAAGGTGGTGCCGGTCAGCACGGTGCAGCAGTTGCAGCCCCTGGAGAGTGGCGTGGTGTCGGAAATCCTCGTGGACGAGGGCGATATCGTCAAGAAAGGCGACGTGCTGTTCCGGCTCAATCCGGCTCAAGCCAAGGGCGATGTGGCCGAGTTGCAGGCGACACGCGAGGGCCTGATGGCGGCTATCGCGCGTCTGCAGGCCGAATCCGGTGACGGTGATCCGCACTACCCGGAGGTTATGAGGCTGACCGAGGACGGCCGCAGAACCATCGAGAGCGAGGAGCAACTGCGCCATGAACGCGCCGAAACGCTCGATGCCCAAGTGTCCATCCTGCGCCAGCAGCGGGCACAGAAACAGTCGGAGGCGGCCGATTATCGCGGAAGCCTGCCGCAGACCCATGTTGGGCTGAAGCTGGTGCGCCAGCAAATCGCGCAAGTCGAGCCACTGAGTCGGGAGGGGGCAGCGGCGCCGATGGAGGTGATCCAGCTGAAGAAGGAGGAGGCGAACCTGCGCTCTCAGGTGGTCAGCCTCAGCCAGGGGATCGTTTCGGCCGAAGCCCAGGTGCGCGAGTTCGACGACCGTATCCGCGAGCGGCAGAACCAGTTCCGCTCTGAGGCGCGCGACGATCTGACCAAGCGTCAGACGCAATTGAATGTGCTCGAAGGGGGGTTGACGGCCAAGCAGGATACGCTGCAACGCATGGAAATTCGCAGCCCGGTCAACGGTGTGGTCAAGGTCTTGTATGTGACGACGGTGGGCGGGGTGGCGGGCGCCGGCAAAACCCTGGTGGAGGTCGTGCCACTGGACGATACCCTGCTGATCGAGGCGCGCGTGAAGCCGTCGGATATCGCCTATCTGCGTCCGGGCCTGCCGGCCAAGGTGCACCTCTCGGCGTTCGACAGTGGGCTGTACGGCGCCATGGAGGCGGAGGTCGAGCGCATCAGTCCCGACAGCCAGACCGAGGAGCGAACCGGCACGGTGTACTACCGACTCTATGTGCGTACCCGAAGCAACGCCATCGAGACGCCCGATGGCCGCCTCCCCATCCTGCCTGGGATGGTAGCCGACGTCGACGTGATTACCGGCCGCCGCACCGTGCTGGCCTTTCTGTTGCGGCCGATAGCACGTGGCCTGCAAAGCACCATGGGGGAGCGATAGGGCGATGGATCAGGAACGTTTACACCAGCACTTCTTCGAGCTGTTTTTCAGCCGTAATTATCGGGGTGCCTTGCCCTTGGGCAAGATGCTCGCCCATCTTTCGCCGCGATCGGGAAGTGTTATCGGCAACCTCGCCACTTGTCATTTGATGCTCGGCGAGAACGAGACGGCATTGAGGCTGTACCAGCGAGCGCATGTTCTGGATCCGCGGGAGATGAACGTGCTCGACGGCCTGACGCATGTCTGCGGCAACCTGGGTCTGATGGATCAGGTTCGGCAGTATGGGCGCCAATCGCTGGCATTGAAGGATGCCCTGTTCAGGGTGAACGACTTGCCGCCGCTGCTGCCACAGGAGGCGTCGCCTGCCGGTGGTCGCGATCTGTTTGCTTTCTCGCTGTATGGCGACAGTCCGCGTTATTGCGAGACGGCGATCCTCAACGTGGAAGCGGCGCAGCGCTTGTTTCCGGGCTGGGTTTGCCGTTTCTACTTCGACACCAGTGTGCCCGCTGCTGTGCTCGAGCGGCTCCGCGCCGGCGGTGCGGAGGTGGTTCCTGTGGATGAGGAGGCACGCCGCAGCATTCCCGGTTTGATGTGGCGCTTCCTGGCTCTCGAGAACCGGGATGTTCGTCGCGTGTCGTTTCGTGATGCCGATTCACTGATTGGCGAGCGGGAGTGCGAACCCATCGGGCAATGGCTGGCCTCGGAGCGGTTGTTCCATGTGATGCGCGATGGTTATACCCACAGCGAGTTGATCCTGGCCGGCATGTGGGGGGCGGTTGCCTGGCCGCTGCGCGATATCCGCCAGCGCATGCTGGCGTATTTGGCCAGAGGAGGGCATCCAACGCATGTGGATCAGCATTTTTTGCGGGCAAAAATATGGCCGCTGGCCAAGCAGAGCATGATTTCTCACGACAGTGTGTTCGGTTTCCCCGATGCGCTGCCCATGCCGCCGCGTGAGGCAGGGGGGCTCGGGGTGGGAATGGATTACGGCAGTCGGGAAATGTCTGCACCCTGCGACT
This sequence comes from Burkholderiales bacterium RIFCSPLOWO2_12_FULL_61_40, assembly GCA_001770935.1. Taxonomy (GTDB): domain Bacteria; phylum Pseudomonadota; class Gammaproteobacteria; order Burkholderiales; family Burkholderiaceae_C; genus Allorhodoferax. The sequence continues at coordinate 1,162 of MESI01000073.1, read as the reverse complement.
TGCCTGATGGCAGCTTGCTCGAGTGGGCTATCGTGGAGCGCGCGACGCGTCGGTTGGTGTGTGCTTATCGCGTCCGCGTCCAAGGCGGGCGATGGGCTTCGCGGGTTCCTTTGAGTCTCGGCGATGCGCTCCGCGATGGGCGCTACGAGGTGAGGGTGAATCCGCTCGATACTCCCATCGAAACCGCGGTTTCGTAGTTCCGGCGCTTGCCACAGGTAGCGGGCTCCCGCTACCTGTGGCGTCGGTTCTTGATCGACGATCCATGGGAGGCATATATGGACATCACGAGAAATGCAGTACCTCCTAATATCGATAATCTTGGGGTAAGGTCACACATAGCGGCCTCGTTCAAGCCTCGCAGGAAGCGTTATTGGCGTAGTGTCCTTTATCCAGGTTAGCGCCTATGTCGTGTTATTTCGGCAAGTAACTGGGCTACGGCATCGAACAGAACAAGCGCTCCTTCGAGGTGATTTATAGGTTGGAGCATCGCAAACTGCGCCACACAGAGTCGCCTGCTTATTGACTAGCCGGTGCTTGGCAAGATGGTCGAGAACACCCTCAATAGTCCTGTTACCGGTACCTCCGGCGGCGCGATCACAAGGGCGTTCTCGAGATTGACCTGTCCATCAGTGGTTCCCTGGACGATCCGCACCTCTCGGTCGACGGCCTCGTGGACAAGGTAGTGACCTCGCCTTTCGCTCTGCCGGGTTGGTTGTCTGGCGGCGAGGAGCTGGCGGGGCTGGCGCTCGATTCCGTTAGGGCCAGCATTACGCCGTTGGGGGGAGCAAACTGGCCTGGGTGCTCGTCGAGTGACCCACGCTCATGCTGGAAGTTATCGGCAATGTCGAGTCCGCAGCGGATGATGGATTCAGGCGTACGTATTCATCGAGTGCGAGGGCGCTGAAATTCAGGGATCTGGCGGTAAAGGACGAGTCCGCGGAGTCGTTACTCAGTCAGCCATCGCTTGCTCGGGCGTGCCAGGGGGCTGAGCCGAGGCAGGTGGATTTTTCGTTACGGTGATGCATGCTGCCGCTCGGCAGCATTTTGCAGGGGCGTGGCTTACCAATTTCGGGGCTGATGCGGGGTCAGCCAAGGGGAAACACTCTACCGGGCAGGGCTTGGTCCGGATTTCAGTTTTTTGCCGCAACGCTAAAATCCAGTA
>MESI01000072.1 GCA_001770935.1 Burkholderiales bacterium RIFCSPLOWO2_12_FULL_61_40 | reverse complement strand
TGAGTCGCCCCGTTGCTGCCAATACCCGATCACGCAGATCTTGCGCCAGGGGCTTGCCGCGTTGCCAAGACATGATGTTCACCTCCAAATCGGACGTGGATCACATCTTCTTGATTCTGGTTCCTTTGCTCCATTTGTTAGTCAGGGTGCTTTTGCTCTAGCCGTCGAACGCCTGATACATCTGTAGAAGGTCTCGAAGGCCAGGCACCAATGGCCCGTTTGGCATTCGTCTGGCGGTGCTTGAAGGGCCAGCCGCTGGTGTTTCGCGTCTGTCATTCCTTCTTCCCGGTGTCGTGGATCGAAGAGATGAACTCCTCGAACTTGCCGCCCGCCGACAAGGGCAAGGGCGTGTCGCGGAGCTGCCACGTCCAGCGGTAGGCGTGGCCCAGCATCTGCTCCAGCGTTGCCTGCAATTGCTGCAGTTGTTCCGGAATCGGGGCGGGCACGCACACCAATCGTGCCGTGATGGCATCAACGGCGGTCTGCTCAAACTGGTATTGCCGCAACTGCGGGATGGCCTCCAGCATCCGTCGGGTCTCCAGCACCGGCCAGAAGGGCTTGCCCTCGGGGCTGACCGCCAGGTTGCGGGTGCGGCCCACGACCCGGCGCAGGGTGGGCAGGCCTCGGCCACAGGGGCAGGCCGGGCCAACCTCGGCCCAGTCGCGCAGCGCATAGCGGATCAGGGGCATGGCGAAGTTGTGCAGGTCGGTCACCACCACTTGGCCGATTTCTCCTTCCCGGCAGGGTTGTCCCTGGACATCGAGCACTTCGACCAGCACGTGTTCGGATTGCACATGCAGCAGGCCGCCGTCCGGGCATTGCAGGGCGATGACGCCGACTTCCTGGGCGCTGTAAAGATCGGTCAGCGGCACGCCCAAGACCTGCTGGCACCTTTCGCGCAGCGCCGGGGTAACCGTGCCGCTGACGGTGCGCACCTCGCGCAGGCGCGACCGGGTGATGCCTGCTTGGTGCATGTGCGTCAACAAGGCGTCCAGATTGGCGGGATAGGTGAGCAGGATGTCCGGACAGACGCCTTGCAGCCAGCCCAGCTGGGCCTCAACATCGGTCGAGATCGGCAAGTGCCACGCCGGGCCGCTCCCTAAAATGCCGCCCCATCGCCCCGGCTTGGTTTCATCCACCGGCTCCGGGAACTGACGGATGATGGCCATGGTTGCGGAGAGATCGCGCCGGTGCCAGAGATGATCGCGTAGCGTGGCCGCCTGCCAAAAGAGTTGCGTGAGCGCCGTGCGCCGCACCGTGACGGGTTCAGCCGTCGAGCCACCCGTCGCAATGTCGAAGGTCTTGCCATGGGCGCGCGGACAGGCGGTGGCACGCAAACCGTTGGACTGCGTTTGCAGATCCGCGCGGGTCAGCAGAGGAATTTCGTGCCAGCGGGCAAGGTCGTTTCGAAAACGCGCGCGATAGAAGGGGCAGTAACGACGCGCGTGGTCGATCAGCGCACCCAACTGCCGATCCTGCTGCTCGCGCAGTGCCTCGCCAGATAACCACTGCGTGCTCTCCATCTGGAACAGCAGGGACAGCACGGCGGCATCACGCGCACCGACAACCGCAGGCCACTGAATGCCCGGCGCCTGGCTGGACAGCGCGTCGGTCAGCGTCGGCTTCGGTGGCACACCATTCATCGCTCCCGGCCTGCCTCGTGCCAGGCCTTTTTCACGGGCGAGAGCAGGTATTGCGCTACCGTACGGTCACCCAGCAGGATTTCCGCCGTGGACTGCATGCCAACGGACAGTGGATATTTCACGCCATCCGTCTCCAGCGCGCTCGCATCGAGCGTCACCAGGGCCTTGTAGCGCAGCGAGCGCTGCCCGGCGCCTTGTTGGCCCTTGTCGCGGGCTTCTTCCTCACTCTGGGCATCGGCACTCACGTGTTCGACGGTTCCTTGCCCCATGCCGTACTTCTGGAAGGTATAAGCGGCGAATTTCAGCTTAACCGGCTGCCCCGGCCGCACAAAGCCGATGTCCTCGTTCGAGACCCAGACTTCGGCCTTGAGCTTTTCTTCGCGGGGCACGAGGCTGGCCAACACGGTGCCGGGCTGCACCACTGTGCCGGAGGTATGGGTGGCCAGATCCTTGATCACGCCGTCCTGCGGGGCCTTGAGTTCCAGGAGTTCACGCCGGTGCTGTTGTTTCTCCTGTTCCTTGGCCAGTTTGTCGATCTGCGCTTGCGCTTCATTGCGCTCGGCATGCAACTGCCGCACATAGTCCGCCTCGATCTGCTTGAGCTTCTTTTGTGACTGGTCGATGCTGGCCTGGGCAGAGGCAATCAGGTGGCCTTGCGTGGCCAGTTCCTGTTCCTTCTCGATGCGCTCGCGCCGCTTGTCCGAGCCCATCAGGGTGCCGGCAAAGCCATCCTTGACCAGTCTCTCGTAAGCCTTGTCCTGTTCGCGGTAGTGGGGCAGCACGGCTTCGAGCCGCTCTTTCTGTTGTCGGGCAGCGGCCAGTTCCTGCTGCGCCTTGACCAAGCGGCTGCGCTCTTCGGCCAGCGCGGCGGCCAGGGCATCGCGGTTGGCCTGGTACTGCGCGCCGGTTTCCCGCAAGAGCGCCACCGGGGCCTGAACTTCCGGCTGGAAGGGCTTGCCGCCGAGTTCGGCGTCGATGCGGGCAAGCGCAAGCCGCTTGCGGGCGTATTCGGTCGTGATGGCGTCCAAATCAGCATTGGTGATCAGCGCATCCATGCGCATCAGGGTTTGTCCGGCGCGCACCGTCTCGCCTTCGCGCACCAGGATTTCCTTGACGATGCCCGCTTCAGACGGCTGCACGATCTTGAGATAACTCGCGGGTACCAGCTTGCCGTCGGCCACCGCCACGATGTCCAGACGTCCGACCAGCGCCCAGACGATCAGGAAGGCCAACAAGGCCAGCAGCATCCACAGCACGCGTCGCCCCTGCGGATGGGGCGCGGTGTGCTGCAGGCGGATCAGTGGCGGATGAAAAGCCTGGTGGTCAGTGTGGGCGTGTTGCATGAGGGATTTCAATGAAGGCATGCCGGAGGGCTCTCCTGGGGTTCTTGGGGCTTCCGGGTGTAGTCGGTGTTCCACCCATCGAGAAACGCGCGCTCAATGAGGGATAGGCTTTGCTCGATGGCCTGGCCGGTCGTGAAGTGGCGATGGCGGTCCTTGAACGCATGAGCGGCCTGCCGATACGCTTGTCTGTTGAGCAGTTCCTGCAATGCCTGAGTGACGCTGCCTGCATCAATCCGGCCACCGAGCAACTTGCCTGCACCCAGCGCCTCCACTCGATGTGCAAAGAGCGCCTGTTCGACATGCCGGGGTCGCATCGCCAAGGGCACGCCCGCCAGCAATGCCTGGGTCGAGAAGCCACTATTGCCGTAACCGACCGCCAGATCGGCGTGTTCAAACAGGGGCGGCAGATCGACCGGTGTCAACGCAATGCGCAAGCGCCGCGTGGCGCAACGTTTCGCCATGTCAGGATTCATGCCGGGCGCGACACACAGTACCTCGGCATCCAGGCAGGCGAGCGCCTGCAAGACCGCAGTGAAGCCCGGTACAGCGGGGCGCAGGTAGGCCAGCACTTTGGGGTACCCCCGGCTTTGCCACGCAACATGCAAGGCCTGGGGCACCGAGACGATGGGGCCAACATAGCGCCCTTGAGTACGCGCGCCGTAATGGTCGAGTTCGGCAAAGGTATCCAGGATGTCGTGGGCACCGAACAAGTCGCGCACACGCACCATCGTCGTATGGCCCAGCGCTTTCTGCGCCATATCAAGCACGCGGTCGAGCCGCGCTTCGGCGGTGGTGAGCGCCTGATCGGAAACCGTCTCCCAAGGCCGGATCGATGGCCAGGGAGTGATGGCGGGTGGAATCGCAAAGCCGTTGCCGATAGACAGATGGGGAATACTCGCCAAACGTGCCGCCAGCAAGGCCGTCGGAGCATGGTCGGCGACCAGCACATCAGGCCGAGTCAAGGTCAATATCCCCCGCCAGGCGTTGAGCCGCGCGGCCACATCCTGCGCCTCCGCCAAACCGCTGACACGCAGCACATCGGCGTAGTTCACCGGCGGGCTGCTGTCTGCGCCTGCCTGTGGGGTCAGTGGCGCGGGCAGCACGGTGATGCCGGGTGCCGGGCCCTGTCCGGCGGGTAGCCGAACGTCCTTGAGCACCAGCGTCACCCCGTGCCCACGGGCTACAAGCCCTTCAGCCAGCCGCAGGCACCGGGCGAGGTGCCCGAAGGCCTCGCCCAGTTCCCACGCGATCAGAACGCGCGCCATCGGCAGGCGTGACGTCTTACCATGACAGCTTGCCCACTCCTTCTTTGATTCCGCTGAAGCCCTTGAGGTTGGTACCCGTGCCGCAGGCCAGCGACACGGCATCGACGCCGCCGCGAGCACCGTGGGCGCCGCCCTGCATCCAGCCGGCCAAACCGGAGAGGTCGCCCCCCTGGTTGGCATGGCTCCAGGCGGGCGCGCTCTGGCGTTCGGCATCGAGCCGGTTCAGGGCGTGGGTCAGCTCTGCCCAGTGGCGCTCCACATCGTGGTTGGCCTGGCCATGACCTGCTTGCCCAGACGCTTGGCTCTGCTCGCCCCATCGCTCGAACCAGCGGCGATCCAGCGCAGGCAGGGCCAAATGGGGTGACTGGGCGGACTTGTCATCGCGCTTGAAACCGTCGAGAAAACGCCCCAAGGGGTCATCATCACGGTCACCGCCGTGCTTGCGACCCGGCTGGCCCGGCGAGGTGCCCGCACCGTCGTTGATGTTGGCACCGTGTCCTGGTGGCGGCGCATCCGCGCCGTTACCCACACCTTCGTTGCCTTTGGTGGTGGTCGGCACGGCCGTTTTTTTGCCAAAGCTGACTTTGAAGACATCCGAGGCGGTCGAACATTCGCCATGGTCATCGCTGGCGGTGATGCGCACATCGATGCTGCCCCTGGCACTGGCCGGGGCCGTGCCGCTGAAGGTCTGCGTCGCGGCATCAAACTTGAGCCAGCTCGGCAGTGGCTTGCCATTGGACAGAGTGGCCGTGTAGCGCAGTGTGTCGTTGTGGTCCGCATCGCGGAAGCTGCCAGCGGGCATCTGCCACGAGAACGCCTTGCCCTTGGCGAGTTGTACGTCGGAGAGGCAGCGCACCAGATCGGGCGTATCGTTGGTGCCCTGCACGGTCACCGTCAATGCGCCGTTGCTGCGCTCTTTGCCGTCGCTGGCTAGTAGTTCGTTTCATTAATGATGTTACATATCAAGCCACACCAAGGTCGAACTTGTTCCAACGGAAGACGACAGGTGATGCGTTGAATTCTTCGA
>MESI01000071.1 GCA_001770935.1 Burkholderiales bacterium RIFCSPLOWO2_12_FULL_61_40 | reverse complement strand
CCGGATTCGCGAAGAACAGGCGCCACAGGATGCCGCTGATCCCGGCCAGCCTGCCGTTCAGCCACAGCAGCAGCGTGGCGGCGAGGCCGATGAGTGCGCCGCCGAGCAGCGCGGGCAGAAAAGTGTCGATGCCAATAACCATGTCAACCATCCTCAAAACAAGCCGCGCATGGTAGTGGCGTTTGGAACGGCTATCAAGCGGTTCCGGTCATGCTGAACCCGCTTTTTTGGCATAGAACCGATCGGATACAGCGCCGTCCTTGAAGTGACCGGCCTGCGCCTGCTTCAGGCTGCCGGATTAAAGTTGGCGGTTCAGGCTCAAATTGTTTTTTCTATTATTAAATGTATCACCCCGCCTCTTTTTGCCATTCTCGCAACGCATGCCAGCGGCTGGATACAGGCTATATCGAGTGCGTATAGATCGCTATCTGCTCACCTGCTGTGTGCTCGAATTCATGTATCTCGCGGATGTGTTCCGCATTCAGCGTCGAGCCTTTGAGCAGCAGCAGCATTCCGTTGCTTGTCACGATATCGCGGGTGAGCAGCATGCCCTCGCGCAGTTGGTCGCTGGACAATTGGAACTCGGTTTCGACATGGGTATGCGGCCCGTCATGGGCGGACAGCTCGCTCAGCACATCGACGACGGCGGGGTCGTAGCGCGTGCCGCGGCTATTGGTAATCATGTTGAGCGCCTGGACTGGCGCCAGTTTGTCGCCCTCGATCAGGCCTTCCTGCAGCGATTCATAATCGCTGGCGACCAGCAAAATACGTGCGCCCAAGGGAATGGCGGAGGCACGCAGGCCGGATGAATTCCCGTTTCCGTCGTAATGTTCGCGATGATGGTGGATCAGTTGGGCTGCATCGGCCAATGGAGCAAGCGCCATCAATATCGCCGCCGCATGCAGCGGATGTTTGTCAAACTGGGTACGCTCCTCGTGGGACAGTTCGGCGAAAGGTTTGTCGAGCAGACGATCCGGCAGGCCGATCTTGCCGATGTTATGCAGCAGCGCGGCGACCTCCAGATTACCGACCTCTGTTTCCGGAAGCCTCATGTTGTGCGCAATATCGCAACATAGTTGCGCGACGCGGCGCGAATGTCCGGCCATCGCGCCCTTGCGCAACTCCATCAGGTTGGCGAAGACCTGGATGGTGGCGAAGTAATCCTTTTTCAGTTGTTCGTGCGCATGCGCCACGGATTCCAGCGCGGCGTGCAGTTCTTCGGTGCGCTGGCGCACCTTGTCTTCCAGACTGGCGTTCAGCGCCTTCAATTCCTCGTTCTGGCGCAGGATCAGCGCTTCGAGCCGCTGCTTTTCGGCCAGCAGATATTTGCGCTCCAGCGCATCGCGCACCGTCAGCACGATATCGTTGTCATCCCATGGCTTGGCAATATAGCGATAGATTTCGCCGCGATTGATCGCCGCAATGGTGGAGCCGAGGTCTGAATATCCGGTCAGCAGAATGCGCACCACGTCCGGCCATTTGGCGCGTGCCTGCTCCAGCATCTCGGCGCCGTTCATTGCCGGCATGCGCATGTCGCAGATCATCAGATCAACAGCTTCTTTTTCCAGTAGTGCAAGCGCTTCTGCACCGCTCTCTGCTGTCAGGATGTTGTAGCCCAGCGGCCGGAACAGGCGCTTCAATGCAGACAGGGTATTGGCTTCGTCATCGACAAACAGCAGTGTTGCCGGATTGCTCGCAGGTGATGCCGCTTCTTGGCTCATGCTTCCTCCTTGAGGTCGGGTTGTTGTACCGGCAACCATACCCGGAAAGCAGACCCCTTGCCCACTTCGCTGTGCACTTCGATTTTGCCGTGATGTTTTTCCACAATGCTGTAGGACACCGAGAGCCCCAGCCCGGTGCCTTTGCCCACCGGTTTGGTGGTGAAGAACGGGTCGAACAGGTGCGGGAAATATTCCGGTGGAATACCTTTTCCCGTATCGCTCACCTCAATCCATATACCGTCCCCTTCCTGCCCTGTGCGGATGGTGATCTTGCCGCGCACTTCGATGGCATGCGCGGCATTCTCCAGCAGGTTCATGAATACCTGCTCGAGTTGCGAAGGCAGGCAGTAAATCTTCGGCAATACGCCGAATTCCTTGACGACTTCGCACTTGTATTTCAGCTCGTTCCATATGACGTTAAGGGTCGTATCCAGCATGTGATGCACGTCTGCCCACATCCACTGGTCTTCGCTGTCGGTGTGGGAAAAGTTTTTCAGGTCGAGAACGATTTTTTTCACCCGTTCCAGGCCCTGATGCGATTCGGCGAGCAGTGCCTTGATATCCTTGCGGATGTAGTCAAGGTTTATTTGTTCCTTGAATTGGCGCAGTTCTTGCAGCAGCGGATCATCAGCGTCCACCAGCATTCCCATCAGCATTTCGATGGCCTCAAACTTGTCTATGACAGCGAAGATGTCGGCCAGGTATTTTTCCAGCGAGCCCATGTTGGAATTCACATAACCGATCGGGTTGTTGATCTCGTGCGCCACGCCTGCGGCCAGCAGGCCGATGGAGGCCATTTTTGTCGATTGCATCAACTGGTTTTGGGTCGCTTTTAGTTGTTTGCTAGATTCCAGCAGTCGCTCATGTACATCTTTCAGATGCTGGTATTGCACCGCCAGTTGTCCCTCGAGTTTTTTGCGTTCGGTGATGTCGCGCGCCAGGGAAATGACGGTTTGACTGCCGTTCAGCATGAATAAATGCGCATGAATCTCGACGGGAATGCGCTGGCCGCCCTTCGTCAGATGCACCTGCTCGAAGGCGACGTGCTCCCCGGCAAGCAGGCGCTTGTTAATGGGCACAAGGTCGACGCCGGAATCCGGCGCATCCAGTTGCACGGGCGTCATGTTGAGCAACTCATCGCGCGAGTAACCCGTCTGGCGGCAGGCTACTTCGTTGACTTCCAGGAACTTGCCCGGCGCGCCGTCCTCAAGAGTCGCATGGACAAAAACCGCATCGGCAATGGCGTTAAACAGCGAGACGTAGCGCGCCTGGCTGGCGCGTAAGGCTTCCTCATTCAGTTTGCGTTCGGTGATGTCGCGGATAATCGCGGTGAAAAACTTCCCGGCAGCAGTTTCCCATTGTGCCAGCGAAAGTTCCAGCGGGAACTTGCTGCCATCCTTGCGCAGTCCGGCAAGCTCTGCGGCTTTACCGATTATGTACGGCGTTCCGCCAGCTACCACCCTTGCCAAGCCTGCACTATGCAGGTCGAGGAAGCGCTCCGGTATCAATGCCGTCAAGGGCAGGCCGGTCATTTCGGCTTCGCTGCGGCCGAACAATCGTTCCGCCGCATTGTTCCAGCCCACGATGCCGCCGGTGTCGGAAATCGTGACGATGGCATCGTTGGCCGACTCCGCGACCGCACGGAAATGTTGCTCGCTTTCAGTCAGTCTGTCTTCTGCCTGCTTGCGCGCGGTGATGTCATCTATCATACAAAGATGATGCGGTGAAATATTTTGCTCACTCCTCAGTGGAGTAATCGTCATGTTGATCCAGGCAATTGAGCCATCCGGGCGTATGTATCGTTTATTCATATTGAAGCCGGGAATCTTCCCGGCATTCAACAACGCCATGTTGTCCAAATCTCCTTGCACATCATCTGGATGGGTAATGCTCATCCAGTCAATGGTTGCCATTTCTTCGATGGTTCTGCCGGCGATCTCCGCAAAGCGGGGATTGACCTCCTGGATTTTTCCTGTAAGCGAATCAATTAACGCAATGCCCAAAGGTGCCTGGTTAAAGATCGTGCTAAACCGGGTATGGCTTATCCTGAGAGACTCCTCTGCCTGCTTGCGTTCGGTCAGATCTTCAAACGCGAGGATGTTTTTGCTTCTTATGGAGGCGAGAGAAATCCTGACATAGCGGTTCGCCCCGTCCTTGCAGGCAACCGTGACTTCCATGGGCTCAAGGTTGCTGTGGCTCCGGATGATATTTTCGGCCCGCTCTGTCCAATCCGCCATGAGTTCTTTCCGGTATGCCTTATTCGGGTAGGCAAGCGACCACCAGTGGCGCACATCGGGGATGTCTTCCATCGTGTAACCGAACAGCTCGGTGAACTTCCGGTTCATCATCACAACTTTCTCGTCTGCTCCCACGCCGGCATCCACGATCATGGCGATGGGGGAATGTTCGACGAGCGCCCTGATGTCCGCTTCGCTTTGCCGCAGCGCTTGTTCCGCCGCCTTGCGTGCGCGTATACCTTGTTCTATCGACAAGGCGCCTTGCACAGCGGAAACCAGGTACTGTAAACGATCCTTCGTCACGTAATCCCTGGCGCCCATCTTGACCAGCTTGACAGCCTCGCTATCGGTCAATGCGCCAGTGATGATGATTACCGGGATGTCCGGATGGGTCTGCCGCACGATGTCCAGTGCGGAGCGGCTATCGAAGCCGGGCAACTGAAAATCGGACAGGATCACATCCGGCTTGAATTCTTCCAGTGCCCGGACGAATGCTTCGCGCGTATCGACGCGCATCAGTTCGACGTCTTTCCATCCGGTTTTCAGTTCCGCACGAATCCGTTCGCCGTCGTTCTCATCGTCTTCGAGATTGAGAACGCGCAGTTTTTTCATTGTGGGGTTCGTATCGGGTTGGCTCATGCCCGGGCGCTCCGATCCGCGCAAATGGGGGACGTCCGGTTGATCGTTGCCCGGAATGCACCGAGGCCTTTGAGTATCCCGATGAAGCGCGGCGTATTGGCCGGCCTCGTCCCGGCGCCGGGACATTTTACGGTGTGTTCCATGGCGCGTTCCATCATTGGAGCTCCCTCTGGCAACGTTCTGGCGGCATGGCCGATATACGGATATTCGGGGCTTGAAAAAGCGGCCTGTTCGAAGCATACCATCACGATTGATGGAAAGCATATATGCCGAAATACCTATATATTTCGGCACGGCCATGTCGTGGCCGGGCCGGGAGACAACTTGCTTCGCAATAACCGTCAGGCATTGAGCCGGATATAAATGCGCTGCAATGCGCTTCGCGCTTCGACTGTGCACAGGGCAAGTTTATTGTTGCCCTGCGATGTTTGCGCCTTCACGGCTTGCCGTACAATCCGCCCATGCACACTCAACCTTTTTCCTCGCTCACCCCCGATGCCGTGCTCGATGCGCTGGACAGCATCGGGCTGCGCAGCGACGGCCGCCTGCTGGCCCTCAACAGTTATGAAAACCGCGTCTATCAGACGGGGATGGAAGACGGCCCGCCGCTGGTCGCGAAGTTCTACCGCCCCGCGCGTTGGCCGGATGCGGCGATTCTGGAAGAGCATGCCTTTGTCGCTGAACTGGCCGAGCGCGAAATTCCGGTGGTGCCCGCGTTGGTCATCAGCGGCAGCACG
>MESI01000070.1:25611-35994 GCA_001770935.1 Burkholderiales bacterium RIFCSPLOWO2_12_FULL_61_40 | reverse complement strand
CCCCCCGAAACTGAATCACGAGCCGTTTCGTCTCTTTGCCTAGGCTCTCGTACTTGAAGTCCCGCAGATCAGGCATTACCTCCTTCAAATAGCCATCTATCACGGTGTAGGCCGCCGGGTATTGCCCCAGTAGCCCCGCCAGCCAGTCCACCGCATTACTGGCATTCGCCAAGGGCCATAAAGACTCATCGTTGATTCACCGGTCATTAGCTGCGGGATGGGCGCGAAACGTATCTGGTGCAATTGTCGGGCACGAAGCACTTATTCCCAAGCCGGGTAATGCACTTTGACTACCAAAAAGAAAGCCCGAACCGTTGAAGGTTCGGGCTTTGCAAGGAAGCTTGTATAAAGTGACTACTTGCCCCGTGCATGCGAAGGAAAACCGCTCCAGGCTTCTTATTTCGGGATTACACGGACATTAACCGCATTCAATCCCTTCTTGGTTTGCAAAAGTTCGAACTGGACTTTGTCGTTTTCCACAACCCTGTCTATCAAACCGGAAATGTGCACAAAATGCTCATGTCCTGAAACATCTTGTTGGATGAAGCCAAATCCTTTTGTCTCGTTAAAAAATTTGACCGTGCCCGTGAGCACGCCTGTTTGGGCAAATGCTGTTGCACTTGTCAGTGCACTCACTGCCATCAGTACTGCAGCAAAAAATTTGCGGATTGCCATCTTGTTTCCCTTTATGTTTATGTAAAAACACAGTCCATTTTTTGAGGTTTGTGCATTGCGTGATGCTGCACACTTGCGCTTCGGATCAAATTCCCCGTCTTGCCGATCCGGGAACCTGATGATTAATAATATCGAGAAACTGGTTTTTCTACTATTTTTTCGAGCAATAGTAATAAAGGCCGATTTAAAGGGTCGTCTTGATCTTATTGTTCGCCCGGCAGCTTTAACCAATCCCGCAATGTCAACTCCGGAAAGGCCTTGTCAGCAGCTTGCAGTCCCTGCTTGGTGCGCGTTAGCCAACTTTTGCCCCGCCCGATCAAATCCGCCCATGCCTCCTCGACCTCCCATGGGCGGCGCTCTTTTGGCAGCGAAAGCAGGCAGCCGGTCCGCACCAGATCATTATTGCTCTTCGCCGCAAATCCACCGCTTCTCTCGCCATACACCAGCAATTTACGCAAGGCATAACGCGCAGGATGCGGCCCATTGACCACGACCGCACCTTCCGCACTGAAAAGCACCGTCTGCTGCACATTCACCAGAGAGGCTGATAGGAAATTCAACCGCATGAGCGCCAGTATGGCACGGGTTTTTGGTCACTACAGGCCTTTGAGCTGAGTCGTCCTGCTTCTCGGATGTGACGGGCACAGCCCGCTCCACAGCGTTGGCAAAATCACTGTCACCGCCCCTCGCCATCCCTTACCAACTGATGCGCTGATCGGCCTCAAAGTCTGGTGCAGGTTGCGCCGCATCGTACCCGTCCCACAAGGGCTGCCCCCTCCACCGTGGTGGCTTGCCCGGCCTGCGTTGCGACGTCACAGCGTGCCCTGGCAAAGCCGTGGGCAAAAGCGATGATGCGCATTGGCCCACGCAGACCAAGCAGACAGCAAAAAGGCCCGAACTGGCAACAGTTCGGGCCTTTTTGCGTTCAGGTCTCAGGTAGGACTACTTCCGCGCCGGTGGTACATCCGTGCAAGACCCATGCGCAATCTCCGCCGCCATGCCGATGCTCTCGCCCAGCGTCGGATGCGGGTGAATCGTCTTGCCGATATCGACGGCATCCGCACCCATCTCAATCGCCAGCGCAATCTCACCAATCATGTCGCCCGCATGCGTGCCGACCATGCCGCCGCCCAGGATCTTGCCGTGGCCGTGCGCTTCAGGTGAATCGTCAAACAGCAGCTTGGTGACGCCTTCGTCGCGGCCATTCGCAATCGCGCGGCCCGATGCGGTCCAGGGGAACAGGCCCTTTTTGACCTTGATGCCCTGGGCCTTGGCCTGGTCTTCGGTAAGGCCCACCCAGGCCACTTCGGGGTCGGTGTAGGCCACGCTCGGGATGACGCGGGCGTTGAAGGCGGCGGCTGCCAGTTCCTTGTTGCCTTGTAATTCACCGGCAATCACTTCGGCGGCCACATGCGCTTCATGCACGGCCTTGTGCGCCAGCATGGGCTGGCCCACGATGTCACCGATGGCGAAGATGTGGGGCACGTTGGTGCGCATCTGGATGTCCACGGGGATGAAGCCGCGGTCGGTCACGGCCACGCCGGCCTTGTCGGCGGCAATCTTCTTGCCGTTGGGCGTGCGGCCCACGGCTTGCAGCACCAGGTCGTACACCTGTGGCGCGGGGGCGGTGCCGCCCTCTTCCGCTGGCGCAAAGGTCACTTCAATGCCTTCGGGCAAGGCGCGGGCGCCCACCGTTTTGGTCTTGAGCATGATGTTGTCAAAACGGGGGGCGTTCATCTTTTGCCAGATTTTGACCAGGTCGCGGTCCGCACCCTGCATCAGGCCGTCCATCATTTCCACCACGTCCAGGCGCGCGCCCAGGGTGCTGTAGACGGTGCCCATTTCCAGGCCGATGATGCCGCCGCCCAGGATCAGCATGCGCTTGGGGACTTCTTTCAGCGCCAAGGCGCCGGTGGAGTCCACCACGCGTGGGTCCTGCGGCATGAAGGGCAGGCGCACGGCTTGGCTGCCCGCGGCGATGATGGCCTTTTTGAACGCAATGGTCTGCGTCTTGCCGGTTTTCTCTTGGGAAGTGCCGGTGGTTTCTTCCACCGTGACATGGTTGGCGCCGACAAAGGCGCCGTAGCCGCGCACGATGGTCACTTTACGCATCTTGGCCATGGCGGCCAGCCCGCCGGTGAGCTTGCTGATCACCTTCTCTTTGTGGCCACGCAAGGTATCCACATTGACCGTGGGCGCGCCAAAGTCCACACCCAGCTTGGCCATGTGGCTGACTTCGTCGATGACCGACGCCACATGCAGCAGCGCCTTGGACGGAATGCAACCCACGTTCAGGCAGACACCGCCCAGGGTGGCGTATCGTTCCACGATCACCACTTTGAGCCCCAGGTCGGCGGCGCGGAAGGCGGCCGAATAACCACCGGGGCCTGCGCCCAGCACCAGCAGGTCGCACTCCATGTCCACCGTACCGGCGTAACTGGCACCCGCAGGCACAGGCGCAGCGGCGGCAGCCACAGGTGCAGATGCTACAGTTTTAGGAGCTGCTTGCGCAGGTTCTGCGGGGGCTGGAGCCGTATTTGATGCTGAAACTTCGGCTGCAGCGGCGCCAGCAGCACCCTCCACGGTCAGGACCACGGAGCCCTGTTTGACCTTGTCGCCGAGCTTGACCTTGATCTCTTGGACCACTCCGGCCTGGCTGGAGGGGATTTCCATGGAGGCTTTGTCGCTCTCCACGGTGATCAGGGACTGATCCGCCTTGATGGTGTCACCCACCTTGACCATCAACTCAATCACGGTGACTTCGTCGAAGTCGCCAATGTCGGGGACTTTGATTTCTACGATTGCCATTTTTTATTCCCAATCAATCAGAACATTTCTTCTTAAGAACCTTGGTGAACCTCAACGCCCGCCGCAGGGTGTGGGGTGTTGGGCTCCGCCGATTTAGTTACGACATAACTTGCAAGCAAGTTAGTCTCCACTGAAACTGCGTTTTCTGGGCCTTTGACAGCATGAGGCGGGGCCCAATGCCCCACGCCCTGCCGCCTCAGGCCTCGGCGACTCAGAGCAACACGCGGCGGAAGTCGCCCAGGATCTGGCCGAGGTACACGTTGAAGCGTGCAGCAGCGGCGCCGTCGATGACGCGGTGGTCCCAGGTAAGCGACAGTGGCAACATCAGACGCGGCACAAAGGCTTTGCCGTCCCACACCGGCTGCATGCTGGACTTGCACACGCCCAGAATGGCCACTTCGGGTGCGTTGATGATGGGGGTGAAGTAGCGTCCGCCAATGCCACCCAGGCTGGAGATGGTGAACGAGGCACCGGTCATCTCGGCCGGGCTCAGCTTGCCGTCACGCGCCTTTTTGGCCAGTTCGCCCATCTCGACCGAGATTTGCATGATGCCTTTTTTGTCGGCATCCTTGATCACCGGCACCATCAGGCCATTGGGCGTGTCGGCCGCAAAACCGATGTGGTAGAACTGTTTGTAGATCAGCGCATCGCCGTCCAGCGAGCTGTTGAACTCGGGGAACTTCTTGAGCGCGGCCACGCAGGCCTTGATCAGGAAGGCCAGCATGGTGACCTTGACACCCGACTTCTCGTTTTCCTTATTGGTGGAGACGCGGAAGGCTTCCAGATCGGTGATGTCGGCGTCGTCGTGGTTGGTGACGGCCGGAATCATGATGGCGTTGCGCAGCAGGTTCGCGCCGCTGATCTTCTTGATACGCGACAGCTCTTTGCGCTCGATGGGGCCAAACTTGGCGAAATCCACCTTCGGCCAGGGGATCAACCCCAGACCCGCACCGTCGCCACCACCCGTGGCTTTGTTTTGTGCCGCACCCGCAACGGTTTGCACGGCGCCGCTCATCACCGAGCGGGTGAATGCTTGCACGTCGGCGTCGGTGATACGGCCTTTGAGGCCGCTGCCCTTGACTTCATTCAACGGCACGCCGAGTTCGCGGGCGAACTTGCGCACCGAGGGCGATGCGTGGGGCAGGTTCAGCGCCAAAGCGGTGGGTTCGTGGGCCGGTACGGCGGCGGCAGGCGCCGAAGCTGCTACAGAAACAGGAGCTGCTTGCGCAATAGCCACGGGGGCTGCAGGCACATTTGGCACTGAAACTGTTGCGGGGGCAGCGGCGGCGGCCGGAGCCGGGGCTGCAACGGGTGCGGGCGCGGCGCCAGCGCCCTCGCCTTCCAGCACCACCACGGGAGACCCTTGCTTGACCTTGTCGCCGAGCTTGACCTTGATCTCTTTGACCACGCCAGCGTGGCTGGAGGGGATTTCCATGGAGGCCTTGTCGGACTCCACGGTGATCAGGGACTGGTCGGCCTTGACGGTGTCGCCCACCTTGACCATCAATTCAATGACGGTGACTTCGTCAAAGTCGCCAATATCGGGAACGAATATATCTATCGATGCCATTTATTTGTCTCCTAACTATTCAGTTGAGGACAGAGCTTCGCTTGCGCTACGGTCTGTCCCGCAAAATTTCACGCATTCAACGGGTTGACCTTGTCAGTCTTGATGCCGTATTTGGCAATGGCTTCGACCACTTTGCTGACGGGCACGGTGCCTTCTTCGCTGAGGGCTTTTAAGGCGGCCACGACGATGAAATGGCGGTTGACTTCGAAGTGTTCGCGCAGTTTGGAGCGGAAATCGCTGCGGCCAAAACCGTCGGTGCCCAGCACCTTGTAGGTGCGGCCCTTGGGGATGAAGGGGCGAATCTGCTCGGCGTAGGCCTTCATGTAGTCGGTGGAAGCCACCACGGGGCCGGTGTGTTTTTCCAACTGCTGTGCCACGAAAGAGACCTTGGGTGCGTCAGCGGGGTGCAGCAGGTTGTAGCGCTCGCAGTCCTGGCCTTCGCGGGTCAGCTCGTTGAAACTTGGGCAGCTCCACACATTGGCGGCCACGCCCCAGTCTTTTTCCAGCAGCTCTTGCGCCGCAATGCTTTCGCGCAGGATGGTGCCCGAACCCAGCAGCTGCACGCGGGGGGTCAGCTTGGCGCCTTCCTTGCACAGGTACATGCCCTTGATGATCTGCTCTTCGGTACCGACGGTCAGGCCCGGCATGGCGTAGTTTTCGTTCAGCAGCGTGATGTAGTAGTACACGTTGTCCTGCTTCTCCACCATGCGTTTGAGGCCGTGGTGCAGGATGACGCCCACTTCGTGCGCAAAGGTCGGGTCATAGGAGATGCAGTTGGGAATCGTGCCCGCCAGGATGTGGCTGTGGCCGTCTTCGTGCTGCAGGCCTTCGCCGTTGAGCGTGGTACGCCCGGAGGTGCCGCCCAGCAGAAAACCGCGTGCCTGCATGTCGCCCGCAGCCCAGGCCAGGTCGCCAATGCGCTGGAAACCGAACATCGAGTAGTACACGTAAAACGGCACCATGATGCGGTTGTTGGTGCTGTAGCTGGTGGCTGCGGCAATCCAGCTGGCCATGCCGCCGGCCTCGTTGATGCCTTCTTGCAGAATCTGGCCGGCTTTGTCTTCCCGGTAATACATGACCTGGTCTTTGTCCACCGGCGTGTAGTTCTGGCCTGCGGGGTTGTAAATACCGATCTGACGGAACAGGCCTTCCATGCCAAAGGTACGCGCTTCGTCCACCAAAATCGGCACCACGCGTGAGCCCAGCGCCTGGTCCCGCAGCAGCGTGGTCAAAAAGCGCACATAGGCCTGGGTGGTGGAGATTTCACGCCCTTCCGCCGTGGGCTCGATCACCGACTTGAAGGTTTCCAGCGATGGCACGGTGAACTGCTCGTCCGCCTTGGTGCGGCGGTGGGGCAAGTAGCCGCCCAAGGCCTTGCGGCGCTCGTGCAGGTACTTCATCTCGGGCGTGTCTTCGGCGGGCTTGTAGAAAGGAATGTCCGCAATCACGCTGTCGGGCACGGGGATGTTGAAGCGGTCGCGGAAGGCCTTGATGTCCTCGTCGGTGAGCTTCTTGGTCTGGTGCACATTGTTTTTGCCTTCACCGCTCTTGCCCATGCCAAAACCCTTGACGGTTTTGATCAGCAGCACGGTGGGCTGGCCTTCGTGTTTTACGGCAGACGCAAAGGCGGCGTACACCTTTTGTGCATCGTGGCCACCGCGGCGCAGGGCCCAGATGTCGTCGTCGCTCATCTTGGCCACCATCTCGGCGGTACGCGGGTCTTTGCCGAAGAAATGCTTGCGCACATAGGCACCGTCGTTGGCCTTCATGGCCTGGTAGTCGCCGTCCAGCGTGTCCATCATGACCTTGCGCAGCGCACCGTCCTTGTCGCGCGCCAACAGCGGGTCCCACTGGCTGCCCCACAGCAGCTTGATGACGTTCCAGCCGGAGCCTCGGAATTCGCCTTCCAGTTCCTGAATGATCTTGCCGTTGCCACGCACCGGGCCGTCCAGGCGCTGCAGGTTGCAGTTGACCACAAACACCAGGTTATCCAGGTTTTCGCGGGCGGCCAGGCCGATGGCGCCCAGGGATTCGACTTCGTCCATCTCGCCGTCGCCGCAGAACACCCAGACCTTGCGGTTAGCGGTGTTGGCGATGCCACGGGCATGCAGGTATTTCAAAAAGCGGGCTTGGTAAATCGCCATCAAGGGGCCCAGGCCCATGGACACCGTGGGGAACTGCCAGAACTCGGGCATCAGCTTGGGGTGCGGGTAGCTGGACAGGCCCTTGCCATCCACCTCCTGGCGGAAGTTGAGCAATTGCTCTTCCGTCAGGCGGCCTTCCAAAAAGGCGCGGGCATAAATACCGGGGGACACGTGGCCCTGGATGTACAGGCAATCACCACCGTGGTCCGCCGTTTCGGCATGCCAAAAATGGTTGAAACCGGCGCCAAACATATGCGCCAGCGAGGCAAACGAGCCGATGTGGCCGCCCAGATCCCCGCCGTCAATGGGATGGTGGCGGTTGGCCTTGACCACCATGGCCATGGCATTCCAGCGCATATAGGCGCGCAGGCGGCCTTCCAGCTCCAGGTTGCCGGGGCTGCGTTCTTCCTGGTCTGCCTCAATGGTGTTGACATAACCGGTATTGGCCGAGAAAGGCATGTCGATGCTTTTTTGGCGCGCATGTTCCAGCAGTTGCTCCAGCAGAAAGTGGGCGCGCTCGGGGCCTTCACTCTCAATCACGGCGGACAGTGCGTCCATCCATTCACGGGTCTCCTGGCTGTCTAAATCCAAGGCGGCGGCGCTGGCCGGGTTCTGGGGAACTGCTGACATGGGTGCTCCTGGTTGCTTATGTTGAACTTTTGCGTAATTTAGTACGGTATCTCTAGTTTCTCACAATTTATTTAACATTTCAAGTTATGCTTTTTAATTTCACAATATGAATTGTTAAGCGACACAAGCGTCCTCTAAACTCGGGGCCATGCCTCTGCCCAACCTGATCACCCTGCCGGGCCAACTCGGCCTGCCCACCCCCAGTAGCGCGCGCCGCTGGTGGCGGCACCTCACCCCCCACCGCCAGGATCGGTTGGCCATGCTGACCCCGCTGGCCGCCGTGCTGGTGTTTTTTGCGGCCATCGTCGCCGCGCTGGGTTATTTGCGCATCGAAGAAATGGAACGCGAGCAAGAAGCTGTGCAGCGCGACGTGGAATACACCCAGCAGCGCCTTCGCCTGCGCCTGTTGGAGCGCCAGGAACAATTCATGCGCGTGGCCCGGGAGGTCTCCAACCGGGAACTGGACCTGGCCGACTTCAAGGTGCGCGCCGAAGCCATGATCAACCAGTACCCTGAATTGCAGGGTGTGGCATGGATTGATGACCGGCGCCGCGTGCGGGCCAGCCTGGGTACCGCCATCCAGGCAGTCAACAATTTGCAGGCAACAACCGAGCCGAACCGACGCAGCGACACCGAAAGCGGCTTCTTTCTGGCCCGTGAATCCAGCCAAACCGTCTACATTCAGCGCGCCTGGTCTACCGACGACTCACCCCTGCTTCAGATGCACATCCCCTTGAGTGACCGT
Source organism: Burkholderiales bacterium RIFCSPLOWO2_12_FULL_61_40 (assembly GCA_001770935.1). Classification (GTDB taxonomy): domain Bacteria; phylum Pseudomonadota; class Gammaproteobacteria; order Burkholderiales; family Burkholderiaceae_C; genus Allorhodoferax. The sequence continues at coordinate 27,422 of MESI01000070.1, read as the reverse complement.
GGCCGTTTTTCCGGGGTACTGCTGGCCGAGTATTCGGTCGACGGCCTGTACCGCTACGGTGTGCCCTCTGAGGTCACAGCACGCTACGCCGTGTCCTTGCTGGATTCCAACGGCGTGCTGCTGGCCGGGACCTCCATCCCGACCAAAAAAATAGTCAGCCCATTCCTGCCCTGGACCACCCCGCCCACCGCCTACGCCATGCCGGTGTCTCCGGTGGGCGGTGGTTTGGTCATTCGCGCACAGACCTACCGCGCGTCCCTGGGGGTCATCGGCAGTGGCCTGTTCTGGCTGGTCACGGCCCTGAGTGTGATGACCGCCTGGATGCTGATTGCCAACTGGCGCCACACCCGCAGGCGTGTGCAAGCCCAGCAGGCACTCATGTCGGAAACCAACTTTCGCCGCGCCATGGAGAACTCCATGCTCACCGGCATGCGCGCCATGGACTTGCAGGGGCGCATTACCTATGTCAATGCCGCGTTTTGCCAGATGACCGGCTGGAGCGAGTCCGACCTGGTCGGCCGCACTGCGCCTTTCCCCTATTGGCCGGAAGCCGACCGGGACCACCTGGCCTCCCGGCTGGAGGATGAGATCAAAGGCAAGACCTCGCCAGGAGGTATCCAGGTGCGTGTGCAGCGCCGTGACAACACCCTGTTTGATGCACGCCTGTATGTATCCCCCCTGATCGATGCCATGGGCACCCAGACAGGTTGGATGACCTCCATGACCGACATCACCGAGCCGAACCGGGTGCGCGAACAACTCACCCAGTCGCACCAGCGCTTCACCACCGTGCTGGAGGCGCTGGACGCCTCCATTTCCGTGGCGCCCCTGGGCAGTGATGAACTGCTGTTTGCCAACAAGCTGTACCGCCAATGGTTTGGCACCCAAGCCGACGGGCATCTGCAACTGGTGGCCGAGGCCGGCGTGCCGCCCAGCCCCACCAACGACGAATCGCAAGACAGCGTGGACTCGTTTGCCGGCCTGCCCCTCACTGCCTTGCCCGACAGCGAATCCGAAAGCGCTGAAATTTTCATCACCGCACTGGGGCAGTGGCTGGAGGTGCGCACCCGCTACCTGAGCTGGGTGGATGGGCGCCTGGCGCAAATGGTGATCGCCACCGACATCACCTCCCGCCGTCTGGCCGAAGAACAGGCAGCCACCCAGGCCGAAAGGGCGCAGACAGCCAGCCGGCTGATCACCATGGGGGAGATGGCCTCCAGCGTCGCCCACGAACTCAACCAGCCGCTGACCGCCATCAACAACTACTGCAACGGCATGGTCTCGCGCATCAAGGCCCACCAAATCTCGGAAGAAGACCTGTTGGGCGCCCTGGAAAAAACGGCCAAACAGGCCCACCGCGCGGGACAAATCATCCAGCGCATCCGCTCTTTTGTGAAGCGCAGCGAACCCAACCGCACCAACTCCGAAGTCAGCCTCATGGTGGCCGAGGCCGTAGAACTGGCCGAAATCGAGCTGCGCCGCTTCAATGTGCGCCTGAACCACTATGTGGCCGCCCGCCTGCCGGTGCTGCTGGTGGACCCGATTCTGATCGAGCAGGTGCTGGTCAACCTGCTGCGCAATGCCGCCGAATCCATCGACATGGCCTTGCGCCAAACCTCCCAGCGCATTGTGGAGTTGCGGGTGGTGCCCCGGCGCATCGACGACAAACCGGTGGTCGAATTTTCGGTGCAGGACACCGGCAAAGGCATAGCGCCCGAGGTCATGGCCCGGCTGTACGAGGCCTTTTACTCCACCAAGGCCGACGGCATGGGCATCGGCCTGTCCCTGTGCCGTTCGATTGTGGAATCGCA
>MESI01000070.1:0-25597 GCA_001770935.1 Burkholderiales bacterium RIFCSPLOWO2_12_FULL_61_40 | reverse complement strand
TCGCACATGGGAAGAATGACGGCTGAGAACATCTACAATGGCACCGATGTGACGGGGTGCCGGTTTTCCTTCTGGATTCCCCTGTCAGAAGCCAGTTCGGAATCAACACGATCGCCGCGCAAGAGCATATAAAACATTGGACCCTTGAATGAGCTTGATCCCCAAAAAAGGCACTGTTTACGTTGTGGACGACGACGAAGCGGTCCGCGACTCCCTGCAATGGTTGTTGGAGGGCAAAGACTACCGGGTACGCTGCTTCGACTCGGCCGAATCCTTCCTGAGCCGCTACGACGCACGCGAAGTGGCCTGCCTGATCGTGGACATCCGCATGGGCGGCATGACCGGGCTGGAGCTGCAAAACCGCCTGATTGAAATCCGCTCCCCGCTGCCCGTGGTGTTCATCACCGGCCACGGCGATGTGCCCATGGCGGTGGATACCATGAAAAAAGGCGCCATGGACTTCATCCAGAAGCCCTTCAAGGAAGAACAACTGGCGGGGCTGGTGGAGCGCATGCTGGAGCAGGCCAAGGACTCGTTTGCGGTCTACCAGTTGTCCGCCAGCCGGGATGCCCTGCTGTCCAAACTCACCTTGCGCGAGTCGCAGGTGCTGGAGCGCATTGTGGCCGGACGCCTGAACAAACAGATTGCCGACGATCTGGCCATCAGCATCAAAACCGTCGAGGCGCACCGCGCCAACATCATGGAAAAGCTGGGTGCCAACACGGTGGCCGATCTGCTGAAAATTGCATTGGGACAAAACGCACCCAAAAACTAGCGTGTAAAACCATTACGCTATCTATTTAGTAGCTTGTTACGCCCGCCCATCCTTGCATAGCGGGCGTTTTTACTTGGAGTAAACGACCATGGCCATCACCCCACCCCCCACCGCCCACATCATCGACGGCAATGCACTGGGCGCCAAGCTCCGCGCGGACGTATCCCGCCGCACGGCAGCGCTACAGGCGCGCGGCATCACCCCCGGCCTGGCTGTGGTGCTGGTGGGTGACAACCCGGCGTCACAGGTGTATGTGCGCAACAAGGTGAAGGCTTGTACCGACGGCGGGCTGCATTCAGTGCTGGACCGCTACCCCGCCACCATGACCGAGGCCGAATTGCTGGCCCGTATCGACGCCCTCAACCACGACAACAGCATTCACGGCATCCTGGTGCAGTTGCCCCTGCCCGCGCACATCGACGCGCACAAGGTCATCGAAGCCATCTCGCCCGCCAAGGATGTGGACGGCTTCCATGTGGCCAGTGCCGGCGCGCTGATGGTAGGCCAGCCCGGCTTTTGGCCCTGCACGCCCTACGGCTGCATGAAAATGATCGAATCCATTGGCTACGACCTGCGCGGCAAACACGCGGTGGTCATCGGGCGCTCCAACATCGTCGGCAAACCCATGGCGCTGATGCTGCTGCAAAAAAACGCCACCGTCACCATCTGCCACAGTGCCACCGCCGACCTCAAGGCCATGACACTGCAGGCCGATGTCATTGTGGCCGCCGTGGGCAAGCGCAATGTGCTGACCGCCGACATGGTCAAACCCGGTGCGGTGGTGATTGACGTGGGGATGAACCGGAACGACGAAGGCAAGCTGTGCGGCGATGTGGACTTTGACGGCGTCAGCCGCGTGGCAGGCTTCATCACCCCGGTGCCCGGCGGTGTGGGTCCCATGACCATCACCATGCTGCTGGTCAACACCCTGGAAGCAGCCGAGCGCGATGCGGCACAGCGGGGACTTGCATAGCCGGACTGTGGCCCCCATTTGAATCCAGCGCCCCAGCTTTTTCGCCTACCTTACTGCCCTGAACCATGAATCCATTGCTCCGCTTTGACACGCTCCCTCTGTTCGACCAGATCCGCCCCGAACATGTAGCTCCCGCCATAGACACGCTGTTGGAACAGGCCAGCTTGGCCCTGGAAAAAGTAACGAACGCCGACTTCCCAGCCGAGTGGAACGCCATCGCCCGCGAACTGGATGTTTCCACCGAAAGACTGGGCATCGCCTGGGGTGCGGTCAGCCACCTCAACAGCGTGGCCGACACGCCGGAACTGCGTGCCGCCTACAACGCGGCGCTGCCCAAAATTACGGAGTTCTTTACCCGCCTGGGAGCCGATGAGCGCCTGTATGCCAAGTACAAGGCCATCGACACCGCCACGCTGAACGCAGAACAATTGCAGGCCCACAAAAACGCCATGCGCAACTTTGTGCTGGGTGGTGCCGAGCTCACCGGCTCCGCACGCGAGCGCTTTGCCGAGATCCAGGAAAAGCAGGCCGAGCTGGGCCAAAAATTCAGCGAAAACACCCTGGACGCCACCGATGCGTTCAGCTACTACGCAACGGCAGCCGAGATGGAGGGCGTGCCTGAAGACGTGCAGCAAACCGCGCAAGCGGCAGCGCAGGCCGAAGGCAAAGAGGGCTTCAAGCTGACCCTCAAAATGCCGTGCTATCTGCCCGCCATGCAATTCGCCACCAGCAGCGCGCTGCGCGCCATCCTGTACCGTGCCTATGTGACGCGGGCCTCCGACCAGGCGGACGCCTCCGATGCTTCTGCGCAAAAGCGCGACAACTCCCAGGTGATCAAGGACATTCTGGCCCTGCGCAAGGAAGAAGCCACCTTGCTGGGGTATGCCAATTTTGGCGCCCTGTCGGTGGTGCCCAAAATGGCGGACTCCCCCGAAGCGGTCATCACGTTCCTGCGCGACCTGGGCCACAAGGCCCGCCCTTTCGCCCAACAGGACCTGGCCGACCTGCGCACCTTCGCCCGCGAACATCTGAACCTGGCAGACCCCCAAGCCTGGGACTGGCCCTTCATCAGCGAAAAGCTCAAGGAAGCGCGTTACGCCTTCAGCGAACAGGAAGTCAAACAGTACTTCACGGCACCCAAGGTACTGGCAGGACTGTTCAAAATTGCGGAAACCCTGTTTGACGTGGCCATCACGCCCGACAGCGCCCCGGTCTGGAATCCGGGCGTGGCGTTTTACCGCATTGAGCGCAACACCCCGGCAGGTTTACAACTGGTAGGCCAGTTTTACCTGGACCCCGCCGCTCGCACCGGCAAGCGTGGTGGTGCCTGGATGGACGATGTGCGCACCCGCTGGCTGCGCCCGGACACGGGTGCTCTGCAAACCCCGGTGGCGCACCTGGTGTGCAACTTTGCCGAGGGCGTGGAAGTGGATGGCGTCAAAAAGCCCGCACTGCTCTCGCACGACGACGTCACCACGCTGTTCCACGAATTTGGCCATGGCCTGCACCACATGCTGACCCAGGTGAGCGAGCACGATGTCTCCGGCATCAGCGGCGTAGAGTGGGACGCAGTGGAATTGCCAAGCCAGTTCATGGAGAATTTCTGCTGGGAATGGCGCGTGTTGGAGCACATGACCTCCCATGTGGACACCGGCGCGTCGCTGCCACGCGCCCTGTTTGACAAAATGCTGGCGGCGCGCAACTTCCAAAGCGGCATGCAGACCCTGCGGCAAATCGAGTTTTCGCTGTTCGACATGCTGCTGCACACCGTGCACGATCCTGCGCAGGACTTCATGCCTTTGCTCAACGAAGTTCGCAAGGAAATTGCGGTGTTGCAGCCGCCCGAGTGGAGCCGCACGCCCCATACCTTCAGCCACATTTTTGCCGGTGGTTATGCGGCGGGTTACTACAGCTACAAGTGGGCCGAGGTGCTCAGCGCCGATGCCTACGCCGCATTTGAAGAAACTGCCCATGCCGATGGTTCCCCTAATGTGGAAACCGGTAGAAAATACCGCCAGGCCATTTTGGAGGCCGGCGGCAGCCGCCCCGCCATGGAGTCGTTCAAGGCCTTTCGCGGCCGTGAACCCACACTGGACGCACTCTTGCGCCACCAGGGCATGACACAAGGAAAACCCGCATGAAAACCCGCCTCACTCCCTCTGCCTTGACACTGGTGCTGGGCAGTGCCGCACTGCTGTGTGCAACTGCCGGTGTACAGGCCCAAACCATATACCGTATCGTGGGCGCCGACGGCAAGGTCACCTTTTCCGACAAAGCACCGGTTTCTGCCGAGCAGGGTAAAGTGGCTGGCACGGGTGTGGGGGCCAATGCCGCATCGGCCAACAGCGCCACCCTGCCCTTTGAATTGCGTCAAGTGGTGGCCAAGTACCCGGTCACCCTGTACACCTCGCCCAAATGTGCGCCCTGCGACATGGGCCGCTCCCTGCTCGTCAACCGGGGAGTGCCTTTCAATGAGCGCACGGTCACCACCGCCGAAGACGCCGAATCCCTGCAGCGCATCAGCGGCGAAAGCTCATTGCCATTTCTGACCATTGGTGGCCAGCGCATCAAGGGCCTGTCCGACTCCGAATGGACGCAGTACCTGGACGCTGCGGGTTACCCCAAAACATCGCAACTGCCTGCCGCGTACAAAAACGCGCCCCCTTTACCCCTGGTCAGTTTGCAAAAGCCCGTGGCGCCGCCCAAAGCAGAAGAAAAAGCCGCAGCACCGGATACCGCCCGCCCGCCTCCAGCCGCCAACCCGGCCAACCCGGCGGGTATTCAGTTCTAGCGGGCTGCTGAATAGCTAGTTCATTTCCCCTGGCTGCGTAGGCGCAAAACCCGAACTCCTGTGGTCATACTCGGAGGCTGGCAGATCAAATTTTCTGGATGCAGGCGGTGGCACTGTAACCCGTGCACTCTTTCTGCCAGACCAGAATGCGGGCTCTGGCATGGCATCCACCGGGCAAGCGCAGTCGGGTGAAAACTTCCAGCCAAAGGTAAATTGGGCACGGTCCACATCGGGAGAAAACCGTCCCAAACCCAGCCACAACTGTTCTTGCAGAACCGGCGCATAGTCCATCAGGTGTTCGTGCCACTTCAAGACGACCAGATGAACCAGGTGCACATCACCATCCACGGAGTTGCCCAGGGGCGTGATCTCAAAACCTATCCAATCGGTAGGAATGCCGTGTTTTCGCAGTGTGTCGCGCAGCACAACCCGAACCAACTCCCGGCGCCTGGCGGTGTGGTCTGGTGCACTTGCGCCACGCACCGTCGGCGGCACGGTGGCTGGGCCCTCTTGCGCACGGCGTTTGGACAGACCCAACCTCAAAAATTTCCACATACCCTGCTCCCTTTTAGGCCATTTTTATTCGTCTATGGCTGCTCAGGATAACTGCGCTGCCGCACTTGTCAAACGCCCAACCAGCCCCCGCAGCCCCTTAAAAGGTGAGCGTTTTGACGCCGCTGGCCGTGCCCAGCAGGCACACCTGGGCGCGCTGAAACGCAAAAACGCCCACCGTCACCACGCCAGGCCACTGGCTCACCTCGGCCTCGAAAGCGCGGGGGTCGGTGATCTGCAGACCGGTCACATCCACGATGTACTGGCCGTTGTCGGTCACCAGCGGCTGGCCATCCTTGAGGCGGATTTTGGCGCTGCCGCCTTGGGCTGCAAACTGGGCGATCACGCGCTGGGTGGCCATGGGAATCACTTCCACCGGCAGGGGAAATTTGCCCAGGGTCTGCACCAGCTTGGACTCGTCGGCAATACACACAAACTTGGCCGACTGTGCCGCCACAATCTTCTCGCGCGTGAGCGCCGCACCGCCGCCTTTGACCATGTTGCCCTGGCCGTCGATCTCGTCCGCACCGTCGATGTAGACCGACAAGGACGCCACCTCGTTCGAGTCCAACACCGGAATCCCCAGCGCCAGCAGCCGCTCGGTGCTGGCCACGGAACTGGACACCGCGCCCTTGATCTGGTCCTTGATGGTGGCCAGTGCGTCGATGAACTTGTTGACCGTGGAGCCGGTGCCCACGCCCACGATCTCGCCAGGCACCACGTACTGCAGGGCCGCCTGTCCGACCAGGGTTTTCAGTTCATCCTGGGTCAGTGCAGTGCCGGGCTGCGAAGAAGATGTTGCGGGGCTGGAGGAATTGGAGCTTGTCATCGGGGAAAATCGGGGGAGTTGTTAAAAAGTATTGCAGGAATTATCCAATGTCTCTTGTTCCCTACGGTCTGGCACGCAGATTTTTGTTCAGCCTGGACGCCGAAGCCGCCCACGAAATCACCATGGCCGGTCTGGCGGCCACCCAGGGCACGCCTTTGCGCATGGCCTATTGCAGCGACCGGGTGGACGACCCCATTGAGCTGGCGGGCCTGCGTTTCCCCAACCGGGTGGGCATGGCGGCCGGGCTGGACAAGAACGCCCGCTGCATTGATGGCCTGGGCGCCATGGGTTTTGGCTTTGTCGAAGTGGGTACCGTCACGCCCAAAGCACAACCGGGCAACCCCAAACCGCGCATGTTCCGCCTGCCCCAGGCCAATGCCCTGATCAACCGCCTGGGGTTCAACAACGAGGGGCTGGACGCCTTCATCACCAATGTGCAGCGCTCGGCCCTGCGCCGCCAGAAAAACCCGGCCCTGCTGCTGGGCCTGAACATCGGCAAAAACGCCGCCACCCCCATCGAAAAAGCCACGGACGACTACCTGGCCTGCCTGGACGGCGTCTACCCCCACGCCGACTACGTCACGGTCAACATCTCCAGCCCCAACACCAAAAACCTGCGCGCCCTGCAAAGCGACGAAGCGCTGGACAGCCTGTTGGCGGCACTGGCCCAGCGGCGCAAGGTACTGGCCGTGCAAAACGGCACACCCGACGGCCAAGGCGGCGTCCGCCCCCGGTATGTGCCCATTTTCCTGAAAATTGCCCCCGATCTGGATGAGGCCCAGGTGGCGGTGATCGCCGCCACACTCTTGCGCCACGGCATGGATGGCGTGGTCGCCACCAACACCACGCTCAGCCGTGATGCCGTGCAAGGCCTGCCCCACGCCCAGGAAACCGGTGGCCTGTCGGGCGCGCCGGTGCTGGAGATGAGCAACCGGGTGATTGCGCAATTGCGCGCCGCCCTGGGGCCAAAGTTTCCCATCATCGGCGTGGGCGGCATCCTGAGCGCCGACGACGCGGTCAGCAAAATCCGCGCGGGCGCCGACGTGGTACAGATCTACACCGGCCTGATCTACCGGGGCCCGCAGCTGGTCAAAGATGCGGCGCTGGCCATTAAAAATATGAAGAAATAGGCTGCAGCCCGCGTGGATGCTGCGCAATAAGCTACTAAAACAATAGCAACTTCTGCAAATTTCTCATTGAAGCTCCGAGGACGATCCATCTGCACGTTCCGCCAGCGGCTTTTGCGGCGGAACCGTCAGGTAGGCACTGGCAACAGAGGGGCGCATGCCAAACGTCAGGCTCACCGGGGCGGTGGCGGTTTGGCCATAGGCATAGCCGGTGGCATCACTGTGCAGGCTGAATAACAGCGCAGCCACCGAACCATCGTTGCAACGCAAATCAATCTCCCCGGCCGTAGTGCCAGTAAAACGCAGACGTCCCATGCAATTGGAAATGGGCGCGGACTCGGGGCTGCTGGACGCGTTCGAACTGGCGCGCAGTTCCACCGAACCGGTGCGGTCAGGCAGCAACTGCACTTCGCCTTGCAGCATCTGTCCATTGACAATGGCCAGCGCCGGAGCGGTGGTTCTCAAGAGCAACACACCGGTTTCGCTCAATCGGGCACATCCCGATAGGCCCAAGCCCACACCCAGGGCCAGTGCCCAAGCCGATGCCCATTTCATAGTCAACCCTTTTCAATTGCCGTGATGCCGCAGGTGTACCATCTTAGCCAAATATCCTTGGGAGAGAACCTCGTGCCGTCTCACGCCTTTGCACCCGTTGAAGCCCCTGCCACACGCAGGCCATGGTTACGCCTTGTTCTTGGAATAGCCACCGCATTGGTACTGGCCGTGGCCGTCTTTTTGGCCGGTCCCCGCAACGAACTTGGAGCCCCTATGTCCAGCCCACGGCCTTTGCCAACCGCCCATCTTGCTGAACTGGACGACTGGATCAAAACCAGTGAAGCTGCCTACCCCGACATCAAGCCCGGTAACGCCAAGGGCATTGTCTGGCATTCCAGCGCCAAACTGCGCACGCCCTGGGCGGTGGTTTACCTCCATGGTTTTTCTGCGAGCCGCCTGGAAACGGCCCCCGTGGCGGACCGGGTTGCCCAGGACCTGGGCGCCAATGCCTTCCATACCCGCCTGACCGGCCATGGTCGCCCAGGCGCCGCCATGGCCGAGGCCAGCACACAAGACTGGATGGCCGACGCCGTCGAGGCGGTGCGCATTGGACAGACCCTGGGTGAGCGGGTGTTGCTGATCAGTTGCTCGACCGGCGCCACCCTGGCCACCTGGCTGGCCACATCACCCGAAAGCAGCCGGGTCGCCGCCCATGTGTTCATCTCGCCCAACTTTGGCCCCAAGGACAAACGCGCCGAAATGATCAATGGCCCCTGGGGTCGGCGCCTTGCACTGGCGCTGGAGGGAAAAAACCGCGGCTGGACGCCCGAAGACGCCCGTGAAACCAATGCCTGGACCACGCGCTACCCGACGCGGGCGGTGTTTCCCATGATGGCCCTGGTCAAAAGCGTGCGCGACAGTGATTTGTCCACCTTCCAGACCCCCGTGCTGGTGCTGTACAGCGAACTGGACCAAACCGTAGACCCGGTGGAGACCCAGGCCGCTTTCACGCGCTTTGGCGCGCCCCTCAAAACCATTGAAGCGGTGACTTACAGCACCAGCAAAGGCCAGCATGTGCTGGCGGGCGACATCAAGTCGCCACAGGCCGTGGCCCCGATGGTGCAATCCATTGTGCGTTGGGCCAGGTCATTGCCCAAAGAGAAGGGTTGAGCGGCTTTAGCCCGCCGCCACCCGGAACCGCTGAAAAAGTCCCGCGATCAACACATCGAGCATGGCATCCACGCCGGTCTGCGGCGCGATATAGGGGGCCCAGGGGTCGTCTTCACCCATGACGATGTGCAGTGACACCAGCCCGTGCAGGCCCTGCCAGAAGATTTGCGTCATCAGGTGCACCTTGCGGGCGTCGTCGCTGGAAAGCACACCATCCTTGAATACAAAACCCAGGCATTCAACCGCCAGCGCCTGCAAAAGGCCATGGGCGAAGGCATAGGGGTCCTGTTCCGCATTGCCATGCTGCACTTCGGCAGCCTCCACCGGTGCATGCGGGCGGGGCTCCATGAACACCAGGGCGTACTCGTCGGGATGCGCCAAACCAAAGCGTACATAGGCATGGCCCGCCAAACGCAGGCGCTGCAGGGGGTCGGCGCTCACCGCCGCCGCATTTTTCATCACCCCCACCAGCGCCAGCAAATCGTCATCCATGGCGCGGGTGATCAGGGTCGCCTTGTCTTTGAACAGGGAGTACACCACCGTGGTGGAAAAACCGGCCTCCTGCGCCACTTTGCGAATGGTCACCTCACGCGCCCCGCCCTGTTTGATGAGCGCCTTGACCACGGCAAAGATGTGGTCGCGCCGCGCTTGCGCCTCACGGGTTTTGCGTTGCTGAATCTGGCTGGGGGGCTGGGTCATACCTGCGAAATCATAAAGGGAACCGCGCTGCGGTGCTGCATTAGGCGGTGGCGGCCATGGGCTGCCAAAACTGCACTATTTTCCCACCTTCGTACACCGCGATGTCGCCAAACTGCTGCAGCACGGCTTCGCTTTGGCGCGGTCGGAAGAACACCATGTCGTCCACCTTCAGGTCTTGCAGGCCCGATCCCACCAGCACCTGCTGGTTGGACGAGGTTCCGTACAAACCGCTGCCACTCAGGCCCGCAGGCGAAACCGGGTCGGCCAACCAGTTGCCGCCGTAAATGAAATAGGCCTTATCCTGATTGCGGTCCCACAGGCGCGCCGCGTCGCCCAGCACCTCCACCCCATAGGGCATCTGGAACCGGCTCTGGGCCTTGAGCACCGGTGTGGCAATGAAGGTGGCGGGCTGCAAGTCGGCCAGCAGTGGGGTATCAAAGTCCACCCCCTTGACCATGGCGGACCCGACCGACACTTCGTTTTCGATGCCTGAGCCGTCATACAAACGGTAGGTGGGCGAGCCGCCCGCGTTGAAGGTGGCGTCTTGGGTGATTACGGCGCCCAGGGTTGCCTTTACCTGTTGGGCATAGGCGGCGTAAGTGGCACGCGCATGGTCCATCGCGCCCTGACGGGACCCGGCAATGTCCGGAATTTTGCTGACATGGGCGTCATACCCCATCAGGCCAGACCAATGCAAACGCGGTTCGGACTGGAGAATGGCCAGCATTTCCTGCAAGCTTTGTGCACTGGCAATACCACCCCGGTGCAGACCCACATCAATTTCAAAGTTCACGGCCATATCAAGCCGCTGCTGTTGCGCCAGATCCCGGTACTGGGCCAGGCGCTGCGGGGTATCGACCAACCATTGCAATTTTTCCGTGGGTGGGCGGGCCTTGCTGTCCCGGTAAAACCGGGCTGCCGCTGCCACTGGCATGGGTTTGCCCAGCAAAATGCGGTGCGTGCCGGTGGAGAGTTGCATCAATTGCGGGAGGCTGAACAGCATCAAGCGGTCTGTGTGGGCCAGCGCCAGCACCTCGTTGATCAAGGCCACACTGGGCAGTGATTTGGCCACCACCCGCAACTGCATGCGAGCGCCGATATTTTTCACAATCTGCTGCACATTGGCATGCAGCCGCTGGCGGTCAATCACCAGCGTGGGCGTGGCGATGCCCGCTTCCCGCAATGCGCGGGTCAGGTCGGTGAAATAGGCCGCATGCGGTGCCCCCACACGCCCGGGTCTGGCAAGCAATGCACCCGCCAGCCCCGCACCGAGGGCGCCCAAAACGGTTCTACGTTGAAGCTGCGACATGGTTCATCCTCCGGTAAGTCTAGGCGCGTGCAGGGATGCCGAACAGGCTGCGCAAATGCGGGTTGAGCATGCGCCCGGTGGGGTCCAGTTCGGCGCGCACCTGCAAAAAGTCCTTCCAGCGCGGGTACAGGGCAGGCAGGTCGGCAGCAGTGTGTCCGTGCAGCTTGCCCCAATGGGGGCGCCCGTTGAATTTGCGAAACACCGGCGCAATGTCACTGACCAAATAGTCATAGGCTTCCCCCGCAGCCGCATGCACGGCGATGGAGCAACTGTCTTGCTGGTAAAACGGACTCAGCCACGCGTCGTCACCCTTGACGAAGCGAAACTCCATGGGAAAGAACACGTCGTTGCGCAATTCCAGTGTGCGGATCACCTCACGCACGCAGTCCACGCCCAGTTCACGCGGCACATGGCACTCGGATTCGTTGAACTTGGTGGGCCGCTGGGTGGACAGCAGTTTCCACGAACGGTCCTGCGCCAGTTCGGTCTGGGCCGGGTCGATCAATTTTTGGGCGACCCAGCGCCGCAGGTCGGGAAAGCGGCCCAGCCAATCCCGCAAATGCCGCAGGTCGCGCAGCATCTCTTCGTCGGCAGAGTCGGGGCGCAGCACATCGCTGCCCGCGTGAAGGTCATGGGTAATCGCGGCTGCATACCCGGTGAAAGGCAGGTAATAGAACTCAAAATGGCGGTGTTGCCTGGCCAGCTCGGGGGTCATCTGCAGCAACTCTTCCACCGGCTTGAGCCACACTTTGCGCTTGAGGTTGTAGGCAGGCAAGACGGTACTGGTGGCTTGGGTGAGGATGCCCAGACTGCCCAAGCTCACCTTGAGCGCCGCAAACATATCGGCTTGCCGGGTCTTGCTGCATTCCAGCAACTCACCGTTGGGGCGGACCCACTGCAAGGACTGCACGTCGTCATGCAATGCAGGCAAGTTGGCGCCTGTGCCATGGGTGGCGGTGCTGATGGCCCCCGCAAAGGACTGGGCGTCGATATCGGGCAAATTGCGCAGGGCCAAGCCAACTTGGTCCAGCTGGCGCGAAAGTTGGGCCAGACGGGTACCGGCATGAAAGGTCGCCGTCGCGGCCACTTTGTCATGGCCGATCAAACCCGCCAGACGGTCCAAAGACACGATGCTGCCCTCGGTGGGCACCAAGGCCGAAAAAGAGTGACCGGCGCCGACGCAACGGACCGGACCGCTGGATGAGCGCAGAAGCTGCTGCACTGCCGCCACATCGGCCGGGGTTTGCAACGATGCGGCTTGCCCCCCGCTGCATCCAGACCAGTTGTGCCACGCCACTCCGCGGGGCAAAGCCCCAGGCACGGGGACAGCAGCCATCGCGTGTGGGGCCGCAACGGCGCCCAAAGCCGGGGCCAGCGCGGCCAGGCCCACCGTTTGCATGGCCTTGCGGCGAGAGAGTGGGTGCATTTTTATTCCTGGGTCAATGGAGTGGACATGAAGGCAATCAACGCTTCCAGCTCCTGGTCAGAGCAGTCATTGCAATAGCCGCGCGCGGGCATGCCTTTGAAGCCGTCCCGCGCATGGTTGACCAGGGCCGGCATTCCTTGCTGCAGGCGCGCCTGCCAATCCGGGGCGAAGGCAACAAGGGGCGCCGTACTGGCGCGGCTGGAATGGCAAGATTGGCAGGACCGCTCGTATTTCTGCGCCAGCAGCGCACTGCGGGGCCTGGCACTTTCGGCCCAGCGCAAAGCGTCAGGACCCGGCACTTCGGGCGATTTCTGGCACCCTCCCAGCGACACCATGCCGAAAACAAGGGAAATCAGGGGTACCCAACGCGAAACAAAGGTCCAAATCACGGCTTCAATCTTTCTCAAATCACCAATAAAAACAACGTTTTATAAATATAACTGTGTTTTTTATTTTTGGCAACATCAACTTCCATCCGTTCTAGGGAGCTTTCTCCCATGAAGGGGCTGGTGAGTTCTGGTAGATTTACTTTTCCGGCAACCCTCCCGAAAGCCTCCATGAGCCAACCAGCCGCCTCCGATGCCGATGTCACACGCCTGCCTTTGCGGGCTCTGGGCCTGCGCACGGGTATGGCACTGCAGACACGGCGCCTGGTAGAAGGCGCCAGCAAGATTGAGTCGCAGTTTTTTGGCGCCATTGACGGCAAAGGCGTCATGGTGGGGCCCTTGGGTCCTGATGGTGCTCAAACTGGACTGGAAGAAGGCGAAGTCTGCGTGGTGCGGGGGTTCACCGGGCAGCACGAGTTTTCTTTTCTCAGCAAGGTCCTGCAAACCTTTGAACGCCCCTTTGTCTATGCCTTGTTGGCCTATCCAGCACAGGTGGATGCCCGATTGGTTCGCCAGTCCATGCGCACCAAGACATCGTGGCCCACCACCGTACTCCTGGGTGACAAGGCCAGCCCATCCAGCCCGGCGGTCCTGGACGTCACACTGGTGGACATCAGCATGTCCGGAGCCATGGTCAAAGCGCCCACCGCCCTGGCAGCCGTGGGCGAAACCATCACCGTTTGCATTACCGTCAATTTTGACGATGCACCGGTGGAACTCACTCTGGCGAGCCGTATCTGCCACAACAACAAGGCAGGCACGGAAAATGCGTTCTATGTTGGAATGGCATTCAAAGACCTCACGCAGCACGACAAGCTGGTATTGCACTATGCAACACAAACCCCGCGCAATGGAGCGCCTTAGGGCACACCCACTCCCTCACGCATTGGCAGCCACGTTCCCTTCACCCGCCAAGGCAACACGCGGCCCCTGGTGCTCGACATAAACGTCCAGCCAGTGCAAATAGAGTTCTATCGCCTGAATCAGCTCGTCCAGCCGAATGTTCCGGGCGTAAACACGGGTCTTGAGCAAAACTCCCATATTCAGAAGCGCCTTGTTCAAATGCGCCATCCCAAACATTTTGCTGATCCCCAGGCAGGTATCCATCATTTTTTGAATCGCGGCTTCATCGCCATGCGTCACATGGACAGACTCTCCCTGAATCAGACGTACGGACAAGACCAACTTGCGGCCTTGCGCCCGCAGCGCCTGCAAATAACCCCAATATTTAGCGTCTGAAATGGACAGCCGGCCCATGGCGGATTGCGGCCCCTCCAGCAAAGAGGCATGGAACCGGTCCACCACGGCACGCACCCGCTTGACTGCTTCGTCTGTCAGAGGCTTCAAGATAAAACCCTGCACGCCAATTTTCATGGCCTGGCGGACCATCGCCTGCTCCGGGGACGAGGTGACCATCATCACGGGCACCAGCCCGAAACGGCTGTCCTGCCGAATGATGTCGAGCATCTCCATGCCATCAATTTCAGGCATGCGTACATCCGTGATGATCAGATCCGGCTGATAACCCTGTTTCAGCGCTTTCATGGCAGCTTTGCCGCTGTCTGCCAGGAATGGCTCTTGCGCGGTCAACGTCGACAAGATCTGGGCGATGGCCAACCTTGACACGTTATCGTCATCCACAATCATCAGGTTCATTCGTTTTCCTTCAGAAAATCGGCCATCAACCCGCGCAACTGCTTTTCCAGCAAAACGCGTTGTTGCAGAATCGGGCCCAGGCAAGCGCTTTCCAGTTGCGCGGCCACATCCTTTAACGCTTGCAACCTCAACGCAGCCGCAGCGCCGCATACGGCATGCGCAACATCTCTCACACCTGCCCAGTCGGCCTGGGCTACAAAACCGTCGAGTCGTCGCAGGTGCATGCCCACGTCCTGACTGAAAACCGCCTTCAAATCGGCCTGCCACTCTAGCGCAATATCGCGTTCCACGCCAACACTGCTTGCCACAGGTCCTTGCCCCGGTCCGTCGTCCATCGCACCCGGCCCCAGCAGATGGTCCAATTGTGCGAGATCGACGTCGTGCATCTGCAATGCAGGCACCAGCGCCACGCCCCTGGCCATTTGAAAATCGATGGCCCGCTGCACCAAAGCATGCAGTTCCTGCACACGCACGGGTTTGGTGAGAAAGTCATTCATGCCAAGCCGTTCCGTTTTTTCCCGTTCCTGCGGAGTGGCATTGGCCGTCATCGCGCAAATAAAGACGTCACGGTCCATGACCGTTGCATTGCCTGTGCCGCCTTGGCGAATTTGCACCGTGGCTTCGCAGCCGCCCAGTTCAGGCATGCGCAAATCCATCAATATCAAATCAAAGTTCTCTCTTGAGGCTGCCTCAACCGCTTCAATTCCATTTTCCGCCAGCTGCACACGGTGCCCCATGTCTTCCAGAAAGGTACGCGCAACCATCTGGTTGGTTGGCATATCCTCTGCCAACAGGATGTTCAATTGGTAGCCGTGTGCTTTCAAATTCGATGCTGACGGAGCCGGTGGAACAGCGGCAACGGGCTCACCGCAATGGGTGGCAAGCGGTAGCACGACCTCGAAACGGGTGCCCTCCCCCACACGGCTTTGAACCGACACGGTGCCGCCCATGGCATCCACCAGCATCTTGCTGATGGCCAGCCCCAGGCCTGTTCCTCCGTACCGTTTTTGCACGGAGGAGTCGGCCTGCTCGAACTCCCGAAACAATTTGGCAATGGCGTGCGCCGGAATTCCCACCCCCGTGTCCCGGACCACAAACTGCACCCTGGTATCGTCCGGCAAGTCTGGCGCTGCCCGATTGACCTCCAGATCGACCTGTCCGGCGTTTGTGAATTTCACGGCATTGCTGATGAGGTTGAACAGCACCTGGCGCAAACGCATGGGGTCTGCATACCGAATGGTTTGGAGCTGTGGATCTACGTGGTAACGAAAACGAATGTTCTTTTCGTCAGCACGCAGTCGAAAAACCTCCATCGAACCGGCCAGAAAACTGTTCAGATCAAAGTACTCGGGATCTAAAGTGATCTTTCCCGCTTCAATTTTTGAGAAATCCAGTACATCGTTGATGATTCCCAGCAGGGATTCGGCGTTTTGGAGCGAAACCGCCAGCAAATGCCCCAACTCCGGATCGCGATTGCGTTTTTCGGCAATTTCCAGCATACCGATAACGCCGCTGAGCGGGGTTCTCAGTTCATGGGTCATGTGGGCCAAAAATTCGCTTTTGGCTTCGTTGGCACGCTCCTGTGCATGCAGCGCCTCACCCAATTGCCGGGACATTTTGTCCAGCCGGTCCCGTTTGGACTGCACCGACGTCAGCAGTTCACCAATCGTTTTTTGGTAGCCGCCGATCGAATAGAGAATGATGGTGGGCACCACGGTTGCGCCCAGCAAAAACAAGATCCATGTGGTTGGCAGCAAGACAAACGCATTCAAGTCAACGGAACTCACCATCACGCCGGTCAAAAACAGGATGCCGGCGAGCAGCGCACTTGCAGCGGTCAGCGCAGTGGCAATAACGCCAGCCCTGAGTGAATACAAGGTGCTCACCAAAAAATTGCCTTGAACGACCCAGCCAAACGCGGTAGACGCAGCACCAAACACAAACAAACCGGAAAAGCCAACAATCGACAAAATGAGGACCGGCATGGCAGCCCGCACGGAAAATGGGATCTTGTGCCGAAAGGGAAAGGCTATGAGGACGGCCAGGGTCATCGCCAGGAATACGATGTTGATGCCCAGTGTCCCCGACTGTCCATAGACCCAAATATTGGTCAAACGCCAAACCAGGACCGGAAACACCAGAAAGGACAGGAGAAAAAACGCGTGCCACATGCGCTCCACCAAATTTCGGCGTACTTTGGCGAGTTGTTCAAAAACAGCGTCGTCCGAAACAACACGTTCATCGGTCATTGAGCCCTCCCGGAATGGCCTGCACTTTTGCGCCCACACCTGGTTGATCTCAGCGCAAGCACCAGTGTATTGGCAAATCCGGCGCCTGCCTAGCAGATCAACCAGGAGGAACAAACCGACTCAGGGCGCACAGCCCACAGCACCAGCTCCAGCTCCAGCTCCAATTTTTCTAGCGCCGCTTGCCCGCCGGTTTGGCGCCGGGCTTGCCCGCCCCGGTGTCGCGGGGAGGCAGGCCGGTGTGCTGGGTGAGGATGCGCCCTTTAACCGGTGGGGCTGCCGCTTTCACCGGCACGGTGGTGGAGTTTTTACGCCGGGCGCTCTGGTAGCAGCCGTCCGTCACGGGCTGGAAGGTGGGGATCAGGTGGTGTTTGCCGTTGCCGATCAAATCCGCACGGCCCATGGCCTTGAGCGCCTCACGCAACAGCGGCCAGTTGTTGGGATCGTGGTAACGCAAAAAGGCTTTGTGCAGGCGGCGGCGCTTTTCGCCGCGCACGATGTCCACCGTTTCGCTGTCGCGGGTCACTTTGCGCAAGGGATTCTTGTTGGAGTGGTACATGGCCGTGGCACTGGCCATGGGACTTGGGTAGAAGGTTTGCACCTGGTCGGCGCGAAAGCCGTTTTTCTTCAGCCACACCGCCAGGTTCATCATGTCTTCGTCGCTGGTGCCGGGGTGGGCGGCGATGAAATAGGGAATCAGGAACTGCTTTTTGCCCGCCTCCAGCGTGAACTTTTCAAACAGGGTTTTGAACTTTTCGTAGGTGCCGATGCCCGGCTTCATCATCTTGGTGAGCGGCCCTTGCTCGGTATGCTCAGGCGCAATCTTCAGGTAGCCACCCACGTGGTGGCTGACCAGTTCTTTGACGTACTCGGGGCTTTGCACCGCCAGGTCGTAGCGCACGCCCGAGCCAATCAGGATCTTCTTGATGCCTTTGAGGGCGCGGCCACGCCGGTAGATTTTGATTAGCGGGCCGTGGTCGGTGGTGAGGTTCTGGCAAATGCCGGGGTACACGCAGCTCGGTTTGCGGCAGGCCGCCTCAATCTCGGGCTTGCGGCAGCCCAGGCGGTACATATTGGCGGTGGGGCCGCCCAGGTCGGAAATGGTGCCGGTAAAGCCCTTGACCTTGTCGCGGATGTCTTCGATCTCCTTGATAACGGAGTCTTCCGAGCGGCTCTGGATGATGCGCCCTTCGTGCTCGGTGATCGAGCAAAAAGTACAGCCGCCAAAGCAGCCGCGCATGATGTTGATGGAGAAGCGGATCATCTCCCAGGCCGGGATCTTGGTCGCGTGGTCATGGCTGCCGCTTTCATCGGCGTAGCTGGGGTGCGGGCTGCGGGCATAGGGCAAGTCGAACACATAGTCCATCTCGGGCGTGGTCAGCGGAATGGGCGGCGGGTTGATCCAGACGTCGCGCGCGGTGACGCCCTCGCCATGCGCCTGCACCATGGCGCGGGCGTTGCCGGGGTTGGTCTCCAGGTGCAGCACCCGGTTGGCGTGGGCGTACAACACGGCGTCGGCCTTGACCTGCTCGTAGCTGGGCAGGCGGATCACCGAGCGATCACGCGGCGGCACCTTGACCGTGCCTTTTCCGTACAGTGCGGGGTTGGGTACAAAGGTCAGCGGTTTTGTCTCTGTTTTTAAGCCGTTTTGGCCTGCAGCCCCCGTGGAATATGCGGAAGCAGCTCCTGAATTGATAGCAATTTCCGTCGGATTTTTCGCCTCTTCCTTGGCGCAGCTGCTGCCCTGCCCTGCCGCTTGTTCGCTGGTGGTCTGGTAGGGATTGATATGGTCTTCCACCCGGCCCGGCTCGTCCACGCTGCTGGAGTCGATTTCGAACCAGCCCTTACCGGATGCGTCGTCCGGGCGGCGTACAAAAGCGGTACCGCGCACATCGGTGATTTTTTCCACCGGTTCGCGGGCCGCCAGGCGGTGGGCGATCTCCACCACGGCGCGGTCGGCGTTGCCGAACAGCAGCAAATCGCATTTGGCGTCCACCACGATGGAGCGGCGCACCTTATCGCTCCAGTAGTCGTAATGCGCAATCCGGCGCAAACTGCCTTCAATGCCGCCCAGCACAATGGGCACGTCCTTGAACGCCTCGCGGCAGCGCTGGCTGTAGACAATGGCGGCGCGGTCGGGGCGCTTGTTGCCTTCGGCGCCGGGGGTGTAGGCGTCGTCACTGCGGATTTTGCGGTCCGCCGTGTAGCGGTTGATCATGGAGTCCATGTTGCCCGCCGTCACCGCCCAAAACAGGTTGGGTTTGCCCAGGGCTTTGAAGGCCTCGGCGCTTTGCCAGTCGGGCTGGGAGATGATGCCCACCCGAAAACCCTGGGCTTCGAGCAAGCGCCCGATCACGGCCATGCCAAAACTGGGGTGATCCACGTAGGCGTCGCCTGTCACCAGCACGATATCGCAACTGTCCCAGCCCAGTTTGTCCATCTCGGCGCGGCCCATGGGCAAAAACGGCGAGCTGCCGAAACGGGCCGCCCAGAATTTGCGGTAACTGCTGAGCGGCTTGGCGGCGCGCGCGGAAAAGGAGACGTCAACTGGGGCGTTCATGGACTGGGGCACTTCGGGGGGGATTAACCCGCAAGTGTAAGGTTTTGCGCTTGGCAACACACCTTACAAGGACATGGTTTCCAAAAGGTCCACCGACTCCCTGAGGGTTTGCATGGCCGCATGCAGGGCCTCGAACAAGTGCGCCATGGCGGGTGTATTGCCGTTCAGCAAGGCTTCTTCCGCCCTTTTGGCACGGTGGGCCAACTCGGTGGCCTGCAGAATGCTGGCCATGCCGCTCAGGCCGTGCAGCAAACCTGCGGCGCCGGGGTGGTCCGCTGCGCAAAAGAGTCGATGGGCTTTTTCCGCGTCCCCCCCGTAGTCGGTGAGGAGTTTGCGCAAAAGCTCCTTGTATTTGGCTTCGTCGCCAACGAAGGCTTTCATGGCTGCAGCGATATCAAGCCCCGGCAGTTGCGGGGCCAATGGCGTCGGGTGGCCCGGCAGGTCCGTTGCTGTAGGCAGTGGCACCGGGGCGCTCCGGCCTTCCCGTGCCAGCAGATCGAGCAATTCATCGACGTTGAGCGGTTTGACGATATGCCCTCCCATACCGGCGAGGCGGGCTTTTTCCCGGTCCTGCGGCTGGGCAAAGGCCGTGACGGCGAAAATGGGAAGGTCCGTCAGGCCCAATTTTTCCCGGATGATCCGGGTGGCCGTGTAGCCGTCCATGACCGGCATTTGAATGTCCATCAGCACCGCGTCAAACTGCCCAGGGGAAACCTGCAAAGCCTCCACCGCGGCAAGTCCGTTGGCAACCACCACCACCTGCGCCCCCGCCCTCACCAGGACCTGCTCTATCACCTCCTGGTTAAGTACATTGTCTTCTGCCACCAACAGGCGCATGCCGAGCAGCCGCCGGTCGCGCCTGTCAGGCGGTGGCGGAAATTCAATAAATTCACCCGCGTAGGCCCGCCTTACGGCCTCATGCAGGCCCGCAGGCGTCAAAGGCTTGGCCGCAACACCGTCCAGGTAAAGTTCTTCGCTGGCGGCAGCGGCTTGCTCCATTTCAGCAATCGAGGCCATCAAAACCACCAAAGGCAAGCCGATGTCCGGCGCTGCATTGGCCTGGCGCAGCATCTCCAGGCCGTCCATTCCGGGCATGCGCCAGTCGAGCAGCATGAGATCGCAGTCACCGCCTTCGGCCCCCCCCTGGCGTAGCGCTTCCAGCCCTTCCTGCCCACTGGCGGCGGTGGCCACCGTCCAGCCGAAACCGGTACAGGTCCTGGCCAGCAGTTCACGGGCCAGGGGATGGTCATCCACAACCAAAATACGCAGGTCAGCGGGGAGCTTTTGCGCCTCTGCACGGGGTTCGCTTGTCCCCAGTCCCAGCATGATGCTGAAATGGAACTCGCTCCCCTTGGCCGCGGTACTTTCTACCGCGATATGGCCACCCATCAGTGTGGCAAGACGGGAACTGATGGCCAAGCCCAGGCCTGTGCCGCCGTACACGCGGCTGGTGGAGAGCTCTGCCTGGGAAAATCCCTGGAAAATGGAGTCCAACTGCCCACTGGCGATACCGATGCCGGTGTCGCGCACGGAAAACTCCAGCGTCACCGCTGCGGCCTGTACAAGGAGGCGGCGGACCGAGACCACAATGGCACCCGCATCGGTAAATTTGACGGCATTGCTGGTGAGGTTCAGCAAGATCTGCTGCAGGCGCAAAGCGTCGCCCACCAGTGCATCGGGGACATCGGGTGCCACATCAAACAAGGCTTCAATCGGTTTGCCGTACAGGCTGGTGCCAATGACCGCTGCCGTGGTGCGCAAAATAGCGTTCAGCGAAAAAGGCGCCAGCTCCAGGTGCAACTCGCCGGCCTCGATCTTGGTGTAGTCCAGGATATCGTCGATCAATGCGCGCAAGGCTTGCGCCGACAACTGGATCTTGTCCGCGTAATCCCGCTGCCGACGTCCCAGGGGCGAGTCAGCCAGCAGCCCTGTCAGACCGACCACCGCGTTGAGCGGCGTGCGCAGTTCGTGGCTCATGGTGGCCAGGAAGAAGCTTTTGGCCTGATTGGCTACTTCGGCATCCCGGACCTTGACCACCAGCTCCGCATTCAGTGCGTCCACCTCATGGGTGCGCTCTCGCACCCGCGCTTCCAACTGGTGCTGGTAGCGTCCCAATTCGGTACGGTTACGCAGTGCCTGCAGGCCAAAGGCAATGTCGGATGCCAGCTCCTCCAGCCATTGCGTTTCCTCTGCACCAAATGCATGCGCCTCTTTCGAACAAACCACCATGGCACCGACGGTTTGCTTCGCAATGATGAGCGGCAGGGCCACACAGGACTGGTATCCCATATCCCGATCCGCCTCGTGCCACGGCGCCATTTCCGGGAGGAACCAGCAGTCCTGCAGCACCTGGGTGAAACCGGTCTGGATCGCCATGCCCATGGGCCCGCGCCCAATGTCCTGCTGCGCGTCCCAAGACACACGGGTGAAGTCCAGGCAGGCGTCCGGGGGGCCGGCTTGCGCCACCGGTTTGACCGATTTGACGGCGTCCTGTACCGCCATGCCGACCCAGGCACACACATAACCGCCGGTGCGGACCACCAGTTCGCACAATTCACCCAGCAATTGCGACTCGTCATAGGCGTGCACCATGGCGACATTGCAATCGCTCAGCAGGCGCATGGCGCGGTTGAGGCGGCGCTGTTCGGCTTCGGCCTGCGACAGTTCCTCGGTTCGCTCCTCCACCATTTCTTCCAGATGGTCGCGGTAACGTTCCAGGGTGGTTTCCGCCTGTCTGCGTTCGGAAATATCGAAGGCAATGCCAAGGTAGCGCTCAATTCGCCCACTCTCATCCCGCACCGGGTAGGCCCGGCACATCAGCCATCGCGGATCTGCTTGCGAGAGCAGGTTGACCCGCCACTCCACAGAGAATTCGCCCCCTTTGGAAATAGCCGAGATGATGGCGCTGGAAACGGCGTCTCTGTCATCGGTGTGCACGCTCTGGACAAAGGTCTTTTCATTGGCCGGAGCAATGCCGGGCTCCAGGCCAAAGAGCACCCAGAGCTGCTCGGACCAGGTATGCACCCCGGTTCTTAAATTCCACTCGAAACTGCCAGCGCCTACGCCTTTGAGTGTGAGTTGCAGATGCGCCTGTGCCAGCTGGTGCTCCTGAATTTCAAACTTCAGGTGGCGGTCAATTTCATTCAAAGCCACCTTGCGCTGGGTAACATCGCGAATAATGCCGATGAAATGGGTCAATACCCCTTGTACGTCGAATACCGGCGAGATATTCAGTTCATTCCAGAATGTGGTGCCATCTTTGCGGTAATTCAAAATGTCACCCGAAAATGCCATGCCATTGGTCATGGCCATACGGATGGACGCCAAGGTTTGTGCGTCGGTGAGCGGCCCCTGGATAAACCTGCAGGTCTGACCCAGCGCTTCTGCCTCGCTGTAGCCGGTAATCGCCGAAAACGCGGCATTCGCCCGAATGATGCGGCCCTCCGGCTCCGTGATCAGAACGCCTTGCGAAATGGCTTTCAAAGCGAGATCAC
Source organism: Burkholderiales bacterium RIFCSPLOWO2_12_FULL_61_40 (assembly GCA_001770935.1). GTDB lineage: Bacteria > Pseudomonadota > Gammaproteobacteria > Burkholderiales > Burkholderiaceae_C > Allorhodoferax. Next base: position 3,109 of record MESI01000070.1, on the reverse strand, counting down.
TGACCAGCAGGCTCTCCTTGGCATACACACGCTCACTGATGTCTTCAATCAGGGCAATGAAATAGTCCGGGCTGCCATCCGGGCGCAAAACAATGGAGCAACTCAGGTTGACCCAGACCACGGTGCCGTTCTTGCGGAAATACCGTTTCTCCATGGAATACGTTTTGGCGTCGCCCGCCAAAACCTGACGCACATGCGCCAGATCAGCCTCCAGGTCCTGTAAATGGGTGATGTCCTGGAATCTTTTGCTCAGCAATTCATCCAGCGAGTACCCCACGATCTGGCACATTTTCTGGTTCGCACGTAGCCAGCGGCCATCCAGCGAGGTCATGGTGACCCCCACCGCGGGCTGGTCAAATACCGCATGAAAGCGCTGTTCACTTTCGCGCAGCGCGGCTTCGGTCTGGTCCAGCTCCGTCTGGTATTCATGAATGAGCTTGCGGCTGGCCCTTCGCCCTCCCCACACGGCAGCCAGGGTCGCCAGCACGATCGCCACCGCCAAGGTGCTGGCGACCAGGACAACGGACCCGTTTTGCAGGTTAAAAACAATGTAGGCCGCCATTCCCGTCACCAGCAGCAGCAAGGGCAAGGCACATACAAGAATCAGGCGGGCCAAATGGCGGTGCAGGGGCATTGCGTGTCTTCAAAGGCTGGAGGTGTGGGGGCCAACAAAACATCCTTGGGCGGCACTGTGCTCGCCCAGCGTGAGCCACCGCATGGCCTGGACCACCTGCACAGGGGTGACATCGGCCTGCGCGGCACGGCCCTGCAAGTGGTCCGACAACTGCGCGTAATAACCCAGGTAGTTCCCGGCCAGGTCTGGGGCCATGGTGGTGATCGGCCCCGCATCCGTTGGTGTCGTGATGGTGCCCACCAAGGGATCGCGCGCCCAGTCCGTCAGGCGGTCCACATGGGGCCGGGCCCCGGCTTTCAAGGCATCTTCCTGCACATCCAGCCCATATTTGACAAACGAGGCCTGGGTTCCGTGCACGACAAAGCGGGGCCCCACGGCGGGCACCAGCGCACTGGCATGCAACAGCACGCGCAAGCCCGGATGGCGTGTGGGGTAGCGCAACTGGGCATGAAAATAGTCGTTCACTTGCGTAGCGTCGCGCTGGCAGGCCAGGTCCAGCAAAATATCTTCCGGCTCGCCAAACAGATGCAAGCACTGGTCCAACAGATGGGCGCCCAAATCGAACCACAGGCCCGAGCCCGGAAGATCGCGCTCGCGCCAGCGGTCGGGAACCGTGGGGCGGTAGCGGTCAAAATGCGATTCAAAATGCACAATGCGCCCCAGAGCACCGCTGTCCAGCACCTTGCGCAGGGCTAAAAAATCGGCATCCCAACGGCGGTTTTGGAACACCGTGAGTAAACGTTCCTGCTTTTGTGCCAGTTGCACCAGGTCTTCGGTTTGCCCCAGCGTGATGGTACAAGGCTTGTCCACCACCACATGCTTGCCTGCCAGCAAGGCCGCGCGCGCCAGGGGGTAGTGGCTTTCGTTGCCGGTGGCGATCACCACGAGCTCAATCGCCGGGTCTTGGAAGGCGACCTCCGGTGTGGCTACCACCTGGGTTTGCGGCCAATCGGCCAGCACTTGCTGCGGCTTGGAAGAGACCACGGCTGCCAATTGCAGGCCGGGCACTCCGCTGATGAGCGGTGCATGAAAGATGCGCCCGGCGTTGCCATACCCAACGAGGGCAACCCGAATGGCGGGTTTTGGAGAAAAAAAAGCGGAATTTGACATAGGTCTATCTTCCACTAAAAATAGGCAAAACCCGCCAGAAACTGCCGTGGCCGCGGGTAATCTCTCTAAATTTTCAAACCGTTTCGCTCCCCGAAAACACAGTACAAACCCCTACGGCACGCCCCCCGGAATGCAGCGAATATGGGGTGCTTAACCCGTAGAATCACGCTTCTTGTATCTACAACCCGCCGGGCACTGCCCCGGTATTGCAAAGGATTCCCCCATGAAAAAACTCCTGCTGGCTGTTGCCCTGGGATCGGTCTGTGCCGTGTCATTTGCGCAAGGCAAAGACCTCAAGGTTGCGATCGACCCCACCTACGAGCCCTTCACCTTCAAAACCGCCGACGGCAAGCCCACCGGCTTTGACGTGGACATCGCCAGCGCCCTGTGCGAACAGATCAAACGCAAATGCGTGTTTGTCGAACAGGTCTGGGACAGCATGATTCCGGGCCTGCAGGCCAAGAAATACGACGTCATCATCAGCTCCATGTCGATCACGGCAGACCGCCTCAAGGCGATCGACTTCACCGACAAGTACTACAACACCCCCAGCCGCGTGGTGCTCAAAAAAGGTGTGAGCTACACCGGCCCGGCCTCCATCAAGGGCAAGAAGATCGGCGTGCTCAAAGGCTCCACACAAGAAAAATACGCCATGGGTGAACTGAAAACCGTGGGTGTGGACGTGGTTCCTTATGAAGCGCAAGACCAGGTCTACCTGGACATCAAGGCCGGGCGCCTGGACGGCACCGTGGCCGACTTTGTGGAAGTCACCGGCGGCTTTTTGAGCAAGCCCGAAGGCAAGGACTACCAGCTGATGGGGCCTGAGCTGTACATCGAGAAATACTTCGGCGTGGGCGCTGGCATTGGCTTGCGCAAGAACGAAGCCGCACTCAAGGGTGAATTGAGCGCCGCCATCAAGACCATCCGTGGCAACGGCGTGTACAAGAAGATCAACGACAAGTACTTCAAGTTCGACGTCTACGGCAAATAAGCCAGGCTAGATTCCCGCGCGTCGGCGCACAGGCCCCCTGTGCTCCGGCGCTTTTCTTTTTTTTACTGTTCCCCGCATGAACGCTTACTACACCGCCATTCTGCAAGGCTCGGTACTGACCGTGGGCGTGTCCCTGTGCGCGCTTTTGGTCGCCATCGTGCTGGGCCTGCTGGGGGCCGCCGCCAAACTCTCGGGGCGCACGCCCCTGGTGGCCCTGGCCACCGTCTACACCACCGTCATCCGCGGCATCCCCGAGCTGGTGCTCATGCTGCTGATCTTTTACGGCGGCACCATCGGCCTGAACAACCTGCTCGAATGGCTGGGCAGCGAGGCCACGGTGGACATCAACCCCTTCTTTGCCGGGGTGCTCACCA
>MESI01000069.1 GCA_001770935.1 Burkholderiales bacterium RIFCSPLOWO2_12_FULL_61_40 | reverse complement strand
GCATGTGCTGCAATCCAGCGGCGATTTGCGCGCGGTGCAGGAAATGCTCGGCCACGCCAGCATCTCCACCACGCAGGTGTACACCCACCTCGATTTTCAGTATCTCAGCAAGATCTACGACGCGGCGCATCCGCGCGCCAAGAAGAAGACCTAAGAAAAATACCCAAGAACCAAATAAAAAACATGACCAGCCAGAAACCCAGATCGCCCTCCACACCGCATCGCCCTTCGCAAGGCAACCGGGATTTCCGCAACCGGATCAAACGCGGCGGAAAACAGTCTGGCGAGCAGAAGAACACTCCGCGCAGCACACCGCAACCGCTCGCCGGCAATGCGGCCGCGCAACCTTGCATCATCCTCAAGGCGGAGCGGGAGAAATCCCTGCTGCGCCGCCATCCGTGGGTGTTCTCCGGTGCGGTTGAGCGCGTCGATGGCGCACCTCATAGCGGCGACACGCTGCCGGTGCGCGATGCTGCGGGGAATTTTCTCGCGTGGGCGGCCTACAACCCGGATTCGCAGATCACTGCGCGCGTCTGGTCGTGGGATGAAAGCGAATCCATCGACGCGGCATTTTTTTGCCGCCGTATTGACTATGCGCTGGCGGCGCGGCGTGAATTGAAGCTGGCTGACAAGAGCAGCGGAGCGCGCCTCATTCACGCCGAATCCGACGGCCTGCCGGGGCTGGTCGTCGACCAGTACGGCGATACGCTGGTGATGCAGGTCGGCAGCGCGGGCGCGGAACACTGGCGCGACACCATCGCCGATATCCTGCAGGAGCAGTGCAAGCCAGCGTGCATCTACGAGCGCTCCGATTCCGATTCGCGCGGGCTGGAAGGGCTGGAGCCGCGCAACGGCGTGCTGCGCGGCGCGCTGCCGGAAAGCGTCGAAGTCGTCGAGCACGGCTTGCGCTTCAGGGTGGATGTCGCGGCCGGGCAGAAGACCGGTTTCTATCTCGACCAGCGCGACAACCGCGCGCTGACCGAAACCCTGGCCGCCGGCCGCAACGTGCTGAACTGCTTCTGCTACACCGGCGGCTTCTCGCTGTATGCGCTGCGCGGCGGCGCGAAATCGGTGCTGTCGATCGACGCGTCGGGCGACGCGCTGCGCATCGCCGAACAGAATCTAGCAACCAATAATTTGGACGCAACGCGTGCCGAATGGCAGGAAGCCGACGTGTTCCAGGCGCTGCGCAAACTGCGCGACCAGGGCCGCACCTTCGATTTCATCATCCTCGACCCGCCCAAGTTCGCCCCCACCGCCGCGTTCGCCGAAAAAGCCGCGCGCGGCTACAAGGACATCAACCTGCTCGCCTTCAAGCTGCTCAGGCCGGGCGGCCTGCTCGCCACCTACTCCTGCTCCGGCGGCATCAGCGAAGACCTGTTCCAGAAGATCATCGCCGGTGCCGCACTCGATGCCGGGGTGGACGCGCAGATCATCCATCACCTGCACGCCAGCGCCGATCATCCGGTGTCGCTGAGTTTTCCGGAGGGGGCGTATTTGAAGGGGTTGGTGTTGAGGGTGGGCGGATGAGTGTAGCGTTATCCCCCTACGGCTTCTGCCTTTCGTGGAGCGTTTCAAATTGATATTGGCGCGCACGAAGAGATAAATTTTGGCACTGGGAAGCAGCCATTTTTGCCATGACCATCCGCTATCGGGTAGGCATTTAGCAATTGCGAATTGCTGTTCCCGAGACATTGCAGTCGTTAAACTTTCTCCAAAACAGCCAGTCAACGTAAGCTAAGGACTGCGTACCCCCTTGATTTGTGCCTGCCCATCACTCAGGTTGCAACAATAACCGGAGTCTGTATTTTCGCCGCGACCGCGCTATAAAGGTCAATTTCTGTTTCCGGTGTGCGGATGGAAACGATCAAGGTGTAATGGGCCGGAAGGTCGTAGCGTTCCAATTTTTGGCGAGTGCGCCACCAGCCCATAGCGGGGTAAACCGCAAGAAAACCACGACTTGCCAGTTCGGCGGCAGTGCCTTTCCAGACATCCTGATGAAGAGATCCTTTATGGCGTTGTTGCCCACCGAGCAACCAGTCAGGGTCTTGGTGATTGGTATGTTGACCATTTTCCTCCATAGCGGCGGCTGCATTGATGCGGGCGAGGAAATTTTCCTCAGATTCTTGGTGATGGCGCACTTTGAAACGCAAGCGGTGGGAAGGGTAATGGTATTTTGATGAAGAGCCGCGAGCAGAGGGATTTGGCTCGATAAAATAGGAGAGCGTGACACGCATTTGTACCTTGGTTGCACCCAGCATTTCCAGTTCATCTTTGGGCCAAGGAAGCGTATGGAAATTCATGTCGCGAGTCTTGATCGCGCTTCCATCTTTTTTGTAGGGATGGACGCTGTCTTCGACAACTAGCGTCAGTGAATTGGCCGCGCTCCATAATGCGCGTTCCAAGTTAGGCGCACCCCAGCCGCAATGACGCACAAGGTTGATGTAATCGTTCTTGGTGTGAGATTTCAAATGCATTTCTCGCATGGCCTCTGTCCATTCGGCGGAGTGAACGATGAGCGCACGGATGGTTTCAGGCCGCAGTTGTGGATAGGCTGACATCAGTTGCGCCGCCATGCGGGCACATAAGGCGGATGCAGCACTGGTGGCATTGGTGGTGGTGAAAAGTTTTCTGGTGTGCTCGTAATGAGTGGTCAGCAGGTTGAGGCTTGGCATCCCTGCTGCACCGAGCGCATCTTTCCCGACATTGCCACCTTCAAAAACAACATCGGGTTTCAGCGGCCATGCCCTGTCCCAAGCTGCCGAAGTAGTGGTGAACGGACTGAGGCCACCGAAAGGTGCAACCGGTTCAATGCTGGCTTCTTCCGTTTCAACTTTCTCCGTGAAAGCGCCCACCGTAAGCGCGTTCCAGGCTTGGCCGGGGTCGTGAATCAGATTGGTTGAAAGGCTGGCAGGATAATTGATCCATGCGTGATGTTCTCTGGTATTGCCAGCGGCCAGCACGATCAGTCGTGGAAATAGGCCGCCACCAAACGCATCTGCCGCCAATGAATCCACCATGGAAGACCACGAGGAGGGGCGGCCGCGATCCCGAAAATCTGTAGCCGTTACCGCCGAGCTGAATACACGGGGACGCTGTTGAGGCGAGCTCTCAGGGCGAGCAATTGCTTCCGCAAACAGATTGGCATGGAATTCGTTGGTCCCTGTGTTCGCACCATCTCCACGTGTAATCTTGACCGATTCCAGAAGGTGTTCAATTCGCATCGGCAGTTCTGTTGCTAACGCATTGGTTAAATCGCCGTAGATGGCTATCCCGGCTAAACCCGTGCCGTGATTGCACTCGTCATCTTTACCCCATGCTGGTTCAACGGTATGCAGGTCATCGCTCGTCAGCACAGGCGCGAGCAAAGGATGTCCACGGTTCACGCCACTATCGAGCAGGCAGACGCGAGGCACATTGTCAGCGTGAGCCGGGAAGGCCGTCCGCGCCAGTAAATCATCCTTCCATGCCTGCTGCTCCTCAGTATCCATTCCGTCAAATAACTCAGCCGTTTCCTTGGCGCGGCGTAGCTCAGCCACACAGTTCAGCGTCATGACCGTCTGGGAAAATTGGCGTTCAGAGCCGTGCATCATGACAACAGTCCGCTCCGGAAAATCTACTTGCCCCTTGCTGACCGTGCAGCCGACCGCAGAGACCAGTTTGCGAAAATCTTCTACCACGGCTTCACGATTGTCGCGTTCGGGCAACCATACCTCCCACCAGAATTCCTCGTCTGAATTCTGCGGCAGAAGCTCCGGGTCATCATTCCACCGCGCGCGCAGTCCGGCTGCTCGTATTGTTTCAATGGTGTCCAGCAGTGGTCTGTGATCTATGGGGTCGCCGTTTTTGTTTTTCTTTTCTCCCAAGTATTCGGCCACATATTTTTCAAAATGCGCGAGCTTTCCATCGGGCACAAATACGTTGGCGTAGGTGTATTCCCCTTCCTCGCGGATGCTCAGCAACTCTATGCCCTGTGTTGCGTTGGCGAGACTTTCAAATGCCAACGCTATACCGGGTTGGCTTTGAAACTGAATCTGCAAGCCGACACCACCTTCAAGCTCCATATTGTGCTGTGTGGCTGCGGCCTGCTCGGCAATGGGCTTGAGTGCCTGAAGTTGTGTTTGCAGAGATGCGCCGTGTTGGGCGCGGGGCAATTCTGGGATATGTGGCGATTCTCCACGATTACTGCGGGGGGTTGTGAACGGTTTAGCTTCGGAAGTATTGGAAAGGACAAAATGCGGGCGTTTATCTTGCGCTTCATTCGTCATGGTTTGGCGGCTCGCTATTGTTGTTGGCAAGCTTGCCGCTGATCAACTTTCGTTCCTCCAACATGCGCACCAGATCGGCTTCGGCAACCGTATCGCGGTCGTGGATGATGCTGTCTTTGATCGCCTCGTCGGCGGCTCTCGAAATTTCCGCATGGCTTAATCCCGCCGCATGTTCGGCAATTTTGCTCCAGGCAAAACGCTTGGCATGAAACCCGGCCAGTCGCGCTTTGAGCACCGCAACGGTTTGTTCCTGATTGGGCAGGCCGTACTGAATCATGTCGTCGAAGCGACGGAACAGCGCGTAATCGAGAATGTCCGGGTGATTGGTCGCGGCGATAATCACGCTGTGTGACTGGTCCTGTTCGATCATTTGCAGAAAACTGTTAAGCACGCGCCGAATTTCGCCAACATCGTTGGCCATGCCGCGCTGCGATCCAATAGCGTCGAACTCATCGAAAAAATAGATGCCGCGCACCTCGGTAATGGCATCAAAAACCTGCCGCAATTTAGCCGCAGTTTCCCCCATGTATTTTGTGATCAATGCATCGAGGCGAACCAGAAACAGCGGGATACCCAACTCCCCCGCAAGCGCTGCCGCCGTCATCGTTTTGCCGGTGCCCGGTGGCCCCACAAAGAGAAGCTTGCGCCGTGGCGACAAGCCATGTTCTTTAAGCTTGGCGAAAAAACGCTGCTCCTTGATCGTGCGCTTGAGTTTCATGGAAACACTATCGTCGAGAATCATCTCGGACAGGCGGGTATGGGGATAAGAAACACTGAGTAGGCCGACCAATTCGCCGCGAGGCTTGTTGAGCGGAACCAGCTTGCCCACCCCGGCCAGGTTCTGGCTGCGGGACTTTGCGGCATCAATCATGTCACGGAGTTCTTCAGCCAGCTTCCCATGTCCCAGCTTGGCCTCATGCGCGGCAACCTGCATGGCAATAGACAAAAAGCGCCCCTCATCACCCTCAATGTGTGACTTTAGAAGTGCTTTTAGCTGTTCTGCGCTTGCCATTTTTCCTCCAATCCTGCGATTTTAAAATTATACAGCGCTATCGCGGATATAAGTGGATGCCAAGAACTAATGCCCGCTTCTGGCACATTGTTGTTAGCGGTGAAGGACAGGTTTCGGGCAGTTTATCTGCGCCAGTGCAACATTGCGCGACACTCCGCCATACCAACAGTGCATTCCATGCACCATGGTGGGCACAGCCCACCCTACGGTTACTACTGCACAACGTAGCGAGCGCAGCTGAGGCAAGGCAAAAAATGGCGAAAAACCGGAATGTACATTTTGGTACATGAGGATTTTGAGCCATTTTTTAACGCCGCATCAGCAAGCGCAGTAGTTGTGTTAGCGCAAATTCACCATCGGCTTGAACCCCAGCTTCCCCTTCAACCCCTCCGCGCTGCTGCGCGCCGCATCCTGGCTCGCATACGGCCCGAGATGGACGCGGTTGAGGCCGTCCTTGAGGAATACGCTGAGCTGCTTGCCGGCATCGCCGAGCTTGGCGCGCATCTGCGCCATGAAGCTTTCAGCGGCTTCCGGTGATTTGAACGCGCCGAGTTGCAGGTAAATATTGCTGCCTGCGGCGGCGGTGCTTGCAGCGGGCGGCGTGGGGCTGGCCGTCGCTTCAGCTTTTTCCAGCGGTTTGCTTTCCACGGTATCGGGCTTGGCGAGGGTATTCACGCGGGCATCGGGAGCCAAGCTTTCGACTTCCACTTCCGAACTGCCGTTGCCGATGATGCCGAGCTTGTGCGCGGCGGTGTAGGACAGATCCATCACGCGCTCATGCAGGAACGGGCCGCGGTCGTTGACGCGCACCACCACGGATTTGTTGGTGGCGGTATTGGTTACGCGCGCATAGCTCGGGATCGGCAGGGTGGGG
>MESI01000068.1 GCA_001770935.1 Burkholderiales bacterium RIFCSPLOWO2_12_FULL_61_40 | reverse complement strand
CTGTCCCCAACCGATTGTCGGATGTTGGAAGTCCGACTTTGCGGGACAGACCGCAGCCGCGCAGCGGCCAGCTCTGTCCCCAACCGATCAAACAAGGATGACGTATGAGCAAAGCAACTGTTGAACTACTGGCCAAAGACCTCAACCGCGAAGGCGGTGTGTACTGCCCCAGTCCATTGGCGGACATGAAAATCTGGAACACCCACCCCAAGGTGTACCTGGACGTGGGCCATACCGGCGAGGCCAAGTGCCCGTATTGCGGCACGGTGTACAAACTCAAGGACGGCGAGCATTTCCACGGGCACTGAGCGTGTTGCCGAATGTGGGTAACCGGCGTAAAGTCGAGACATGTATAAATCAACAGCACCTTTGCTTTTGCCGCAAGAGGAAATTTCTCACTTGGAGGTGATGCCGCCATTGCGGCTTGCGGGTTCTACGTTGTTTGAGGGCCACGCCCTAAGTGTCCTGCAGAGTTTGCCCAGTGAGTCTGTCAGGTGCGTAGTGACTTCGCCTCCTTACTGGGGCTTGCGGGATTACGGCATTGAAGGGCAAATTGGTTTAGAGCCTACGTTGCCCCAGTTTTTGAACCGGCTTACCCGCATTTTTTCTGAGGTAAAACGGGTGCTGACAGTAGATGGGACTCTATGGCTGAATATTGGCGACAGCTACACCAGCGGGAATCGGGGCTATCGGGCGACAGATAAAAAAAATCCTGCGCGTGCGATGGGCACCCGTCCACCCACGCCTGACGGCCTCAAGCCTAAAGATTTGATCGGTGTTCCCTGGCGGTTGGCCTTTGCGTTGCAGGACGATGGCTGGTTTTTGCGCAGCGATGTCGTGTGGAATAAACCCAACGCCATGCCTGAAAGCGTTAAAGACAGGCCGATACGGTCACACGAGTATCTTTTTATGCTCACTAAGTCGGAGCGCTATTACTACGACCATGATGCTGTCAAAGAGCCTGCGGATGGTGGCGTTGGCAAGCGTAGTCGCCGTTCGGTGTGGAATGTCAATACAAAAGCTTTTAGTGGTGCGCACTTTGCAACTTTTCCTCCTGAATTGATTCGGCCTTGTGTGCTTGCCAGTTCTGAACCAGGTGATTTCGTTTTAGATCCGTTTTTTGGTTCCGGTACGGTAGGCCTGGTCAGCCAGCAAGAAAATCGGCAGTACGTCGGAATTGAGTTGAATCCTGACTACGTGCAGATGGCGGCATCCCGGCTGCAGGGTCTGCGCAGCAATGTGCTGCGCCTGGCGGTCTATGGCTGACCCCATTTTTGTGCTGGCATCGCCCAACTTGCAAATAGGTTTTGCCCACCGCCTGGTGGAGTTGCAGCAAACCCACTTACAAGCCGGTTTACTAAAGGCTGTAGCGGATCTCGATATCGCTACACTGGACAAGCAACTTGCGGTTCTTATGCCCGCTGCGGCGCTGCAAAAATTGGCTTCTCTGGGCATGCGTGGTGAACTGTTGTTTGCGGCACCTATCGTGCTGGAAGCGTGCCCCTCCTTGCTCACCTATTACAGAACATTGTTGGGTTATAGCCAAAAAGAGTTCTATAAAACGGGTTCTGGGCTGGGAGTTTTCAGGCGTGCAGAAGACGCAAGCGTTTGGGGCACGGATGCTTTGCAAAAACTCCCTGCGCTCTGCACATGCTTGAATGTGCGAGCCTGGGAACTTCTTCAAGGTGTTGACCGTTTGGCGGTAAGTCCTCAGTTTCTGAATGAGCTGAGTCTGCTTTCGATCGGTCCCCAATTGCGTGGCGGAAGCAATAACGCACGCGGTGAAGCTGGTATCGAGGAAGTTTTTAAACTGATCTTGACGGCCATCGGGCACGCCAAACCAATCGTTCTTGAGAAAACGGCGACGTTTGACAATGCTGCCGGCCGACAGGTCATCATAGAAATTGCAGCTGATCCCGATGTTGTTATTAAAGAAAAATCACCGGGCCATGGCGACCGCCCGCTGCTTGCTATTGAGGTCAAAGCAGGCACTGACGTGTCTAATATCCATAACCGTATTGGCGAAGCAGAGAAGAGCCATCTAAAGGCCAAAGCGCGCAAATTCACAGAGTGTTGGACGATTGTGAATGTGTTCAGTCTGGATATGGAAATGGCCGCGCAGCAGTCACCGACCACGCATCGATTTTTCAAACTTTCAGAATTGTTAGACCGGACTTCTAAGGCACACAGTGATTTTGTGGCATCCATCGTGGCTTTAGTTGGTATCAAAAGCCAGCTAAAGGCGCCTGCACGCAGCCAAAAGCGATGATGCCTGTTGGATATTCAAGTCGCACCCTGGTCATCGCCCCCCAGTGGATTGGGGACGCGGTGATGACCGAGCCGCTCATGCGCCGTCTGGCTGCGCGTGGCGAGCGGCTTACCGTGGGCGCCTTGCCCTGGGTGGCCCCGGTCTACCGGGCCATGCCGCAGGTAGCCGAGGTGCTGGAGCTGCCCTTTGCCCATGGCGGTTTGCAGTGGGCGGCCCGGCGCAGCCTGGCCAAGCAGTTGCGCGGGCGCTTTGACACTGCCTACGTCTGCCCCAATTCCCTGAAGAGTGCCTTGCTGCCCTGGTGGGCCGGCATTGCCAAACGCGTCGGTTACCACGGTGAGTCCCGCGTGGCCTTGCTGACCCAGCGCTTGCCCAATCCGCCGCAGGGCGAGCGCCCGCCCATGGTGGCGTTTTACTCAAGCCTCAGTGGTGAACCGGATGTGCAAGGCGACCAACCCGTGTTGCAGCTGACGGTGGAGATGGTGTTGACCGCCATGGCCCAGCTGGAGCTGCGTCGGCAGGGTTACTACGTGATGGCGCCGGGCGCCGAGTACGGCCCGGCCAAGCGCTGGCCCGCCCGGCATTTTGCCGCACTGGCCCGGCAGTTGCCCTTGCCGGTGGTGTTGCTGGGCTCGTCCAAAGAGGCCGCGCTGTGTGCCGAAATCGCGCAAAGCGCCAATGCCGCCAAGCCGGGGCAGTGCCTCGATTTTTCGGGCCGCACCTCGCTGGACCAGGCCTTGGCCGTCATTGCAGCCGCCAAAGCCATGGTCAGCAACGACTCCGGGCTGATGCATGTGGCGGCGGCCTTTGGTGTGCCGCAGGTGGCGCTGTTTGGTTCTTCCAGCCCTTTGCACACACCGCCCTTGAGCGCCAGCGCGCGGGTGCTGTGGCTCAAAAACGATGCCAGCTACCGCCCCGCGCTGGACTGCGCTCCCTGCTTTGAGCGGGAGTGCCCGCTGGGCCACACCCGCTGCCTGGTCGATATCCAACCGACCGAAGTGCTACGTTTTTTGTAGCTGCTTGCGCAGTATTTGTAAGGGCTGCAGCTTGTTTTGCCATTGAATTGCGACTTTGCAAAATGCCGTGTCAGCAGGGCGTCTGCGCTTTGTTATCATTTTGAGCCTGCCGTGCAGGCAACGGTCTTCCGATTTTCACCACTCCCCTTTTGAGAGGATTACTTCTAATGGCCAAAAGATTGAAAAAATGGGGCGCTTCGCTGGCGCTGATCACCGGTGCGGTCCTGGTTGCCATGGGGGCGCAGGCCGCCGAGCCCAAGGTGTTGAACATCTACAACTGGTCGGACTACATTGCAGAAGACACCATCAAAAATTTCGAGAAAGAAACCGGCATCAAGGTCCGTTACGACAACTACGACAACAATGAACTGCTGCACGCCAAACTGGTGGCGGGCAAAACCGGCTACGACATCGTGGTGCCCGGCTCCCACTTTGCCAAAACCCAGATTGAAGGCGGTTTGCTGCAAAAACTCGACAAAAGCAAGCTGACCAACTGGAACAACCTGGACAAAGGCCTGCTGGAGCAACTGGCCAAGCTGGACCCGGGCAATGAATACCTGGTGGACTGGATGTGGGGCTACGTCACGGTGGGTATCAACACCAACAAAGTCAAGGCTGCGCTGGGCGGCATGCCCATGCCCGAGAACGCCTGGAGCCTGCTGTTTGACCCCAAGTACGCGAGCAAACTCAAAAGCTGCGGCGTGAGTGTGCTGGACTCGGCCTCTGAAGTGATCCCGGCCGCCCTGATGTACGCGGGCAAACCCGCCTACAGCCGCGAAGCCGCCGACTACGCGGAAGCCGCCAAAGTGCTCAAGGCGATTCGCCCCTATGTGACGCGTTTTTCCTCGTCGGGCTATATCGAAGAAATGGCCAGCGGTGCGACCTGCCTGGTGATGGGTTTCTCGGGGGATATCAACATCGCCCGCAGCCGCGCGGCCGAAGCCAAGTCCAAGACTCCGGTGGTGATTGAAGCGCTGGTACCCAAGGCCGGTGCCACCATGTTCTTTGACACCATGGCCATCCCCAAGGATGCCAAGCACGTGGAAAACGCCCACCTCTTCATCAACTACATCCTGCGCCCCGAAGTGCACGCGTCGCTCACCAACAAGGTGTTCTACGCCAACCCCAACGCGGCGTCGCTGAAGTTTGTGAAGAAGGACGTGGCCGAGAACAAGTCCATCTTCCTGGATGCCACCGCCATCAAGACCATGGTGGCGCCTGATGCCTTGCCGCAGGCCACCCGCAAGGTGCAGACCCGCACCTTCACCAACTTCAAGGCCGGGCGCTAAACCCCGGTTGGCATTCCAGCCAAGCCCACGTCCCTGCCAGGGGCCGTGGGCTTTTTTAATGCACACGGGCACCGATGCGGACACCCAAAAAGGACAAAAAAAAAGCCACCCGAGGGTGGCTTTGTAAAAGTTCCCGAAGGAACGTCGTTGGAACCTGTTGAAGCAAGTCTATTGCTTGGCTTCTATCCTTTTGAACTGTGACAGCAGTGGGATGAACTTTAGTGCTTTCACAGGATTTGCGGTATCCCCCATTCGGGTGAGTTTTGGCTTTTTTTTTGAGAAAAACCAAACTATTTTGGGTTTTTTCGACTTTTTGGACCGAAAGTCGGCCGGTTTTGGCGCCGTACTCAGTTTTCCAGCGGCAAACGGATCTCAAAACAGGCACCGCCCTCGGCGCGGTTGCTGCAGGTGACGGTGCCGCCATGGCGCTGCGTGATCGACTTGACCAAGGCCAGCCCCAGGCCCACCCCGCCGTCGCGCTCAGACGCACCGGGCAGGCGGTAAAAGGGCTCAAAAATGCGCATCTGCAGTCCATCGGGCACCCCCGGCCCCCGGTCATTGACCCGCAGGACCGCTTGCCGGTCCTGCCGCGTTACATGCACCGTCACCTCGCCTGCGGCATAGCGGTTGGCGTTTTCCAGCAAATTGCGCACGGCACGGCGCAGCAGCCTGGCAATGCCCGGCACCAGCAATGCGGAGCCGTCCACCTCCAGTGTGGCGTTGGCGCGGGCGCATTCCTCGGCGGCCAGTCCCACCAGGTCCACGGGCTCGACGGTGCCCAGGTCGGCCTCGCAGGCGTCCAGGCGGCTGGCCAGCAGAATTTCTTCAATCAATTGGTCCAGCTCGGTGATATTGCGCGAAATTTCGTCTTTGGCTGCCGGGCCGGGGGCGCTGCCCAGCAGTTCCAGTCCCATGCGGATGCGGGCGAGCGGAGAGCGCAGCTCATGGGAGGCGTTGGCCAGCAGGGATTTTTGCGACGCCAGCAGCGACTCATGCGATTTGACCAGGGTCTCAATCTGTTGGGCGGCCCGGTTAAAGCGCGAGGCCAAGAAGCCCACCTCGTCGTCGCCTTCCATGGTCACGCGCACGCTCAGGTCGCCATCACCCCAGCGCTCGACACCGTTTTGCAAGGTTTCCAGCCGACGGGTGAGCCGCCGAACGATGGGGTAGGTGCCCAGCGCCACCGCCACCGCCACCAGCCCCAGGGTCCAGAAAAACCCAAAGGGTGCGCGCCAGGACGATGGCTGCGGGCGTGGCAGGTGCAGATGGATGGTTTGCCCGTCTTGCATGCGCACCATGAATTCAGGGCCTTCGCCATAGCGGCCGCGGGGCGCCGGTTCGCTGGGTTCTGTGTCGTCTTCGGTATCGCGCTCGGGCGGCACAGGGGGCCCCACCAAAGGACGCAGGTTCGGATGCCACCCCGGCATGCCCGATGCGTGCCGCCTGCGGGCGTGCCCGTTGCCGATGACCTCGCCCTGGGCATTGCGCACCACCACTTCGCGCAGCGGCGGCTCGGACGCCATGCGCCAGGCCCAGCCCAGCAGCAGCGTGAGCACCGCCACGGCCAGCACCACGGCCAGCCAGATGCGCACATACAGCTTCTGCAGCAACACGGCCACAACCTGCCTAGTCTTGCTGGCGGGCAAAGACATAACCCACGCCGCGCACCGTGAGGATGCGCTTGGGGTCTTTGGCGTCGGCTTCAATGGCGGCGCGGATGCGGCCCATGTGCACGTCAATCGAGCGGTCAAAGGCATCCAGCTCCCGTCCGCGCACCGCCTCCATGATCTGGTCGCGCGTGAGTACGCGCCCGGCCCGTTCGGCCAGGGCCACCAACAGGTCAAACTGGTAGGAGGTGAGTTCGCAGGGCGCCCCTGACACGGTGACGGTGCGGGCGTCGCGGTCAATCTCCAGGGAACCGAAACGCAGGGTCTTGGTGGCGGGGACCGGGCCGTCCACCTTGCGCCGCAGGATCGCGCGGATGCGCGCCAGCAGTTCGCGCGGCTCGAAGGGTTTGGGCAGGTAGTCGTCGGCCCCCATCTCCAGGCCGATGATGCGGTCCATGGCATCGCCTTTGGCGGTGAGCATCAGCACCGGGATCTGGGCCGCAGGCCCTGGCAGGGCGCGGATGCGGCGGCACACTTCGAGCCCGTCGATGTCGGGCAACATCAAATCCAGAATCACCAGATCGGGGGTCAGTCCGCCGGGGGGGCTGTTCAGGTGGGCCAGGCCACTCAGGCCGTCGCCCGCGCGGCTGACGGCAAAGCCGTTTTGCTGCAAATACTCCGCGACCATGGCGGCCAGGCGGGCATCGTCTTCGATTATCAACAGGTGGTGGGTCATCCCCGCAGTTTATTCCTGCCGGTCATACACCGTGTGCCCACCGCTTGAAGTCAGGGTAAAGTTAGGTAAACAACAGTTGCTATCAAATTCATAGCTGCTTGCGCAGTGTCATCAAGGGTTGAAGGCTGATTTGGCATCTGGCATGATGCCCCTTGGCAAGACTACGCATCCGACGCCCTATCCGCCATGACACCCGCCACTTCCACCACTTTGCGACAGATTCCCGCCGGGGTCTGGGCCCTGGGTTTTGTCAGCATGCTGATGGATATTTCTTCGGAGATGATCCATAGCCTGCTGCCCCTGTTCATGGTGGGAGCCCTGGGGGCCAGCGCCTTCACGGTCGGGCTGGTGGAAGGCCTGGCCGAATCGACCGCGCTCATCGTCAAGGTGTTCTCGGGCGCACTGAGCGACTACCTGGGTCGGCGCAAAGGCCTGGCCGTGGCCGGTTATGCCCTGGGGGCGTTGAGCAAGCCGCTGTTTGCCCTGGCGCCCACCATGGGCTTCGTGCTGGGTGCACGGTTGCTGGACCGTGTCGGCAAAGGGATCCGTGGCGCGCCCCGCGATGCGCTGCTGGCCGATATGACTTCCCCCGCCAACCGGGGCGCCGCTTTTGGCCTGCGCCAGTCCCTGGATACCGTGGGGGCGTTCCTCGGGCCTTTGCTGGCGGTGGGCTTGATGCTGCTGTGGGCCAACGATTTCCGGGCGGTGTTCTGGGTGGCGGTGGTGCCCGGTTTGCTGGCGGTCATGGTGCTGCTGTGGGGCGTGCACGAACCTGAAAGGCCGCTTGCAGAGAAGCGGGTCAACCCCATCCGCCGCGAGAACCTGCGCCGACTCGGCGCGCCCTACCTTTGGGTGGTCGGCCTGGGGGCCGTGTTCACACTGGCACGCTTCAGCGAGGCGTTTCTGGTGCTGCGTGCCCAACAAGGGGGCATCCCCGTGGCGCTGGTGCCCCTGGTGATGGTGGCCATGAACCTGGTGTATGCGGGCGCAGCCTATCCGTTTGGCAAGCTGTCCGACGGTATGTCCCACAAGGCCCTGCTGGCCTGGGGCCTGGTGGTGCTGATCGCCGCCGATCTGGTGCTGGCAACCAGCGCGCACTGGACCACCTTGCTGGCGGGCGTGGCGTTGTGGGGTGTGCACATGGGCATGACACAAGGGCTGCTGGCCACCATGGTGGCCGACACCGCCCCGGCGGACCTGCGCGGCACGGCCTTCGGTTTTTTCAACCTGGTCAGCGGGGTCTCCCTGCTGGTTGCCAGCGCCGTGGCGGGATGGCTATGGGACCAGTGGGGCGCCTCGGCCACCTTTTATGCGGGTGCGGGCTTTGCCGCAGTGGCGCTGCTCGGGCTTCTCAGGAAATCTTCCACCTGAGGTGCCGGGCGGAGTCACAGGCCAGCGGGTGTACTTTAACTTGCTGTTAAAAATGCAAATTCGCATGTCTTCAACTGGACTTGGTGTTAAAGCTTTTGAAGCTTCACCGACCATACCCCCCGAAATGCCGGTGGCCCCGATACCATTGAAACGGAGCCCGAAGCGCCATTCGCGCCGCCCCCTCCAACGCTCTCCAACTGCCAAGGCCGACGGTCGTCCCCGGCGTTCAGCGCCTCGGTCACAGCGGCGGCCTTGATCACCGAGTCCAGCGCATACTCCAGCCGCAGGGTATTGGCAGCCGCCTCCCAAGCCAAGCCCCGCAGCCGGGCACCGGGCTCTTGCAGATGCTCGACTGTCGAAAACGCCAAGTTCAGATCCTGCTGCAAAAGCTGTGCAGCCTGCGCGCTGCTGCTATGCCGGGGGTCCGCTGGGATTGGCGCAGGCGTGCGCAGTTGCTGCAGCCGTTCTCGCACTGCGGTGATGCGCGCGTTCTCCTGCTGTGCGGTTTGTTCCGTCTGATACCAGTGCCAGGCCACTTCCCCCGCCACGCCCAGGCTGCACAGCAAGGCGCCGGCCCAAACCCAGCGCCAACGGGCGTCTTCAATGAATTCAATGTGCACGGGTTTCATGGTGTTTCCGCGGAAGTAGACCAGTACGCAGCCCATGCCTTGAGCCCCAGAGGCATGGCAGTCTGCGCGCGGATGCCAAAGTTCAGGTGCAGCAGCCCGTCTTCGCGCAATCCCAGGCCCACCAGCCAGCGTCGCACCAGGGCTTGCCCAGATGCCTGTCCGTAATCACCTGCCAAGGTGGAGGCGATGGCTTCGCCATGTGCACCATCGGCGATGGCCGTTATCGCGTCGGGCTCGTGTATCAGAAGTCCGAGAGCATCCGTTTGCCGGGCCCGTGGGCTTTGTGTGGCCACGGCCCACAGTGGGCGAAGCGACGCAATGCGCCAGTGGTGCCCCGCTGCCCAGCGTTGAAGCGTTTGCATCCATACGGTGCCCACGCTGGCGGTGATGCCACGCCCGCCAGCGTCCATGTCACAGACGATCTGGTCTGCCTCCACCCCCCATGTCGCGGCAGCGGACGCGTGGGCGATTTGCCGCAACTCGTTCCACCGTCTTACTTCTTGCGGCGCCTTGAAGCCCGTGGCGGGGCACAGTGCGCCACTCAGGGTAATTTGCAGAGTCCGGCGTTGGAGTCTGTGCTGTGTGCCGCCTTGCGATAGCACCTCAGCCAATTGGGCCAGCACACGCTCCAGCGGCCAAGTGACCGGATGCTGAATGCGCTGCGCTTCCTGATGCGGTATTTTGAGCATGGTCACACCTTGCCCCAGGTAGATATCCACGGATTCAGACCAGACCGACCACACGGATCACCTCCTCCAGCGTTGTGCTGCCTTGCTCCACTTTGGCAACGGCTTGGGCCACCAAACGGCTGGACGGCTCCCGGTACATCACACCTTTGAGTTCGGACATCGAAGTCCTGCGCACAATCAGGTCGCGCACTGCGTCGCTCAGTTCATGGACCTCGGCCACGACAAAGCGCCCCCGGTAGCCGGTATGGCGGCACTGTTCGCAGCCCTGCGCCACCGGCAGCTGCGCGGGCACACCGATCTCCAACGCGACAAGCTTGTCTTTTTCGACCGGCGTAGGTGCACGCCACCCCGTGCAATGCGGGCACAGCTTGCGCATCAGGCGCTGCACCACCACACCGTTCAGGGCGGAGGCCAGGGCAAAGGGCTCGATGCCAAAATGCTGAAAACGCCCCAAAACGTCAAACAGGCTATTGGCATGCACCGTGGTGAAGACCAAATGCCCGGTCAGGGACGACTGCACCGCAATTTCGGCGGTTTCCGAGTCGCGGATTTCGCCGACCAGGATTTTGTCGGGATCGTGGCGCAAGATGGAACGCAAACCGGTGGCAAAGGTCAGCCCCTTTTGTTCATTCACGGGGATTTGCAACACCCCGGGCAACTCATATTCCACGGGGTCTTCGATGGTGACGATTTTTTCCAATCCATCGTTGACCTCCGAGAGCGCGGCATAGACCGTGGTGGTCTTGCCGCTGCCCGTGGGGCCCGTGATGAGCAGCATGCCGTGCGGGCGTGATGCCAAGGCCCGGATGGTGCCGGCCAGTACCGCATCAAAGCCCAGAACATCGAGCGAGATGCTTTGCTGGCTCTGGCGCAATTGGGCTTTGTCCAGCAGGCGCAGCACGGCATCCTCACCAAAGATGCTGGGCATGATGGATACGCGCAAATCGATGCTGTCGTGGCCGCTGCGGCTCCAGTGGATACGCCCGTCCTGGGGGCGGCGCCGCTCGGTGATGTCCAACTGGGCCATGACCTTGATGCGCGAGATCACTTCCTCGGCGCGTTGCGGGTCGTTGAGCCGTTCCCCGGCCGCCATCACGCCGTCGAGCCGGTACTTGATACCCACCCCCAAACGGTTGGTCTCGAAATGGATGTCACTGGCGCCATCGCGGTAGGCGTGGATGACGGCATCGTCCACAAACTGCACCACCGTGGATGCTTCGGCGTCAGCATCCGCTGCAGAACTTGCACCACCGGGTGGTGTCGCTTGCAACTGCTGTGCCAACTGCGCCCACTGCCCGGGGCGGGCCAGGGCCAGTTGCGATTGCGGGCTTCGGCTCAAGGCCTGGGTGGCTTCTGCAGACCAGGGGTCTTCGCTGAACAGCAGTCGTCGCCCCTCCAGAGTCAGCCCCATGACGGTGGTGGAAGTCGATGGCATCACTGGGCCTGAGGTCTTGTCCCATAAGGTGACCTTGGGCCACTGCGCATCGTCAATCACGGCAATGCCATGCCAGTCTGACAGAACCGCCGCCAAGACCGCTTCGCTGAGTTGCAAGGTCTCCATCAGGCCCGCCCACAGGCTGCCGTGCGCTGGAGGGGGGTGACGTAACAGCACCAAGGCCTGGTCGAACTGGGCCGGGGAGGGCAGGGCATGGGAGGAGGATGGGGAGGGGGTGGACTGGGTCATTGCAAATGTTCGCTCTTAGCGAAGCTGGGTGGCCATGTCAAAGACGGGCAGGTACATCATCACTACGATCCCACCTACGCCCAAGGCGACGGCCAGCAACAGCAGCGGTTCCACGATGCGGGTCACGCGTTCCACGAACAGCTCAAACCGCTCGCCGTGCAGCCGCGACACCACGTCGGCGGAGCGGTAAAACGCGCCATTGCGTTCGGCAGCGGCCATCAAACGTCTTCCCACCTCATCGCACAGTTGGGCCTGGGCCAGCGCCTGGGACACCGAACCACCCCGTTCAATCTGCGCCCGGGCTTGGTCCAAAGCGGCCTTGAGCTGGGGCGACAACGCGGATTGCCCCGCCACCGCCATGGCTTCGGTCATGGGGTAGCCGCCCTTGAGCAGCAAAGCCAGCGCCTGGTACATCATGGCCAGCTGAAAATCCTCCACCCGCTTGCGTATCCAGGGAATGGCGCGCCCCAGTTCAATGGCATGGACTTTGGCTTTACCACTGCGGATCCAGTAGGCCAGCGCCACAGCGATGCACAGCAACACGCCAAACACGGCGCTGCGGTTCCTGCCGATGAGCTGGCTGATCTGGATCGTCAAGGCGGTGCTGCCTTCACCGGCACCGCGCAGGTTCTCGTACATGGACGCAAAATTGGGCATCACCACCAGCAACAGAAACACCGAAATGGCCAAACCCACGGCGCTCACCAGGGCCGGGTAAATCGCCGCGCTGATGATCTTCTTGCGCAACTGGCTGACCAGGCCGTCAAATCGCAGGTAATCGTCCAGCGCTTCAATCAGGTTGCTGGTGCGCTCGCCCGCGCGCACCGCCGCAATCAGCACCACGGGGGTTTGCGGCAACTCGCCCAGTGCCACCGACAAGGACTGCCCTTGCTGCAAACGCGACAGCACAATGGCGGACAGGCTGTCCGTGCGCCCCTCCAGCCGCTCGCGCGCGGACAGGGTCTCCACGGCTTCCACTACCGTCATGCCCGCCTGTATCAGCGTTCGCACCTCGCGGCAAAACAAGGGGAAGGGATGGCGTTGGGGCCGGCGCCACGCCAGCTTGCTGAAGTCGACGCCGCCCGCCGGGGACACCGCCTGCACGCTCAGCACCGTTTGTCCACGCGTTTGCAGCGCGGCACGCAGCGCGCTCTCATCCGTGGCCGTGATGGACTCATCCGTGACCCGTGCGTCGCCCAGGCGCATATGGCGGACTCGGTAGGGCCGCGTCATGGCGGCTTGCCCTTGGGTACGGGCGCTGGTGAGGGGGCGGGCGAAGCCGCCACCGTGGGCTGGTACACAAACTGCCAGTCCGCATAACGGCCCGCGGGGCCCAGCGTCAGGCCGTCGAATTCCACCAGCCCGGTGCGCAGGGGCGCGGCCTCGCTTCGGCTGCGCACCCCGCTGATGCCGCCGCCCGCGCCCGCAATGGGTTCCCAATCGGGCAAACGCGTGAAAGGGTCCGGGTAAACCTCCCGGATATGGCGTTGGATGCTCACCAGGCGGCGATCCTCCAGCAGGTCTTCCAGGCTGCGCGGCCACCGTTTGACGCTGCCCGGCGTGGCCTCAAAGTAGGCGCCAATGGCCTGTACATAGAGGTGTCCGATGCGCAGCAAGGCCGCCTCCCGCTCCCTTTGCGCTTGCTGGGAGACATAGGTCATGACGCCCTGCGTCGCCAGCGACAGCATCAGCATCGCCACCAGCACCGCAATGTAGGTAAAACCGCGTTGTGCGTGCAGGCCATGGTGCACGGGGGCCCGTGCCGCGCTACCAGCTCGCATAGTCGCTTCCATCGCGGGCGCGTTGCTTGGCCCCGCTTTTGACATCAAACACCTCCGCGGCGCCGTCCCTGGGGGGCACCACGATCCAGGAGGTGGCGCTCTCGGTCAGCGGGTCGACCGGAATGGCGCGGATGTAGCGTTTAAGAACCAACTCGTCAAGCGTTTGCGGGTAGCGGGCCTGGTCGCGGTAAAACTGGTCAATCGCGGTGCGCAAGCCCAGCAGGTCCTGGCGCAAAACGGTCTCGCGCGCGGTGTCCACCTTGTCCATGTAACGCGGGGCCACCAGGCTGGCCAACACGGCCAGCACCGCCATGACCACCAGCAGCTCGATCAGGGTGAAGCCGGGCTGGCGATCCGCAGGCGTCGCCACGGCCGTCATGGGTTTACCACTGGGCATACAAGGACCCATCCAGTGCCTTGGCATCCGACGAGGAGTGCACGTCGTACACATCGGCACCGGGCTCGGGCCGGTTGGCCGGTGAGGCATAACTGCGCAGCCGCCAGGTTTGTTCCGCAGGGGTTTTTGCGTCGGCAAACGGATCGCGTGGGATGGCGCGCAGGAAATACAGCATTCTTCCCTTGGCCTGAACACGCGTGTCCGGGGTGCCGTCCACCAATGCCTTGAGGCTGGGGGGGTAACCCGACCCGCCATGGAGTGCCGCCGCCGGGGCCTGGTCCATGGCGCGTTTGTAGGCATCCAGTGCCCCGCGAATCTCCTGCAGGGCCAGGCGCAACTCGCGCTCCTTTTGCGCGGCCAGCAGCGTCTCCCCCAAAGGCATGGAAGCAGCGGCCAGCACGCCCAATATGGCCATGACCACCAGCAACTCGACCATGGTGAACCCACGCGAGCGGGCTCTAGCACGCGCGGGCCCTGTCATTTGACGTTCAGGCTCAACACCGGCAGGTCCGCTACCGGTGCATTCCCGCCCAAGGGGATGGGTTTGAAACTGCTCAGGCTCACGGTGGCCGGGCCGGCGGTCTTGGCCTTGAGCCGCAAGCGCAGGATGGCGGCTTGGCCCGTCGCACCGCTGGTGTCGCTGCGCAGCAGCGCCACACCGATGCGTCCCGTATCCGGGTTGACCGCGTGGGTGAAGCTGGTGACGCCCCCGTCTTGCTTGAAGAAGCTACCTTCGCTGACTTCGACCACGTCAAAGGCCTTGTTGGAGAATGCGATTTCCAGCGGTGCGCCGCGCAGCGGGACGCCGGAGGCCAACTGGAGCTCCACGGTAAATGTGTCGCCTACGCTGATCTCGCTGGGTGCTTTCCAGCTCACGCGTGCCGGGCCGGCCATCGCGGCGGCGGCAGGCGGCGCTGCATTGGGTTCCGCATCGGCCATGGGCACGGCGGTTTTGCCGGTGCCTGCGTCCTTGCCACTATCGTTGCCTGCTTCGGGCACCCTGGCCCACGGTGAGGTGCGCAGCTTGGTGGCCAGCTCGGTGCCCACCCACAGCTCCGCCTGCGCCAGGTCGGGTCGGGCCGCACTGCGCAGAATGCGGGGCGTGATGGCCAGTACCAGCTCCGTGCGCTGAACATCATCCTTCTGGCTGGAGAACAGCCTACCCGCAATGGGCAAGTCCCCCAGGCCCGGCACCCGGTTGGACGTGGAGCGGTCTTCGTTGCTGATCAGGCCGGCCAGCAACTGGGTTTCCCCGTCGCGCAGGCGCAAGGTGGTGTTGGCGTTGCGGGTGCCAATCTGGTAGGCCAGCGAGCCGCCCGTGGTGCGCACTTCCTTGGCCAAGGTGCTGACCTCCAGCCCGAGCTTGATGGTGACTTCATCGTCGGGCGACACCACGGGTTCCACGTCCAGCTTGAGTCCCACATCCAGGTAGTTGACGCTCTCGGCCACAAAGCCGGTGGCATTGCTGGTCGAGGTGATGACCGGCACCCGGTCGCCGATCAGGATGTGCGCTTTCTCCCGGCTTTTGGCGCGGATCCGCGGATTGGCCAGGATATTGAAGTCACCGACTTCGCGGCGCAGATTGATCAACAGACCCGCCACGCTCAGGCCGATGCGGTCCTCGTTGATGCCGCGCACGCTCCCCAGCGTCAGCCCAGTCTGGCCCGCCGCCGCCAGCGGGGTCAATGTCAGGCTGTTCGGAAAATTGATGCCCAACTCCGTCAGCCGGGAGGTCTTGATCTCCAGGATCTCGACCTCCAGCATGACCTCGGCCTCGCCCACATCGTGCAGGGCCACCAGGCGCTCGGCCAGGGCCACGATCTCCGGGGTGTCGCGAATGGAAATCATGTTCGAGCGCTCGTCCACGAACGGGTCCTTGATGCGCAGCATGGCCTTGAGGAATGCGGCGGTGGACTTGGCCTCGGCATTGGCCAGATGGAACACCCGCACCACCTGCTCCTGGTGTTCCCGCAGTTTCTCGGGGGTGTTGGGGTAGATCAGCACCGTGGCGGGGTCCATGGTGCGCCGCGCCAACTGGCTGGCTCCGGTGACCAGATCGATGGCATCGTCGACCCGGGCGTTGCGCAAAAAGACCGTGACACGGCTGTCCTGGCGCACATCGCGGTCCAGGATGAAATTGATGCCACTGCCCCGGGTGATGGCGTCGAGCACCGTCGACAGCGGCGCATTCCTGAAATCCAGCGAAATGGGCCGGTTCTCGGCCAGGCTGCGCTGCCCCGCCGCGCCACCGTCCAGGCGCAGCTCAAGTTCCAGGCGGCGCTGCACGGCCAGCAAGTCCGCCTGGCGGGGCGACTCGCGCAGCGCTGCTTCCACCGCGCGCAGCGCCTTGTCTTTCTTGCCCGCAGCCACCAAGGTATTGACCTCCTCCAGCCGGCCGCGTTGCCGGCGCGCCAGATCCAGGTCGCGCTGCAAGGCCAGCAGCCGGGCGTTGCCGGGCTCCAGGCCCAGGCCGCGCTGGATGCTTTTTTCTGCGGCGTCAAATTGACCCAAGGCGCGGTGCTGCGACGCCTCGGCGACCAGGCGCGCGATGGCCTCGCTGCGCGCGGCAGTCAATCCGGCACGCAAAGTGGGACTTTCCGGGTATTGGGACACGCCATCTTGCAGACCCGCAATGGCGGCCTCGAAGTGGCCCTCGCGCAACTGAGACGTCGTCTCATCTCGGATGCGCTGCTGGGCGCAGCCGGCGAGCACCAAAGCAACCAGCATGAGGCTCAGTGGACGCCGGTGGAATCGAAAGGGTTTCATCGGATCTCGTATTTGGGGGGCGCCGGCAGGTCCAGCCGGGCGGTGGTGTTCAAGGGGGGGTAGCTCAGTTCGATGGCCTGGGCCGTGATGGATTCCACGCGGTAGCCGTTGGGCAGGTTTTGCCCGGCCACCAGGGTCAGACTGGCGTCGCCCGCGTTGACGTACACCAGCTGGGTGCCGTCCGGGGCGGTCATGCGGCCTGCAAAGGTCAGGTTGTGCGGCGGCGGCGTCGGCGGTGGGGGAGGCGCCACCACGACGGGCACGACGGGGGCTTGCTTGACGATGACCACGGGGGGCGGTGGCGGCGCCCACGCCACAAAGGGGTCCCGGTTTGCCGCCTCCAGTGGCGGGCGATGGAGCTCTGCGGGCAGTGCGGTGGCGTCCGCTGTGTTCAACGTGTTCGCTGTAATCGATGCCTCTGGGGCGCGCGCCACGGGGTTGCGGGGGGGCGCGGACAGGGGTGTTACGGCCGCGCTGCGCGCGCTCACCTGCACGAGTTGCGTGGTCGCGGACGTGCTGACGTTCAGCCAGGCCAGCAGGCTCGCCACGCCCAGCAACAGGTAGATACGGGAGGGCTTGCCAAGGAAGGCAAGGAAGGGCTTGGGCATCTCAGTCCTTGACGAACAGCACCAGCGTCAGGTGGATGTCCTGGCGCGTCGATTCGTTGGCCTGGGCGCGAATGGACAGGGACTGCACGCCAAGCGCGGGGTAGCGCTCCAGCAGGTCCGCCAGCCAGGCCTTGGCCGCCTTGTACTCGGACTGGGCCGCCAGGTTGAACTGTACTTTGCCCAGTTCGCTGGAGGTAGCAAGGCGGGGCTCGACGGACAGCGCGGTGATTTGCACGTCCCGGGTCTGGGCCAGCCGGCTGATGTCCCGCGCCACATCGTCGGTGCGGTCCACACGGGGCAGGCCCTGGACGAAGCTGATCTGCGCTGGGGTGGGGCCTGCCGATTGCACGGCTGCGAGCTCGCCCTGCGCTGCCTGGAGCTCGCCTTGAAGCGCATCCGCCGAGGCCCGCAAGTGCTGCCCGTACCACCATCCTGCGGCCGCCATGGCGGCCACGACAGATCCCGCCGCCAGCAGGTGCAGGCCCAAGGGCCAGCGGTGAAAAGGAAGTCGCCAGGACAACATGGGGTCGGGGATGTGACAGTGGACGCGATGGGAGCGATGGAATGGGTGGGCGGCGTTCTGTGCGCCGCTTGGTTTGCGGGTGGATTCTATCCGGCGGCGGCAAGCGGATGAATTCACCGTAATATCGCCGCCATTGCTTAACTGCCGCGAAGGCGCACCTTATGAATTGTCAGAATCGAAATGGTATGCGGGGTTTTACCCTGCTGGAGTTGCTGGTGGTGATGGTCATCATCGGCCTGTTGGCCGCCTATGTCGGCCCGCGCTACTTCGCGCAGTTGGGCAAATCGGAGCAGGGCGCCGCCAAGGCGCAGGTCGAGGCGTTTGCCAAGGCACTGGACGCGTACCGGCTCGATACGGGTTATTACCCCAGCACCGACCTGGGCCTGAATGCGCTGGTCGTCAAGCCCGGCAACGAGCCCAAGTGGCAGGGGCCCTACCTGCAAAAGGCCATTCCTTCGGACCCCTGGGGGCGCGCCTATATCTACCGCAATCCGGGCGCCGCGGGTGGTGATTTTGATGTGTTGTCCTATGGCAAGGACGGGCAGATCGGCGGGGACGCGGACAACGCGGATGTGTCCTATCGGTGAAATACCAATATCCCCCAAACGGGTGAGAACGAATAACAACGGTCTTGTATTTTTTGGGTTTCCGGATGGCCGCAACGCGCTCAACCTGATTAAACTGCGCCAGCCCGTAGGGGAGGAGTCAGTCCCGGCAAGAGTCCCGGGGCTGATGCGAGTCATAAACCAAAGCCCCCAAGGGGCTGCCAACCGATGCATACATTTCGTCTCATGGCGCTGCTTGTCGCCAGTATTGGTGCGTTCGCATTCAATGGGTCCACGGCATTGGCACAGACCACCGTGGCGGGCAGCACCCCGGGCCAGTTTGCCGTCTCCCCCAGTGGAGCGGCCACCTACCGCATCCCCCTGCAGGTCCCCCCGGGCGTGGCTGGAATGCAACCCCAACTTGAACTCGTCTACAACAGCCAAGGCGGCAACGGCATGCTGGGCATGGGCTGGGGCCTCGCGGGACTGTCGGCCATCACGCGCTGCCCGCGCACCCGAGCGCAGGACGGCGTGATGGGAGGGGTGAACTTCAATGCCAACGACCGCTTCTGCCTGGACGGGCAAAGGCTGATCCTGGTGGCGGGGGCCAACTATGGGGACGCGGGCAGCGAATACCGCACCGAGATCGAGAGCTTTAGCAAAATCACGGCCAATGGCTCCACGGGCAATGGACCGGTATCGTTCACCGTCAGGACCAAGTCTGGACTGACGCAGGAGTATGGCAACACCGGGGATTCCAGAATCGAAGCGCAGGGCAAGACGGCGGTCAGGGTATGGGCGCAAAACAAGGTCACCGACGTCAAGGGCAACCTGATGACCGTGAGTTACTACGAAGACTTGATCAACCCCAACTTCTACCCCACGCGTATTGACTATGCGGGCAATTCCGTGGTGTTTGAGTATGAGGCCCGGCCGGATGCCGTACCGATGTACCAAGCCGGATCGTTGACAAAGCAGGCGCTTCGCTTGCTAAAGATCAAGACCTATGCTGGCGCATCTTTGGGGCGCGAATATCGGATAGGCTATGGACAAAGCCTCACCACGCAGCGGACACGGATCGCTTCTGTGTCGCAATGTAACGGTGTTGGCCAATGTCTTCCAAGTACCGTGTTTGGTTGGAAAGACGATGTAACGGGTTTTACGCAAGACTTCCTCAGCTTCCAAGGCATCGGTGGCTACGACCTGATGTCTGCGGCAGATCGGATTATCTCGATGGATTTCAATGGCGACGGGAAATCAGACTTCTTGATCCAACGTCCCGGCACCGGAGTGTTGGCGGCATTTCACTCGAATGGAGATGGTTCGTTCACGCAAGACTTCCTCAGTTTCCAGGGCATCGGTGGCTACGACCTGATGTCTGCGGCAGATCGGATTATCCCGATGGATTTCAATGGCGACGGGAAATCAGACTTCTTGATCCAACGTCCCGGCACTGGCGTACTGGCTGCGTTTCACTCGAATGGAGATGGCTCGTTCACGCAAGACTTTCTCAGTTTTCAGGGCATCGGTGGCTATGACCTGAAGTCTGTGACGGATCAAATTATCCCGATGGATTTCAATGGCGACGGGAAATCAGACTTCTTGATTCAACGCCCCGGCACTGGCGTACTGGCTGCGTTTCACTCGAATGGAGATGGCTCGTTCACGCAAGACTTTCTCAATTTTCACGGCATCGGTGGCTATGACCTGAAGTCTGTGACGGATCGGATTATCCCGATGGATTTCAATGGCGACGGGAAATCAGACTTCTTGATCCAACGCCCCGGTACTGGCGTGTTGGCGGCGTTTCGGTCAGCTGGTGCATACCCGGACCTTCTCACTTCTATTGTCTCGGGTCTAGATACCGGTGCAATATCCACTGTCACCTACAAGTCGATTACTAACAACTCCGTCTATACCAAAGACAGCGGCGCCGCTGCAGTTCATTACCCACAAGTAGACCAGCAAGTCCCGATATATGTCGTCAGCAAAGTTGAGCAAAGTAACGGTCTGGGCAGCACCAACACCACCAACTACAGCTACGGCGGCCTCAAAGCCGA
>MESI01000067.1 GCA_001770935.1 Burkholderiales bacterium RIFCSPLOWO2_12_FULL_61_40 | reverse complement strand
GACATCCCAGAATCTGGTGCGACTAAAAACTGGTGAAGTGGCAATCACCCGAGCCAAACATCCAGCGGCCTATGCGCTCGCTGGATTTGCTTAGGCGGTGGCTGGAAATTGCGCGCGTATAGCCGCTACCAGCGGGCCGTCGGCTGCAAGAAGGGCAGGATTCAAATGTATTCGTGAGGAGGCTAAGCCGCAAGGATACGCCTTGCCTCTGTCGTGCACTTGCGAGCGGAGGCAATCAGCATCGGGACCAGGTTGTGTCCACTGCACAGTGCGCTGGTGAGCACAGCCAAGTCTTCAATGTATTCGTGGACCATTTGGTTTCTGAGTTTGCGCATTTCCATCCATGTATCTACCGACTCCAGAAACCCAAATTTTTCTGCTTTGTCAAGGTTGTCGATGGCTGGTCCCGTTTTCTCCGCCAAAGCGGTAAGCAAAGCAGGCAGAAGCTTGTCTCCGACGGTGTCTTGCAGGCGGCCAAAACGGCTCACGAAAGCGTCCAGTCGCTCCGCCAAAATGGGGTCAGATGCAATTTTTTGTGCGTCTTCGATGGTGAATAGATCGCCGAACAGGCGCTGATCGGTGTCCAGCAGGTGTGCGCATTCTTTTTCGGTGACGCGTAGCAAAAATTCAAGCCGGGCGGAGAGCGAAGGCGCCAATTTCATAGTTGCACACCTTCTTCAAGTGCGATGGAATGGATGGGTAAGTGCTGCAGATTGGGGGCTTTTATCAGCACATCCACCTTGCGGCCCCACATGGATTTTGAGATACGGGCCGACAAGCGGGCGGCGAGTTGGGCCGGCTCGCTCACTGGTTCATCCAATTCCAGCAGAAGGTCCACATCCCCACCCCGCTCATCGTCGCGAGCCCGTGATCCGAACAGCCACACCCGTGCTCCCTCACCGGCCAAGGCAATGGCGCCTTGGCGTATGGTGTTGACTTGTTCGGGGGTGAGGCGCATGGCGGAATTTTAGGGCAGCTTCGGGCAAAGGCTACGCATACCGCTTGTTCCGCAAATTGTGTTTCATCTCCCGCAACAAAGGCTGGAGCTTGCCGCCGCCAATGCGCAGGGCGACGGAGGTGGCGAGGATGTCCACGATCATCAGGTGCAGCAGGCGCGAGACCATGGGGCTGTATTTGTCGAAACCCTCCGGGTGGTCGGCGCACAGGTGGATATGGCCGGCGCTGGCCAGGGGGGAGCCGCTGGCGGTGATGACGATGGTGGTGGCGCCGTTTTTGCGGGCAATATCGCAGGCGTCCATCAGATCGCGGGTGCGCCCCGAGTTGCTGATGACCACCACGCAGTCGTCCGCGCCCAAAATGGAGGCGCTCATGACCTGCATGTGGCCGTCGCTGTAGGCGGTGGTGTTGATTCCCAGGCGGAAAAACTTGTGCTGTGCATCCTGCGCCACGATGCCGGAGTTGCCCACGCCAAAGAACTGGATTTGACGCCCGGCCTTGTAGGCTTCTACCAGGGCAACCACTGCTTTTTCGATGGCCACGGTGGACGCATCGTTGCGGTATTTCAGGAAAGCCGCCACGGTGTTGTCGATGACCTTGACGGTGACATCGCTGACCTTGTCGTCGGCATCCACGCTGCGGTGGATGAAGGGCACGCCTTCGTTCACAGTGCCTGCCAGCTTGAGTTTGAAGTCGGACAAGCCGTCGTAGCCCACGCTGCGGCAAAACCGCACCACGGTGGGCTTGCTCACATGCGCGCGGTCTGCCAGTTCGCTGACTGGCAGCTTGGCAAACACGCGCGGATCGGCCAGGCACAGCTTGCCCACCCGTTGTTCGGCCGGGGCCAGGGAGGGCAGGGAGGCTTTGATTCGCTCTAGCATGGGAACTCTCCTAGGTGGTTTGGCCGCTGTTCCATAGGCGCAACGGCACGTGTGGGAATTCGCTAACTTTCTTCGCTCCAGCAAAATCCGTCGCGCGCGATCATGGCACTGGATGCGCT
Source organism: Burkholderiales bacterium RIFCSPLOWO2_12_FULL_61_40 (assembly GCA_001770935.1). Lineage (GTDB taxonomy): Bacteria > Pseudomonadota > Gammaproteobacteria > Burkholderiales > Burkholderiaceae_C > Allorhodoferax. The sequence goes on along the minus strand of MESI01000067.1, from coordinate 8,285 downwards.
GGGGCCCCAGGTGCCGGAGTTGTACAGGCGGGGGCCTTGGGAGTCATTGGCCCAGAACTCCAGCATGGGCTCGACCCAGCGCCAGGCTTCTTCTTGCTCGTCGCTACGTACAAACAGGTTCAGCCGGCCGTCGATCACGTCCAGCAGCAAGCGTTCATAGGCACCCACGCGCTCGGAGCCAAAACGTTTGTCAAAGTCCAGGTCCAACTGCACCGGAGCCAGTGCCTGCTGCGATGGACCTTGGCGTGCTTGCTGGCGGTTTTCCTGCCCTTGCGCCAGCAAATGGAGCTCCAACCCGTCTTTGGGTTGCAGGTTGATAACCAGGCGGTTGGCCATGCCCAACTGCGAATTGAAGATGGCATGCGGCGTGGGACGAAAGTTCACCACAATGCGCGCGTCACGGCCCGCCAGGCGTTTGCCGGTGCGGATGTAAAAGGGCACACCGGCCCAGCGCCAGTTGGAAATTTCGGTGCGCAGCGCCACGAAGGTTTCGGTGTTGCTTCGGGTATCGACGCCGGTTTCCTCCCGGTAGCCTGGCACCTTGCCGCCGCCGCTGGTGCCGTTGGCATATTGGCCGCGGATCACGTCCAACGAAAGCGACTCCTGGGTCCAGGGCTTGAGCGAACGCAGCACCTTGAGCTTTTCGTCCCGGATGGCGTCGGCGTGGGAATTGATGGGCGGCTCCATACCAATGGCGCACAGCAGTTGCAGGGCATGGTTTTGCACCATGTCGCGCAGGGCGCCGGTGGTTTCGTAAAACGCACCCCGGCTCTCCACGCCTAGGTCTTCGGCAATGGTGATCTGGATGTTGGCGATGTGTTCGCGCCGCCACAAGGGTTCGAACAAGGCATTGCCAAAGCGCAGGGCAAACAGGTTTTGTACTGCGGGCTTGCCCAGGTAATGGTCGATGCGGAACACCTGGTTTTCTTCGAAGAAGCGGCGCACCGTGTGGTTGATGGCGCGGTTGGAGGCAAGGTCGTGGCCCAGGGGTTTTTCCAGCACCACGCGGGTCTTGGGCGTGTTCAGCCCGGAGGCAGCCAGTTGTTCGCACACGGTGGTGAACAGGGCTGGGGCGGTGGCCACATACATCACCACAGTGTCGGCATTGCGGCCTTGCAGGCTGGCGGCCAGGCGGGCGTAATCGTCGGGCTTGGACAGGTCCACGCGGACAAATTCGAGCAGGGCGGCGAAGCGCGCAAATTCTTCGGCGCTGGGGCGCTTGGCCAGCTCCACCTTGTCGAAACGGGACTGGATGAGTTTGCGGTATTGCTCGTCGCTCAGGTCGTCACGGCCCACGCCGATGATGCGTCCGCCTTCGGGCAGGGTGCCGTGGCGAAAGGCCTGAAACAGCGCGGGCATCAGCTTGCGCCAGGCCAGATCACCGGTGCCGCCAAACAAGACAAGATCAAAGCTCATGATTTTCGGTTACATAAATAATGACGTTGTAATGTAACTTTGTTTCATTGATAATTCAAGGCTTCTTTTCACGCCCTTCTTGCAAACCCCATGAACCAACTCGACGCACTCAAACAATTCACCACCGTGGTGGCCGATACCGGCGACTTCAAACAGCTGGGCGTTTTTCAGCCGACGGATGCCACGACCAATCCATCGCTGATCCTGAAATCGGTGCAAAAGGCGGAATACGCATCACTGCTCACCGACACCGTGAACGCGTTTCGGGGCCGCCCGCTGGATGAGATCATGGACCGGCTGTTGGTGCGTTTTGGCTGCGAAATTCTAAACATCGTTCCTGGCCGTGTGTCCACCGAGGTGGATGCCCGTTTGAGCTTTGACACCAGCGCCACGGTGGCGCGGGGCGAACGCTTGATTGAGCTGTACCAGGCACAGGGCGTGCACATCGACCGCGTGCTGATCAAGGTGGCCGCCACCTGGGAGGGCATCCAGGCGGCGGAACAACTGGAGCGCAAGGGCATCCACACCAACCTCACGTTGCTGTTCTCCTTCTGCCAGGCGGTGGCCTGCGGCCAGGCCAAGGTGCAACTGATCTCGCCTTTTGTCGGCCGCATTTACGACTGGTACAAGAAGTCGGCAGGCGCCCACTGGGTGGAAGCCGACAAGGCGGGGGCCAACGACCCCGGCGTGCAATCCGTCAAACACATCTACAACTACTACAAGAAGTTTGGCATTGCCACCGAGGTGATGGGCGCGAGCTTTCGCAACGTGGGCCAGATCACCGCCCTGGCCGGTTGCGATTTGCTGACCATCAGCCCCGACCTGTTGGCGAATCTGGCGGCCACCGATGCACCGTTGGCGCGGGCCTTGGACGTGTCGACGGCCAAAGACAGCGCTGTGGAGCATGTGAGTTTTGACGAGGCCGGGTTCCGCTTGGCGTTGAACGAAGACGCCATGGCCACCGAGAAGCTGGCCGAAGGCATACGCGCATTCTGCGTGGACGCGGTCAAGCTGGAACAACTGATGCTGGCGGCATAAACACCCTGAAGCAAGCCGAGCACCCCCATGATCCGTACCCGATGTGACCGCACGCCCGCTTGGGGCCTGCTGCAAGCCGCCTACCAAAGCACCGGCCAGTATTTCGATACCCGCGAGGCCTTTGCCCAGGACCCCGCGCGGTTTGGCACCTTCAGCCAGGAAGCGCCCTATGTATTTGCCGATCTGTCCAAAAACCGGATCGACGCCGCCACCCAGGGCCTTTTGCTGGACCTGGCGCGCCAGAGTGGGGTGGAGTCGCACCGGGACGCCATGTTTGCGGGTGCCAAGGTCAACGCCACCGAGCAGCGTGAAGTCTGGCATGTTTTGTTGCGAAATCCGCCTCTAGCCCCCGTGGAATATGCGCAAGCAGCTGCGGAATTCATAGCAATAGAGCAGGCCAAAGTGCACGCCACGCTGGACGCCATTACCGACGTGGTGAACATCGGCATTGGCGGCTCCGACCTGGGGCCGCAGATGGCGGTGCTGGCGCTGGACGCTTTTGCCACCACGGGCAAACGCCTGCACTTTGTGAGCAATGTGGACGGGCACGAGCTGGCCGCCAAGCTGCCCCATTTGCGGCCCGAGAGCACGGTGTTTTTGATCGCCAGCAAGACCTTCACCACCATCGAGACCATGACCAATGCGGCATCGGCCAAGCAGTGGTTTGCGTCGCAAGGCGGGACCGATATTGCCCGCCACTTTGCAGCCTTGACCACCAATGTGGCGGCGGCCAATGCCTTTGGCATCACCACCACCTTTGGGTTTTGGGACTGGGTGGGCGGGCGTTATTCCCTGTGGTCGGCCATCGGGCTGCCGCTGGCCATTGCCATTGGTGCGGCGGGTTTCCGAGAATTTTTGGCGGGCGCCCATGCCATGGACGAGCACTTCCGCACCGCACCGCTGGAGAGCAACCTGCCGGTGCGCCTGGGGCTGCTGGACGTGTGGTACCGCAACTTCCACGGCTTCACCAGCCGCTCCATTGCGCCCTACCACAGCGCCCTGCGCCGCCTGCCGGCCTATTTGCAGCAGCTGGAGATGGAGAGCAACGGCAAGCGCGTGGATGCCAGCGGCGAGGCGCTGCCTTTTGGCACTTCCCCGGTGCTGTGGGGCGAGCCGGGCACCAACGGCCAGCACGCGTATTTTCAGATGCTGCACCAGGGCACGGACGTGGTGCCGGTCGAGTTTGTAGCCGTCAAGAAAGCGCGCCACACCCTGGCGGGCCACCACCCCATGCTCTTGGCCAATGTGCTGGCGCAGGCGCAGGCGCTGATGGTGGGGAAGGCGGATATGGGCGGGCACAAGCACTTCCCGGGCAACCGGCCCAGCACCTTTTTGCTGCTGGACGACCTGACACCGGCCTCGCTGGGGGCCTTGATTGCCTTGCAGGAGCACCGCGTGTTCGTGAGTGGTTCGCTGTGGGGCATCAACAGCTTTGACCAGTGGGGGGTGGAACTGGGCAAGGTGTTGGCCAAGGACATTGAGCCGCGTTTGGCTAGCGGTGATTCCTCCGGCTTGGATGGGTCGACGGCTGGTTTGTTGGCGCGGTTGCGTTCGTGATTGCGGGTTTGATGGTTGGGGGGGGCGCAGAGCAAGGGCATGGCGGCGGGCTCATGCTGCCAAACGCGCAGAAATCGCCCGCCGCCACGCCCTTGCTCTGCGCTTCGCGTTCGAGCGCTTCCATGAACTGCATTTCTCTGTCCATCGCGCAGGCACGCGCATTGCATTTGGCGGCGCAGGGGTTGCTGCATGCGCCTGGCCATTCGCCGCAGCCGCAAGATCTGCATGCGACCATTGAACGCATGGGTTTGCTGCAGATCGACACCATCCATGTGGTGGCGCGCAGCCCGTATATGGTGTTGTTCTCGCGGCTGGGGCACTACCCCATGGGCTGGCTGGAGGATGCGCTGGCCAGTGGGCAGGTGTTTGAAACCTGGGCGCACGAGGCTTGTTTCGCACCCGCCGGAGATTTGCTCTTGCACCGGGCCTACAACGCCGGTGCGCGTCTGCACTGGGGACTGGCCAGCGCCCGGCGCAGCCACGCCGAGCAGCGCCCGCAGTTGGACCAGTTGCTCCAGCACATCCGGGCCCAGGGCCCGGTGAAGTCCTCCGACTTTGAGCGTCCCGCAGGGCAGAGCGCCGCCTGGTGGGGCTGGAAGGATGAAAAGCGCTGGCTGGAGGCCCTGTTTGCCACGGGCGAGCTGATGGTGGCGCGGCGCGAGAATTTCCACCGCGTGTACGACCTGAGCGAACGGGTGGCGCCCCGGCTGGCCCTGCCGTCCCAAGGAACCGATCCCACTGCAGAAGATGTGCATGCGCAGTTCATCGAAAAATCCATCGCCGCCTTGGGCATCTCGCAGGCGCGTTGGGTGCACGACTACTTTCGCATGAAGCCCCGCCTGAAAGATGCCGACCTCGACCCGCTGGTGGAGGCGGGCGTGGTCCACCGCGTGGCGGTGCAGGGCTGGGAGGCGCCTGCCTATGTGCACGCCTCGCACGCTGCCTTGCTGGACCAAGCCGCTGCGGGCCAACTGGCGGCCAGCCACAGCACCGTGCTGTCGCCCTTCGACCCCGTGGTGTGGGACCGCGAACGTGCCTCCGTGTTGTTCGACTTTGATTACCGGCTGGAGTGCTACACGCCCGAGGCCAAGCGGGTGTACGGCTATTTTGTGCTGCCCCTGCTGTGCCGGGGCGCGCTGGTCGGGCGGCTGGACGCCAAGGCCCATCGGGCACAGGGTGTGTTCGAGGTCAAGGCCCTGCATGCCCAGCCGGGTTGTGTGTGGGACGACGCCCTGGTGGCCGACATGGCCGGTGCGATTGCGCGCTGCGCGGCCTGGCATGGAACCCCCACGGTCCGCATCACCCGCACCCAACCGGCCAAGCTGGCAGCGCCCTTGCGGCGCGCCATCCAACAAATCCAGGCAAACCCTCTCATCCCATGAATATTGTTTTTGACTTCGGCGCGGTTTTGTTCACCTGGCGGCCCGCGGAACTGCTGGCCGAGCGCTTTCCCGAAACGGCTAGCACCCCACAGCTGGCGGCGCAGTTGGCCCACGCCGTGTTTGGCCATGTGGACTGGCACAGCTTTGACCGTGGCACCCTGTCCATGGAGGAGGTGGTGGCGCGCACCGCGCAGCGTCTGGACTTGGACCTGTGCGCGTTATCGGAATTGGTGGAGGGCATTGGGGAGCAGCTCTTGCCCATGGACGCCTCCGTGGCGCTGCTGACCCAGCTGCATGCACTGCGGCAGGATGACTCGGCATTGCGCCTGTATTACCTGTCCAACATGCCCGTGCCCTATGCGCGCACGCTGGAGCGGCTGCATCCGTTTTTGCAGTGGTTTGAGGGCGGTATTTTTTCCGGTGACGTGCAGCACATCAAACCCGAGCCCGCCATCTACCAGTTGCTGCAAAGCCGCTATGCACTGGAGCCGGCCCACACGGTGTTCATCGACGACCTGAAAGGCAATGTCCTGGCCGCCCAGGCCCTGGGCTGGGCAGGCATCCACTTTGAATCGGCCCCGCAGCTGAGCGCCGCCCTGGCGGCCCTGAATTTAAGTCAAATAGGCCTGTAGCCCGCATAGGGCATGCGCAGGCAGCTATTTAAACCATAGCAAAATGGACAACAAAAAACCCCCCAAGACTCGCACCTTGCGGGGTTTTTTTTGTTTGTGTGTCGGGAGCAATAACGCAACCCGACGCAGCATGAGGGTGCAGGGCAAGGCGCAAACGCGCTGACAGTACCTCTGGTACGGCAAGCGTTTGCAACGCCGCCCTGCGCCCTCAGGCAAGGAGAAGGGCTTACATGCCCATGCCGCCCATGCCACCCATTCCGCCCATACCACCCATGTCGCCGCCGCCCATGCCGCCAGCAGACTCAGCCTTGGGGGCTTCGGCAACCATGCACTCGGTGGTCAACATCAAAGAGGCCACGGACGCTGCGTTTTGCAGTGCGGTGCGGGTCACTTTGGTGGGGTCCAGGATACCCATTTCGATCATGTCGCCGTAGGTTTCATTGGCAGCGTTGTAACCGAAGTTACCGTTGCCGCCCAACACTGCGTTCACCACCACAGAGGCTTCGCCGCCGCCGTTGAACACGATCTCGCGCAGGGGCGCTTCGATGGCTTTCAGCACCAAGGCAATGCCGTGGTCCTGGTCCGCGTTGTCACCCTTGATGACACCAGCGGTTTGCTTGGCGCGCAACAGTGCAACGCCGCCGCCAGCCACAATGCCTTCTTCCACGGCAGCGCGGGTAGCGTGCAGCGCGTCTTCCACGCGGGCTTTCTTTTCCTTCATTTCGACTTCGGTGGCAGCGCCCACCTTGATCACGGCAACACCGCCAGCCAGCTTGGCCACGCGCTCTTGCAATTTTTCACGGTCGTAATCAGAAGTAGCTTCTTCGATTTGCACGCGCACTTGTTTGACGCGGGCTTCGATGTCGGCAGCAGCACCAGCACCGTCGATGATGATGGTGTTTTCTTTGCTGACTTCGATGCGCTTGGCGGAACCCAGGTCGGCCAAAGTCACTTTTTCCAGGGACATGCCGACTTCTTCAGCGATCACTTTACCGCCGGTCAGGATGGCGATGTCTTCCAGCATGGCCTTGCGACGGTCACCAAAGCCAGGGGCCTTGACTGCCACAACCTTCAGGATGCCACGGATGGTGTTGACCACCAAAGTTGCCAAGGCTTCGCCTTCGACATCTTCAGCAATGATCAACAAAGGACGGCCGGACTTGGCGACTTGTTCCAGGGTGGGCAGCAGGTCACGGATGTTGCTGATCTTCTTGTCGTACAACAACACGAAGGGGTTTTCCAGCAAAGCGGCTTGCTTTTCGGGGTTGTTGATGAAGTAGGGCGACAGGTAGCCGCGGTCAAACTGCATGCCTTCAACGACTTCGAGTTCGCTGTCCAAAGACTTGCCGTCTTCCACGGTGATCACGCCTTCTTTGCCGACCTTGTCCATCGCGTCAGCAATGATCTTGCCGATGGCTTCGTCAGAGTTGGCGGAAATGGAACCCACTTGGGCGATTTCCTTGGAAGTGGTGGTGGCTTTGGAAGCCTTCTTCAGCTCGGCGACCAAAGCAGTCACTGCCTTGTCGATACCGCGCTTCAGGTCCATGGGGTTCATGCCAGCGGCCACGTATTTCATGCCTTCGCGCACGATGGCTTGTGCCAGCACGGTCGCGGTGGTGGTGCCGTCGCCAGCGATGTCAGAGGTCTTGGAAGCAACTTCCTTGACCATCTGTGCACCCATGTTTTGCAACTTGTCTTTGAGTTCGATTTCTTTGGCGACGGACACACCGTCTTTGGTCACGGTAGGGGCGCCGAAAGAGCGCTCCAAAACCACATTGCGACCCTTGGGGCCCAAAGTCACTTTGACCGCGTTGGCCAAAATGTTCACGCCTTCAACCATGCGTGCGCGGGCTTCGCCGCCGAAAATTACGTCTTTTGCTGCCATGTTTGGCTCCTAAAATTTAAGTGAAATAAACCGCTGGTCCGCAAGATATATGCGTGACCAGCTATTAAATTGATAGTGACTTAGGCTTCCACCACAGCGAACAAATCATCCTCTTTCATCACGAGGAGTTCGTCGCCAGAGACCTTGACGGTCTGGCCGCTGTACTTGCCGAACAGAACGCGGTCACCGACCTTGACGTTCATGGCGATCAGTTCGCCCTTGTCGTTTTTCTTGCCTGGACCCACGGCCAACACTTCACCTTGGTCAGGTTTTTCAGCAGCGCTGTCAGGAATCACGATGCCAGAGGCAGTTTTGGTTTCGTTTTCGACGCGTTTAACAATCACGCGGTCTGCCAAAGGACGCAGTTTCATAAAG
>MESI01000066.1 GCA_001770935.1 Burkholderiales bacterium RIFCSPLOWO2_12_FULL_61_40 | reverse complement strand
GCACCCGGGGGCCACCGCCACGGCGCTCCTGCAGCAGGTAATCGGCGGCCAACAGCTTTTTCAGGTGCGCATCCAGATTGCCATCGGTGCACTGCAAGACGCGCTTGAGTTCGCTGAAGGTGGCTTCACCCCGGCCCACCAGGTAGGCCGCGATCTGGGTGCGCAAAGGTTGGTGCAAGAGCGGGTCCAGGGCATCGGCAAATTCTGGCGAAGGCGTTGTGGCGTCCATGGGGGTCTCTGTGGGGGCGGGGTGGTTCATCGTGGCATTCCTCCCAGTTCAATCTGGGCACGGCTGTGGACTTTCAGGCCGCTGGCCTGGCTCAGGTCGGGTGTCACGTCCAGTTGGGTGATGCGCAGCCACCCCGCCGAGTCTTGCCAATCCTGGCCAGTGCGCCGGACATGGTGGCTGAGCTTGCCGTCGATCAGCAAAAAGTCCAGGTCTTGCGCCACGGTGTAGGTCAGATGCGCCCCGTCGTTGGCGGGTTGGAGCACGCTGCCCTGGATGTCCAGCTGCAGTTCAATCGGTGTACCCGCCTGCACATGCAAGGCCACATAGTGCGGCCAGCGGGCGGGGTCATCGCCCAATGCCAGCAAGGACTTTTGGGTGTAAACCGGAATATCCTGCGGCAGACCCTGGGTTTGACTCCAGTGCACGAATGCCATGGCAGGCAACACGCTGGCCGCCAGCAAGCCCAACACACAGGCCATCAGCCGACCCAGGTGCGGCACCCCCATGACCTGGCGATGCAGCAACCAACCCAGCAGGGGCAGCCCCAGGCCCGAGGTGCTGATGACCAGGGGACGGTGCCATGACAGCGGCAAGCCGCTGATCAACACCAGCAGGGCCAGCAAAAAGATGGCGCCACCGGCCCACTCCACCAGTTCCTGTGAGAACAGACCGTGCAGGAAAAGGCCAAGACCGACCAAGGCCAACCACACCATGTAGGTCTGGTACCCGCCACCAAAAAAGAAGGTGCTGCCCGTGTACAAAACCCCTGCGGCCAGCAACAGCCACCAGACCTTGCTGACTTGCACATGGACGAAGGGCAGGGATTCTTCGGCCTGCTGGGCGGCTGCCTGGTTGGCGCGCCAGTCCAGGTAGCCGGTGAGCCCCATGCCGCATCCCAGCCACACCATGGCAATCACGGCTTGCAGGGCCGGTTGGCCTTGCAGGGCTGCCATGCGCAGCAAGGGGTCGGTCGTCCAGGCCAGCCCTGCAAACGCGCTGCCCCAGCGCACCAGGGAGCCGGGGCGCATGCGAATGGGCCGGTGACCGGCCACCAGCAAGTTTTGCAGTGCCGCCAGATGGGGCAGCGAGCGAACAGGAGAGGTCATGGCGGGGGTACTTTCGCATTGAAGATGCTCACTCTGAGATTCAGAGTTTGAAAAATTATAACTCTGCATTTCAGAGTTTGAGGGGTGTTTTTCAACAATTGGTGTGCCATCGCGCTCTTGGCCTCGTGCAAGGTGGCCCATGGCGTGGTGCACAAGGGGATCGGGCACTGGGGATATGGGTGTCGGCGCAGGCCAGAAGAACGACCCGGCCCAAGCCCGGGTGGAAGAGAAAAAGCAGGAGATCAAGCCCCAGGTTGAAGGGCTTGTTGAGGGGCTTGCGCGGTCGCCAGGTGCTGGCGCAGCTTGCTTTTGCTATGAAAATGGTAGCTGCTTGCGCTGTATCTACGTGGGCCAGAGCCCGATTTGTCTTAAGACTTCTCGGCTTTCAGCCGTTCTTCCAACTGCCTGCGGCTGCTGGCGTTGATGACCCGCAGCTCGGCCAGGGTCTCGTCGATGCGGGCGCGTTTTTTCTCCAGCTCGGCAATCTCGGCGTCGGTGCGCTCAATCACGTAGCTCAGCTGCTGCGACCGGCCTTCGCCTTGGTCGCCATACAGGTCCAGATACCGTTTGACCTCGGACAGGGGCGAGCCAATCGCCTTGGCCCGCAGGATCAGGGCCAGGCGGGCGCGGTCCCGGCGGGTGTAGACGCGGGCGCCGTTGATGCGCCGCGGCGCCAGCAGGCCCTTGTCTTCGTAAAAACGCAGCGCGCGCAGGGTGATGCCAAACTCCTGGCACAGCTCGGTGATACCAAAGAGTTCGGCCGTGTCCACGTCCCGGTGGGAGTCGACAAAGGCCTGGGCGTTGCTCAGCTCCATCAGATCACGCGCTGCAAGCGCATGGCCACGCTCATGTCGCCCGACACCTTGAGCTTGCCCGCCATGAAGCCGGTTGCCGGTTCCAGGTCGCCGTTGAGCATGGCGTTGAGGTTGTCCAGGGTGATGCCCACGGTGCAGTCCACCTCGGTGTTGTCATTGCCCACGGTGTTGGGAGTGGACTTGCCGTCGATGACGATCACGCCGTCGGTGCCGCAATCAAATTTGAGCGTGGCGGCCAAGCCGCTGTCGGCCCCCACTTTGGTACGGATGGCTTGGGTGCATTCTTCGAAATTCATGGCGTTTTCCTCGTTGGGTTAGGGCAGTTGCGTAGCAGCTGGCGGTGGGGGAACGGGCTGAATGCTAGCAGCCTGATATTCCGCAAACATCAGTATAAACACCTATGCGGTATTTGATTGACGTTAACGTCACCTTGATTTCTAATGGGGCAACTTCCAGCTTTAAGGACCTGTTCCGATGCCTGCTCTTCGTTCCAAGATCAACATCCGATCCGACGGATTTGCCGCCAATGCCCAGCGCATGGCCGAGCTGCTGGCCGAGGTGCAGCGCCTGGAGGGGCTGGTGATTGCCGAGTCGCAGTCCAAACGCGACAAGTTTGCGCAGCGCAATCAGCTGCTGCCGCGCGAGCGGGTGGCGCGCCTGCTGGACCGGGGTTCGTCGTTTCTGGAGCTCAGCCGTCTGGCGGGCCTCAATATGCACGACGACGACGGCAAAAAGTCGGTCATGGGTGGCGGCTCCATCGTGGGTATCGGCGTGGTGGCGGGCCGACGCTGCCTGATCTCGGCCAGCGACAGCGCCGTCAAAGGCGGCACGATCGCCCCCATGGGCCTGAAAAAAGCCCTGCGCGCCCAGGAGATTGCACTGGAAAACAAGCTGCCGGTCATTTACCTGGTGGAAAGCGGCGGCGCCAACCTGATGTACCAGGCCGAGATTTTTGTCGATGGCGGGCGCGGCTTTGCCAACCAGGCGCGTATGTCGGCAGCGGGCTTGCCGCAAATCTCGGTGGTGCACGGCTCCTCCACGGCGGGCGGCGCCTATTTGCCGGGCCTGTCGGACTACGTCATTCTGGTGCGCGGGCGCTCCAGCATTTACCTGGCCGGCCCGCCCCTGGTGAAAGCCGCCATCGGCGAAGACTGCACGGATGAAGAACTGGGCGGCGCCGAAACCCATGCCCAGCTCACCGGCCTGGGCGAGTACCTGAGCGAGGACGATGCCCACGCCATTGCCCTGGCGCGCGAGTTGATGGACAAGCTTCGCTGGGACAGCACACCCGCTGCCGCCCCCCATGCCGAGCCGCTGTTCGACGAGCAAGAGCTGATGGGTATCGTGCCCGCCGACGAACGCGAACCCTACGACGTGCGCGAGGTGATCGCCCGCCTGGTCGATGGCTCGGACTTTCTGGAATTCAAAGCCTCGTATGCCCCGGAGATGATGTGTGGCCACGCCCGGGTGCAAGGCCACTTGGTCGGCATTTTGGGCAACAACGGCCCCATCCAGCCGACGGGTTCGACCAAGGCGGCGCAGTTCATCCAGCTGTGCGACCAGAGCGGCACCCCTTTGGTGTTTTTGCAGAACACCACGGGTTATATGGTGGGCTCGGTGGCCGAGCGCAGCGGCGCCATCAAACACGGCTCCAAAATGATCCAGGCGGTGGCCAATGCGCGTGTGCCCAAATTCACTTTTGTGCTGGGCGGCTCCTTTGGCGCGGGCAACTACGGCATGTGTGGCCGGGGCTTTGATCCGCGCTTTATCTTTAGCTGGCCCACGGCGCGCACCGCGGTGATGGGCGGCGCGCAGGCCGCCAAGGTGATGGACATCGTCAACCGCGCCAAGATCGAACGCCAGGGGCTGGAGGCCAACGACGCGGCGCTCCAGGCCATGTCCGACGGGCTGCGCCTGCGCCTGGACAAAGAATCCACCGCCCTGTTTGGCACCGCCCGCCTGTGGGACGACGGCATCATCGACCCGCGCGACACGCGCCGCCTCTTGGGCCTGTGCCTGGCGCTGGCCCAAGAGGCCGAGCAGCGCACGCTGCGCCCCAACACCTTTGGCGTGGCGCGCATGTAGTTCCAGGCCCCGACCCCCAAGGCCTCTTTTCACAACCCCACCAGCACAGCCCATGAAATTCACGCCCGAGCACGAACAAATCGCCGATACCGTTCGCAAGTTCATTGCCCACGAGATCAATCCCCATTTGCCCGAATGGGAAAAGGCCGGCATCTTTCCCGCCCACCAGTTGTTCAAAAAGATGGGCGACCTGGGCCTCTTGGGCATCAAGTACCCCCCCGAATTTGGCGGGTTGGGGCTGGACTTCAGCTACTCCATGGTGATGGCCGAAGCCCTGGGCGAGTGCAACGCCGGTGGCGTGCCCATGGCCATCGGGGTGCAGACGGATATGTGCACCCCGGCGCTGGCGCGCTTCGGCTCGGACGCCCTGCGCCAGGAGTTTTTGGCACCCAGCATTGCCGGTGACATGGTCGGTTGCGTAGGTGTGAGCGAAACCGGCGGCGGCTCCGACGTGGCCGCGCTCAAGACCACGGCACGCAAGGACGGTGACGACTACCTCATCAACGGCTCCAAGATGTGGATCACCAACGGCATGCAGGCTGACTGGTGCTGCCTGCTGGCCAACACCTCGGAGGGCGCGCCGCACAAGAACAAGTCCATGATTGTCGTGCGCCTGGACAGCCCCGGCGTCACACGGCAGAAGATCGAGAAGATCGGCATGCACTCCAGCGACACCGCGCAGCTGTTTTTTGACAATGTGCGTGTGCCCCAAAGCAACCTGATCGGCCAAGAGGGCATGGGCTTCATGCTGCAGATGCTGCAGTTCCAGGAAGAGCGCCTGTACGGCGCCGCTGCCAGCCTGCGCGGCCTGGACCGGCTGATCGACCAGACCATTGATTACACCCGCCAGCGCCACACCTTTGGCAAACCCATTCTGGACAACCAGGTGGTGCATTTCCGCCTGGCCGAGCTGCGCACCGAGGTGGAAGCCCTGCGCGCCCTGACCTACCGCGCCGTGGAGTCTTACGTGGGTGGCAAGGACGTGACCAAACTGGCCTCCATGGCCAAGCTCAAGGCCGGGCGCCTGAGCCGTGAGGTGGCCGACAGCTGCCTGCAGTACTGGGGCGGCATGGGCTTCACCATGGACAACCCCATTTCCCAGTCCTACCGCGACAGCCGCCTGATCTCCATTGGCGGCGGCGCCGACGAAATCATGCTGGGCATTATTTGCAAGCTGGAGGGCACGCTGCCCGGCAAAGCCTAATTCCATTTCCATATCAATGCGATATGTCGTTGCCCCTCCTTGTCGTGCTAAAGCACTGCCTGCGTCGGTGCGCCTAATCTCCCATCGATCTGAAAATGGAATAAGCATCGTCACCCCACCCAGACAGGCTCCCTACCATGAATAATTCTGAACAAAAACAGGCTGCAGCCCTCGTAGATAGTGCGCAAGCAGCTCCTGAATTCATAGCAATCGTGGCGCAGCAAACCGGCGCGGTGCTGCATGTCACCTTGAACCGGCCGGAGCTGCGCAATGCCATGTCCTTGCAGATGGTGGCCGAGCTGCGCCAGGTGCTGGCGGCAGCGGAAAGCAGCGCTGGCCAGCCCGGTGCCGTGCGGGTGCTGGTCTTGCGCGGGGCGGGCGGGCACTTTTGTGCGGGGGGCGATTTGAAAGACATGGCCGCCGCCCGCATGCGTGCCTTGCAAGCCAGCCCTGCGGGTCTGGCAGCGGACCCGGCGGCAGACCCGATGGCGCAGGTCAACGCCGAGTTTGGCGCCCTGTGTGTGGCCTACGCCCACACCCCTTTGGCGGTGGTGGCCGTGCTGGAAGGCACCGTCATGGGCGGTGGCTTGGGGCTGGCCTGTGTGGCCGACGTGACCATCGCCAGTGACACCGCCAGTTTTCGCCTGCCCGAGACGGCGTTGGGCGTGGTGCCCGCGCAAATCGCCCCTTTCCTGGTGGAGCGGCTGGGCTACTCCCAGGCCAAGCGCCTGGCCGTCACCGGTGGGCGTCTGGACGCTGCTGCCGCTCTGCGCATCGGGCTGGTGCATACGCTGGCCGATACGGCAGACCTGTCCACGGCGCTGGACCAGGTGCTGGCCGACATCTTGGCCTGTGCGCCCGGCGCGCTGGCCGCCACCAAGGCCCTGATGGCCCAGGCGCGCTGGGCCGAGCCCCAGGCGCTGGTAGCCCAGGCCGCCGTTCTTTTTTCCCGCGCCGCACAGGGACCCGAGGGGGGCGAGGGCATGAGCGCCTTCATTCAAAAACGCAAACCACACTGGGCGTTGACATGATCTTGTCAAAAATACGGATTGGCTCTAGGAGCCTGGGCGGCAGAGCGCTTTGCTTCGTGTCCTCCGCCCGCTACGCGGGCTCCTCCTTTACCTACGCAAAGCGCTCAGCCGCCCAGACTCCCACGAAAGTGTTCGATGTTTAACAAAATACTGATCGCCAATCGGGGTGACCAGCCGCAAAGCGGCGCAGCGGCGCAGCCACATTGCCTGGCGCACGTAGTGCGTGCAGGCGGTTTCAACCCGATGGGAGTTCGCTATGTTTAACAAGATACTGGTCGCCAATCGGGGTGAAATCGCCTGCCGCGTCATCCGCACTGCGCGCAACCTGGGTTACCAGACCGTCGCGGTGTTCAGCGATGCCGACCGCGATGCGCCCCATGTGGCACTGGCCGATGAGGCCGTACACATTGGCGCCTCGCCTGCGGCCGAGTCCTACCTGCGCTTTGATGCGATCCTGGACGCCGCCCGCAAGACCGGCGCCGATGCCCTGCACCCCGGTTACGGTTTCCTGAGCGAAAACGCAGCCTTTGCCCAGGCCTGTGTCGACGCTGGCCTGGTGTTCATCGGGCCTCCGGCCTCCGCCATCGAAGCCATGGGCGACAAGGCCCTGGCCAAGCGCCGCATGCTGGACGCCGGTGTGCCCTGCGCACGCGGTTATCTGGGCGCCGACCAAAGCGATGCCGCACTGGTGGCCGAGGCCGAAAAGCTCGGCTTCCCGCTGCTGGTGAAAGCGGTCGCCGGTGGCGGCGGGCGGGGCATGCGCCTGGTGCGCCATTTCTCCGAACTGCAGCAGGGCATCGACGGCGCGCGCCGCGAAGCCACCAGCGCCTTTGGCGATGGCACCCTGATGCTGGAGCGCCTCATCGACAATGGCCGCCATATCGAGATCCAGGTCTTTGCCGATGCCCATGGCAATGCGGTGCACCTGGGCGAGCGCGACTGCACCGCGCAACGCCGCCGCCAAAAAGTGATTGAAGAGGCGCCGTCCCCCGTGGTCACCCCCGCCATGCGCGAAGCGATGGGCCAGGATGCGGTGGCGGCGGCCCTGGCCGTGGGCTACCGGGGCGCAGGTACCGTCGAATTCATCGTGGACGACAGGCTCCAGCACTACTTTCTGGAGATGAACACCCGCCTGCAGGTGGAGCACCCGGTCACCGAAATGGTCACCGGTTACGACCTGGTGGAGTGGCAGCTGCGCGTGGCGGCCGGCGAGCCCTTGCCTGCCCGCCAGGTGGACATCCTGCTTACCGGCCATGCCATCGAGGCCCGCCTGTATGTGGAAGACCCCTATGCGGGTTTTGCGCCGCAGACCGGCACCGTGCTGTGGTGGCAGCCCGAACGCGCATTGCATGGGGGCGTGCGCATCGACCATGGCATCCGCCAGGGCAGCGTCATTTCACCGTTCTACGACCCCATGGTGGCCAAGCTCATCGTGCATGGACGCGACCGCGAGGATGCCATCCGCCGCCTGCGCGCCGCGTTGGCTAACACACCTTTGCTGGGCCTCAAAAACAACGGCCGCTTCCTGAGCGACCTGGTGGACCACCCCGCGTTTCGCAAGGCCGAGATGACCACCACGCTGATTGACCAGTGGCTGGAGCAGGGTGAGCCCCTGATGCAAGCCCCGGTGCCCAGTGACGCCGTATGGCGTGCCGCCGCCATGGTGCTGGCCACGCAAGGGTTTGCGGGCTGGCGCGGCAACAACTGGCGCGCCAACAGCGTGGCGGCGTTCGATGTGAAACTGCAGTGGGGGGACACCGTGCGCAGTGTGCGCGTGCAACCCGACCGCTCGGGCGGTATTGCGCTCACGCTGGACGGCACGCAGGTGCAGGCCACCGTGCTGTCCCTGGCGGATGGCCTGTTGCGCTTTGCCGTCGATGGCGTCATCCAATCCGCCATCGCCGTGGTGCAGGCCGATGCACTGCATCTGGCGCTGAACGGCCAGACCTTTGTCTTCCACGAAGTGTCCGCCTTCCCCAACACCGAAGCCCTGAAAGACGCCCGCCGGGCCCGTTCGCCCGTGGCGGGCAAAGTCACGCAGATTCTGGTGGCGCCGGGCGACACCGTGCAGGAAGGCCTGCACCTGGTCTGTGTGGAGGCGATGAAGATGGAGATGTGGCTGTCGGCCGAAGCGGCAGGCACGGTGCAGGCGCTGCACGCCCAGGTCGGCGACCAGGTGGAGTCGGGCGCCGTGCTGGTGGAGCTGGAGCTGACAAGTCAACCCAATACAAGCAAGGAAGCATGATGGAAAAAGCCATATTGACCTGCGCGCTCACCGGCGTGCTGACCAACCCCCAACAGCACCCCGTGCCGGTGACCCCGGCACAAATGGCCGCCGAGGCGCGCGACGCCTTCAACGCCGGTGCCTCCATCATGCATGTGCATGTGCGCAACCAGGAAGAGGGCATGGGCCATTTACCCTCCTGGGACCCCGAGGTGATGGAGGCGGTGGTCAACGCCATCCGTGAAGCCTGCCCCGGCGTCATCATCAACCTGACCACCGGTGTGGTGGGCAAGGACATCTCCGGCCCCTTGGCCTGCATCCGCCGCGTCAAGCCCGAGATTGCCGCCTGCAACGCGGGTAGCCTGAACTACCTGAAGATCAAGGAAGACGGCCAGTGGGCCTGGCCGCCCATGGTGTTTGACAACCCGGTGGCCAAGGTGCAGCAGTTTCTGGACGTGATGGACGAGTGCGGCACGCACCCCGAATTCGAATGCTTTGATGTCGGCATCGTGCGCAGCGTCACCATGTACCTGAAAAACGGCATGCTCAAGCCCGAGATGGGCCGTGCCGAATACAACCTGGTTATGGGCGTGGCCTCCGGCATGCCGTGTGACGCCGATCTGCTGGCACTGCTGCCCAAGTGGATGGCCCCCAACAGTGTTTGGCAAACCACCTTGATCGGCCGCGCCGAGATCTGGCCGGTGCACCAAAAGACCGCCGAACTGGGCGGCATGCTGCGCACCGGCCTGGAAGACACCTTTTACCTGCCCAACGGTGAACGCGCCAAGGGCAATGGCGCCTTGATTGCTGCCTTGGCGCAATGCGCCCGCCAAGCCGGCCGCGAGATCGCCAGCCCGGCCCAAGCACGCGAATTGTTGGGCTTGCATTAAATTTGCAAGGCGGCTGGCAAAAAGCGAAAAATCCGCTGCTATAATACGAAGCTTAGCGGCTGTAGCTCAGTTGGATAGAGTACTTGGCTACGAACCAAGGGGTCGTGGGTTCAATTCCTGCCAGCCGCACCAAAAGTGAAGGCCTGTAACTGCAAAGTTACAGGCCTTTTTCTTATTCAAAATCGTCAAGACCATGGCAACTTCTGGCGTGATTCCATTTCCATATCAATGCGATAGGTTGTGCCCCTCCTTGTCGTGCTAAAGCACTGCCTGCGTCGGGGCGCCTACTCTCCCATTGATCTGAAATTGGAATGACTCCTTTTTTTCCATGAACAAGGCTTTTACCAAAGAGTCGGACAACGAGGACGACGACGATCTGCAGTTGCCCGCACTTCCTGCGGGCGGTAAAAATTACATCACCCCCCAAGGGTATGCCAAGCTGCGCAGCGAGTGGCTGGACCTGATGGACAACGAGCGTCCCAAGATCGTGGAGGCCGTTTTCTGGGCGGCCAGCAACGGCGACCGTTCCGAGAATGGCGACTACCTGTACGGGAAAAAACGCCTGCGTGAAATTGACCGCCGGATCCGGTTTTTGACCAAGCGCATGGAGATTGCCGTGATCACCGATCCGTCGGTGCACGTTGGCTGCAAACAGGTTTTTTTCGGTGCAACCGTCACCTACGCCGACGACAGTGGGCTGGAGCGCACCGTCACCATCAAAGGCATTGACGAAGCCAACACCGCCCATGGCGAGGTGAGCTGGATATCGCCGATTGCCCGCACCTTGCTCAAAGCCTGCGAAGGGGACGTTCTGCGCCTGGTGATGCCGGACCGGGTGGGGGAAATCGAAGTATTACAGGTTCGCTACCCCAGCCCAGAAGCCGTTTAAGTGCGGGTGGATGCCTTGGAGCGCACTGCGCGCAGCACCGGTGCGGTGCGCGAGAGGTTGCGCAAAGCCACGTCCAGATGGGCACGGTCACGCACGGCGACAACGAGACGCAGATCGGTGGCATCGTGGACGCCTTCTTGCCCCATGTCGATGTGGATAATATCGGCCTCCGCCGCCGCCAGTGCCGCCGCGACTTTGGCCAGCACCCCTTTGCCGTTGCTGACCGTCACAATGATTTCGGTCTCGAAAGCACGAATCGGTTCATCGGACCATTCGACACCAATGAAGCGTTCGCTGTCTTTGTACAGGAGTTTTTTGGCGACCAGGCAATCTTGCACATGCACCACCAGGCCCTCACCCCGGCCCAGGTAGCCCACGATAGAGTCGCCGGGAATCGGGCGGCAGCAGTGGGCAAACTGGACCGAGGCGTTTTCACTGCCATCCAGCGTGATCAGGCCTTGCGTGGCGGATTCGTGCGCAGTAAAGCGCTCCCGTGTGAGTAACAGGGCGTTGGGACGTTCCCCTGTTTCCCCCAGCAAGTGGACCAAACGCTTGGCCACGATGTGGGCAATCCGCTTGCCCAAGCCGATGTCCGTCAATAGTTCCTGGCGGCTTTTGTTGCCCGTGAAGCGCAGCAGCTTGTCCCACAGCGCGTCGTTGGCGGGGTCATTGTGCGAAAACTGTTCGATTCCTTCCGCGCGCAATGCCTGCACCAGCAGCTTTTCGCCCAGATCTTCCGACTCCACATGGGCCAGGGTCTTGAGGTGGTGGCGAATTTTGGAGCGTGCGCGACCGGTGCGCACAAACCCCAGCCACGCCGGGTTGGGTGTGGACACTTCGGCGGTGACCACTTCCACCACATCTCCGTTTTTCAGCTCGGTCCGCAAAGGCACCTGTTCGCCGTTGATGCGGGCGGCAATGGTGTGGTCGCCGATGTTGCTGTGGATGGCATAGGCAAAGTCGACCACGGTGGCACCGCGCGGCAACGCCATGATGCGGCTTTTTGGGGTGAACACATACACCGCATCCGGGAACAGGTCCACCTTCACATGGTCCCAGAATTCGGCGGCATCGCGGGTTTCATTCTGGATGTCCAGCAGCGACTGCAGCCACTTGGTGCCCAGCCGGTCATTGGAGGTGTCTTGCGGGTTGTTGACCTTGTACAGCCAATGGGCGGCGACACCGGATTCGGCCACGATGTGCATGGCCTCGGTGCGCATCTGGAATTCCACGTTGACGCCGGAGGGGCCCACCAGGGTGGTGTGCAAGGACTGGTAGCCGTTAACCTTGGCGATGGCAATATGGTCTTTGAACTTGCCCGGCACCGGCTTGTACAGCTGGTGCAACAGGCCCAAGGCGGTATAGCAGTCGGTAATCTCGGGGACCAGCACCCGGAAACCGTAAATGTCGGTGACCTGGGCGAAGCTCAGGTGCTTGCTGTCCATCTTTTTGTAGATGGAAAACAGGGATTTTTCGCGCCCGGCAATGCGCACGGGCATACCGGCTGCGGCAAAGGTGGCTTCCAGTTCTTTGTGGACTTTTTGAATCAGGTCCCGTCGCCGGTTGCGTGCTTTGGCCACCGCTTTGGCCAAGATGGCGTAACGCCAGGGACGCAAGTGCTGAAACGACAGGTCCTGCAATTCCCGGTAGGTCTGGTTCAGACCCAGGCGGTGCGCGATGGGGGCGTAAATTTCAAGCGTTTCCGAGGCAATGCGGCCCCATTTCGACCGCGGCATGTCCGACAGGGTGCGCATGTTGTGCGAGCGGTCGGCCAGCTTGATCAGAATGACCCGCACGTCGCGCGCCATGGCCAGCAGCATTTTGCGGAAAGATTCGGCCTGGTTTTCTTCGCGGGTGTTGAAATGCAGCTTGTCCAGCTTGGTCAGGCCGTCGACCAGCTCGGCCACGGGGGAGCCAAAGCGCTCGATCAGTTCCGCTTTGGTGATTCCACAGTCCTCCATGGCATCGTGCAGCAGGGCGGCCATCAGGGCTTGCCCGTCGAGTTTCCATTCGGCGCATTGGGCGGCTACTGCAATCGGGTGCGTGATATAGGGCTCACCGTTGTTGCGCAGTTGCCCCAAGTGGGCTTCATCGGCAAAACGGTAGGCTAAACGAACCTGTTCAAAGTCAGGCGGGGAGAGGTAGTCCAGTGTGGCGGTCAGCCCCGCAAAGCTGGCAGCGGCGGCATTGACGGCGGCGGGATGTGGCAAAAGTTTCGGTGGGGTACCCATGCCTTAAATGTAGCGTGGGACGAAAACTTTGGAGATACAGGCCAAAAAAAAGCACCGCGTGCGGTGCTTTTGGGAGGGCCTTGGCTTCAAAGTGGCACTTTTTTGAGCATCTCCAGCCCAATTTTTCCGGCTGCAATCTCACGCAAGGCAGTGACGGCGGGTTTGTTCTTGCTTTCGATTTTGGGCGTGTGGCCTTGGCTCAGCATGCGGGCGCGGTACGTTGCGGCCAGTACCAGCTGAAAACGATTGGGAATCTGCTCAAGGCAGTCTTCTACAGTAATACGGGCCATGGAGTTCTCCGAAAGACTAGGGGATGTTCAATGCTTGGAATGTTTCGGCTCGGGCGCGACGCTGCGCTGCAAATTTGAGCCGCTGGGAGTGAACAATGGCTTTCAGATCAAAAAGCGCACGGTCAAACAACTCGTTAATTATAACGAAATCGAATTTATCCACCTGCGCCACCTCTACGGCGGCGTTTTTCATGCGCATCTCGATGACCTCGGGAGCGTCTTCTCCGCGGCGCTCCAGGCGGGCGCGCAACTCTTCCCAGCTGGGGGGCAAAATGAAAATGCAGATCGCGTTGGCAAAGATGCTTTTGATCTGGATGGCGCCCTGAAAGTCAATTTCCAGAATGACATCGGCACCCTGGGCCATGCGTTCTTCAATGGCCTTTTTGGATGTGCCGTAGCGTTGACCATGCACGCTGGCCCACTCCACAAAGGCGTTGGCTGCCACCATGGCGTCAAACTCTGGCTGGGACACAAAAAAGTAATCCCGGCCATGTTTTTCCTGCCCTCGGGGTGCCCGCGTGGTGTGCGATACCGACAAGTGAACATGGGAATCCAGTTCAAGAAGGGCCTTGACGAGGCTGGACTTGCCGGCCCCGCTGGGGGCGGCAACAACAAAGAGATTTCCGGGGTAGTCCATAGAGTTTGGCTCTGGAAGCGATGGCTGAGGTCGCCCTATTCTATGTTCTGCACTTGCTCCCGCATCTGTTCGATCAGCACTTTCATGTCCACCGAAATGTGGGTGAGTTCCAGAGCGGCGGATTTGGAGCCCATGGTGTTGGCTTCGCGGTGCAGCTCCTGGATCAAAAAGTCCAGCCGTTTGCCGATTTCGCCGCCTTTTTTGATCAGCCGCTCGATCTCATCCAGATGGGAGTCCACACGGGTGATTTCTTCGGCGACGTCGATGCGAATGGCAAAGGCGGTGGCTTCGGTCAGCGCGCGGTCCTGGGCGGCTTCGGGCAGGGTGGATCCGTCGGTCAAACCCAGTGCTTCGTTCCAGCGGTCCAGGAACCGTTGGCGTTGCTGTGCCACCAATTGCGGCACTAGCGGCGTGGCCTGGCGCGCAAGCAGGCGCAACTGGGCAATGCGTTCCAGCAGCATGGCACCCAGCCGGTCGCCTTCGCGCCGACGGGCGTCCAGCAGGGCGGTGATGGCTTTTTCGGCCAACGGCGGCAGGTCTTCGCTCCAGTCGCGCGGGTCCGACTGTTCGGCGGCCGACAGCCGGATCACGTCCGCCACGCTCAAGTTGGCGGCGTTGGACAACCACGCCTTGACGCTGTCTTGCACTGCGTTCAGACGCTGCAGCAGCTTGGGGCTGGGGTCCGGGATCGCACTGGTCTGGGTGTGGTCAATGGAGGCGCGCACCTCCACTTTGCCGCGCTTGAGGCGGCCAACCAGCAGGTCCCGCAGCACCGGCTCAAACTGGCGCAAGTCTTCCGGGAGCTTGAAAGACAGGTCCAAAAAGCGGCTGTTGACTGCGCGAATCTCCAGGCCAAGCTGGGCGGACGAGCTGTTTTTGGCATCTCCGTCGGGGCTGGCAGACGTGGTGCTGTGTTGGGCGCTGGCATAGCCAGTCATGCTGTAAACTGGCATGGCTTGTTCTCGGGACATTGAAACGGCCCCGAGAATAACCCGGTTCAGACCGCTTCATTGAATTCTTAAACCTAATCTGTTGAGGATAGCGCTTTAAAACTATGTCAAAGGTCAAGCCCGCACCCCTGCCACCGGACTCCGTGATTGGTGGTTATCGCATTGTCCGCAAGGTGGCGGCGGGGGGCTTTGGGCTGGTGTATCTGGCCTTGGACTCCGATGGCCAGCAGGTTGCGGTGAAGGAATACCTGCCTTCGTCCCTGGCCACCCGTGCTCCGGGCGAGTTGTTGCCCAAGGTGCAGCCCGAGAAGCTGGCGCTGTACCGCCTGGGTCTCAAGAGTTTCTTCGAAGAGGGCCGTTCGCTGGCGCAGATTTCCCATCCGTCCGTGGTCAGCGTGCTGAACTTTTTCCGGGAAAACGAGACGGTGTATATGGTGATGAATTACCTGGAAGGCGCTGCCTTGCAGGACTTCATCGTGACCGCGCGGGATCTGAAGCAAAGCAAAGTGTTTCGCGAGTCCACGATTCGCTCTCTGTTTGATGAAATTTTGCGCGGTTTGCGCATCGTGCACCAGCACAAGATGCTGCACCTGGACATCAAGCCCGCCAACATTTTTATCACCGACGACAACAAGTCGGTGCTGATTGACTTTGGCGCTGCGCGCGAGGTGCTGAGCAAAGAAGGCAACTTCATCCGCCCGATGTACACCCCCGGCTTTGCCGCCCCCGAGATGTACCGGCGTGACGCCTCCATGGGACCCTGGACCGACATTTACGCGATTGGTGCCTGCATTTATGCCTGCATGCAAGGCTACCCGCCCAACGAAGCGCCACAGCGTCTGGAAAAAGACCGCATCACCACGGCGCTGGGCCGTTTGCGCGGCGTGTATTCCGACAACCTGATTGAAGTGGTGGAGTGGTGCATGTCGCTGGATGCGCTGTCCAGGCCGCAGTCCGTGTTTGCACTGCAAAAGGAGCTGAGCCGCGAAGGCGAGCGCCGTTACACCAAGCTCACGGTCGGAGAAAAAGTGCGCATGCAATTTGACACACTGGTGGCCGATACCAAGAAAACCGTACAGGGCAATCTTGCCAAAACCGAGAAGCCACAATGAAGTTTTCAGTGTTCCAGATCAGCCGCAAAGGCGGCCGTGAAAAAAATGAAGACCGCATGGGGTATTGCTATACCAAAAGTTCGGGTCTTTTCCTGTTGGCCGATGGCATGGGCGGGCACCCGGACGGAGAGGTGGCTGCCCAAATCGCCTTGCAGGTCATTTCTGCGCTGTACCAGAAAGAAGCCAAACCAGAGGTCGGCGATGTCAAAGCTTTCTTCGCCACGGCGGTCATGGCCGCGCACCGCCAGATTCTGCGGTATGCCGCAGAAAAGGGGCTGATCGATACCCCGCGCACCACGTTGGTGGCGGCTATTGTGCAAGGCGGCGTTGCCAGTTGGGTGCACTGTGGGGATTCACGCCTGTACTTTGTGCGCCAGGGTGAAATGTTGTTCCGCACGCGCGACCACTCCTACCTGGAACAGCAGCAAAACGCCCGGCAATTGGCGGAACCCCCTCCGGGGTTCAACCGCAATGTGCTGTACACCTGCCTGGGCTCACCCGCCAAACCGGTGTTCGACGTGACCGGGCCCGTGACCCTGCTGCAAGGCGACAGGATGCTGCTGTGCTCCGACGGCTTGTGGGGCGTTCTGGAGGATACGGAGATTGTCTGTACCCTGGGCCAGAACCCGGTGACCACTGCGGCCCCGGATTTGGTGGAGCGCGCGCTGATCCAGGCGGGCAGCCACAGCGACAATGTCACGCTGATCGCCATGGAGTGGGAAACCCCGGATACCTTTGAGTCCACCCGCGGCAGCATTTCCACCGACAGCATTGACGATGGCGTGTTTGCATCCACGGTGCAAGCCGGTGGTTTGGATTCCACCATGGATGATCTGGACGACTCGGCCATTGAGCGCTCTATCGCCGAGATCAACGAGGCGATTCGCCGCTCCGCCGCCCGCAAACAGTAGCCCCCCGGGGATGCTGGTTTTTCATTGATTGAGGATTTCCCGTGACTGACTTTATCCGCAATGGCGCACGCGCGCCCGACCAACTGCGCCCGGTGCGCATCACCCGTGGCTACACCGTGCATGCGGAAGGCTCGGTGTTGATCGAGTTTGGGGGCACCAAAGTGCTGTGCACCGCCTCGGTCGAAGAAAAAGTGCCGCCGCACAAACGCGGCAGCGGCGAGGGCTGGGTCACCGCCGAGTACGGCATGTTGCCGCGCGCCACCCACACCCGCAGCGACCGCGAGGCCGCGCGCGGCAAGCAAAGCGGGCGCACCCAGGAAATCCAGCGCCTGATTGGCCGTTCCATGCGTGCGGTGTTTGACCTGAAAAAACTGGGCGAACGCACCCTCCAGCTCGACTGCGACGTCTTGCAAGCCGACGGCGGTACCCGCACCGCGGCCATCACCGGTGCGTTTGTGGCGGCGCAAGACGCTGTCAACCAGCTGCTGGCCGCAGGCAAGATCACCGAATCTCCCATCGTTGCGTCCGTGGCTGCCATCTCGGTGGGCGTGGTGCAGGGTACCGTTTTACTGGACCTGGAATACACCGAAGACTCCGCCTGCGACACCGACATGAACGTGGTGATGACCGGCGCCGGGCATTTTGTGGAAGTGCAGGGCACGGCCGAAGGCGTGGCTTTCTCGCGCGCCGACATGGATGCCATGCTCTCCCTGGCCGAAAAAGGCATCACCGAGCTGATGGCATTGCAGCAGCTTTCGCTATCAAAAGAGTAGCTGTCTTCGCTTATTACATAAGGGCTAAGGCCGTATTTGATATGAAAATAGTTTTGGCTTCGAACAACCAGGGAAAGCTTGCGGAACTGCAGGCCATGTTGACCCCGCTGGGCTGCACCCTGGTGCGGCAGGGGGACTTGGGGGTGCCCGAGGCTCCCGAGCCCCACTGCACCTTTGTGGAAAATGCCCTGGCCAAGGCCCGCAACGCAGCGCACCATACCGGCCTGCCCGCGCTGGCCGATGACGCCGGTTTGTGTGTCGATGCCTTCGGTGGCCTGCCCGGCGTGGATACCGCCTACTACGCCACGCAGTTTGGCTACGAAAAAAGCGACGACAACAATGTGCGGGCCTTGCTGGAGCAAATGCACAGCATCGACAACCGGCGTGCGGCCATGGTCAGCACCCTGGTGGCGGTGCGCAGCGCCGACGACCCCGAGCCCTTGATCGCCGTGGGCCGGGTGCTGGGGGAAATCGCCCGTGCCCCCATGGGCAGCAACGGATTTGGCTTTGACCCGGTGATGTGGATCCCCGAATTCGGGCAAACCTTTGCCCAGTTGCCCATCGAAGTCAAAAACGCCAACAGCCACCGGGGCCGTGCCACACAGGCCATGGCGGTGCTTATCCGGGAGCGTTGGTTGGCATGATGCACACCCCCAGGCTTCGCGCACTGCGTGTCGCTGCGCCACCCCCCTTGCAGGGGGCAATACCAGTGGCCCGGCGAAGCCGGTTCCACGGTATTTCTGACCGGGACACTTCGCCGAGGGAGTTGTTGTGATACCCATCGTTCCATTGGCTACCGGCAACGAGTCCGTGGTGCAGCACGACGTGCAGCACTACATGCGCCCCGGTACCCTGCAATTGAGTACATTGCCGCCGCTGTCTTTGTATGTGCACCTGCCCTGGTGCCTGAAAAAATGCCCTTACTGCGACTTCAACTCGCATGAACTGGGTGCCCCCAAGATGCCTGCGGCGTCGGCCCCCCAGGGGGGCGCGTCCGGCTTGGGGCGGCCCGGCGCCGGATGGCCAGGGGAAGGCTTGCCCGAGCAGCGTTATGTGGACGCGCTGGTGGCCGATCTGGAAGCCGCGCTGCCCCTGATCTGGGGACGCACCATCCACAGCATTTTTATCGGCGGCGGCACACCCAGCCTGTTTGCGCCCGCCACCATCGACCGCCTGTTGAGTGACATTCGCGCCCGCCTGAAGCTGGAGCCCAACTGCGAAATCACCCTGGAAGCCAACCCCGGTACCTTCGAAAAAGACCGTTTCCGGGCCTTTCGTCAGGCCGGAGTGACACGCCTGTCAATTGGGGTGCAAAGCTTCAACGACACCCATTTGCAGGCCCTGGGCCGGGTGCATGACCGCGCGCAGGCCCTGGCAGCGGTGGAGGAGGCGGCGCAGGCCTTTGACACCTTCAACCTGGACATCATGTACGCGTTGCCGGGCCAAACGCTGGAGCAGGTGGGGCAAGACATGGCGCAGGCGCTGCAGTTTGCGCCACCGCATATTTCGATTTACCACCTCACCATTGAGCCCAATACTTACTTCGCCAAGTACCCACCGCAGATCCCGGAAGACGATACCGCCTACGGCATGCTGGACCACATCACCGAACTCACCGGTGTGGCGGGGCTGGAGCGTTACGAGGTGTCGGCCTATGCCAAAGCGGGCCACCGTTGTTTCCACAACCTGAACTACTGGCAGTTTGGTGACTATCTGGGTATTGGCGCAGGCGCCCACAGCAAGCTCAGCTTCGCCCACCGTGTGGTGCGCCAGGTGCGCCTGCGCGACCCGCGCCTGTACATGGAGCGGGCGCTGGCCGGGAATGCGCTGGCGCAGGCGGAGGAAGTGGCGCGGGCCGACCTGCCATTCGAATACATGCTCAATGCCTTGCGGCTGCGCAACGGCTTTGGCCTGCGCGACTTCACCGAGCGCACCGGGCTGGCCGTCACCGCCATCGAAGCGGCACTCAACGAGGCCGAGCGCAAGGGCTTGATTGAGCGCGATTTTGCGCGGGTGCGACCCACCGTCCGGGGTTTTGATTTTCTGAGTGACTTGCAGGCCATTTTCCTGTCCAATGGGATGTGAACGGTGTGCCCTTGGGGCGCAGAAGGGGTAAAGCCATGTTCTCGGTCTACGGCAAAGCAGGGCGCATTTTTCGGGGCTCCATGGAGGAGCTTCGCAAAATAGGGCCGGCGTCCGCGCTGGCGGGGTCGCGCAACATTCGCCCCATCGGGCGGGATGCGCTGGACCATGCCCCCTCCCATTTTGCCGATTTGCTGCAGTCTATTCCGTCCGATGCGGCGCATCGCAGTGCCCTGGCGGCCTATGCACAAACCACCAAAGTGGAGATGCCGCGCCATCCCCTGACCCGGGTCGACGCCATCATGAGCCACGCAGTGGTCACCCTGGCTGATACTTTTACGGTGGAGCAGGCTTGGCGCGTGCTGGCGCAGCAAGGCATCGGCCAAGCGCCCGTCGTCGGCGCGGATGGCGTGCTGGTGGGGCTGCTCTCGCGGGGGGATCTGATGCGCGAGGACCGCCTGCCCACGCCCGACAGCCACCCCCTGGTGTGGCGCGCCTTGCTGCTCCAAAGTGTGGTGGACCTGATGTGGACCCCGGTGCCCAGCGTGGCGACCGACACCGACATTCGCCGGGTGGCGCGCGTTTTGCTCGACACCGGTTTGTCAGGTCTGCCGGTTGCCGACGACCATGGGCAAGTGATTGGGTTTGTGGCGCGTTCCGATATCTTGCGCGCGGTGGTGGCCGATCCACCGCTGGATTTGTGGACCTGAACTCGGCAGGTTGAACCCAATCAGCGCTTGCGGCGGCGCGCCACCGTCAGTCCGGCCAAGGCAACGCCGACCAGTGCCAGCGAAGCAGGTTCAGGAATCGCCAATGCCAAGTCATTGTTCGGCGCGGCTTCGGGAAGCTCCAGCAAGGTCACGGTTGCGGTTTGTGTTTGCGCACCCAGGTGACTGTCGGCAAAGGATATGTCGTTCAAACGGATGCGAAACTGTCCGCCGGTACCAAAGTTCATCGGCGTATCCGTCCAATAAACACCGTAGTCGACAGGTGCATCACCTAGGGGGCCAGCATTGGCGGTGATGTGGGCGGTCAGGTTGATGTCCGTCACCCAAGGCTCGGTAAAAGACAAGAGCCAGGAGACCCCAAGGCCGTCGGTTTCATTGGACGTAATTTTGTGCGCGTTGCCACTGCCGGTATTCAATTCCCGAAAGTCAACCGTGCCCAGCTCAAAAGTCCAGGACTGACCCACCTCGGACAGCGGGTTGTCTTGTGCTGAAAAAGTGTTGGCAAAACGGACATCCAGAAGCGAAGCCTTGTCAGCCTCCACACGGTCTGTTTCCTGTCCATATCCCGCACCCAGGGTTGGTGCCGCGCCGGCAATGCTAAATCCCAAAGGGACGGGCGAGGCCTGGGCGAACGACGCGCTCCCGAACAGCACGGTGCAAAGGATGGCGGCCGAGCGCAGGGTCGGCACGATGGTCATTGAGGTACGCATAAGATTCCTCCGAGGTTTCCAACTGGTGTAAAAGTGGCGATGGCCAATGCATGGATGAATCGTAGGAAGCGAAAGCCTTGGGCGCCAGTGAGGATGCGCCACGCCTGCAATGTTGTTTATCCCAAGCCGGGGGGATATTTGTCACGCACCCACCTGTGTGCGGCGGGTCCCTGTGCAAAGTGAGAGGGGGAAAATGAAAAACGGGCCACAAAGGCCCGTTTTTCATGTGTTGTCTGGCGGAAGCGGTGACAGTCAATGGGTTACCGATTGCGATTCCTTTCCTGGTAATTTCGTTTTTTTCGTTTTTTTTGCTATTTTGGTAAAATAAGCACGACCCCATTCAAAGGACATCATCATGCCAACCACAGTCTCTCACCGACAAGTCTCCGCCCAGTCGCATGACCCACTAGGAATCTTGGCCGCAGCCATTGGGTCTGTGTTGACCGTGAGTGCGGGGAAGAAGCAATCAACCACCCGCCCAATGTCTTCTCAAGTGTCCCAGGCCTTGCATGAAGTACTGGACGCTCAAACCCCTGAAAGCCGCAGCACCAGAATGTTGTTGATTCGGCATCTTGTGGAGGTTGAAAGCCAGCAACTCGGTTTGGAAAATTCCCGCAAACCAGCTGCAACGGATGCTCTGATGAGCACCGCCCAGGCCGCAGAACTGCTGGGCTACAGTCGCCCTTACGTAGCCATGCTGATAGACCAGAAGAAACTGGAAGGGGCTACGGTTTCCTCTGGTGGTCATCGACGTGTGCCTCGCGCTGCTGTTTTGGCGTGGAAAGAGAAGCATCAAGTTGCGGTTAAACCTAACGATATTCGCACTGAAGGTCAAAAAATTGGGGCTTATAAAAGCACTGAAGCGGATGCTGTACGGCGAATCAAGGCATTGGCCTCAGCTCCGAAAAAGGCATGATCGCGCATCATCCCCTCTCGTCAGGGGGCAATACGCTGGTCATTCTGGATGCCTGCGTCTTGCTTCCCTCTCGGCTGTCGGACGTGCTCTTCGATTTGATGCTGGAAGGTTTGTTCTTCGCGTACTGGACCGACGAGGTAGAAGCAGAGTTTTTGCGAAACTGGCCTGCCGTCCATCCTGACGCAATGCAATCAGGTGCGAAACGACTGAAGGCTTTTCGGCGAGCGACCCGTAACGGGCACATGATCTTTGGGCATGACAGCCCAGCTACCACGCAGCGCGTCCCAGCGCGCGTGCAAGCCAATGACCGTCACTTGGTTGCCGCCGCCTTGGTTTTGGTCAACGGACTTGAGGAAGAAGTCCAGCCAGAACAGCACAAGGTTCTGATCGTTTCCAGCAATACCAAACACTTGGCCGTCACTGACACCAGAAAACTGGGGATTGAAGTTGTCAAGCCCGGGGATTTTCTGGATAGTCTATTTGCTGCCGATCCCGAAAGAACGGGTCGAGCCATTGCAAAGTCGCTCAGTGACCTTAAAAAACCACCCTACTCAAAGCAAGAGATGCTGGCCGCCATACGCCTGCATGGTGCAAAGGGAATGGCAGCCGGACTGGCGAATACATGGGTGTGAGCATCGGTCTCTGCCTGTTTGCGGATGTCATCCAGCACTTCTTTTGTTTTGCCGCGAGGGTAAAAACGTGGGTAGAAGTTTTTTAACAAGAAAAAAACCCTAAGTAAATCAATCACTTAGGGTTATATTCTGGCGGAAGCTGTGAGATTCGAACTCACGGAGGACTCACATCCTCGCCGGTTTTCAAGACCGGTGCCTTAAACCGCTCGGCCAAGCTTCCTAGAGGCCCGTATTCTAGCTGTATTGAACCGCTGCGCACGCATAGGGATGCGGCGGGGGCACAACAGTGCCAAAATCGCAGCATGTCAAGCCTACCGCCGCCTTCTTCACCGCCCAGTGCGCCCCCCGCCCATCCGCCCGCCCAGGCCCGCAATCCCTTGCATGGGCTGACCCTGGAGGCCATCGTGACCGCGCTGGCGGACTACTACGGTTGGGAAGGCCTGGCTGAGCGCATCCCCGTGCGCTGCTTCAGCCACGAACCCAGCGTGGGTTCCAGCCTGAAGTTTTTGCGCAAGACCCCGTGGGCGCGCGAAAAGGTTGAGGGCCTGTACCTTTTTACATTGCGGGAAAGTCGCAGAGCCCAGGGTGGGCGATCTTCCGAACAATCTCCCCGCTGAGGAAGCTATTTTGCGCATCCCTGACAAGCAAAACCAGCAGCCCCAACCCTCGGTCGCCCTTTATTGGGACTTTGAAAACCTCCACGCCAGTCTGTCCGAGGCCCGTTGGGGGGAGGGCTCTTACGGCAAGCCCGATGGACGTTTCAAACTGCAAGAGCCGCTGGTGGATGTGCAGGCCGTCATGGACCTGGCATCCTCTTTTGGGCCGGTGGCCATCAACCGGGCGTACTGCAATTGGCAGTTTTTTGGCCGCTACCGCGATGCCTTGCTCCAGTGCGGGATGGAACTCATCCAGATGTTTCCGCCCGGTGCGTCGGCCAAGAATGGGGCCGATATCCGCTTGTGCCTGGATGCGGTGGAAGACATGGGCCGTTTCCCGCATATTGGCACCATTGTGATTGTCAGCGGTGACAGCGATTTCATGCCGGTAGCGCAAAAAATCAAGGCGGCCGGGCGCACTTTGATCGGCATCGGAAGCCAAAAAACCACCAATCGCCATTGGGCCAGCAGCTGCCACGAGTTTTTGTATTACGAGAGTTTGGTGCTGGCAGGTACTATGCCCCGCCAGGGCGAGGCCTGAAACCGATAGAAGTTCCCTGATGTGCATTCAGAGTTTTTGAAGAATATCGTCAATTCAATTCAAAAATAACCGAGTTTCCGGCCCCTAAACTTCGGGCCATGACTACTGCACAGACCCCCTCGACCCGCTACAGCCTGGTGGCCATCGTGCTGCATTGGCTGCTGGGCTTGGCCTTGATCGGCATGGTGGTGATGGGCGTGTACATGGCAGACCTGCCGTTTTCACCCCAGCGCCTCAAGCTGTACAACTGGCACAAATGGGCCGGTGTGAGCATCCTGGCCCTGTCGGCCTTGCGTTTGGTGTGGCGCCTGACCCACCGGCCACCACCCTTGCCCGCTGCCGTGACCCGGAACATGCCGCACTGGCAACATCTGGCGCACCAGGGCACGCTGTATGGCATGTATGCCCTGTTTTTTGCGGTGCCGCTGATTGGCTGGGCCTACAGCTCGGCCGCCGGATTTCCCATCGTCTGGTTGGGTGTATGGCCCTTGCCTGACTGGGTGCCTGCCGACAAAGCGCTGGCGGAGTTGATCAAGCCCTGGCACCAGATCAGCGCATTTGCCATGGTGGGATTGGTGCTGCTGCATGTGGGGGCTGCACTGAAACACCAGTTTGTGGACCATGACGGGCTGATCAGCCGCATGGTGCCTGGCCGTGACTCAACCCTTTGAATGGAATCCTATGAAACTCTCTAACCATCTGTCCAGGCTCCTGTGGGTGGCTACGGCCATCGGTGCCGCGGCGGGCGCCGGCGCGGCGCTGGCGGACCAAAAACTGCTGCCGGCCCAGAGCGAAATTGTGTTTGTGAGCAAACAAATGGGCGTGCCGGTGGAGGGCCGTTTCAAGAAGTTTGACGCCCAGATCAGTTTTGATCCCGCCAAGCCCGAGGCCAGCAAAATGGCTTTCACCGTGGACACCGGCAGCGCCTCACTGGGGGCGCCCGAAACCGATGTGGAACTGCCCAAGGCGCTTTGGTTCAATGTGCCCAAGTTTCCCCAGGCGACCTTCCAGTCCAGCGCTGTCAAAGGCCTGGGCGGCGGCAAGTTTGAGGTAACTGGCAAGCTCAGCATCAAGGGCAATGTCCGTGATGTGGTGGTGCCCGTGGTCCTGGCGCAAAGTGGTGCCACCACCACGGCCACCGGTGCGTTTGCGATCAAACGCCTGGCCTTCAAAATTGGCGAAAACGAGTGGGCCGACACCTCCATGGTGGCCGACGACGTGCAAGTCAAGTTCAAGCTGGCGCTCACGGGTGTGGGCAAGCTGTAGTTTTCTCTCGGTTCCCTTTTAACGTTCTTTTTTTATTTCAGGAATTTCACCCATGCGTACTTCTTTCACCGCCCTGGCCGCCGCTGCCGCATTGGCCACTCTGAGCCTGGGCAGCGCCCACGCCGAATCCGCAAGTTATGCGATTGACCCCACCCACACCTTTGCCACCTTTGAAATCGGCCACTTTGGCGCCTCGGTCAACCGCGGCCGTTTTGACAAAAAAGAAGGCAGCGTCCAGTTTGACCGTGCTGGCAAAACCGGCAAAGTCGAACTGACCATCGACGTGACCTCCATCAACACGGGCACCGAAGCTTTCAACAAGCACCTGCAAAGCCCGGACCTGTTCAACGCCGCCCAGTTTCCCACCATGAAGTTTGTCGCCGACAAGTTCAGCTTCAACGGCGACAACGTGAGCGAAGTGGCCGGCACGCTGACCCTGTTGGGCAAGACCAACCCCGTGGTGCTCAAAGCCAACCAGTTCAACTGCTACCAAAGCCCCATGCTCAAGCGCGAAGTGTGCGGTGGCGACTTCGAAGCCACCATCGACCGCACCCAGTGGGGCATGAACTTCGGCCTGGCCTATGGCTTCTCCAAAAACGTGCGCCTGGTGGTGCAGGTGGAAGCCGTCAAGCAATAAGCCGCCTCCACGTTGCCCTTCGGGTCGGGGGGGCTCTTGGTTGAATCAATCCGGAATGTGCGGCTCGACCAGGGTGGCCAGTTGTGCCAGCGATTCTTGCCAGCCCAGGTAGCACATCTCCACAGGGATCACCTCGGGTATTCCTTCCTGCACGATGGCCAGTTCGGTGCCGCAGCTCACGGGTGTGAAGGTGACGGTGGTCTTCATGGTGCCGGGCAGGTTGGCGTCGTCAAACTTGTCCGTGTAGCAAATCCTGGTCGCCGACACCAGCTCCAGGTACTCGCCACCAAAGCTGTGGCCGTTGCCGGTGCCGAAATTGGTGAACGACATTTTGAAGGTGCCGCCCACTTGGGCTTCCAGGTGGTGCACCTTGCAGGTGAATCCATAGGGTGGTAGCCACTTGGCCATGGCGTCGGCGTCCAAAAAGGCCTTGTAGAGGCGCTCGGCTGGGGCGCGGATGACGCGGTGCAGTTCGACGGTGTGGGCTTGTCTTGGTGTAGGCACGGTGTTTTCCTCCAGAAAATCAAGGGAGCACAGCGTACACCAGTGTGCCATTGGCTGCAGGATAGGGGGTTAAATAAGCCTGTAGCCCTCGTGGAATATGCGTAGGCAGCTACTAATTTGATAGCAAATGTGCGCCCAATCGGGTGCAGGGGGAATGCCGGGTGCTGCAGTTATATTGACCCCATGTACACCCACCATTACCACCAACGCGCCGACCTGGTGCGCATCGCGATCCGGGCCATGTCGGAACGTGCACTGGAGCCGGAGTTTTCGGCCCGGGCCTTGCAACAGCTGGACAGCATCACCGGCCCGGCCCGTGAGACGGATGCCGCCATCCGCGACCTGACCGGGCTGCTCTGGTGTTCGATTGACAACGACGACTCTCTGGACCTGGACCAGCTCACCGCCAGCGAGGCGCTGTCCCATGGCCGGGTGCGCCTGTGGGTGGCGATTGCCGACGTGGACGCGGTGGTCAAAAAAGGCAGCGCGATTGACGAACATGCGCAGGCGAACACCACCTCGGTGTACACCTCGGCCTGCATTTTTCCGATGCTGCCGCCGCGCCTGTCCACCGACCTCACCTCGCTCAATTACAACGAAGACCGCCTGGCGCTGGTGACCGAGATGGTATTCAACGCCGACGCCTCCCTGGCCGGTGCCACCGTGTACCGGGCTCGGGTGCGCAACAAGGCCAAACTGGCCTACGACGCGGTCAGCGCCTGGTTCGACGGCAAGGGCGCACTGCCCGCAGCGGCCCAGGCGGTGCCCGGTATGGAGGGGCAACTGTGCACCCAGGACGCCCTGGCCCAAAACCTGCGCGTGCGCCGGCATCTGGAGGGCTCGCTGGAGTTGGAAACCTTCCAGCCCCGCGCGGTGTTCAAGGGCGAGCAGGTGGTGGACATTGCCTTGCAGGCGCACAACCGCGCCCGCCAGTTGATTGAAGAGGTCATGGTTGCCACCAATGGCTGCACGGCCCGCTTTCTGGCGGCGCACGGCGGCGCCTCCTTGCGCCGGGTGGTGCGTTCGCCCGAGCGCTGGTTGCGCATTGTGGCTGTGGCCAAAGACTACGGCGAAACCTTGCCCAACGAACCGGACTCCAAAGCGCTGGAGGACTTTCTGGCCAAGCGCCGCCGGATTGACCCACTGCGCTTTCCCGACCTGTCGCTGGTCATCGTGCGGCTCATGGGCTCGGGCGAATACGTGGTGGAGACGCCCGCCAGCCCGGCCATAGGCCACTTTGGCCTGGCAGTGCGCGACTACACCCACTCCACGGCGCCCAACCGGCGTTATCCGGACCTGATCACCTCGCGGCTGGTCAAGGCCGCGCTCCAGGGCAAACCTGCACCGTATACGAACGCCGAGCTGGGCGCCTTGGCGCTGCACTGCACCCGCCAGGAAAACTCGGCGCAAAAGGTGGAGCGGCGCATGCGCAAGTCCGAGGCGGCGCTGGTGCTGGAGTCCCACCTGGGCCAGCACTTCGATGCCCTGGTGACCGGTTGCACCGACCGCGGTGTCTGGGTGCGGATTTTTTCACCGCCTGCCGATGGCAAGCTGGTGGCGGGGGACGGCCACCTCAAGGTCGGGGACAAGGTGCGCGTCAAGCTCTTGTCCACCGATGTGGAACGGGGATTTATCGACTTTGCCGTGGCCGTTTGAGCGGGGCATGTCACATTCGGTGGGGCTGATTCGTCTAGAAGGGTGGAGCTACTTCCATAAACTGGTGTGCGAACATGAACAAATTACAAAATGTGAAACCTTGCGGTCGCCGTCGCTTCCTGCGCGGCGTCGTGGGCCTGGGCTTGCTGGCCCTCCTGGGCGTGGGGGCCCTCACCCAAAGCGTGCTCACCGGGCAGGAGCGCGGGCGCTACGCCGTCCCCGGCCGCATGGTCACCGTGGGCGAGCACCGCCTGCACCTGAACTGCCAGGGCAGCGGTCAGCCGCTGGTGCTGCTCGAATCGGGCCTGAGCGGCTGGTCGCAAGACTGGGCGCGGGTGCAGCCCGATCTGGCCAGACAGACCACCGTGTGCAGTTACGACCGTGCGGGCTATGCCTGGTCCGACGAGGCCCCTGCGGCGCGCACCGGGCTGCAGGCCGTGGAAGACCTGCGCACCCTGTTGCGCACGGCGGGCCTGCAAGGCCCCATGGTGGTGGTGGGACATTCCTGGGGCGGCATGCTGGCTCAGATGCTGGCGCAAACCCATCCCGATGAAGTGCTGGGGCTGGTGCTGGTCGATGCCTTGCACCACGACCAGACTGCCAGCATGGACCCCGCTGCCCACGCCCGCTACAGCCGCACCATGCAGCTCTTGACCGGCTCGGCCACCTGGCTGGCGCCTTTGGGCCTGACCCGGCTGGCCGGCATGCCCGCCTCGGTGGTGGTGGACAAGCTGCCGCCGTCCGAGCAGGCGTCGGCCCGCGCCATGGCCATGCAAAGCAAGAACTACCGCGCGCTCTCCACCGAATACCTGGGCATTGACCCGGCGCTGGCGGTGGCCCGCAGCCTGCCGCCCGTGCCGCCGGTCCCCACCACCGTGCTCAGCACCAACGCCCTGAGCGAGTTTCCACCCGGTTGGGACCAAGACGATATGCGCCAGCACTGGATCGCCGGGCAACGCGCCCTGGCCCGCGAGACCGGTGCGAAACACGTCGTGGTGGCCGACGCGGGCCACTACCTGCATCTGGAGCGCCCGGAGCTGGTGATCGCCTCGGTGCAGGAGGTCTTGCAGCAAGTCCGTGCCACCCCCCACCAGCGTCCGTCCCCATGAACCCGAAAGTCCCCCATTGGTTTGAAAGCCACCGGCGCCACCTGCATGCGCTGGCCTACCGCATGCTGGGCTCGCACGCCGAGGCGCAAGACGTGGTGCAAGACACCTGGCTGCGCCAGAAAGACATTGCGCTGGAGACGCTGGAGCATCCGCGCGCCTACCTCTCGCGCATTGCCACCCACCTGTGTCTGGACCGCATGCAGTCCGCCCGGGCGCGGCGCGAGCAGTACGTGGGGTTTTGGCTGCCCGAGCCGCTGGAGGACGAGGCCGGTGAGTTTGACGCGGGCCCTGAGATGCGGCTGGAATACGCGCAGTCCGTATCGGTGGCCTTCCTGCTGGCGCTGGAGCGGCTCTCGGCGCTGGAGCGTGCGGCTTTCCTGTTGCACGATGTGTTTGACCAGAGTTTTGACGAAGTGGCCCAGCGCCTGGGCCGCAGCGCCGCGGCCTGCCGCCAGCTTGCGGCGCGTGCGCGGGTGCATGTGCAGTCGGAACAGGCCCGGGTGGACGTGGCGCACGAACAGGGGGAGCAACTGCTGGCGGCCTTTGTGCAAACCATTGTCAGCGGCGATGTGGACGCCTTGGCCCGGCTGCTGGCGCAAGACGCCGTCATGCTCTCCGACGGCGGCGGCATTGTCACGGCGGTGGCGCGGCCTTTGAGCGGGCCAGAGCTGATCGCCAAGGCCCTGATTGGCTTTGCCAAGCTGTGGAATCCAGACGATTTCAAGCTGCGCTTTACCCGCATCAACAGCCTGCCCGCAGCCGTGCTGTACGACTTGCAGGGCCAGGCCATTCAGACCACCGCCTTGCGGGTGGGGGGCGATGGCGGTATCAATGCCATCTATGTGGTGCGCAACCCGCACAAGCTGGCGCTCCTGGCACCCTACCAAGGGTAAAGCGGGTGAGGCGGCGGGTAATGCAAACGGGAGTTGCGCTTTGGGGCAAAGCCCCGTACGCTTAGGCCAAGGTCAGCGTTGCGCACACTGGCGGTTCCCTGTTTTGAAAGCCAAGCATGAAAACCACTCCCGTCAACGATCTTCGCCACTACTCCCGCATTCCCTTTGCTGCGGAGGTGCAATTGCATTTGCGTGGCCAAACCTTCCGGGTGCAACTGGTGGACATTGCGCTCAAAGGCGCCCTGGTGCAGACCGACACGGTGCAAGCGCTGGAACTGCATGAACCCTGCCGCCTGGTGCTGCCCTTGGCCGACGAGGGCGAGGGGGTGGTGATGGCGGGGCGCATCGTGCATTTGAACGGTCCGCATATCGGCATCGAATGCCAGGACATTGACGTCACCAGCCTGACCCGTTTGCGCCGGCTCCTGGAGCTGAACACGGGCGACACCGCGCTGATGGACCGTGAGCTGTCGCACCTGTTTGCACGCCACTGACTTCAGTATGTTTTAGGCCGCTGGTCCGCATGGAGTGTGCGCAGGCAGCTCTCTAATTGATAGCAGTATCACACCTGCCTTAGCGGTGGCCGGTCTGTCGGTAACTTTTACAAGGGGCTTATTTCTGAATCCCCCTTGCAGCGTAACTCCTTGTCAGCACTGAGAAAAGTGCATATGGCGCGTTTTATGCAAGGTCTGGCGCAAGTCCGGCCCTGTGCTGAATGCAAGGAGAAAGCAATGGAAAACATGGAGCGTTTTCGCCCTCACGGGTCCGTAGCGCCATGGAGCAAGAACGCCACCAAGGCCCGCACCCGTGCGGCCAGGTGGCGGTTGTGCGGGTAGAGCAGGTAGAACGCCCGCGTCCGTCCAGCGTGGTCTTGCATCACTTCCTGCAGTTCCGGGCCGTGGCCCTGTGCGATCCATTGCAAGGTTTGCACCAAACCCAGGCCGCAGCGTGCCAGCGCCACGCAGGCCAGCGGGTCTTCCGAGATTTGAAGGCTGCTGCGCGGGCTGATCTCCAGTTCCGTTCCCTGGTGTGTGAACAGCCAGGGCAACACGCGCCCGGTGCTGGGCAGCACAAAAGGCAGCAGGGTGTGCTGCGCCGGATCTTGCAGTTGCTCCAGGGTGCGGGGCTGCCCAAAGGCCTGCAGGTAGGCGGGGCTGGCGTAGACCCCCAGCGCCGCGTCTTCGAGCTTGCGCGCCACCAGCCGCGAATCGGGTGGGGTGCCCAGGCGAATGGCCACGTCATAGCCTTCCTCGACAAAATCGATATTGCGGTTGGACACGTTGATGTCCAGCTCCACCTGCGGGTACTGGCGCCGAAACTGCGGCAGGCGCGGCAGCAGCCGGTAGTGCGCATAGGTGCTGGGTACGCTGATGCGCAGCAAGCCGCGCGCTTCGGTATGGGGGCCGGTGATGCTGCGCTCGGCGTCTTCGATCTGGCCCAGCGCGACGCGGCATTGCTCAAAAAACAGGCGCCCTTCGTCGGTGAGTTGCATGCTGCGGGTGGTGCGCCTGAACAGCTGCAGGCCCAAACGCACCTCCAGCCGTCCCACCCCCCGGCTGACCGCCGCCGGCGTCAGGCCCAGCGCCTGCGCGGCCGCCGTAAAGCTGCCCAGCTCGGCGGCTTTGCAAAAAAGGGCGATGCTGCCCAGTTGGGTCTGCGCGGTGTCCATGGTGTCGGCTTGTGCTGTTATTGATTACGCAATGTATCAATTAAATCAAATTGAAGCCGCTTTATCTTATTTAAACGCAGCAATACAGTCATGGCTCCCCGTTTTCTCGGCTTACTCTTTGAAAGGTTTCACCCATGACAGCCACCACGCTCCCCGTTTTGATGATCGTCACCTCACATGCCCAATTGGGTGCCACCGGCAAATCCACCGGCCTATGGGCCGAAGAGCTGACCACGCCGTACTACGCACTGGTCGATGCCGGTTATGCGGTGGTGTTGGCCTCTCCCTTGGGCGGTGAACCACCGTTCGCACCGGGCTCGGTGAAAGACCACCCCGAAGAGGGCGAGGCCAGTGTGGCGCGCTTCCTGGCCGACGCGCACAGCATGGCCCAGTTCAAGCAGACCCGCAAGACCGCCGATTTGAACGCCGCCGACTTCAGCGCCGTGTTCCTGCCCGGTGGCCACGGCACCATGTGGGACACCGCCACGGACTCCGCTACCGCCCGTTTGGTGGGCGAGCTGTTTGCCGCAGGCAAACCCGTGGCCGCCGTTTGCCACGGCCCGGCAGGTTTGGTCCAGGCCCGCCGCCCGGACGGCCAAAGCATCGTGGCGGGCAAGCGGGTCAACGCCTTTACCAACGCCGAGGAGACCGCCGCAGGTTGGATGGAGGTGGTGCCGTTTCACCTGGAAAGCAAGCTGCGGGACCTCTGTGGCTTGTTCGAAGCTGGCCCGCTGTGGGGCGCTTACGCGGTGCGCGACGGCCACCTGATCACCGGGCAAAACCCGGCGTCCAGCGCCCTGGTGGCGCAGCATCTGATTGATGCGCTGCAGGGCCAGTGAAGGGGGGGGGATGGGAAATTTTCAACTGTGATGAAAGGACCTGGTATGAAACAGACATGGATGGCAGGGCTCATAGCCCTGTGCGCTTTCAGTGGCGCTGCGCAGGCGCAAAACTTTGAATTGGCGAGTGCCGATATCGCGGCCGATGCGTCAATCGCCCCGCGTTTTGCTTACAACGGTATGGGTTGCACCGGGCAGAACCTGTCGCCGGGCCTGAACTGGCAAAACCCGCCACCTGGCACCAAGAGTTTTGCGCTGATGGTGCATGACCCCGACGCCCCCACCGGGGGCGCAGGGTTCTGGCATTGGGTGGTGGTCAACATCCCCGCCACGGCCACCGGCCTGGCGCAAGGGGTGGGGACGGCGGACGGGCGCGCTTTGGTGGCCGCAGGCGCGCAACAAATCCCCACCGACTTTGGCACCCCCGGCTGGGGCGGGCCCTGTCCTCCCATGGGCGATGCGCCGCACCGCTACAACTTCACGGTGTACGCGCTGAACGTGGACAAGTTGAACCTGCCCGCCAACGCCACGGCATCGTTCGCCGGGTTCATGCTCAACAGCCATGCGATTGCCAAGGCCAGCCTGACGGCACGCTACGGCCGGTAGGCGGAGAAAAAAGCGGCCGTCGCCCCCTGGCGTGCGTCTTGTCAAGGCATTCGCCGCAGCCCATTG
This sequence comes from Burkholderiales bacterium RIFCSPLOWO2_12_FULL_61_40, assembly GCA_001770935.1. Taxonomy (GTDB): domain Bacteria; phylum Pseudomonadota; class Gammaproteobacteria; order Burkholderiales; family Burkholderiaceae_C; genus Allorhodoferax. The sequence goes on along the minus strand of MESI01000066.1, from coordinate 21,539 downwards.
CACTATGAATTTTCATGGATCGGCAATGTGCAGCGGCAATGGTTTTACATGGCAAGCGACCACGACATCTATCTTTTTCGCGAGGGAACGCATACCCGTCTGGCTGACTGGCTGGGCTGCCACCTGCGGCCTTCGGGCGGGGCTGACTTCGCGGTCTGGGCGCCCAATGCCGAATCGGTAGCGGTTATCGGCGACTGGAACGTCTGGGCTGGCGATGCGGACGGCCTGCAGCTGCGCGGAGATGGCACGGGCATCTGGCAAGGTTTTGCCGGGCAAGCGCAGCAGGGGCAGGCGTACAAATACCGCATCCATTCCCACCACGGCCAACATGTGGCGGACAAGGCCGACCCTTTCGCCCGGTATGCCGAAGCGCCGCCGGCCACGGCCTCGCGGGTCTGGAGCCTTGAATACACCTGGGGCGACCAGGCCTGGATGTCCACGCGTGGCGCCAAAAATGCGCTGGATGCACCGATGGCGGTGTACGAGGTTCACCTGGGTTCCTGGAGACGCCACCCGGACGGGCGCTTTTACAGCTACCGCGAACTCGCGCAGGCCCTGGCCGACTATGTGAAGCACATGGGCTTCACCCACGTTGAGCTGATGCCGGTGACCGAACATCCGTTTTACGGCTCCTGGGGCTACCAGACCATCGGGTATTTCGCGCCGACCGCGCGCTACGGCACGCCGCAGGATTTCATGTATTTTGTGGACCACCTGCACCAGCAGGGCATAGGCGTGCTGCTGGACTGGGTGCCCTCGCACTTTCCGGCGGATGCGCACGGGCTGGGGTATTTCGACGGCACCCATCTCTTTGAGCACGCGGACCCGCGCCAGGGTTTTCATCCCGAGTGGAATTCCAGCCTCTTCAACTACGGACGCCATGAAATCCGCAGCTTCCTGATCTCGTCAGCCCTGTTCTGGCTGCGCCAATACCACGTCGACGGCCTGCGGGTGGATGCGGTGGCGTCCATGCTCTACCTCGACTACGCACGCGGACCGGGCGAATGGATTCCCAACCGCCACGGCGGGCGGGAAAACCTGGAGGCCATCGCCTTCTTGCAGACCCTGAACCGCGCGGTGTACCGCGAGCACCCGGACACTCTCACCATCGCCGAGGAATCGACCGCCTGGCCCCGGGTTTCGCGACCGGTGGAGATGGACGGCCTGGGTTTTGGCATGAAGTGGAACATGGGCTGGATGCACGACAGCCTGTCCTACATGCAGGAAGACTCTGTCTACCGCCAGTACCACCACCACCGGTTGACGTTCGCCATGGTCTATGCCTTCACCGAGAACTTTGTCCTGCCCCTGTCGCACGACGAGGTGGTGCATGGCAAGGGGTCGCTGCTGGGCAAGATGCCCGGCGACCACTGGCAGCAGTTCGCCAACTTGCGGGCCTACCTGGGCTTCATGTGGACGCACCCCGGCAAAAAACTGCTCTTCATGGGGGCGGAATTCGGCCAACGCCGCGAATGGACGCACGACGGCGAACTGGAGTGGTGGGTGGCGGCGCTGGAAGGCCATGCCGGTTTACAGCGTTTTGTGGCGCAGTTGAACCGCGTTTACCGGGGCACCCCGGCGCTGTACCAGCTGGATTTTTCCCCGGACGGTTTTGAATGGGTGGCCGCAGACGATGCCCAGGTCAGTGTTTACGCCTTTGTGCGCAAGCCGCGCGAGGGAAGTGCCCCCGTGCTGGTGGTCTGCAACCTGACGCCGGTGCCCCGCACCAATTACCTGCTGGGGGTACCCGCCGCGGGGTTCTGGCGTGAACTGCTCAACAGTGATGCCAAAGAGTTCGACGGCGCGGGCTGGGGCAATCTGGGCGGTGTCGAAGCTGCGCCTGTGTCCGCACATGGCCGCGCCCAATCGCTGTGTCTGACCCTGCCGCCGCTGTCCACCCTGATTCTGGAGTGCTGCGCCCATGCCTGAGGCCCTTGTGCTGTCGCCGCAATGGCGCCCGCCCGAGGCGCAGGACGGGCGCATTCGCGCCGTCATCGACACCGTGCTGCCCGCCGTGGACGGCGGGCGCTTCGCGGTGAAGCGGGTTGTGGGCGAGCGCATGCGGGTCACCGCCCACTGCTTCACCGACGGCCACGATGCGCTGCGCGTCCTGCTGTGCTGGCGCGAGGAAGGCCAGGCCGAGGTGCGCGAGGTCCCCATGGCGCTGCTGGGCAACGACGTGTGGGTGGCGGAATTCGCGTTGATGGTGGTGGGGCGCTACCGCTATGGCGTGTGCGCCTGGGTGGACGCCTTTGACTCCTGGCGGCAGGATATGGCGCGCCGCACCGAGGGCGAAGACATTCACATGGCGGCACGGGTTGGTGCGCAGGTCATCGCCAAGTGTGCGCAGCGCGCCAGCGGCGAAGACCAAAAACGACTGTTGCGGTGGGCCGGTGACCTGGAACGCGCCGGGACCGATCCCACGGCCGAAGCCAAGGCACTCCAGGCGCAGGCCTTGGACCCCTGTCTTGCCGTGCTGGCCGCGCGCTATCCCGACCGGCGCCAGCAGGCGCAAAGCCCGGTGGAACTGCCCTTGGTCGTCGACCGCCAGCGGGCGGGCTTCAGTGCCTGGTACGAAATGTTTCCCCGCAGTGCAGCCCCTGAGCCCGACCAGCATGGCACTTTCAAGGATGTTGAGGCCCGCTTGCCCGCCATTGCGGCCATGGGTTTTGATGTGCTGTATTTCCCGCCCATTCACCCGATCGGCCGGGTGCTGCGCAAGGGCCGCAACAATGCGCTGGCTGCCGGCCCGGAGGATGTCGGTAGCCCCTGGGCGATTGGTGCGGCCGAAGGGGGCCACAAGTCCATCCTGCCCGCACTGGGGACGCCCGAAGACTTCCGGCATCTGGTGGCACAGGCGGCCAGCTTCGGCATCGAGATTGCGCTGGACATTGCCTTCCAGTGCGCGCCGGACCACCCCTATGTGAAGGAGCACCCCGCCTGGTTCCGTTGGCGCCCGGACGGTAGCGTGCAGTATGCCGAAAACCCGCCCAAAAAGTACCAGGACATTTATCCGTTCAATTTCGAGAGCGAGGACTGGCACGGTCTGTGGATGGAACTCAAAAGTGTGTTCGAGCACTGGATTGGTGAGGGCATCCACATGTTTCGGGTGGACAACCCGCACACCAAAGCCTTGGCATTTTGGGAGTGGGTCATCGCGGAGATCAAGGGCGCGCACCCGGAGGTCCTCTTTCTGGCCGAAGCTTTTACCCGCCCGAAAATCATGCACCGCCTGGCCAAGCTGGGCTTTTCCCAGTCCTACACCTACTTCACCTGGCGCAACAGCAAAGAGGAGCTGACCGCCTATTTCACCGAGCTGTCCAGCGCTGCGCATGCCGACTACTTTCGCCCCAATGCCTGGCCCAACACGCCCGACATCCTGCACGAGCGACTGCAGCAGGGAGAGCCTGCGGTGTACATGGCCCGCCTGGTGCTGGCGGCCACCCTGGCGGCCAACTATGGCATCTACGGCCCGGCGTTTGAGCTGCGCGAGCACCAGCCCCGAGAGGCGGGCAGCGAGGAGTACCTGAACTCCGAGAAGTACCAGCTGCGCCACTGGAACCACGATGACCCGGCCAGCCTGGCCCCCTTCATCACCCGTATCAACCAGATCCGCCGTGCCAACCCGGCGCTGCATACCAACCTGGGGCTGTGTTTTGTGCCGATCGACAACGACCAGCTCCTGGCCTACACCAAGACCGCACACAACGGCGACAACGTGATCCTGACCGTGGTGAACCTGGACCCGCACCACGTCCAGTCGGGGTGGCTGACACTGTCGCCGGAAAGCCTCCAGGTCGAGCCATCGCGGGCCTTTCAGATGCATGACCTGTTGAGCAACCAGCGCTTTTTCTGGCAGGGTTCGCAGCACCTCATCCGGCTGGACCCCCACACCGTGCCCGCCCACATTTTTGTGCTGCGTCGGCATGTGCGCAACGAGCGCGACTTTGATTACTTCCTCTGAGCCCGCCCATGAATGCCCCCGTGCCCAAGCTGGACCTGGAGACCGCCGCCATCGACAGCAGCGACGACCCCCTGTGGTACCGCGATGCGGTGATCTACCAGCTCAACGTCAAGGCCTTTTTTGACACCAACGCCGACGGCATGGGCGACTTTCCGGGCGTGACCGCCAAACTCGACTACGTGAAGGGCTTAGGCGTCAACACGATCTGGCTGATGCCCTTTTACCCCTCGCCCCTGCGCGATGACGGCTACGACATTGCCGAGTACGAGGATGTGCACCCGCAATACGGCACCCTGGACGATTTCCGGGAGATGCTGGCCCAGGCGCACCAGCGCGGCCTGCGGGTCATCACCGAACTGGTGCTGAACCACACCTCCATGGCCCACCCCTGGTTCCAGGCGGCCCGGCGGGCACCGCCGGGTTCGCCGGAGCGGGCCTTTTATGTCTGGAGCGACACCGACCAGCTGTACCGGGGCACACGCATCATCTTCACCGACACGGAAACCTCCAACTGGGCTTGGGACCCGGTGGCCAAGGCCTACTACTGGCACCGCTTTTTCAGCCACCAGCCCGATCTCAATTTCGACAACCCCCAGGTCCTGGACGCCATCTTCAAGGCCATGCGTTTTTGGCTGGACCTGGGCGTCGATGGTTTTCGGCTGGACGCCGTTCCCTACCTGATCGAGCGCGACGGCACCAGCAACGAAAACCTGCCTGAAACCCATGCCGTGATCAAAAAGCTGCGTGCGGCGATGGACGCACGCTACAAAAACCGGTTTTTGCTGGCCGAAGCCAATATGTGGCCCGAGGACGTGCGCGAGTACTTTGGCGACGGCGACGCGTGCCATATGGCCTACCACTTTCCGCTGATGCCGCGCATGTACATGGCCATCGCCCAGGAAGACCGGCACCCGATCATCGAGATCATGCAGCAGACCCCGGAGATCCCCGAGGGCTGCCAGTGGGCCATTTTTTTGCGCAACCACGATGAGCTGACTTTGGAGATGGTGACCAGCAAAGAGCGCGACTACATGTACCTCATGTACGCCTCGGACCTGGGCGCACGCATCAACCTCGGCATCCGCCGCCGCCTGGCCCCGCTGATGGACAACGACCCGGACCGCATCAAGCTGATGACCGCCATGCTGCTGTCGATGCCGGGTTCGCCCATCATCTACTACGGCGATGAAATCGGCATGGGCGACAACGTGTTTGCCGGCGACCGCAATGGCGTGCGCACCCCCATGCAGTGGAGCCCCGACCGCAACGCCGGTTTCTCGCGCGCCGACCCGCAGCGCCTGTACATGCAACCCATCATGGATGCGGTGTACGGCTATGAAGCCCGCAACGTGGAAGCCCAGGCGCGCGACAGCAGCTCCCTGCTGAACTGGACCAAACGCATGCTGGCGGTGCGCAAAACCAGCCATGCGTTTGGCCGTGGCAAACGCATTTTTCTTAACCCCGGCAACCGCAAGATACTGGCCTACCTGAGCGAGTTCGAGGCCGACACCCTGTTGGCGGTATTCAACCTCTCCCGGGCCGCGCAGCCGGTGGAGCTGGACCTGCGTGCCTACCTCGGGCGCGTGCCGGTCGAGATGCTGGGGCGCACCTCCTTCCCGCCCATCGGGGAACTGCCCTACCTGCTGACGCTGCCCTCGTTCGGCTTTTACTGGTTTCGCCTGGCCACCGACGCCGACATTCCCCATTGGCACCAGGAGGGCGTTGCGCTGCAGGACCGCCCGACGCTGGTGCTGTTTGACGGCTGGGTCAGCTTCTTTCGTGACCGCGTGATGCCCTGGCGCATCGGCATGGCAGAGCGCATGCGCACGCAGCTGGAAACGGACACGCTGCCGCGGCATATCGAAATCCAGCGCTGGTATGCGTCCAAAGGCACGGCCATCGAACGCGCCCGGCTGGTCGACCATGTCGTGTGGGAAGAGGGCGCGTTCAGCTGGATGCTGCCCATTGTGCAACTGGACGGGGTGGCGGACGCGGCGACCTATTTCATGCCTCTGGCACTGGTGTGGGAGGACCGTGACGAGGCGCGCATCGCCAGCCTGGCGCCGGCCGCGCTGGCCAAAGTGCGGCAGCAGGCCAACGTCGGACTCATCGGAGACGCCTACCACGACCCGGTTTTTTGCCGCGCCATGGTGCAGACCATGGGCGCGGGCAAGGAAATGGCGACCCAGGCGGGGGGGCGCCTGGTGTTCACCGCCACCACGGCCTTCCCCCGCCTCCCACCGGATCTCGCGGCACTGCAGGTGTCGCATCCGAGCGGCATCAGCAGCAACACGGTGGTGACGCTCAATGAAAGTCTGTTCCTCAAGGGCTACCGCCGCCTGCGCGAGGGTTTGAATCCGGAGCTTGAAATGGGCCGCTTTTTGACCGAGGTGGCGCATTTTCCCAACTGCGTTGCGGTGCTGGGCGCGCTGGAATACGCCCTGGACGACGGCCGTGTCACCACGCTGGCGCTGCTGCAGGCCTATGTGGCCAACCAGGGAGATGGCTGGGATTACACCCTGCGTTATGTGGAACGCTTTTTGCAAGAGCAGCGCACGGTTGCTGGCCCCATGCCGATGGCGGCCGCGGCACATGGCGGGTATCTGGCCCTGGCCGCCACACTCGGGCAGCGGACGGCCGAGTTCCACAGTGCGCTGGCCCGCCGTACTGGCAACGCGGCCTTTGACCCGGAGCCACTCACAGCCAACGACCGGGCGGCGTTCAAGGCGCGCGCGTCCAGCGCGGTCAGCGCCACGCTGGCCTTGTTGCGCGAACGTTTGCCGCAACTGCCGGTGGCCGCGCAGGAGGATGCACAAGCGGTGCTGGCCCTGCAAGACAGCTTGCTGTCTCGCATCGGCGCGCAGGAAATGCAGGCTGGCACCGGGCTCAAGACCCGCATCCATGGGGATTTCCACCTGGGCCAGGTGCTGGTCACGGCCAACGATTTTGTGCTCATCGACTTCGAGGGCGAACCCGCCCGCAGCTTCGAAGAGCGCCGCGCCAAAGACTCGCCATTGCGCGACGTGGCGGGTCTGCTGCGGTCCTTCAACTATGTGCGCTGGTCGGCGCTCAAGCGGGTGGCCCAGGATGCCGACGAGCTGGCCCGGCTGGAGCCCGCCGTGCTGGAATGGGAACACGCGACCCGCGCGGCATTTCTGGCCGCCTATGCCAACACCCTTGCGCTTTTCGAACCGGTGATGCCGGTGGATGCGGGGCTTTTGGCCCTGTTTGAACTGGACAAGGCGCTGTACGAACTGCGCTATGAAATCAACCACCGGGTCGACTGGGTTCAGGTGCCGCTGCGCGGCGTCCTGACCCTGGCGGACTCGGGCACGGTGCACTGAAGCCGTGATTGCACCTGCCCCCCAACTGGAGACAACACCATGGAAAGGTTCGACATTCAACTGGAGCCCTTGCGGGTCATCTTGCTGCAGATCAGCGCTTTCCTGCCGCGCCTGCTGAGCGCTGCGGTGGTGGTGCTGGGGGGCTGGCTTCTTGGCAAGGTGGTGCGCATTGCGGTGACCAAGGCACTGCAGGCGATGAACTTCAAGGTGCTCACCGAGCGCTCAGGCCTGGACGGCTTCCTGCAGCAAAGTGGCATGACCGGTGACACGACGGGCATCTTTGGCCTGCTCATGCACTGGTGGGTCGTCCTGGCCGCACTGCTGATTGCCTTTAACGGGCTCGGCCTGACCTACATCACCGACTTGTTGTCGCGGGTCGTGTGGTTTGCGCCGAACATTTTTCTGGCCCTGCTGGAACTGGTGCTGGGGTCTTATTTTGCGCGTTTCGCGGGCGACACCCTGGCTGGCAACGCCAAGCTCCAGGATGCCGGGCTGCTGGGCAAGCTGGTGCAGACCACGGTCATGGTCTTTGTGGTCATGATTGCGCTGGACCAGACCCAGGTGGGCGGAGACATCGTGCGCCAGAGCTTTCTGGTGATCCTTGCCGGTGTCGTGTTTGCGCTGGCACTGGCCTTCGGCCTGGGCGGGCGGGACTGGGCAGCCCAGCGCATCGCGCACTGGTGGCCGCAGGAAAAAAAGGACAAGGACGAGGCCTGACGCACGGGACTCCCGGACCCCATGGACACCACCGAGCTGATCACCGCCGTCTGGCCCGGCCGCGCCTATCCGCGCGGCGCCCACTGGGATGGCGAAGGGGTTAATTTTTCGCTGTTCTCGCAGCATGCGGACAAGGTGGAGCTGTGCCTGTTCGACGCCAGCGGTCGCCACGAACGCCAGCGTATCGTGCTGCGCGAACGCACGGACGCGGTCTGGCACTGCTACCTGCCAGAGGCCCGGCCGGGCCTGGCCTATGGCTACCGTGTGCACGGGCCCTACCAACCCGAAGCGGGCCACCGTTTCAATCCGCACAAACTGCTGGTCGACCCCTATGCGAAAGACCTGATCGGCCAGTTGCGCTGGAGTGACGCGCTCTACGGCTACACCATCGGCAGCAAACGGGCCGACCTGTCGTTTGACCGCCGCGACAGTGCGCCCCTGATGCCCAAGGGCCGCGTGCTGGAGCCCGCCTTCACCTGGAGCGATGACCGCAGGCCGGCGGTGCCCTGGCAGGACATGGTGATTTACGAGCTGCATGTGCGCGGCTTCACGATGACCCACCCGGATGTGCCCGAGCGCCTGCGCGGCACCTATGCGGCCCTGTGCTGCGGGCCGGTGGTGGACTACCTGAAGCACCTGGGGGTGACCACGGTCGAATTGCTGCCCGTGCACAGCTACCTGAACGACCGGCACCTGGCAGAAAAAGGCATGCAGAACTACTGGGGCTACAACACCCTGGGTTTCTTTGCGCCCGAGATGCGCTACTGCGCCTCGCGCAAGGTCAAGGAATTCAAAACCATGGTGAAGACGCTGCACTCGGCCGGCATCGAGGTCATCCTGGACGTGGTCTACAACCACACCTGCGAAGGCAACCAGCTGGGACCCACGCTCTCCATGCGCGGCGTCGACAACGTGTCGTACTACATCACCACGGCGGACAACCGCCGCTACTACGACGACTTCACGGGCTGCGGCAATACCGTCAACCTGGAGCATCCACGGGCCCTTCAGCTGGTGATGGATTCCTTGCGCTACTGGGTCGACGAGATGCACGTCGACGGCTTTCGCTTCGACCTGGCACCGGCGCTGGCGCGCGAGGCCGGCCAGGTGGAGAACCTGGGTGGTTTCTTTGATGCGATCCAGCAGGACCCGACGCTCAACAGCGTCAAGCTGATCGCCGAACCCTGGGATCTGGGGCGCGGCGGCTACCAGGTGGGCAAGTTTCCGCTCGGCTGGGCCGAATGGAACGACCGCTACCGCGACGCCATGCGCCGCTACTGGAAGGGCGACGGCGGCGTGATCGGAGAGCTGGCGCAGCGTTTCACCGGCTCGCAAGACCTCTACGGCTGGTCCGGCAAGCAGCCCCATGCCAGCATCAACTTCGTGACGGCGCACGACGGTTTTACGCTGCACGACCTGCTGTCGTACAACGACAAGCACAACGAGGCCAACCAGGAAGACAACCGCGACGGCAGCAGCAACAACCTCTCCTGGAACTGCGGTGCGGAAGGCCCCACCGACGACCCCGATATCCGCGCGCTGCGCGAGCGCCAGAAACGCAATCTGCTGGCCACGTTGCTGCTGTCGCAGGGGGTCCCCATGCTGTTGGCGGGGGACGAGCGCGGGCGCAGCCAGCAGGGCAACAACAATGCCTATTGCCAGGACAACGCGCTGGCCTGGCTGGACTGGGCACTGACGCCCGAGCGTCAGGCATTGTGTTGCTTTGTGCAGGGGGTGATCGCGCTGCGCCGCACACACCCCGCATTTCGCCGTTGCCATTTTTTTGAAGGTAAGCGGATTGCGGGGGATACGGACCGCGATGTCTGCTGGCTCAAACCCGACGGCTCCGAGATGCAAGCGCAGGACTGGGGCGACGGCAACGCCCGGTGTCTGGCGATGCTGATGTCGGGCCAGGGCCTGTCGGACCGCGGGGTCCATGGCGAAGTGCTGATCGACGACGATTTTTTGTTCCTGTTCAACGCGCACCACGGCAAGGTGCCATTCACCTTGCCGCAAGACAAAAACAAGGAATGGCGCTTGCTGCTGGACACCGCGACCGAAGCGCTGCCCCCGGCCCAGCACGAGGCCTATACCACCTCCACACCGGAGTGGAACGAGGCGGTCTATCCGCTGCAAAGCCGGTCCTTTGTGCTCTTGAGCCGCGCAGGAGCCCCGCCATGAAGCGGGCCCATGCCATGCCCTTCGGGGCGGCTGTGCTGCCCAGCGGTGGTGTGCGCTTTGCGCTGTGGGCGCCAACCCTGGAAGAGGTGGTTCTGGAATACGGATTCGACGATGGTACGGTGGCCCTGCCCATGGTGCGCGATGCCAAGGGCTGGCACCGTCTCGTGGTGGCACAGGCCCAGGCCGACCACCGCTACCGCTATTGCCTGCCCAACGGGCAGCGCGTGCCGGACCCGGCGTCGCGCTGCAACCCGGACGATGTGCATGGCGCCAGCGTGGTCATCGACCCCAGCGCCTACACCTGGCAAGACCTGGCCTGGCGCGGACGCCCGTGGCACGAAGTGGTGCTCTACGAACTGCACCTGGGCACGTTCACACCCGAGGGCAGCTTCGCGGCGGCACAGGCCCGCCTGGGGGACCTGGCCGAGCTGGGCATCACCGCCGTGGAGCTGATGCCAGTGGCCGATTTTGCGGGTCGGCGCAACTGGGGTTATGACGGCGTGTTGCCGTTTGCGCCCGATGCCGCGTATGGCACGCCGGATGCACTCAAGGCCCTGGTGGATGCGGCGCATGGGCTGGGTCTGGCGGTGCTGCTGGACGTGGTCTACAACCATTTTGGCCCGGAGGGCAACTACCTGCACCTCTACTGCCCCCCATTCTTCAACCCGGCCCACCAGACCCCCTGGGGGGCAGCCATCAACTTTGACGGACCGCAATCACGTACCGTGCGCGACTTTTTCATCCACAACGCGCTCTACTGGGTGGACGAATTCCATTTCGACGGTTTGCGCATGGACGCCGTGCACGCCATCCGCGATGATTCTCCCGTGCACATCGTGCGCGAGATCTGCGAAGCGCTACACAGCGGGCCGGGCCGGGAGCGGCTGGTGCATGTGGTGCTGGAAAACGAAGCCAACCAGGCCTCCTTGCTGGAACGCGACGCGCACGGGATTGCGCGTGCCGCCACCGCCCAATGGAATGACGATCTGCACCATGCGGTCCATGTGCTGACCACCGGCGAGACCGATGGCTACTACGCCGATTTCGCCCAGGCGCCGGTGGCGCAGCTGGGGCGTGCACTGGCCCAGGGTTTTATCTACCAGGGGCAGCCCTCACCCTACCGCCACGGGGCCTTGCGCGGGGAGCCCAGTGCCGGTTTGCCGCTGCATGCCTTTGTCTCATTCGTGCAGTCGCACGACCAGATCGGCAACCGCGCCCTGGGGGAGCGCATCCACGCCCTGGGCGACCCGGTGCTGTTGCGCGCGGTCTTTGCCTGTGTGCTGCTGTCGCCGCACACCCCCATGCTGTTCATGGGCGACGAATTCGCGGCCACCACGCCGTTTCTGTATTTCTGTGACTTTGGCCCGGAATTGGCCCAGGCCGTGTCATGGGGGCGGCACGAGGAGTTTCGCCGTTTTGCCGCTTTCTCCGAGGACGCCGCCCGTGCCTGCATTCCAGACCCCAATGCGGCAGCGACATTTCTCGCCTCCCAACTGGATTGGACCGAGCGCGACGCACCTCTGCACCGGGAATGGTGGGTCGGCATCAAGCAGTTGCTGGCGTTGCGCCAGCGCTGGCTGGTGCCGCTGTTGGCCAGCCCGTGCGGCGCAGGGCGCTTTCGCTGCACTGGTGAAACCCTGTGGGTCGAATGGACGCTGGGCAAGCCTACGGGTGATCCGCTGGGGCCACAGTTGCGTCTGCTGGCGCATTTTGGCGCCAAGCCGGTGGGCGGTGTCGGCAAACCGGCGGGCGTACCGCTCTATTCCATTGGCACACTGGCGGACAGCGCCTGCACGCTGCAGCTGGCCCGTGGTGCGGTGCACGTCACGCTGCAAAAGACCCACCCCAACCATGCCTGAGCCCTGGAGCCACCGCGACACGCAGGCCCTGAATCAGTTGTGTGCGCACTTTGGCATTGCCACCGAGTACCACGACATTTGGGGCACGCACCACGCAGTGGCGCATGCAGGGCTGCTGGCCTTGCTGGCGGAATTCGGTGTCCGGGTGGACGACCCGGCCAGTGTGCGCGACGCCCTGGTTCAGGCCCGCAGCGCGGTCTGGGCCCAGACGCTGCCGCCGGTGGTTGCCATCCAGGCCTCCGCCCCGACCTGGGACGTGGTGGTGCGCCTGCCTGCGGCCATGGCGCGTCTCCATTGGCACATCCGGGACGAAGACGGGACCCGGCACGAGGGCGTGGCGGACACCAGCCTGCTGGCGCAGACTGCCCGCACACAACACCAGGGCATGGCGTGGAGTGAACGCACCCTGACCGTGGCGCTGCGTCTGGCTGCGGGCTACCACTTCCTGGGCCTGGAAGGCTTGCCGGGCGAAACCCTGGTGATCAGCGCGCCCGAGCGCTGCTACCGGCCCGCAGCAGTGCAAGACGGCGGGCGGGTCTGGGGCCCGGCCGTGCAGCTGTATGCGCTGCGGTCCCGGCGCAACTGGGGCATGGGCGACTTCAGCGACCTGGCCCTGCTGGTCGGGCACATGGCGGGGCTGGGCGCAGACCTCATTGGGCTCAACCCGCTGCACGCCCTGTTTCCCCACCAGCCCGCGCACGTCAGCCCCTACAGCCCGTCGTCCCGGCAGCAGCTCAACGTGCTGTACATCGACGTGGAGGCAGTCGAGGGCTTCGCCAGTTGCGAGCCCCTACAGCGGCTGCTGCGCACCCCCGAATTTCAGGCGCGGCTGGCCGCTCTGCGCGAGACCGAGCTGGTCGACCCGGTGGGCGTGGCGGCGGCGAAGTTGGAGGCGCTTGAATTGCTGTACAGCCACTTTCGCGCACGGCATCTCTCCAGTGATGGCAGCACCGGCCACGACGACGCGGGCCGCGCTTTTCTGGCTTTTGTGGCCGAAGGCGGCGAGGCGCTGTACCGCCATGCGCTGTACGAAGCGCTGCAAGCCCATTGGCAGCAGGCCGATGCCGCGGTCTGGGGCTGGCCGGTGTGGCCACCCGCGTACCGGGACCCCGCCGGTACCGACACCGCGCACTTTGCGGCACAACACGCCGGGCGTGTGCAGTACCACCTGTACCTGCAGTGGCTGGCGGCACGGCAGTTGGCCGCCGCCAGTGACCGCTGCCTGGCCCTGGGCATGGGTGTGGGCTTGTACCTGGACCTGGCGGTGTCGGTCGACGCTGCGGGCTCCGAGGTCTGGGCCGATCAGGACTGTTTTGCGCTGCATGCCAGCGTGGGCGCCCCCCCGGACGACTTCAACCTGCAAGGGCAGCGCTGGGGCTTGCCGCCGCTGCGCCCCGACCGCTTGCGCACCCGCCACTACCGCCTGTTCATTGACACCCTGCGCGCCAACATGCGTGCGGCCGGCGCCCTGCGTATCGACCATGTGATGGGCCTGATGCGCCTGTTCTGGATACCGGCAGGGCAGGGCGCGGACGAAGGCACCTATGTGCACTACCCGCTGGACGAGCTGCTGGCCATCGTGGCGCTGGAGAGCCAGCGCAACCGCTGCATGGTGATCGGCGAAGACCTGGGGACGGTGGACGATGTGGTGCGTGCGGCTTTGGCACGCGTGGACGTGCTGTCCTACCGGCTGCTGTACTTTGAACGCCAGGCCAACGGCGACTTCAAACCCGCAGCGGATTACCCCCCCCAGGCGCTGGCGGCGGTGGGCACGCATGACCTGGCACCGTTGGCCGGATGGTGGCGCGGGCAGGACTTGCAGCGGCGCTGGCAGCTGGGCCTGTACCCGGACCCCTTGCGTCTGGAGCAGCAACTGCTGGCGCGCGCCAAGGACCGCCTGCAGCTCTTGCTGGCGCTGCAGCACGCGGGCCTGTTGCCGCTGGCGCAGGTGGCGCTGGCCGCAGGCCAGCAGGACCTGTCGCCTGGGGTGGTGCAGGCGGTCCATGCCTACCTCGCCGCCAGCCCGTGCGCGCTGATGACGGTCCAGCTGGAGGACGTGCTGGGGGTGGCCGAGTCGGTCAACCTGCCGGGCAGTGGGGGCGATCAGCCCAACTGGCGGCGCAAATTGCCGCTGGACCTGCAGGCCCTGGCCTGCCATGCGGCCCTGCGGGGGCTGGGCCATACCCTGGCGGAGTTGCGTCCGCACCGGTCCCGCACGCCGTTGGGCCGGGGCCGTGTGCAGGCCAAAGTGCCGCGCGCCACCTACCGCCTGCAGCTCCACAAGGACTTTGGCTTTGGTGATGCCATGCGCATCCTGCCCTACCTGGCGCGCCTGGGGGTGAGCCATGTGTATTGTTCTCCCATCCAGCGGGCCCGTGCCGGCAGCATGCATGGCTACGACGTGGTGGCCCATGGCGAGGTCAACCCCGAACTCGGCGGACGCGAGGGCTTCGAGCGCTTCGTCGCGGCGCTGCACGAGCGCGGCATGGGCCTGCTGCTGGACATGGTGCCCAACCACATGGGCGTGCTGGGGGCGGACAACGCCTGGTGGATGGACGTGCTGGAAAGCGGCCCCGCGTCGCTGTTTGCGCAGCACTTCGACATCGACTGGCAGCCGCTCAACCCGGAACTCACCGGCAAAGTGCTGTTGCCGGTGTTGGGGGACCATTACGGGGACGTGCTGATGACCGGCGCGGTGGTGCTGCGCTTTGAAGAAGACAGCGGGAGTCTGGCGCTGCACTACTTTGCGCACCGCTTTCCGCTGGCACCCGAGAGTTATCCCCTGGTGCTGGTGCGCGCCCAGGCCCGGCTCAACGATGTGGACCTGGGAGCCAGTCTGGCCAGCACCGCCACGGCGTTTGGGCACTTGCCCGGGCGCGACGCCAGTGAGCCCGATGCCCGTGCGGAGCGGGCTCGCGACAAGGAACTGCTCAAAACCCGGCTCGCGCGGCTGGTGGCCCGCAATCCGGCCGTGGCGCAGGCCATCGCCGCGGCTGTGGCCGAGCTCAACCTTGCGAGCGCGCGGGATGCCTTGCATGCGCTGATCGAGGCGCAGGCCTACCGCCTGGCCTACTGGCGCGTGGCGGCGGACGAGATCAACTACCGGCGCTTCTTCGATATCAACGAACTGGCTGCTTTGCGCATGGAGCGTGAAGAGGTGTTTGAAGCCACGCAGTCGTTCGCGCTGGACCTGGCCTGTGCGGGCCTGGTGGACGGGCTGCGCATTGACCATCCCGACGGGCTGTTTGACCCGGCGCGCTATTTTGCGCAACTGCAAGAAGGCTATGCCCGGCGCGCGGGCCTGGTGCTGCCAGGCCAGGAGGCCGATGGCCGCCCCGCGCGCTGGCTCTATGTGGTGGCGGAAAAGATCGTGGCGCCCCACGAAGAGCTGCCGCTGAGCTGGTCCATCCACGGCACCACGGGTTATGACTTTGCCAACCTCGCCAACGGCGTGCTCGTCGATACCTCCGCCGAAGCCAGGTTTGGCTGCATCTGGCGCAACTTCACAGGCATCGGGCAGCCCTTTCGGGAGGTGGCGCGTGCGGGCAAACGCGACATCATGCGCACCACCCTGTCGTCGGAACTGAATGTGCTGTCCACCGAGTTGCTGCGCATCGCCCGCGCCGACCGGCGAACCCGTGACTACACCCACAACGCCCTGCGCCGGGCGCTGGCCGAAGTCACGGCCTGCATGCCGGTGTACCGCACCTACATCCTGGACGAGGCCACTGCGCAGGACCAGCACTATGTGGATTGGTCCGTGCAGCAGGCCGAGCGCTCCAGCCAGGATGCCGATCTGTCGGTGTTCGGCTTTGTGCGCCAGACCCTGCTGGGCCGTGCCGTGCCGGGCGCATCGGCTGACGTCGGCGAACGCGTGCGGCGCTTTGCGGTCCGGTTCCAGCAATTCAGCGCCCCGGTGGCGGCCAAGGGCGTGGAGGACACGGCTTTTTACCGTTACTTTCCCCTGAGTTCGCTCAACGAGGTGGGCGGCGACCCCGATCGGTTTGGTGTGAGCGTGGCCGACTTTCACCAGGCCAACGCCCTGCGGGCCCAGCAATGGCCGCACACCCTGCTGGCAAGCTCCACGCATGACAACAAGCGTTCGGAGGATGTGCGCAACCGCATCAACGTGCTGTCCGAAATGCCGGCCACCTGGCGTTTGGCGCTGCGCCGCTGGAGGGATCTGAACCGGGGCATCCGTGCGGCGCTGCAAGCGCAGGGCGCTCCCGCAGGCGCACCTTCACACGCCGACGAGTACCTGCTGTACCAGACCCTGCTGGGCACGCTGTCGCCGGGCGCCCTGGGGGCAGGCACGCTGCAGCCTTATACCGAGCGTATCGTGCAGTACATGCGCAAAGCGGCGCGGGAGGCCAAGGTGGACACCCGTTGGACCAATCCGAACCTGGCGTATGAATCCACGCTGGAAGGCTTTGTGCGCGCCGTGCTCAGCAGCCCGGACGACAACCCGTTTCTGGAGCAGTTGCAGCGGCTGGGCGCCACGCTGGCGTGGTTTGGTGCCTTCAACAGCCTGAGCATGACCCTGCTCAAACTGAGCTCTCCGGGGGTGCCCGACCTGTACCAGGGTCACGAGCAAGTGGCCCTGACGCTGGTGGACCCGGACAACCGCAACCCGGTGGACTACGCCGCCCTGGAGCAGAGCCTGACTGCGCTGCAGGCGCTGGACCCCGCGCAGCTGGCGTCGCTGGCGGCCACCCCGCACGATGGCCGCGCCAAGTTGTGGACCCTCTGGCGCCTGCTGGCGCTGCGCCAGGCCCAAGCGGCCCTGTTCCGCGAAGGGAACTACACGGCGCTCGCCGTCCATGGCGCGCAGGCCGAGCACGTCATTGCCTTCGCCCGCCGCCACCAGGGCCACACGCTGGTGGTTCTGGCCGCACGGCTCTTCGCCCGGCTGCAGGGCGAGGCGCTGCGTCCACCGCTGGGGGAGGCCACCTGGGGCGATACGGCCGTCCAGGTCGATATGCCCGAGGGCACGCGGCTGACCGATGCCCTGAGCGGCGCGGTGCACGTCGTCATGCAGGGGCACATCACCCTGGCCGCCGCGTTCGCCCGCCTGCCAGCAGCAGCCCTGCTGGCCCAGGCCTGACGTTATTGAAATACTTTTGCTCCTGATTTAGGAGCTGCTTGCGCAGTATCTACGGGGGCTGTGGCCTGTTTTCTTTTAAAAGGGGCCAGGCTCGAATTAATGTTCACCCGACTGCATTGAACGACGCGACGATGTCGACAAGCTGTTGCCTGACCCAAACATGTGCAGGGTCGCCGTGGAAGCGCTCATGCCAGATCATGGCTGGCGACAAGGGCGCAACCTTTAGCGGCAGATCCACGAGCGCGAGCGGGAGCCTTTTCGCAAGTAGGTACGCCAAACGGCTTGGCAAGGTGAGAACCATGTCACTGTCCGCCACCAACATCGCACCGGCAAGAAAGTGGGGAACGCGCAGCGCGACGTGGCGCGTGAGCCCCAGTGTCGCGAGAGCAACGTCGACTGCGCTCTCTCCCACTCCGGAAATGGTCACGGTGACGTGGCGCAAGCCCACATAACGCTCCAGGCTGAGTCCGTCTGCCACACCGGGGTGATCGGACCTCACCACGCATACCAAGCGGTCGGTGTAAAGGCCGCGCCGATGGAGACTGCCGGGTAGGGCCTCGAAAATGCCCAGTGCCAGATCTGCGTCCCCTTGCTCGACCAGCCGCACGTTGTCCCCGGCGGGTTGCGCGATATGGAGACTGAGCGCGGGCGCATGGCGCTCGAAGCGGGCGATCAAACCCGCCAGGACCATCAGGCTCAGGTGGTCGTGCGCGGCGATGGTGATACGACCCGTTGCAGAGGCGGGATCGAAGACGGCAGGCGAGACGATACCTCGGGCATCGTCCAGCAGCCTGGCCACTGGACTGGCCAGCGCTTCACCGCGTGGCGTCAGTTCCAGCCCGAGCTTGCCGCGGACCACCAGGCGATCACCCAGCATCGTGCGCAGTCGCCCCAGCGCGCGGCTGGCGGCCGGTTGGCTCAAGCCCAGGCGCAGGCCCGCCAGGGTGACACTTCGCTCCCGAACGAGTGCTTCGAATAGCTTTAACAGATTGAGGTCGACGGTAGATAAATCCACTTGGTGCATGTTGACTATGACTTTCATGCCATTGATGTATGTGGACCAATCATCCACCATTCAGGTTCATCAACCCAGGAGATTTTTGTATGACTGCTTCCCCCCTTCCTTACGTTGTATTCGGCGTGACCGGCCGTACCGGCACCGCTGCCGCCGATGCGCTTTTGCGCTCCGGCCATCCTGTGCGCGTCGTGGTGCGCGACCCAGCCAAGGGCCGGCCGTGGGCCGAACGCGGCGCAGAGCTTGCCGTGGCCGATCTGACAGACCTGGCCTCCATGACCCAGGCGCTCAGTCAGGCCCAGGGCGCCTATGTCGTCAGCCCGCAGCACTACAACCGTGAAGACCTGTTCGAGAGGGCAGACTTGATTGCCAGCACCACGGCGCGCGCCGCGGTTGCGGCGGACGTGCCCCGGCTTGTGGCTCTTTCCTCGGTGGGCGCCGACCGTGAAAGCGGAACGGGATGGATCGGGATGAACCGCATGTTCGAGCAGCGTTTGATTGAGGCCGGTGTACCCACCGTCTTCCTGCGCGCGGCCTATTTCATGGAGAACTGGATGCCAATGGTCGGACAGGCCGTGCGCAGCGGCACCCTGCCGACGTTTCTGGCACCACCACAGCGTCCTCTCCCCATGGTGGCGACTGTGGATGTCGGCAGCGCCGCAGCTGCTTTGCTGCAAGAAAAAAGGACGGGGAGCTGCGTTGCCACCCTCTCGGGGCCCAAAGACTACACCCCGAACGATGTTGCCGCTATTGTTTCAGCCACGCTTGGGAAGCCTGTCGACGTGGCCGTCCTGCCGGAAGCTGAGTGGCCCCATGCGCTGGCGCAAGCCCATTTCTCAAAGGCTGCCCTTGCTGGTTTCACCGAAATGACCCGTGGCCTCAATGGCTCGCATATCGACATCAAGAGCGATCCCAGCGCGGTCGAATGGGCCGGAACGACGGCGCTTGAGCAAGTCATCGTCGAGCTGGCACAGCGCCAGCGCTGAAAAAAGTGGAAAAGGGGCCAAGTGAAAACGGAAATGGCGGAAAAGGGGAAAAGAGGGAAAAAGGGAAAAGGGGCCAGGTTCAAATTAAAAATCGGCATCGCGTCAGCCGCCCTTGCTCCGGTACCTCCTGCGTGCAGCAGCCCCATAAAAACCAGTGACCTCAACCGCTGCGTTGGGAATGTCATGTGGGCAATATTTAATTTTGCTATTGTTTATGTAGCTGCTAACGCACATCCTGTAAGGGCTGGAGGCTGTTTTCACCATGATCCACCCGCAGCGGCCCTCATCCATCCAACCCCGAAAGCCCCATCTGCCGGGGGTTACCGTCCGCGTCTTGCGCAGCTTTGCGTGGTCTGCCACGGGGTTTGGCTTCGCGGCGCTGGCCGGTGGCTTGTTCTATGGCGTCGAAGAAGCGGTTGTTGCCCAAAGGCTGGGTCTGGTGGAGGGCGAGCCGGATGTCCGCGATGGTTGTGTCGGGCAAGACCTGGTGGAAGAGTTCACGGTAGGCCGCTTGGCGGCTGGCGTCGTCTGCGCCCAGCGTGGTGTACAGCGGGTGTGGCGTCAGCTGGGGGGCGCTGTCACCCAGGGCATTGGCGCGGTAGCTGCTCCAGCGGTAGTGTGCAGGGTCGCTGCACAGGCCAGCGCGCACCGGGTTGAGTTCGATATAGCGCATGCAGGCTAGCAGGTAGGCCTCGGACTGGACCAAGGAGGATTTGTAGCGTCCTTCCCACAGGGTGCCCGAGCGCCGGTACGTGGCGTTGATGTAGGGCACATAACGCCTGCCCAGAGACACCATCATGCGCGAGATGGCTTGTGCGTCGCCGGGGGTGAGCAGCAGGTGCACATGGTTGGTCATGAGCGCGTAGGCGTGGATCTGGCAGCCGGTGTGGCGGGCTGCGTCGTTCAGCCATTCCAGATAAGCCAGGTAGTCGGCGTCGGCAAAGAAGCAGGGTTGGCGGTTGTGCCCGCGCTGCACGATGTGCAGGGGCACGCCATCAAGGTGGATGCGGGGGCGGCGGGGCATGGTGAATATTTTAATCGAGCCTGGCCCCTTTTAAAACATTTGCTCCTGATTTAGGAGCTGCTTACGCAGTATCTACGAGGGCTGGGTCCTGTTTTGGCTATGAATGGTTGCCACTTGGCACGGACGCAGCGATACGCAATTGCAATCTAGGTTTGTTTGCGCTTGCAGGACGCTGCGAGGCCAAACAGGGCTATGCCCAACAGCGCAAGCGAACTGGGTTCGGGGACGCCCGCCCCGGGAAAGACTTCGTCGGCCGTGCCTTGTACGCCAACGGTGAAACCATTCCAGAACTCGTTGGAGGTGCTTCTCCAGGTCACCGTGTCGAATGCACCGACAAACCGAAGCGCGCCGTGTGGTTCGGTGCCGCCGATGTTGTTGCTGTTGAGCTGGTATTCAAAATTCCCACCCCCCAGGTCCACCACCACTTTGCTGGCGCCACCGCAGCCCCAGAAACCACAGGCATTGCCATCCACGCCACCCAGGCTCAGCAGTTCGAAATCTCGGTCGAAGGCATAGCCGTTGCCGTTGAGGCTGACGAACCCGAAGACGGGGTTGGCCACCGACTGTGAAAATTGCAGCGTTTGGCTCCCGGCAAAGCGCAAGGCGATGATGTCCGATCCCGTGGGGCGGTTGTCTACCGCTGTGCTGGTGTAAGGCGACGTTGCGCCAGCCCCGCCGGTCCAGAAATCGGTGCCGCCGCCGGTGTCAAAAAAGCCGACGCCTATCGGATTGGTATACGTTACGCCAATCGTGGAGCTTGTGGTGGTGATCGTGCCAGCGCCCTGGAAACCCGTTGACACGGGGTTGGTGCCGGTCCAATCGGTCCAGAAGATAGGTGCTGCGCCCGCGCCGACACTTGACACGCCAAACACCAGTGCCACCACGGGGGAAAAAGCCTTGCGGATCCATGTGTTGTTCATTTGAGCTCTCCTTTGGAAAAGTATTGCAATGGCCTATGCGTATTCACAGGCCAGAGGCGCACTTGCCGGAGAGAGCAAAAATGGTGCCTGAAAAAAAATCGGAAGTTGAATCAATGACTTAGCTGCAGGGATGCATGCGGGGCATTCTTTTCTGTCAATAAATCCGACATGTGGCCGCAGAAAAGAGGCCGGGCTCGAATGAAAGGTTTCTGTCCCAATCCCTGTGCGTTTGGGAAAATGGGAAAAGGGGCCATGGAAAAGGGGCCAGGCTCGATTAATAGCGGGCATGGCCGGGGAAAAGGGGCCCGGGGAAAAGGGGCCAGGCTCCAATGGCACTGACTTAAGCATAGACAGCAGCCATGATGAGATCGCGCTGCACCTGTAATTGCGCTTTTAGGACAGCACGCGGTTGCGTCAAATGTGCA